>CALQTN020000058.1 GCA_943333505.2 Asaia bogorensis | reverse complement strand
TCAAGGCCTTCCTGCGCAAGACGGCAGCGCGAACCATCGATGATCTCTGGGACGCTATTCGAGATGCAATCCCGATGTTCACGCCGCAGGATTGTGCAGGATACTTCACCGCAGCCGGATATGAGCCGGATTGATCGGAATCTGCTCTATCTCGCAGGAGCCATCATCAATTCACGATGAACCTCAACAGACCCTAGACCAGGTGACAGGCCACAGATTGTTGTCCGCTGAGCGGGCGCAGCACAGGCGATTCGGCCTTGCACCGCGCCACCGCGCGGGGGCAGCGGGGATGAAACCGGCAGCCGCTCGGCGGGTTCATCGCGCCGGGCACCTCGCCCATCACCGGAATATGCGGCCGCGTTGCCTCGACATCAGGATCGGGGATAGCGACTGCTGCCAGCAGGGCCTGGGTGTACGGGTGCTGGGGATTGGTGTAAAGATTGGCGCTGCTGGCAATTTCAACAATCCGCCCGAGATACATCACTGCGATCTGGTCGGACACATGGCGAACCACGGCCAGATCATGGGCAATGAACAGGTAGCCAAGCCCGAAACGGTCCTGCAGGGAGCGGAATAAATTGACGATTTGGGCCTGGATCGACACATCTAGGGCCGAAACCGGCTCGTCGCAGATCAGCAGATCGGGCTGCATGGCAAGCGCTCGGGCAATCCCGATGCGCTGGCGTTGGCCGCCAGAAAATTCGTGTACGTAGCGCCCGGCCATGTCGGGACGTAGCCCGACCATCTCGAGCAACTCCGTCGCCCGTCCGCGTCGGTCGGCCGCTGACGCACCGATCTTATGGACGATCATCGGCTCGGCAATGATATCAGCAACCGTCATGCGCGGGTCGAGGGCGCCGAACGGGTCCTGGTAAATCATCTGCATGCGCCGGCGGAAGGGTCGCATGGTGCCGCTATCGGCCGTGGTGATGTCGGTGCCGTCAAAACGAATATGGCCATGGGTGACCGGCAGCATGCGCAGCACCGCAAGCCCGGTCGTCGACTTACCGCAGCCGCTTTCGCCGACCAGGCCGAGTGTCTTTCCGGCTTCGAGTTGAAACGACACCCCATCGACAGCTTGGACGGCGCCAATCGGCTTGCGTGCCAGAATGCCACCATAAACCGGGAAATGGACTTTCAGGTCTTCAACTTCGAGGAGGGGGGGCTTACGCGACATCGTTGAAGCAGGCCTTCCAATGATTGGGGGCCGCCTCGGTGAGGCTGGGCCGTTCGGTCGCGCAATGTGCGGTGGCGTTGCGGCAGCGTGGCTGGAACGCACATCCGGCTGGCAGTTGAGCAAGATTGGGTGGCTGGCCGTCGATCGGCACAAGCCGTTGGCCGGGAGGCTGATCTAGACGTGGGATCGAGGCGAGCAGGCCCCGCGTGTAGGGGTGGCGTGGTGTCCGATACAGATCGCGCGCCGACGCGGTTTCAACGATCCGGCCGGCATACATCACAGCCACGCGATCGGCATAACGTGCGACAACGCCAAGATCATGGGTAATCAAGATCAGCGCCGCGCCGGTTTCGCGGGTCAGTTCCTTCAGCAGCGCCAGGATCTGTGCCTGCACTGTCACATCAAGCGCGGTCGTCGGCTCATCAGCGATCAGCAATTTGGGCTGGCACGCCAATGCCATGGCGATCATCGCGCGTTGGCGTTGCCCGCCGGAGAATTGATGAGGATAGGCATCAAGTCGTGCCCGGGCATCTGGAATGCGCACCCGATCGAGCAGATCACCGGCCTTGGCGAAGGCGGCGGCCCAACTTGCTCGTTGATGCAGCACCATCGGCTCGCCGACCTGGACACCCAGGGTGAGCGATGGGTTGAGCGAGGTCATTGGTTCCTGGAAAATCATTGCAATGCGGTTGCCACGGATCGAGCGGACCGCATCTTCCGATGCGGTCAGCAACTCCTGGCCTTCGAACTGCACCGATCCACTGACAATTTCGCCGGGTGGATTGGGGATCAGGCGCAACAGCGACAACGCGGTGACGGATTTTCCGGACCCGGATTCCCCGACGATCGCCAGTGTTTCTCCGGCCTTGACGTCGAAGGACACGTTGTCAACGGCGGTGATCGTGCCACCCTCGGTGCGGAATGTTGTGGTCAGATTACGGACCGAGAGAAGGGGGGCTGTCATGTTCATCAGTGACCCAATCGCTTTTTCAGGTCCTGATCAATCCAGATCCGGGCATAGACCGGCCCCGGCTTGACCGCGCCAACCCGCAACTCGCCATCATAATTTTTCACCCAGGGCCACCAGGCGCTGTAGATGTAAGGGGTCGGCAGCCAGAGATAGGGCGCCTTGTCGAGCATCTCGATCGTCATGTCGCGCAGCATCTTCTGTCGCATGGGCTCATCCGGGGTGCGATACATTTCTGCCACCCGCTCGCTGAATGCGGGATCATTCCATTGCGACGGATTCCATACCTGGCCCGGCACGAAGTTCTTGCGAATTGTGGTGGTTGGATTGGTGTGGCCATTCCCCATGAAATACCCGGCGGTATTGGTTTGAGTGGTCATCGCTGACAGAAAAGCGCCGTATTCCATCGGCTGGATTTCCATCTTGACCCCGATCATCTCAAGGTAGCCCGCCACCAGCGGAAGCAAGTCCATGTTGTCGGGCGAACAGGCGCATACCTGGGTTTTGAAGGTAAAACCCTTGGGATACCCGGCCTCGGCCAGTAGTTTCTTGGCTTTCTCGGGATTGTATTCGTAAAGTTCCTTGACCGAGGCGGGCATTTCCGACAGCGGCTGGAAGTAGCCGACATAATCCGGGTGCTGCGGGTAGGCAAATAGCTCCGCATTGCCGCCGTAATATTCTTTGACGATTTCAACCTTGTTGACCGCCATATTGAGCGCCCGGCGCACCCTGATGTCATCGAACGGTTTGGTATCGACCCGCATCGAGAGATAAATCCCGCCCATCGCCAGCCATTTCGCCCATTTGAGCTGAGGCGCGGATTTTTTCAGGCTGTCGACGGCCTGCCAGCGAATGGTTTCGAGAATATCGAGCTTGCCAGTGCGCAACGCTGCGTGCTGGGTCGCCTCGTCTTTGATGATCCGGTAGGTGACTTTATCGACAAAGGGAATTTTATAGCTCTGACCGTCGATTTTTTCCTGATCCCAGTAGCTCAGGTTCCGACTATAGGTCTGCGCGTTACCCTGAACATAGTCGGTCAACTGGAACGGCCCGGTGCCGGTGGCATTCTTCCAATTTGCGGCCCCGGCGGTTGCCAGTTCCTTGGGCATGATTTGCGAGTAGTAGCCCCAACCGAAACGATAATCCCATTCGGCGTTGTATTCCTTCATCGCGAACACGACCGTATAGCGGTCACGTGCTTCGATGCTGGTGACATGATCGAAGTAGCCTGGGACCTTTTTCGCGCTGGCATTTTGGCGATTGAAGCTGAACACGACATCGTCCGAGGTGAATTCCCGGCTCGCCATCACTCCGGTCTTTTCCGGCCACATGATGCCTTTGCGAAGATGTACCACGACCGCGAGCGGGTCCTGGGTCCATTCCCAACGTTCCGCCAGTTCGCCACGCAGCGCATCGGTCGGCACCCAGGCATCCGGCTTAAAATTATACTTGCCACCATTGCGCACCGACTTGGACAAGTCGCCCGCAAACAGGGTTTCAAGGTAAAGGCCAGTGTCGTGGTTAAGTTTCCAGGCAAAATCAGCCGGGTCGAACGACAAGGCCGAGATCGTAACGGAAACTGTGCCAATTTCCAGATTGCCGCCATATTTGGGCGGCTCGGCCTGGGCCGTGCCAGCAAACAAGGCCAGGGCTGCAAGGGCGCTACGACGCATACTATTCTCCGAACGGATTATCGGCTGCCACGCATGCGGGGATCAAGCAGATCGCGCAAGGCGTCACCGAAGACATTGATGCCGTATACAACGAATGTCAGGCACAGCCCTGGGGCAAAAGCGAGCCAGGGCGCGAGATACATATACGTACGACCTGTCCCCGACAGCATTCCGCCCCAGCTTGGAGCGGGGGGAGGTACCCCAAGACCGAGGAACGACAGGCCAGACTCGACCAGGATCACGCTGCCCACCCGAGTTGAGAACAACACCAGAACCGGCGGCATGATGTTGGGGAGAATATGGCGCCATAGCACCCGCCAGGTGCTTGCGCCCATGGACTGGGTGGAATGGATATACATTGTCTCGCGCACTGAAACCACCGCGCCGCGGATGATCCGGGACCCGCCAATGCCGAATGTCATGCCCAGGATGACGATGATCTGATACATGCCCGGCCCGACCACTGAGACAACTGCGATCAGGATCACCAACTCCGGGAAGCTCATCCAGGCATCGACCAGGCGCTGGACGATCATATCCACTTTTCCGCCGAAATAGCCGCTGACCACGCCGAGCGTGATGGAAATGACAGTCGCCAGAGTGGCACCGGCAAGGCCGATGATTACCGACAGACGTGCACCATACAGAATGCGCGAAAACATGTCGCGCCCGAGATGATCGGTGCCGAACCAGAAGCGCTCGGATGGGGGTTTCAGTCGGTTGACCGGGCTGATCTGATTAATCCCGAACGGGGCCAACCAATCAGCGAATATCCCGCAAAATAGGAACACGACGACAATCACAGCTCCGATCGCGCCCAGAGGCTTCTCCCGGAACAGGCGGATCACGCCGCGTATGGCCCTGGTCAATGCGGATGGCGGGGCAGCGGTTGCCGAGACGGAGGTGCTATGCGCAGACATCAGCGATACCGCACTTTTGGATCAAGCAGACCATAGCTGAGGTCCACGATCAGGTTGATCAGCATCACCACCACGCCGACCAGCAGGAACACTCCGGTGATCACTGGGTAATCCCGACGGCCGACTGCTTCGAGCAGAAGAAGGCCCATGCCCGGAATGACGAAAATCTGTTCCATGATGACCGCGCCACCGATCAGGATCGGGGCTTGCAAGCCGATCAGGGTCACCACCGGGATCAGCGCATTGCGCAAGGCGTGGCGCAGGATAACGCCGCGTTCAGTCTGGCCCTTGGCCCGCGCGGTGCGAATATAGTCCTGGCGCAGCACTTCCAGCATCATTGTCCGCGTCATCCGCATGGTAATCGCTGAAAGCGCAGTGCCCAGAATAACCGCCGGCACAGCCAATTGCCAAAGATTGCCCAGTGGATCTTCACGGAACGAAATATAGCGCACCTCCGGCGAGATCCCCCACCAGATCGCGGGAAACACCATCACCACAGTACCCATCCAGAACCCCGGCACGGACAGCATCAGAATCGAGAACGACCGACCGAGGTAGTCCGCCCAGCCATCCTGCTTCATCGCCGAGATGATGCCGATCGGTATTGCCACCACCAGAGCCACGACCAACGCCATCGCCCCGAGTTCGAAGGTGACAGGCATGCGGGCGAGCAATTCGTCAATTACAGGGGATTGCTGCCAGAGTGACTTACCGAAATCGCCGTGCAGCAGGATTGCGCTGATCCAGGAGAAATACTGCGTCATCATCGGTTTATCGAGCCCGAGGGCAGCTTCCAACGCCTCACGCGATGCTTTTGAACCGATATCATTCTGCGCGATCATCTGATCGATCACATCTCCCGGCAGTAGTCGCACGGTCGAAAACACGATCAGACTCGCAAAGAACAACGTCGGAATAAGCGCCAGCAAGCGTCGGACCAGATAGGCCCGCATGTTCGTTCTCCCTCATCAGACTTTGAAGTAGATGTTAGAGATGACGGTAGCTGATCAATGATCCCAGCGCGAGGGGGCTGCGCGGAAAAATCGTGCATTGATCTACCATGCAGTGGTCTGCGGCACTGATCCTGCGCGCGGCTGTCGGCGGGGGGGAGTGTTGCCCGATCCTGTTGGGCCGCAAGTCCAGTGTGTATCCAACACGCACCGCCCGGTTTGACCAACCGGGTTGTCCGTCTTTGGAAAGGCAAGCTCCCGATGCGACACCACCCGATCTTGCGCGCGAGCCTTGCTACGACCCTCGCGCTCACCCTTGCGGCTGAAATTGGCGTCGTCCAGCCGATGTGCAGGTGTCGCGCCTGCTTGGCTGGGTGTCATTCCGCAGTGAGGCACAAAAAAATGCGGTTCCATGGGGAACCGCATTTTTCGTTGTCTCAATCAGCAAAGTCTATTTGCTGTGAACAATCACCGGCAAATCCTCAATCCCATGAACGAAGGACGAGAACACCCGTGTCTCCTGCCCAACCACTTCGATGCGGTCAAAGCGCTTGAGGATCTCTTCCCATACGATCTTGAGCTGCATTTCCGCTAGGCGATTGCCAACGCAGCGATGGATACCAAAACCGAATGAAAGATGCTGACGCGGGCGCTTGCGGTCGATGATGAAGGCGTTCGGGTTTTCGATCGCGGTATCGTCGCGATTGCCCGAGCAGTACCACATCACAACCTTGTCGCCCTTTTTAATCAGCTTGCCGCCGACTTCCTGGTCTTCCAATGCGGTGCGCCGCATATGGGACAAGGGGGTCTGGTAGCGGATAATTTCCGGCACCGCGCTGTCGAGTAGCAGTGGGTTGGCTTTCAGCTTGGCGAACTGGTCAGGATTACGGTCCATGAACAGTACGCTGCCCGACATCGAATTGCGCGTCGTATCATTGCCGCCAACGATCAGCAGAATCAGGTTCCCGAGGAACTGGTCGGGCGTCATGTTCCGCGTCGCTGGGGAATGCGCCATCATCGACAGCAGATCAGGCTGCATGTCGGCATTGACCCGTTCGTTCCACAGCCGGGTGAAATAGGCGAGGCATTCGGCGAGGATTTCCTCGCGTTCTTCCTCAGTCTTCACCACGCCGGCCGCGATATCGGCGGTGGCGACGTCCGACCAGCGGGTCAGCATGCGGCGATCTTCCCAGGGGAAGTCGAACAGGATCGCCAGCATCTGGGTGGTAAGTTCGATGGAGACTTTTTCGACCCAGTTGAATTTTTCACCACGCGGCAGGTTATCGAGCACCTTGCCGGCGCGTTCGCGGATGCCCGCTTCCATGCGAGCGAGGTTCTGCGGCGCGACGATTGGGCTGACCGCTTTGCGCTGATCGTCGTGGCGTGGCGCATCCATGGCGATGAAGCTTTCGCGCCTCACTTCCGGACGGCGGTCGCGGATGGTGATGCCGCCGAATTCGGACGCTGACGAGAACACTTTGTTGTTCGAATCGACCGAGACGATATCGTTGTATTTAGTGATCGACCAATACGGTCCGAACTGGCTGTCGGCGCAGTAATGCACCGGGTCTTCACGCCGCAGCCGCTCGAAATACGGCAGATGCAGCTGGTTCTGGAACAGCCGCCCCTGGCTCACGTCGAGTTTGTCGAGCGGCAGGGAATAGGCTTCGTGATCACTTAGACCGAGGGGAAACGGCGCGTCATTCATGCTACTCAATCCTCCAGGAAATGCCGCGGCCAGTTACCTCCGGCCTGCGGTTTAGATCAATTGGATATCAGTGTTGCCCATCTGGCATGTGGACGACAAGCCCGTCATGCGCGGCAGTGATTTGAATCTGGCAGGACAGACGCGAATTCGGCTTCACTTCGGCGGCGAAGTTGAGCATCGCGACTTCCGCCTCGGTCCGTTCGCCGGTCTGGGCTTCCCATTCCGGCACGACAAAAACATGGCAGGTCGCGCAAGCGCAGGCGCCACCGCAATCGGCGTCAATTCCAGGGACGCCATTGTCGACAGCGGCCTCCATCAAGGTTTTGCCAATCACGGCGTCGACCGTGTGGGCGGTGCCATCATGTTCGATGAACGTCACTTGCGGCATTTTGGTTTCCCTAAGTTCGTGGCAGTTAGACTGTTAAGTCCTTCATGGCGACCGACATATCACAAATCTGCGCCGGTGCCAGTTCCCGGTCCTTGGCGATCAACAGTCGCCCGGCCATGAAGGCATCAGGCATGTTCACCGCTTCAACCGCGCGCAGGCGGTTATCGTCGGTCAGATGGAACACCGCAAACGACTCGGTGGCGGGATCGCCGCGCACGACGGTATGGGTGGCGCCAAAATCCAACCCGACGATTTGCAGCTTAAGGTCGAACTGATCCGACCAGAACCACGGTACTTCCGGCGCTGCAAGGGCGCGGCCGCAAATGCTGGCGGCGGCCTGGCGTGCTTGTTCCAGCGCGTTCGGCACCGATTCGAGCCGGAAGTCACGCCCGTAATGCGGCAGCGGCCGCCAGGTGCAATCCCCAATTGCGAACACCGAAGGGTCGGATGTGCGGGCCGCCAGATCGACGGTGATACCGAGATCGCAGGCGATCCCGGCGGCTTGGGCGAGTTCGATATTGGCGACCGCACCGACGCCGACGAGCGCCACGTCGCACGGCACCAGTCGGCCATCGCCCAGTCGCACGCCAGTGATCTTGCCGTCCGCGCCCTCCAGGGCAGCCACCTGGGCGCTGAGTTCGATCGCCACGCCGCGCTTTCTGTGCGCAACCTGATAGGCTTCCGACAATTCGACCGACGCGACCCGCGCCAGCACCCGGTTTTCGCGTTCGATCACCGTGGCAGTGGACCCGAGCGCGGTTGCCGATGCGGCGGCTTCAAGCCCGATATAACCGCCACCGACCACGGCCAACCGTTTGCCCGGACCTAATGCCGATTTCAGCTGATCGGCGTCGGCGGCGGTGCGCAATTCCAGCACGCCAGCCAATTCCATGCCTGGAATGGGCAGCCGTCGGGCGCGCGCACCGGTGGCCAGGATCAGCCAGTCATAGCCAAGTGTGTCGCCCGCATCGGTCGCCACGGTTTTGGCTGCGGTATTGATCGCCGTGACCGTGGTCGAAAGCCGCAGGTCGATATTGGCTTTGTCGTAAAACGCCGGCGGACGGAGCGCGAGCGAGGCTGCATCGGCTTCGCCCTTCAGCCAGGCTTTCGACAATGGTGGCCGCTGATAGGGCGCAATCGGTTCGGTGCCTATCACGGTGATGGCGCCCTTGAAGCCATATTGCCGCAAGGTCGCCGCAACCGCGCCGCCACCATGGCCGGCGCCGACGATAATCACCCGTTGGGCGTTGCTGTCCGACATATCACCGGCCAATTTGCGGCATAGTGAACTCCGCACCCGGATTGGCACCCCAGCGCTGGGTGATTGCCTTCATCCGCGTATAGAAGCGCACCCCTTCCGGGCCGTGCATGTGGTGATCGCCATAAAGTGACGCTTTCCAACCGCCGAAGCTGTGGAACGCCGCCGGCACCGGGATTGGCACATTGATGCCAACCATGCCGATCTTAATGGCGCTAGCGAAGTTGCGCGCCGCCCCGCCATCGGCCGTAAACAAGGCCGTGCCGTTGCCAAAGCGATGGTCGTTGATCAGCTTGACCGCGTCGCCGAGCGTCTTGGCACGCACCACGCCGAGCACTGGTCCGAAGATTTCCTCCTGATAGATCGTCATGTCGGCGGTCACATTGTCGAACAGCGATCCACCGATAAAGAAGCCGTTTTCATAGCCTTGCAGGCTCAGACCACGTCCATCGACGACCAGCTTGGCGCCTTCGGCCACACCCTTATCGACATAGGACGCCACTTTGGCGCGGTGCTCGCCGGTGACCAACGGACCCATCTCGGCTTCGCGGTCTGTGCCCGGCCCGACTTTCAGGGCACGGATGCGCGGCGCCAGTTTCTCAATTAGCCGGTCGCCGACATCGCCGACGGCCACTGCGACCGAAACCGCCATGCAGCGTTCGCCGGCACTTCCATAAGCTGCCCCCATCAACGCATCGACCGCGCCATCGAGGTCGGCATCCGGCATCACAACCAGATGGTTCTTCGCCCCACCGAGCGCCTGGACGCGCTTGCCGGCGCTGGTACCCCGACGATAAATCGACTGCGCAATCGGGGTTGAGCCGACAAAGCTGATGGCTTCCACGCCAGGATGATCGAGCAGCGCCTCGACAGCCTCCCGCCCGCCTTGCACGACTTGGAACACCCCGGGCGGCAGGCCGGCCTCGGTCAGCAATTCGGCCAGTACCAGACTTGCCGACGGGTCTTTCTCCGAGGGCTTGAGGATAAAGCAATTGCCGCAGGCCAACGCCACCGGCAGCATCCATAGCGGCACCATGACCGGGAAGTTGAACGGCGTGATGCCAGCGACCACGCCGAGCGGTTGGCGCATTGTCCAAGCGTCAATCCCGGTGGCCACGGCTTCGGTGAACTCACCTTTCAGCAGATGCGGTATGCCGCAGGCGAACTCGACGACCTCGATCCCGCGCTGAATTTCGCCTTCCGCGTCCGACAGCACCTTTCCGTGCTCGGCGGTGATGATGGCGGCGAGGCGTGGGGTGTTGGCCTCGAGCAATTCCTTGAACTTGAACATCACCCGCGCCCGACGCAACGGCGGGGTTGTGGCCCAGGCCGGGAAGGCGGCATTGGCGGCGGCAACTGCCTGATCGACCAGATCGGCCCCGCCCAGGGTCACGTGGCCAGAAATTTCACCCGTAGCGGGATTGAACACTGGCTGGGTGGGGCCAGCGGAGGCGAATGCTCGACCGCCGATGAAATGACCGATATGCGACATTGCTTGCTCTCCGTTCTGGCCTGCCAGTGGCCCGGCGTGACGATCCTGACGAAGTCCCCATGTGCCGCATTCCGTCGTGCTGTGCTAGATGCCACGCGCCGACTGGCGCAGGAGAGCGAATTCGAATGGTTTTGGCTTTGTCTCGGCGGACCGTGTTGCGCGCCCTTGGGGGCGCTGCGATGACCGTGACCGCCACAACTGCCGACGCGGCGACCGAGTGGAGTTTGTTCAGTTCCCAGCCGCGGAGTGATCCCGCGCCACTCGCCACCATCAACCGCCTGTCCGATGAAATGCCAGCACGAAGCAGTCGGGCCTTATCGATTGCCGTGAAAATGGCGGGCAGCCTGCCGATCCGTTCCACCGCCGTTACCGCGGCGGTCGCCGATGGCCGCGTGCAGCTTGGCGATGACATTTACTACGTTTCGAACTTGCCGGCGGCCGGGGCGCTGCGTCTGCCAGGGCTGATCACCACCGAAGACCATCTGCGCATTGCCTTGCCGATCCAGCGAGCCTTTCTCAATACGCTGTTCGCCAAGCACAAGGCCCAGTTGATTGGTTACTACATGACGCCGCCTCAGGTGATTTTCACGGTACGCGCGGTTGCGGCCATTGATGATTTGCGCGGAATGGTGATCCGCACCACCACCCAAGATCAGGCCGAGGCGGTGCACCGGCTGGGCGCCCTGGCGACGACGATGGTGAGTGACGATGTTTCGGCTGCACTCGAAGCCGGAACCTTGCACGGAGTTTTCGGTACCGCAGTCGGTGCGGGCAGGGTCTGGGCCGGGAAGCTTCGGTTCGGCTGCCGGATTACGCCGGTTCGCAGCGACGGGGTTATTCTAGCTAATCGCGCGGCAATGGCGACACTGGAAAAGTCATTGGCCCAGGTGGTAACGACATTTGGCGCCGATCTTGCCGCTGCCCTGAACACTGCCCTTGCTGCCAACGAAGCGACGGCCCTTGCCGAACTAACAGGAGGTGGTTTCAAGATGGCCCAGCCCCGACCAGACGATTTGATTGCCTCGGCCCGTCGGCTTACGCCCTATTGGGAAGCGATCAGTTTGGCCCGTGGCAAGGACGCGTCCGACATATTGGCGACGTTGCGACTGGCGCTCGACCGATGAGGTTAATCTGCTGGCTGATCCTCACGATTGCTGTCGTCGGTCAGGCAAAGGCGCAAGACCTCGAGATCCATGTTGTGGCTGGGAAGCAAGTTCTGGCGCCAGGCCTGAACCTTTCCCCGTCATTGGCGGCGCGTCTGATCACCGCGTGGCGCGGCCCGGCGGGATGGCGGATAGTACAGCACCCGGTGGCGGACCTGCCGACCACGCAGACGGTTCTGGCTGCTGTCAAGGCGCTGGCATTTGACCCACGCCAACCGACACTGGCCATCGCGATACTGAGTTCGCGGCTGTTTTTTGTCGCCGGCGGTGAACAGGCGCTCGCGATTGTCGGCGCGAACCAGCCGTTCACGGATATTCCCGAGACGCTGAAAGGCCGCGCCCGGGTGCGGCGCGACCAGGTCGTCTGGCTCGGCGTTGGCTGGATACAATGGCGTGATTTTGAGATCATTCGTCCGCCCGGAGGCTGTGCGCCGAGTTTCACCTGGGAGCGTTGTGTGGTGCAGAATGCGCTGGATGATTTTGTGATCAACCAACGCGCAGGCCATACCGGGTGGCCGCTTTATGGCGCGGCCGTTGTGGCGAACCCAGGCAATTCCGCGGGTGAGGCAGATCGTTTCATGGACTTCATCGCCTCTGCCAAGGCCGCCGAGGCGATGCGCGATGAGTTCGTGATTGTCGCCCATCCCGAAATCCGGCGTCGGCGGTCTGTCGCGTTCCAGATGTTTGCCGCAGGCAACGGTCCGGTGCTTGCGACCGCTATCGACGCGCCGGACCCCTTGCCGCGTCCGCAGATCGATCCGGTGACCGGGATATTCAATGCCTGTGGCGCCGCCAATACCTGCCCGAACTACTTGCCGCCCCCTGGGACAGAAGCGGCATTCCACCAGGAGGTCAGTGCGGCGCTAAAGTAAGGCCGCGATCACTTTTTCACGCGTCAACGGCAAATCGCGCAAGCGTGCGCCGAGCGCGTGGGACGCCGCATTGCCGATCGCGGCGGCAATTGGGCCGATAGTTGCCTCGCCCATACCCAGGGAAGGATCGTGCGGGCGGTTCATCAGGCAGCATGTGATTGGCGGGATCTCGGAAAAGCGCAGGATCGGATAGCGGTCCCAGTTGCGCGATGCGATCCCTGCCGCGTCGAACTGGACCTGTTCCTTCAGGGTCCAGCTTGCGCCCTGGATGATGCCACCTTCCAATTGGGCGATGACCCCGTCCGGATTGATCGCAAGTCCCGCATCGGCGGCGCACCAAATTTCAACCAGCCGAATATCGGCATCAACCGAGACTCGCACCGCGACTGCGGCATAGCCGCTGGCATTCTTGTAGCGTCCAAACCCGAGTCCCAACCCGTTGCCGGTCCCCGCCGGGCCACGCGCGGCCCATCCCGCCATTTCGGCGACCGTGATCAGTACGTCGCGCGCCCTCGGATCGGGCTGCATCGCCAGCCGATAGGCGAGCGGGTCTTGCCCGGCAGCCTCGGCACACTCGTCGATGAAACACTCCAGCGCGAAGATGTTCGGCATCGCGCCAAGGCCGCGCAGGGACGAGGTGCGAACCGGGGTCACCGGGACCAGATGGTGGCGATAGCGCGTCGCCGGAATGGCATAGTTGGGCACCGCGTTGCGGGTGCCGGCGCCGGGATACGGGGCGGAGGTTTCGTTGAGCGGCGTGGGTGTCACCGGATCGGGCTGGGTGCGGGCGGTCAACGGATTACCGGCGCCGCCGCGGCTGGTATGCGGGCCGGACCAGATTTCGGTCGTCAGATCGACCAGCCCGCCATCGGCGCCCAACACCCCATCCTGGCGAATGCGCATGGCCGGGCCGACTGGTTCGAGGCCGAATTCGTCCTCACGTCGCCACTGCACCCGGATCGGGGTGCCGGGCCGCAGCAGGGCAATGGCGGCGGCATCGAAGGCCGCATCGTCGGCGCCGTTCTGGCCGTAGCAACCACTGCCGTGCAAATGGCGCACCGACACCTGATCCAGCGCAAGCTTCAGGCCGCCGGCAAGCGTGGCCTTCAGGCCGTACACGCCCTGGGCGTGGCACCAGACGGTCAAATGCCCGTCACGAAACTCCGCCATCGCACAGGACGGACCGATCGAGCCATGGGAAATATAGGGCCGCGAATAGATGGCGCTGAGTTTACGGCCGGCCGTTGGCGTATCGGCTGTGCCGTGGTCGCCGTCACGGCTGGGCTGGTCGATCAGCCACGCGGCGTCTTGCTGATCTGGGGTGATACCCGGCAGGCCCGCCCATTCAACCGCGCTGTCGGCGGCCAAGGCCACGCGGCGCAAGGCGGTTTCGCTGTCAGCAATCAACGCCAGCATCATGCCGTGGCGCAGGATCTCCACCGCCCCGCCCGCCGCGCGCTGAATGGCGGCGATGTCGAACCCGCTGACGGCCAGGCCGATGCGCGGGGCGTGCACGACATGGCCATGACGCATGCCGGGCCTGGAGAAATCCTGCATGAAGCCGGCGCCAAACATTTTTGTTGCCAGGTCGCGGCGCGGAATATTTTGACCGACCAGGCGATAGGCGCTGGCAGGTTTGGGGGCCACCGACCCGGTTGCGGCGCGGTTCAGATCGAGCGCGAGATTCCAGTATTCCAGCCCACTGGGCTCGCCATTTCGCAGGATCGCGCCGTCTTCGACATCCAGCGCCCTAACCGCGCAGCCCAACCGGGCAGCAGATGCGTCGAGCGCGATTGCGCGAAATTCGGCGCAAACCAGTCGCAGCGCTGCTCCGCCAACCTCAATCGAAAGCGAACTGGTTGTCGTGCCCTCATCGGGTGCTGCGTCAGTATCGCCCGCGGTGAGTTCGATCTGATCGAGCGCCACGCCGAGTTCCTCGGCCGCGATTTGCATCAGCGCGATGGAAACGCCTTGACCGAGTTCAACCTTGCCAACATGCACGCCAGCGCGGCCCGGCACGGCGAAATCCAGCCAGCGATTGAGGGTGGGATTGTCGGTCAGGCTTTTCGGCAGGGTGTTGGCGATCATTGCATGGCCACCGCTGCACGAGCGACCGCGGCAAGAATACGCGGATGCGCACCACAGCGACACAGATTGCCGTCCAGTGCCTCGGCGATTTCCGCGCGGCTTGGCGAGGGGGTGTGCGCCAGCAGGGCTGCTGCCGCGATTTGCATGCCGGACAGGCAGTAGCCGCATTGGCCAGCCTGCACTGCGAGCATCGCGGCCTGGATCGGGTGCGGGGCATCTGGGGTGCCGAGACCTTCGACCGTGGTCACCGCCCGGCCCACCAGGGTACCGATTTCGCGGGAGCAGGCATAGGCCGGCGCACCATCGACCAGTACCAGACAGGCGCCACACAATTCCGCGCCGCAGCCGTAGCGGGTGCCGGTCATTGCAAGTTGGCCCCTCAGCACGTCGAGCAACGGGGCGGTCGGGTCGGTGGTCAGGCTGACAGCGCGGCCGTTCACCGAGAGCGAGATCAGGATTGGGTCGGTCATATTCAAACCCTAACACGCTTGATCCAGGCCGGGCAGGGTGGTCGAATAGGTGGATCGAACCAAGGACGCCCGAATGCCCAACCATCCCATGCGTGGCCCGAACCGCTTCAAGCTCGGGGTCTTTTCCGCCAATGCCGATGGTGGCCTGACCCTTACCCGGGTGCCGGAGCGTTGGCCGGCGTTATGGCCGGAAATTGTTGAGGTGGCGCAGATGGCCGACCGCGCCGGAATTGAGTTCTTTCTGCCGATTGCGCGCTGGAAAGGCTTTGGCGGGGAAATGAACAGCCGGGAATGGAGCTTTGAGACCTTCACCTATGCGGCGGCACTCGCCGGTGCCACCAAGAATATCGCCCTGTTTTCCACCGTGCATGTGCCGATGATCCATCCCGTCTATGCGGCAAAGGCGTTGGCGACAGTTGATCATGCCAGCGGTGGGCGCGCCGGGATCAACATTGTCTGCGGCTGGAACCCCGAGGAATTCGATCTTTTTGGCCTCAAGTTGATCGATGACCGTTATGCCCAGGGCCTGGAATGGTTCGAGATCATCACGCGCATTTATGAAGACAAGGGACCGTTCGATTTCGATGGCAGGTTTTACCAGCTGAAGAACGTATCGGGCCGTCCGGCGCCGTTGCAGAAGCCGCGCCCGGTGACGTTGAACGCCGCGTTCTCGCCCCCCGGTCGGGATTTTGCCGCGCGCGCCGCCGATTATCTGTTCACCACCTTCACCACGATCGATAAGGGCCGCGAACAGATTGCCGATATCGCCGCGCGCGCCAAGGTTACCGGGCGTGATGTCGGGGTTTATACCACCACCCATGTTGTCTGCCGTCCGACCCAGGCCGAGGCCGATGCCTATTACGAATATTACGCGGTTGCCGAACAGGATAGCGTCAGTGTCGATCACTATATGGGCGCCAAGCAGGCCAATTCCGGCAGCCATGATGAAGAGGCCTATCGCTTGCACCGTAAACGTTTCGCAGGCGGTGCTGGGACCTACCCGCTGGTCGGCACCCCGCGCCAAATCGCCGACGAAATGATCCGGATGCATGAGGCCGGATTTGCCGGCACCACTGTCAGCTTCGTGAACTTCAAGCGCGAACTGCCCTATTTCATCGCCGAGGTTCTGCCATTGCTGGTCGAAGCCGGTCTACGGGAGCCTGTCTGATGTTTAACGCCAGCAATATTTGTTTCGCCCATGTCGCCTACCAGATGCAGGCGCGCTACGCGCTACGCAACGCCAGGATTGCCAGCACCGAGGCGCGAGATCTTGCGAGCGTGAAAGCCGCCCTCGCCACCGCCGATGTGCTGGTGGTGAGCGGCTTATGGCGCAACGAGCTGCTCGATGCAGCGCCGAATTTGCGCTTCATCCAGTCGATCGGGGCGGGCACCGACCAGTTTGACCGTCAGGCTTTGGCGGCGCGCGACATCAGCCTGGCGAGTGCGGCCGGCGTCAACGCAAGGGCGGTTGCCGAGCACGCTATGTCGTTGATCCTGGCGATGGCGCGCCGCCTGCCGGAAGCACGCGACAACCAGGCGCGCAAGCATTGGCGCGGGATGATCGGCGATATCTCGGCGCGCGAGGATGAACTCGGCGGCAAGACCCTACTCATTGTCGGGATGGGCCGGATCGGCGGGCGACTGGCCCAGTTGGGTAAGGCCTTTGATATGAAGGTGATCGGGGTGCGCGCCAATCCGGGTGCCGGGCTGAATGGAGCGGATGAAATGCACGCGACAGCCGATGTGCCGGGCTTGCTGCCACGCGCTGATTTTGTCGCACTGACCTGCCCATTGACGCCAGAGACCACCGGGTTGATCGATGCGGCCGGTTTCGTGGCGATGCAGGCTGGGGCGTATCTGATCAATTGCGCACGTGGCCGGGTGGTCGATGAGGCAGCTTTGGTAACGGCGCTGCAGACCGGGCAGATCGCCGGGGCGGCAATCGATGTGGTTTATGAGGAACCGCTGGATCAGGCGTCGCCACTTTGGACCTTGCGAAATGCGTTTGTGACGCCCCATACTGGCGGGGAGACCCGCAAGTATGAGGACAATGTGCTGGATATTCTTCTGGACAACTTGCAACGCTTACGCAGCGGTGGCGCCCTGGTCAATCAGGTGGTTCCGTAACGATGTCGGGTGGATGATGCTGGCGTCTTCCGCCCTATATTGCCCCGGCCAGATACAATTCCACCGCCGCCACCACCGTTGCGTATTGCGTGTCGTGGGCCAGACGGAACGGCGCGTCGTAGATCGTTTCGTCGGGATATTCGGTAATCAGCGTGATCGGCACTGTCGCGCGGTCGCTTTCGGTGATCATGCATGGGATTGCATTGATCACTGGGAACGGAACTTCCCCGGCATGGGCGCCCCACACCGCCAACTGGCCTTCGTTAAAGGCGCGTAGCCCAGGGGTCAGGATGACCCGTTCGGTCAAACGTTCCAGGAATGACCTTGCCTTGGCACCATAGCCGGGATGATGGCGCAGGATCAGGAAGAAGCCTTTCGGGATCGACCAGAGTTCGAAGCCGCGCGGCAGATAGCCCGCATGGGGACGGGTCCATTCATGCGCAGGGTAGCCGTGCAGGTTTAAATGCAGTCCCGCCTTGGTGAGGTTGAACGCGTGTTCACGCGCCTCTCGTTCCAGCAAAGGCGGTTGGGCGCGCGCTTCAATATCGTCGCCCAGGGCGCTGTAACGCGCGGCGTGGTGCATGTGGTGCGGCGCGGTTTTGATCAACCGCTGATGCAGCGCGTAGCCATCGACGTTTTCCTGCGCGATCAGCGCGAAGTTAATGTCGGGGATTGCTTTCAGATCATGGGCGGCACGCAGCGCGCCGACCACGCCCGATGTCTCATTGGCATGCTGGCCACCGGACAACAGAAAGCCTTTGCCGCTTCCGGCGAAATGGGTGCCGAGAATCTGGCGACCCTGGGTGGACGCAAAGGTAAATGGCGCGCCACCAAGAGCTGCCATTTCGGCGGCGATCTCCCCGGTGCGCAGCGGCCGATCGGCGGTGGCGAGCATTGGACGGACTTCAAGCGGCACTGCCTCAATCCTGGCCGGCAGCAGCGCGACCCGCAAAGTTGTTTCCGCCTCACCTTCACGAATATCCGGAATGATCTGCCCGGGTTGCAAGGTCCGGTCGCCCGGTGGCAGCCCGGCATGGGCCTGGAAGAATTCGAGCAGCGAGAAATAAAAATCCTCGTGCAGTGCCTCCCGGGTGGAAACGCATTCGTCATGCCAGGGGATACGGCGTTCGATACCTGCGGTTTCGACGGTGATTTCCAGGGTCTCAAAGATCGGTCTGGTCGCTGGCCAGGGATGGCCGGCGATGGCGGCCATCGCGGCGTCGAAAACCTGCTCGAACTCGGTCGGCAGTGCATGATCCTCGAACCGCGTCCCGGCGCGGGTGATACGCAGCCACCCACACGACGACAGGGTGCCGTTGGAGCGCAGGCTGTTGGGGGCAAACACTTTGTGGTGGCGATCGCCTTCCGGGTGGCGCAACACAACATCGTAGTCGAGCGGCGCATCGCCGATGCTGAACCTGACCGGAACCTTGACCAGTCCGGCCAGCGGATAGGCTTCGAGCGCAAAGCGACGGGCGCTGCCGGCCGGGTGGGAGGGGGTGGCGATGTTGATCGCGGTGACGCCGGCGAGGTCGAAATCATCCAGAAGCGCGTGCAGCACAGGCTTGTAGGCGCTGCGGATATGGGCGCTGACGCCGGCAGCGGCGAAAGCTGCCGCGGCCGCGTGGCGGGTGGCGAAGTCTTCGAACACCCACGCCTCGACCAGCGCACCCGCCCAGGCTGGGCCAGCGAGCCGGTTCACCAGGGCGTCGAGCGCATTGGGGAAAGTCGCTTCGAGCAAGATCGTCATATTATCCTCCGCACAGGTCGAGCCGGTTACGCAACCAGTCGCCCAGTAAATTCAGCCCGAGCACCATCATCATGATGGTGACGCCTGGGAACACGCTGACCCAGCAGGCGGTTTGCAGATAGGTGCGGCCATCGGCGAGCATGCCGCCCCAGCTTGGCGTGATCGGATCGATGCCGAGACCGAGAAAGGTCAGGCTGCTTTCGAGCAGGATGTTGTTGGCGATATTGAGCGTCATCAGCACCAGTACCGGGCCAAAGGCGTTGGGCAGGATGTGGCGCCAGATGATCGCCGGATCGATCAGGCCCATGGCGCGGGCGGCCAGCACGAATTCGCGCTCGCGCAATGACAGCACGCTCGCGCGCACAACCCTCGCATATTGCACCCATTGCGCGATTATCATGAACATGATGAGGAAATACTGGTCCGCCCCCAGAATGGCGGTAAAGGTGATCGCAACCAGGATGAACGGCAAGGCGAGTTGGACATCCGCCCAGCGCATGACCACCAAGTCCCATACCCCGCCGAAATAGCCGGCGATCAGCCCCATGAATACGCCGAACATACTGGCGCCGAGCACCGATAGAACCCCCACGGTCAGCGACACCCAGCCGCCCACGACCGCGCGTGCCAGCACGTCGCAACCGATCGGATCGGTGCCGAGTGGGTGGGCCCAGTCCGCGAAAGGGGCGCGCAGGCGGGCGGCGAGGTCCATTGCCTCGCCATTATCGGGGAAGGTCCAGCCGGATGACGGGACCGCGAGCGCCATGCCGCCAGGGAAAATCCCGCCTAGCAGTAAATCTTGAGATAAAAGCTTCATTGAAGTGAAGCTATTATTTTTGTGAATAAAAAGAAGAAAAAAACTTTTTATACATTCCTTGTCGTTGGCGTGCCAACACACCGAAGTCCAGAGCCAACGTCAAAAGAGTCCGAAAGTTTTTTTTGTTCTTTCTGTTCAAAAAAATATATTCCTTCGCCTTCATTCTTTCCTTATCCCCGGATCAACTAACCGATACAAAATATCGATCGCAAGATTAACCAGCACGATCATCGCCGCCAGCACCGTCACCACCAGAACGACGAACGCGTCCTGCAGAGGCCTGCGAATAAGAAAGCCGAGCAGTGTGTTAATCCACCGTCACATTGGTCAGGCGGAAGCGGTTATCCGCTGGCGGCACCAAGCCCTTGACCCACTCGTTGATCCCAAAAATCGTGTTGAGGTTGTGCATCGGAATTTCCAGCGCGTGATCGGCCACGTAATGCGCAACGCCCTGAAGCAATGTCCCGCGTTGGGCGCGGTCCGAGGACAGGCGCTGGTCTTCGAGCGTTTTGGCGAGGATCGGATCCTTATCATAAGGGTTCCAACGCTCACCGCTACGATAGAGCATATAGGCTGTGCAGTCGTAGTCAAACGTCCAGCCGTCCCAGCCGAACTGGAACATCTCGGCGGTTTTGCCGTTCGGAATGATCTCATTGGTCATGATATTCATCTCGTAGCCCTTTACCCCGCCTTTTAGCCCAACGGCGATCAGGTAGCCGGCAACTGCCTGGGCGACTTCGCGAAACAGCGGGCTGTTGCCCTGGAAATCGATCTGGGCCGGGGTGCCGGCTGCTTTCAGCAATGCCCGGGCGCCGGCCGGATCGAACGGCACCGGTTTCTGGTTCGGGTCAAACCCGCCGGCAGCCTGCACCGGGGCGGCAAAGCCCGGTGCCAGGGCCATAAACAGCGAGCGCATGCGCATCATAATCCGCCTCCGGTCTGCAAGGGTGGCTTAGCCTGGGCCGGGGCGGGGGATGGCGTCAAGCGCGGTTCGCCGAACAGGATGAACAACCCGGCGCCGATAATCAGTGCCGCCCCGAGGAGGACCCGGGGATCGGGGATTTCGTGGAAGACCACAAAGCCGAGCGTTGTCGCCCAGACGATCGACAAATAGTTGAACGGCGCGACGATGGAAGCCTGAGCCAGTTGCAGGCCACGATTGACACATAGATAGCCGATGGTGGCGACGATCCCGATGACGGCGAACATGGCGGCATCGAATGTGTCGGGCATTGCCCAGCCCAGCGGGATGGCGGTCGGGACCAGCAGGGTGACAACCTGGCTTGCCACCAGCACCGGATTGGGTGTGTCACGCAGCCGGCGGGTCGCAACCAGGGATGCCGCATATAGGAAGCTGCCGGCAACCGCGATCAGCGCCGGGAGTGTCATCACCGTCTGATCCGGTCGCAACGCCAGGATCACACCTGCGAAGCCGATCAGCACCGCGCCCCAGCGCTGCCAGCCAACATGTTCCCGCAGAAACAGCGCCGACATCGCGGTGATATAGATTGGCCCGGCCAGATAGATCACTGATATCTCGGCGAGGCCGAGCCAGGCCAGCGCCCAGTAATACATCCCCACCTCGACCGCGGAGGTTACGCAGCGCAGCAGGTGCAGACCACGCTGATTGCTTGACCACATGCGGCGGATTTCGTCGCGGCGGATCAACGGCGCGAGCAAGACCAGCACGACGAGGCTGCGCAGGAATAAGGTTTGCCCGGCGGGATAGGTGGTGGCGAGGTATTTCGCGGTTGCATTGCTGCCAGCGAAGACCAGGCCGCCGAGCACGGTGTAGCCGATGCCGGCCAGGGCGCTTGAGGACGCAGTTTTCATTGGGCGTAGCTTGGACGCGGTGCACAGATGCGGCAAGGTAGGCACAAGGGGAGGAAGGTCTGTCTGGTGAGAGCCACGCATGCTCCCCTGATGTTTCACGATTTTGAATGGTGAAACTAAAAATACCTTGAAAATTAACGTGAAATGAGCTTCAACCGACCACCCAACCAGGAGGCTGCCAATGTCCACCCACCCCGAGACCCTCGCGCTTCATGCCGGCTGGCGTCGCGACGAAGCCACCACCGCAGTTGCCGTGCCGATTTATCAAACCACCGCGTTTCAGTTCAATGACACTGATCACGCCGCTGGGCTGTTCGGATTGGCGCAGCTTGGCAATATTTACACCCGCATCATGAACCCGACCACCGATGTGTTGGAAAAGCGCATGGCGGCGTTGGAAGGTGGGGTGGCTGCCCTCGCGCTGTCGTCGGGGCAATCAGCGAGCCTGTTTGCGGTGCTTAACCTTGCGCGCGCCGGCGATAATATTGTCTCGTCCACCGATCTTTACGGCGGCACCTGGAACTTGTTTGCCAACCAGATGAAGGACATGGGCATCGAGTGTCGCTTCGTTGATCCGGCCGACCCGGAAGCCTTTGCCCGCGCCACCGATGACCGCACCCGGGCCTATTATGCCGAAACCCTGCCCAACCCGAAATTGCGGGTCTTCCCGATCGCCGAGGTTGCCGCCATCGGCCGCCGCTTCGGCATCCCGCTGATCATGGACAACACCGCTGCCCCATTGCTGGTGCGCCCGTTCGACCACGGCGCCGCGGTGGTGATGTATTCGGCGACCAAGTATCTCGGCGGCCACGGCACCTCGATCGGCGGCATTGTCATCGATGGTGGCAATTTCGACTGGGAAGCCTATCCTGCCCGCCAGCCGGCGTTGAACACGCCCGACCCGTCCTATCACGGTGCAGTGTGGAGCCAGGCGGTGAAGCCGCTGGGGCCGATCGCCTATATCCTGAAAATGCGGGTGACCTTGCTGCGCGACATCGGCGCCTGCATCAGCCCGATCAATGCCTGGCTGATCTTGCAGGGGATTGAAACGCTGGCCCTGCGGATGCGTGCCCATTGTGACAACGCATTGGCGGTGGCGAAGTTCCTGACCGCCCGCGCCGATGTGACCAAGGTGATCCACCCATCGACCCAGACCGGACCCGGTGCGGCTCGGGTGGCCAAATATCTGCCGCGCGGGCAGGGTGGGTTGCTGGGCTTTGAGTTGGCCGGCGGCGTTGAAGCCGGCAAGGCCTTCATCAACAACCTCAAGCTTCTTTACCATGTCGCCAATATCGGCGATGCCCGCAGTCTGGCGATCCATCCCGCCAGCACGACGCATTCCCAGTTGAGTGCGGAGGAGCAGGCCGCCACCGGTGTCTCGCCCGGCTATATCCGGCTGTCGATCGGTATCGAACATATCGAGGATATTCTGGCCGATATCGGCCAGGCGCTCGACGTTGCCCGTGGCTAGAAGCTTGTTTTCACGATCATCTTTGTCCGATCGGGAAGGCAAGCCGATCGGATGATGATCTTGCCGGCACGCTGCGCGGCGATCACGTCGCGCTGCGCTGCTCGATACGTGTCAGCAATTCGATCATTGTGAATGGCTTGCGGATGACCTCGTCCAGGTCAATCGCGTCACCCGGCTCAAAGCTGGCATGCCCGGTCATCAACAGGGCAGGCTGGGCCGGGCGCAAATGGCGTGCGGCCGCGATCAGGGCGAGGCCGGTCATCCCCGGCATCACGTAGTCGGTCAGTAGCAAATCAAACCCGGGACCGCCGGCTTGGGTGTCGTGGGTAAATACCTCGATTGCCTTGACGGCGCTCGTGGCGGCAACCACCTCGTGGCCACGTTCCGTCAGAATTTCCCCGATGATGTCGCCAACCAACTGATCGTCGTCGACCAGCAGCACCCGCAACTTCCGGCCTGGCTTGGCCTCGAGCGCGATCGATACTGGTGGGTCGCTGTAAAGCGCCGAGCCCGCCCGTGGCAGAAGCAGGAGCACAACTGTGCCCTCGCCCGGGAGGCTTTCGATCCGGACGTCGCCACCAGACTGCACCGCAAGGCTTTGGACTTGCGACAGGCCAAGCCCACTGCCGCGTTCTGGCGACTTGGTGGAGAAAAAAGGCTCGAATACCTGTGGCAACAAGTCGGGTGCGATGCCAGAGCCGGTATCGGCGATCCGCACCACAATATAGTTTCCCGGCGCGGTGGCCGGACCAAGCGCCATATCGTCGGGGAGCCGGACCGCCGCGGTGCCGATGGTGAGCACGCCACGCGGCTCGTCGCCGGTGTCCATCGCATCCCGCGCGTTGATCGCGAGATTGACCAACGCCACTTCCAACTGTCCGGGATCGACCATCACCGGGCCCATACCGGGGCTGTCTGCGGCCGTGAGGGCAAGATCGATGCGAATGCCACGGCCCAACGTGCCAACCAATAAATCGTTGAGTTGGGTGATCGTCGCGTTGAGATCGACCGGTCGCGGGAGCATGCGTTGGGCCCGCGAGAAGATTAGCAATTGGGCGGTCAGGCGGCGTCCGCGATCGGCGGCCTGCAATGCGCCGTCGATCAGGCTGATCGCGTGGTGGCTGGCATCGCTTACAGGGCTGGTGGCTGTGCGCCGGCGCAGCAGATCGAGCGAGCCGATTACCGCGGTCAACAAATTATTGAAATGATGGGCGATGCCGCCGGCCAACTGGCCGACGACCTGGAGCTTTTGGGCCTGGCGCAATTCCGCTTCGATTTTGGTACGATCGGCGATCTGTTGCTCCAACCGGTTACGGCTTTCGTCGATATCATGGGTGCGTTCATGCACTTTGGTTTCAAGGGTGAGGTTCAGTTCGCGCATACCGCGCCTGTCCCCGCCAAGCGTCTTGGCCATCCGGTTGAACGCGACCGCTAGGACATGAAATGCGGTCAGCGCCGGCATCCGAGCGCGTGCGCTGAGGTCGCCGGCCGACCACGACCGGGCGGCGACCAGCAGGCTGCTCACCGGTTGGACGAATAGAAAATAGCCGCCGATCAATCCAAGCAGCAGCGACAATCCGAGGGCGGCGACAATCTGGATCGTTCCAATATCGACCTGACCGTCTGAACTCGTGCGAAGCGTCGCGTATGTAACAAAAAGCCTGCTCGGGTGTGATGAACCGCTGGCGGCTTCGGTCGCGGGAATATAGGCGATCAGTTGCGGTCGGGCATCAAAGCCAACCAGATCGACCGCGCCGCGCCGGCTGGCCCGCACATAGGGTAGGATTGCCGGCGGCACAGGCTTGCCGACATAGCTCGCCCTCGCGGTTGGCGGGAAACGCACTAATGTCGTGCCATCGCCATCGGCAACGCCAACACTGGCGCCGGATGCGATGTCCCGGCGGGCGAGCTGTTGATGTAACCAGTCGAGATTGAAGGTCAGCATAACAACGCCGCGGCGGGTATTGTCACGGAGCTCAAAGGGCAGGGCGATCGGCAATATCGCCCCGTGCCCCGCGTTTGCCGGGATGTACCCGCCGAGCACGAAGGCATTGGTTTGCAGGCTCTGCTGCATCAGTCCGCTATTTCGCAAGCGGACAACATCGTTCGGCTGGGAAAGGGTGGTGCAGATCGGGTCGCCGTTATCGGCAAAAATGGTCATCGAGTCATAGCCGGGCGATGCGGCGAGCATTGCCTGCAGAAAAGTTGCACATCCAGCTTGCCGATCCTGGGCGCCGCCAGCCTGAATGCCGATGGATCGGGCGATCGCAGTCGCAAGTTGCCGCCCGCCGCCTACAATGTTGTCGATATCGGCTTCGAACCGCTCGGCCTGGCGCAACGCGTCGTCGCGATACGACACATCTCGCCGGCCCTGAATGTCGCCGAGCGTCATTACGAGCACCACGATCATCGGGGCCGTAATCGTGACGACCATGAACATAAATCTGGCGAGCAGGCGCACCTGGCTTGGGCCGTCCTGCATGCCTAGTTCGTCATCGTCATATTCCGATTTGATGGCCTGCCCCCTGCTGAGCCTGCGGCGCAATGGCCGTTGCAGAATAGAGGCGATGTTACGGCCCTAAGGACAGTCACTTTCGCGCGAGGTGACAATTCTTGACCAAATGCCTGCGTCTGTGTGGCTGGTGCGAGAGGGGGGATTCGAACCCCCATGACCGAGATCGGTCGATTTTGAGTCGACTGCGTCTACCGTTCCGCCACTCTCGCATCCAGCCCTATCATACCGAGTTTAAGTTGGTTTGCCATACCCAACATGGGTTTGCATCGTGGAACAAGGTTCGCTATATGACGCGCCCGGCGTGATGCTTAGGCGTTACCCGGCGGATGGCCTGATCCCAGGTAGCTCAGTGGTAGAGCAAGCGGCTGTTAACCGCTCGGTCGTAGGTTCGAGTCCTACCCTGGGAGCCATTTACCTTTGTTTCACCTTGTATGACCTTTAATAAGTGGTTGATTTTGCAAGGATAAACCCCCTCAGCGCTCCCTCCCCCTTGCCGCATCTTACTGGGTCAACCACACTCGAAATGGGACACCGGGCGGGACACAACCCAATCCGTGTCCCGACTCGGGAGGCGACATGCTCACAGACCGCCAGATCAGGCAGGACAAGCCGCGCGCAACGCGGTTCAAGATGGCGGACGGGGACGGTCTGCATCTGCTTGTCATGCCGTCCGGCGCCCGGTCCTGGCGGTTCCGGCGCATTGTGGAGGGCAGGGAGGTCGTGTCCACCCTCGGCGCATATCCAGCCATGGGTCTTGCCGACGCTCGCGCCGCTCGTGACCTGGCCCGCAATCCACCGCCAGCGCCTCAGCCAGTCCGCCCGTTCGAAGCCGTGGCGCGAGAATGGCACACTGGGCAGCTTCGCAGATGGAAGCCCCACCATGCCGCCGACGTGCTGAGCAGTTTGGAAGCCACGGTGTTTACCGTGATCGGCGCGCGTCCGATCGGCGAGATTACCGCCCCGGAAATTCTCGACGTGCTGCGACCGATCGAGTCGCGGTCCGCCGACATCGCGCACCGCACCCGACAGCGCATCAGTGCGGTGATTGACTATGCGGTTGCCCTCGGATGGGCATCGGGCAACCCGGCTGCATCCCTGGTGCGCGTGCTGGCGCCCGTGGTGCGATCCGGCCGACGGGCGGCGGTCACCACGATTGAGGAAGCCCGCGAGGTTTTATCGGCCGCCGAGTCGGTGCCGGCTCACCCGCTGACCCGGCTCGCCCTCCGCTTGCTCGCGTTGACCGCGGTTCGCCCTGGCGAGCTGCGAGGCATGGAATGGACCGAAATTGCCGGCGCGGTCTGGACCATCGCAGCCGACCGCATGAAATCGACCCGCGAGCGCGCCGCCGATGTCCTGCCGCATGTCGTGCCGTTGTCCCGCCAGGCCATGGACGCGCTGACCCAGGCCGAAACCATGCGTGCCAGCAGGTATGTGTTCACGACATGGGGATCGCAGCGCCCGCTGTCAGAGAACGCAATCGGCTACCTCATGCACCGCGCCGGGTTCCACGGCCGGCAGACGGCGCACGGCTGGCGGGCGACGTTCTCGAGCGTGATGAACGAGCGCCACCCCGGCGACCGGGCGCTCATCGACCTCATGCTCGCCCATGTGCCCGCAGGCGTGGAGGCCCGATATAACCGGGCGACCCACATGCAGCGCCGGGCCGAGATCGCGCAGGAATGGGCAGATCTGTTGCAGCTCGGGCCGGCGATCGATTTGATGGAGTTGCCCAGGAAATAATTTCACCAACCCCAAAAATACCGCAGCCGCCAGTGGTGGCTTGTGTCTCGTGAATTGCGAAATGTAATACCAACGCCTTTGGCTTCTGACTCACGGTGGGGATTCCCCGACGCGGCGATGATGTGATTCAACCTGGCGAGCATTGGAGGCTCGCCCATGGCCCGCGCAATCGCGCTTCGATCTGACTTCACTGGCCCTGATCTTCGCCGCC
>CALQTN020000057.1 GCA_943333505.2 Asaia bogorensis | reverse complement strand
TGTCTACTCTGGCGGTGTTGTCAGTGGGACAACGGTCAGCGGCGGGGTTCAGCTTGTCTCCTCTGGCGGCGTTGTCTTCGCGACGACAGTTAGCAGCGGCGGCTATGAGATTGTCTACTCAGGCGGGGTGGCCAGCGGGACAACAGTCAGCAGCGGTGGGACCTTGCGGGTTATCGGGGGGATTTTGGCCGGGGCGATCGAGGTGCAGTCAGGCGGTGCCCTGGTGGTGGCCGACACCGCCAGCAATTTGCTGCTGGCTGAAAATGCCGATGGCGTCGCGAAAGCCACAAGCGTTCAACTGACAGGAACCTCCAACACGGTCACGGCTGCGCAGGCGCTGACATTTTCTGGCCTGACCGGCTTCGCGCTTGGATCTGGTGCGACGCTGATGGTCGCCGACACAGCCTCCAACCTGCTGTTGGCGGGGAACGCCGCCGGCTTAGCGAAAGCAACAAGCGTTCAGCTTACCGGCACAAATAACGCGGTGACAAAAGCGCAAGCCGCCGTCCTCGCGCAGCTTCCAAGCTACTCATTGGCCTCTGGTGCGACGTTGACGGTCACCGATGAAACCCTCGCTACGGTTGCGGCGACGCTCCCCGGTGGTGGCAAAGTCAATCTCGATTTTGACACCACTCTCCGAGGTGCGGCAGGGCAGGGGGTGATGGATCGGGTGCATGCCGCAGTGCAGGCGGGCAACATCACTGCTGCGACAATTGCACCCGGAGGCACAGCCCCTGCCATCCCGCAAGGTCAAAGCGGTGCACTGATTATGCACGGCGCCGGCGCTTACGCCATTGGAACCGGCTATTTAACGGCCTTGATCGATGCGCCAGCTCGGGTGACTGTCAGTGGCGGGGCTGCCGCCGGCCAGTTGGTGATGGCCGGTGCAGCAGGTCTCGCGTTCAATGCCGGCCAAGGTGCGGGTACGGTCTTCGCCGGTGGCGGGGATAACTTGGTCAGCATGTATCCCGAAGCCGGTGCCGGCAGCCAATATGTTGATCTTGGCAGCGGCAACGATACCGTCATCGGTCTGGCCGGCAACAACACGATTGCCGCTGGTGTCGGCCGCAACATGATCCTGCTTGGTAGCGGTGCCAACCGGGTCACCAGCACCGGCACCGACCTGATCGCCGGCGGCAACGGCACTGCCACGATTACCGCAGGCACGAATGCCCCGGTGGTGTTTCTCGGCACAGGCAATTCCATGTTCGTCGGCGGCGGTGGCCACGCAACTGTTGTGGGCGCCGGCGGTGCCGCAACCATGAACAGCGCGGGCAATGCCCAGCTTTGGCTCGGCTCGGTCACCGATGTGGTGAATTCAACCGGCGCAGACACCGTCATTGCCCGGACCGGTGCGGCAACCGTCAACGCAAACGCCGGAAACATGTTTGTTTTTGCGGGCGTTGGGTCGCTCGACTTTCGCGCGGGTAGCGGGGCGTCCACGGTGCTTGGTTCGTCGGGGTCGGCGACGTTGCGGGGTGGCGCCGGATCGATCATCGCGCTCGCCTATGCGCCGATGCGGTATATTGGTGGCAATGGCGCGGATACGATCGCAGCCTTCGGTGTTGGCAGCGCGCTCACGGCGACAGGCGGCTCGGGAACCACGCTGTTTCTCGGGGGACCGTCGGGCCATAACAGCATCACCGGCGGGTCTGGCACCTCAATCATCTTCGGGGGCGGTGAGGGGGATGTTCTGACCGCCGGGACGGGCGCGGGCGATACCATCAAGGGCGGCACCGGGGCGGAAACGATTTCCGCCGCCGGAACCCATGGTGTCCACAAGATCTACAGCGGCAGCGGGCCGAACCTGATCCTGACCGGGGACAACAACACCAGCGTGCTGCTTGGCACCGGGGCTGCAACCATTGTCGCTGGCGCCGGGATCGATCTTTACGCCTTCACCAGCGGCAACCATCCTGACGTGGTGATCCAGAACTTCAAATCAGGCTCGGATTTCGTGGCGCTGGTCGGGTTCGCCGCAGGGGAGGCATCCAGCGCGATCGCCGGCTCTACCAGCACGGGTGGCAGCCAAATTCTGACATTGAGCGATGGCACCCATATCACGTTCCAGAATTTTACCGGCTTGGCGTTGGGGAATTTCATGTAGCCGTGCTTTACGGGTTAATGACCGCCGGGATCTGACCCTGCTTTGCAAGTGAGAATTGGCCTGCCTTGAAGGCCGCCTTATCACGCGCTGTAGATTTCCTGAGCCAATTCTTGCAGGCTTGCCGCTCGGCCCTGGCTGTCTTACCGTTTCGATAATTCCAACGAGAACGGTCCAACAGCATGAACACCATCGAATTTGTCGACCCCGAATTGCGCCCAGCCCTCGCGCAGTGGCCCCAGGCCACGCTGACGGCGGACACGCTGGCGGGGCGGCGGGTCGAGGCGTTGAAAAATTTGGATGTGCTGCCGAAGCCGGATCTGCCGGATATCGTTGTGGGCGAAATCTATGTCGACAGCGCGTTCGGCGCCGGGCCGATCCGGGTGCTGACCTATCGGCCAGCTGCTTCCGATGTGCCTCTGCCGGCGATTGTGCACATCCATGGCGGCGGGTTTGTGCTGGGCGCGCCGGAGATGAAGGATATCGAGCACCGGATTTTTGCCTCGGAGTTGAAATGCGCGATTTATTCGGTTGATCATCGCCTCGCGCCGGAAACGCCACATCCGGGGCCGGTGGAGGATATTTACTCGGTGTTTTTATGGTTGCACGCCAATGCCGCCGCGCTCGGGCTCGCCCCTGACAGGATCGGGATCAAGGGCGAGAGCGGCGGCGGAGGGTTCGCCGCCGGGGCGGCGTTGTTCGCGCGTGACCGGGATGGGCCGAAATTCGCGTTCCAGCATCTGATCTATCCGATGATCGACGACCGGACGGCAGTGCGGAAGGATATGCATCCCTATGTCGGAGAATTCGTCTGGACGCAGGCGAATAATTATTTCGGCTGGCGCTCTCTGCTAGGTGCGGAGCCGGGGGGCGAAAATGTTTCGCCCTACGCGGCGGCTGCGCGGGCCGAGGATGTTTCGGGGTTGCCGCCGACTTATATCTCGGTGGGCGCGTTGGACCTGTTTTTGGAGGAGAATTGCGCCTACGCGAACCGGTTAAGCCGCGCGGGCGTGCCAGTGGAGTTTCATATGTATCCGCGGGCGTTTCATGGATTTTATCGGGCCCCGGAGGCGCGCGTGACGCAGCAGGCGGAGCGCGACACGCGTGAGGCTTTACGACGGTTTTTGTGGGGCTAGAGCGCGATGACCGTAGGTGGAATCACACGAAGGTCTGAATCACGCGACCAAACAAAGCGTTAGAGCGCGATGACCGCTGATAGGCGTCATTCTCATGCTCTAACGAGCCCCGGCTTGATTTTCTAAGGACCTCACCATGATCGACAACCCCGTTCGCCGCAAACTCCTCGCCGGCGGCAGCGCCCTCGGCGTGATGGCCTTCGAGTTCTTCACCCCCGGCCTGGCCCGGGTGCTCAAGGCAGGGGGGGCGGAGTTCGTCATCCTCGATACCGAGCATAGTGGCGCGGGGATGGACACCCTGAAATCCGCCATCGCCTTCGCCCGCGGCGCTGGCATTGTGCCGATCGTGCGCGTGCCCGGGCTTGCGCGGCATCTGGTCTCCCCGGTGCTGGATGCCGGCGCCATGGGGATCATGCTGCCGATGCTGGAAACCGCGGAGCAGGCACGCGCACTCGTGTCATACTGCCGCTACCGGCCAGAGGGCACGCGCGGTCTCGCCTTCGGCATGGCGCATGACGACTACGAGGGCGGTCCGGTCGGCCCGGCGATCCGCGCTGCCAATGAGGCGGTGCTGACCATCGCGCTGATCGAGACGGCGACGGGGCTGGCAAACGCGCGGGAGATCATGGAGGTGCCCGGGCTCGATCTCGGCTGGGTTGGCCATTTTGATCTCACCGACAGCCTGGGCTTCACCGGCCAAATGGAAGATCCGCGCTACGCCGCGGCCGAGGCGGCACTGCTCGCCGCCGCAAAGGCAGCCGGTAAGCCGTTCGGCTGGCTCGCAGGTGATGGCGCGCAGGCTAAGGCGGCACTCGCGCGCGGCTTCCGCTGCCTTTGCATCAACACCGATATCGGCCTGCTGCGCGGCGCGGTCACCCGTGAATTCGCCGCCGCCATGTCCTGACAGGACCGATACGCCCGCCACATATGAAACCGTGATGACCGCTGATCGGCGCGGTCATCACGCTCCAGCCCAACAAGCACCCTGCCTCGCGTCAGCCGCAAGCCACGCAGTAAATATCCTTCACCAGCCCCGGTAACGGCATCGCGCTCCACGTTGTCCCGCCGTCGGTTGTTCCGAAAATCTCCCCCTGATACCGCGCGGCGAGATAGACCTGATCAGGATCGCGTGGATGCAGGCCAATGGACATGATTGTCCCGTGCACCTGAACCTTGTCGAACCGTTCCCAACTCGCCCCGCCATCACGGCTGCGATAAAGGCCGCCGTCATGGCTCGCCGCCGAAACCGATAGCGCAGCGTAGAGCGTTGAAGGGTCCTGCGGCGCGGCCTTCACATCGCGTCCGTAGGTCGTGGGGGAGAACCGCCCAACCTCCATGTCGCGCCAGTGCCTGCCCCCGTCATCGCTCGTAAAAAGACCCATCCGGCATGCAATGATCGGCCGATCTGGGGCGGCAGCGCTGATAGTGACGGCATGCCCATCCAGCATCCCCTCGGCAAAGGTATCGCTGACGATCTTGCTACGCAGATGCGGCAGATCAGACAGCCGGATCAGGTCGGCTGACAGGTCCGTCCATGTCTGCGCACCATCGGCCGTGTGCATCGCGCCGCTGATCTCCAACGCCGCATAAATTTCTCCAGGCCGCCCCGGTCGTTGCGCCATACGCATCACACGCGCGGCGAACGGCCCCTTGCAGTGCTCGACAATTCCAGGGTCCGGCATCGCCTGCCATGTCGCTCCGCGATCCGAGCTCCGAAAAATGCCGATCGGTGACGCGCCTGCGAACACGAGGTCGGGGTCCTCCTCGGCGACCAGAAACGACCAGATCTGCCGCCCAGCCTCAGGAAATGCCGCGCGCGCGAAAGTCGCCCCATGGTCGCTGCTGCGCCACACCCCATCCGATGTGCCGGCGAATACGGTGGCGGGATCGGTCGGGTGGACGAAGACTGTGTAGCACTCGTGGGTGCTCAGCACATGCTCCCATTGCTCAGCCCCAGTCGGCCGTCGAAACACGCCGACTGCACCAACCGCGTCGGGCCGGCCAACGTAACCGGCCACGCCGGCAAAAAGATTGGATATCATGCTCATCACAAGTCCCCTCCGCTCCAACGTCCGCGTCTGCTGCGCGAACTTCCAGGACAAACGATGGCAGCGAGCGGACCTATCGGCAACTCATGACGCTGAACGGACGCAGTACGTCGCTGTCTGCTGCCCGGCATGTTGCCGCGAATAGCGCCTGGACCATCACGGCACCCGGCTCGGCTATCTGCCGTGTGCATCCGTTTTCAAGGCCGCGGGTCTGGCAACAATCAGCCAGGCGGCGGCGAGGCCAGCAATCATCGCCATCATCGCCACACCGAGGGCATGGCCATAGGCGGCTGGACCGCTATCGCTGCCCAGCACGGCGAAGAAAATCGTGGCGATGCCGGAGGCACTGATGGCCGCACCAATTTGTAGCATCATGTTAATCACACCAGCGGCGAGACCGGCCTGGGCTGCTGGAACGTCTTGCAAGGCAAGGGTGAACAGGCGCGGCATCGCGACACCCTGGCTGAAGCCCGTGAAAGTTAATGCCACCATGAGGGACCACCAGGGCGCCTGGGTAAACACTGCCAGCGCAATCGCGGCATAGCCGAGGATTTCACAGGCAAACCCGATGGTGAACAGATAGGGCTGCACCCGGCGCGGCAATGGGCCGCTCAACAAGGGACCGAAAAACAATCCGATCCCATAGGGCATGATGCCGAGGCCGGTATGCAGCGCGTCGCTGCCCTGTCCTTCCTGCTGGTAGATGCCGAATAACATGTAGAAGGCCGTGGTCCAGAAGAAGGTGCCAGCGACCAGCGCAAAGCGGCTGAAGTTACGGATACGGAGAAGCCCGAAATCCAGGATTGGCATGCCGCCTTGGGCACTGAGGCGCTTCTCGTAGGCGACGAACAGCGCGATCAGTGCGGGTGCGCAGGCAAGCAGCGCGAAGCACCACCAGGGCCAACCGCGCTCGCGCCCTTCAGAGAGCGGCAAGATAGTGGCGGCCAGGGCCAGGGAAATCAGAATAGACCCGACGATATCGAGGCGCGGGCGCTCCGTGGCGCTGGTTTCCGGCACCAGCGCGTAGGTGCCGGCGATGGCAAGGCAGCCAATCGGAACATTCACCAGGAAGACCATGCGCCAACCCAGACCGAAGAAATCGGCTGAGGTGATGGCGCCCCCCAGGAATTGCCCGGCGACGCCGCCGAGGCCCAGGGTCATGCCGTAGAATCCCATTGCGCGCCCCAGTGAGGCGCCGGTGAACAGGGCACGAATGGAACCCAGGGCCTGCGGCACCAACATCGCCGCCGACAGGCCTTGCAACACGCGGCCGATCACCAAAACCTCGCCGCTGGGCGCGAGGCCGCAGATCAACGATGCCAGGGTAAAGCCGCCTACACCGAAACAGAAGTAGCGGCGGCGGCCATAGAGATCCCCCAGGCGGCCGCCGGTGACGAGGAACACGGCATACGAAGCGGCATAGCCGGAAAGGACAAGCTGAGCATCGGCGGCAGAAACTCCAAGTGTCTGGCGCATCGAGGGCAACGCCACGTTGACAATGAAGAAATCGACTGGGGGAAGGAGTGCACCGGCGAGCAGCACAACAAGGGCCAGCCAGCGGCGGGGGAAGTCGTCCGTGTTCGGCAAGGAGGGGCGCCCATTTACGATCAGGAGTGTGAGGCGGGGTTCCCTCGGGGATGTCCCAATTTGTATGGAAATTCGGCGGACCGGCAATAATTATAAGAACGTTATGCCGCGGCGATCTGGCGGTCAACCTCGGCACGTCCCGGAAATGGCCGCGCCGACCAGCCAGAGACCACGTTGAATGATCCGGGCTAGCCGACCTTGCCCCAGCATGCCAGGGTGGCAGGGTGAGATATTCGAAGTGACCGGCTCCAAGGCCGTCGTGCTGCCAATGGGCCTGCTAGCGGTTGGCGGCGCGGGGATGTTCATGTCCGGATCCACCGGCATGGCCCGATCGCCCTTCCTGCTGCATATGGCTGGTGACCTCAACGTGGACATCGTCGTGCTGTCTCACATGCTCGCCGGCTCGTCGGTAGCGGTGGGTATATCCTCCTTTTTCACCGGCCCCTTGGCCGTGCGGCTGGGTCGGCGTGGCCTGTTGGTAGGCGCGTTGGTCATCATGGCGGCGGCGATGGCCGGTTCGGCGGCAGCATGGGCGTACTGGCAGGTGCTAGTGGCCGCGCTGCTGGGCGGCCTGGCGAGCGGCATTTATATGGGCAGCATCTACGGCGAGGTCAGCGAGCGTGTAACCGACAGCCAGCGCGGCCGGGCGATGGGGTGGCTCATCGGCGGGCAGTCGCTGGCTCTGCTGGTGGGCGTGCCAGTTGCGACTTGGATCGGCGCCTTCGTCGGCTGGCGCGGGGTGAGCCTGTTGGTGGGTGGCTGCACGATGTTGGTGGCTTGCGCAACTGCTGTGCTGGTGCAAGGCGGCGTGGCTGCGGCGATTGCCGGTACGGCCAAAGGCGGCATTCGGGGCGCGCTCGGCCCACGGGTTCTGGCGTTGCTGGGGGCGAGTATTACAGAGCGCATTTGCTTCGGCATGGTGGCAACCTATTTCGCCACCTACCTCCAACTCGCGCACCACCTGACACTGGCGCAACTGCCTGTCCCGTTGATGCTGGTGGCGGGGTGCAATTTCCTAGGTAACCTGCTGGGCGGGCGGGTCACCGACCGGGTGGCCAACCGGTCATTGCTGTTCTCGCTTGCGGCTTTGTGCACCGGAACTTCGGCGCTGGCACTGTTTTTACCGGACTGGGGCATCAGCGCAACGGTGGCGATGGCCTGTCTTTATATGCTGGTCAACGGGGCGAGCAGGCCGCCGCTATTTGCCCTGCTGGGCGGGGTTCCGCCCGAAGTACGGGCGACCGTGCTCGGGATCAATATCTCCTGCGCCTCGGTAGGATGGATGATTTCAGCCCTGTTGGGCGGCGTGCTGGTTGCTGCGGAGGCTTGGGCTGCGATGGGATGGGTGGCCGCTGGGCTGAGCCTGGCTGGCGCCCTGTTGGTCTTGGTAGGTGGCGCGCGTGCACCGCAATGAGATGGGGGCGTCATCAAGCCGTAGCCGACGCTACCCAATACCGCCGCCGGCGTGGAGCCGAATAGCCACACCAATATCCAGCACGTCGCGCCAAGCCAGACACCCGCCGTAGCGCCGTCCCGCCCAGGCTTACGGACGCGTTGCTGTTCATGAGCAAGCTTGCTTGATCAGGGACACGCGCACCACTTATCCGGCTGTCCGGATTTTTTGAGCCACCTCTATTTCTACCGATCATGGTTCGCTGCGGCTGGCAAACCGCGACCGTTCCGGCCAACCGGCAGTGGTTTATGATGCGTGTTAGGACTGATTCCCCGGCATTGAACAACCTGACCGCAGTCGCCGATAGCGCGGCGGTTGTCGGGTATTTGCGTTCGGCCCTTGCGCGGGGCAGCAATGCGGTGTTGGTATGCTGGTTCAAGGGACACGTTCCACACCTCCGAGAGGGAAGCACCGATGAAACGATTAACATTGCTCTCTACCATTGCCGTGGCCACGGCAGGGCTGTTCGTCGCACTTGTGCCGTCGGCCGACGCGCAAACGCCGCGCACTGGGGGCGTTGTGCGGATGACCGCACCCTACGCCTCGTCGTTCGGCAACCTCGATCCGCACATGTCGGGCCGGTCGCAGGATGGCCAGGTGCATATGACCATCCATCGCACGCTGTACATCTGGGACAGCGCCAAGGGCGAGCCGGCGCTGGAACTGGCAACCGCGGCGATCGCTTCGGCCGGTGGCACGGTGTGGACGTTCAAGCTGCGCCAGGATGCCTTCTTCCATAATGGCCGCAAGATGACAGCCGATGACGTGGTGTGGAGCTTCAATCGCCTGATGGAGTCCGGCAAGGGCTTCGTGGGCGCGCGCTGGGTCCGCTTGATCAAGGGCGCCGTCGAGAAGGAGAAGGGCGAGGCGCAGGATATCTCGGGGATCAAGAAGGTCGATGACTTCACGGTCGAGATCAGCTTCACCCAGAAGGTCGAGCCGGGCTTCCTGTTCTACAACATGTCCACTTCGATCCTGCCGAAGGAAGAAGTGGAGAAACCGACCTGGGCGATCGCACCGGTGGGCCTCGGCCCGTTCAAGCTCAAGGAGCACATCCCTGGCTCGCGCCTGGTGACCGAGCGCTTCGACAAGTTCTACAAACCTGGCATGCCCTACCTGGACCGGGTGGACTTCCCGATCATGGCCGAGGCATCGGCGCGTGATATCGCGTTCCGTAACAAGGAGGTCGATACCTCGATCCTCGGGCCGGTGCAGTACGTTGCCTATAACAACGATGCGAGCCTCAAGAAGAACATCCTTGAAGTTGCCGAGGTGTTCACCCGCTCGATGGTTATGAACCACGGGGTGAAACCGTTCGACGACAAGCGGGTGCGCCAGGCGGTCAACCACGCGATCAACACCAAGTTGATCGTGGAGCGCTTGGCACGCAACAAGGCATACGTGGCCACCTCGTGGCTGCCGATCACAGTGCCAGGCTATGACAAAGACATGAGCCCCTACGCCTATGACCCGGCGAAGGCCAAGGCGCTGCTGGCCGAGGCCGGCTTCCCGAACGGCTTCGAGTTCGAGTGGACCACGAGCCAGAACGAGAGCTGGGGCCTGCCGATCGTGGAAGCGGTGATCCCGATGCTGGCGCAGGTCGGCATTAAGGTGAAGACCAAGGTGGTTGAGGTGGCCGTGCTGACCGACCTCGCACTGAAAGGCGAGTTCCAGGCTTATATCGGCTCCAGCCAGACCGGACCGGATCCGCTGCAGACGCTGCGCTGCTTCCACTCGGCCACCCCGCGCACCTCGTGCAACGTGTCCGGCTACAAGAATGCCGATTTCGACAAGCTGCTGGACGACGCCGGCGCCACGGATGATCCGGCGAAGAAGCTGGACCTGCTGAAGAAGGCCAACGCCCATTTGTATGATGCCGCCCCGGTGTGGTTCTTCAACTACAATAAGGCAGCGATGGCGTTTCAGCCCTGGGTGCATGGCCTGCTCGGCAACCCAACCGAACTGGTGCACCAGTATCCTGAGTACATCTGGGTCGACGCCACTTCACCGGCGAAGTGAGGCGGCGATTGGGGAAACCCCGTACTCAGGCTCTCTCCCTGATCGGGAGAGGGCCTGGGGCCTAGGGGACAAAATATGGCGGGTTTCATAATTCGACGGCTGTTGCAGATGGTGCCGATGCTGGCAGCCATTGCGTTGCTGATTTTCGTGCTGTTCAGCGTGATCCCAGGCAGCTTTGCCACCGGCCAACAGGACGAGGGGCTCGGGCTGGACATGGCGGTAGTGACGCGCATGCGTCTGGAACTTGGCCTCGACGATCCGTTGCATGTGCGCTTCGGCAAGTATGTTGGTCAATTGGCCACGCTGGACCTGGGCATCTCGTTCCGTTCGCGCCAGCCGGTGGTGGACATGGTCGGCGCGCGGCTATGGCCATCGCTGATCCTGACGATGGCGGCGATGGGGTTTGCGATCGTGATTGGCCTGCCGCTGGGCTTCGTGGCGGCCTTGCGCCCCGGCAGTCTGGTGGATCTCGGGCTGATGATCGTGGCCGTCTCCGGCTTGTCGCTGCCTAAGTTCTGGCTGGGCATCCTGTTGATGTATCTGTTCGCGCTGACGTTGGGATGGTTCCCGAGCTTCGGCTATGGCGAGGGCGGGCTGTACCACCTCACGCTGCCGGCGATTGCGCTCGGGGTAAGCCCGATGGCGCTGCTGGCCCGCACCACGCGGGCGGCGGTGCTGGACATCATGAACGCGGATTTTGTGCGCACGGCGCGGTCGAAGGGCATGAACGAGTATCGAGTGGTGGTGTGGCATGTGCTGCGCAATGCGTTGGTGCTGGTGCTGACCACGATCGGCCTGCAATTCGGCTCGCTGCTGGGCCAGGGCGTGGTTGTGGAAAAGCTGTTCGCCTGGCCGGGCATTGGCTCGCTTCTGGTGGACAGCGTGTTCCAGCGTGACATCCCGGCGGTGCAGGGCTGCATTCTGGTAATCACGCTTTTCTTCCTGGTGATTAACACCTCGGTCGATATTGCCTATAAGCTTATCGACCCGCGCATTCGGTATAACTGATGAAAATTCGCGCGAATCTGGCCATTGGCGGTGGCCTCACCGTGCTTGCGCTCGCCGTTGGCATATTCGGACCATGGTTGGCGCATACCGACCCGATCATGGACGCCAATCTGATGAACGCTGAGTTGCCGCCGAGCTGGGAATTCTGGTTCGGCACCGACCAGCAGGGGCGCGATATCTGGAGCCGGGTGATGTACGGGGCGCAGATTTCGCTGACCGTCGGCGTGGTGTCGCAACTGATCAACACCGCGATCGGCACCACGCTCGGGGTAACGGCGGGTTACTGGGGCGGCTGGTGGGACGATTTCGTCAACGGGTTGACCAACCTGATGTTGGCAATCCCGTCGCTGATTTTCGCGCTCGCCATCATGGCCATTCTCGGGCCGGGGTTGACCTCGCTGCTGATCGCGCTGGGGCTGACCAACTGGTCCTACACCTGCCGGATCAGCCGGGCGCAGGCGTTGGCGGTCAAGAGCCAGGGCTATGTGCAGGCTGCCCGCGTGCTGGGCTATGGCGATTTCCGCATCATGTTCACCCAGATCCTGCCCAACACGCTGGGGCCGATCATCGTGATTGCCACGCTGGGCATGGGCGGCACCATCCTGGCCGAGGCGGCGCTGTCGTTCCTCGGGCTGGGGGTGCGGCCCCCGTCGCCTTCATGGGGCTCGATGCTGTCCGACGCGCGCGAAACCATCACCACGGCGCCCTGGCTGAGCCTGTTCCCCGGCATGGCGATCTTCCTGACGGTGCTTGGACTGAACCTGTTGGGTGACGGTTTGCGCGACGTCCTGGACCCGCAAAGCAGGAGCCGGCGATGAGTGGCGTGACCGTGCCGCTGCTGTCGGTCGAGGACCTGCACATCTCGCTAACCACCGACGCCGGCCGGTTTCCGGCGGTCGAGGGCGTGAGCTTCACCATTGCCCGTGGTGAGACGGTGGGGCTGGTAGGCGAGAGCGGCTGTGGCAAAAGCATCACCGCGCTGTCGATCATGGGCCTGCTGCGCGATCCGCTCGGGCTATCGGGCGGCAAGATCAGATTGAACGGGCAGGAGATCCAGAACCTGCCGGCGGCCCAATTGCGGGCGCTGCGCGGCAAGCGGATCGCCATGATCTTTCAGGAACCGATGACGGCGCTGAACCCGCTAAAGGCGGTGGGCACGCAGATCGCCGAGATGTTCGTCCTGCACCAGGGAGCCTCATGGCGCGAGGCTGAACAGAAGGCGGTCGATGCGCTGACCCAGGTCAAGGTGCCGGCACCGGCCCAGCGGGCGAAGGATTTCCCGCATCAGCTGTCCGGCGGAATGCGCCAGCGGGTGATGATCGCCATTGCCCTGGCCTGCGAGCCCGACCTGCTGATTGCCGATGAACCCACCACCGCGTTGGACGTGACGGTGCAGGCGGAGATTGTCGATCTGATGAAGGAGCTGTGCGCGGCGCGCGGCACGGCGATCCTGATGATCTCCCACGATCTTGGCCTGGTGACCGACACCTGCAAGCGCGTGTGCGTGATGTATGCCGGGCGGATTGTGGAGCAGCAGGACAGCGAACGTATCTTCAACAGTCCGCAGCATCCCTATACCCAAGGGCTGGTGGCTTCCCTGCCCCGGCTGGGGATGCGCGCGCGCCACGGTCGGCGGCGGCTGACCGAGATTGCTGGCGTGGTGCCGGGCATCACGTCTTATCCCGGTGGCTGCCGGTTCCATCCGCGCTGCACGCGCAAGACCGAAATTTGTGAGTCTGTTGTGCCTGAACTGACACCTCTGGCCGAAGGCAGTCTCGTGAGGTGCCATCATCATGGATAACCACGCGCAGACCCAGCAGGCGCTGCTGTCCGTCGAGGATCTGGCGGTCTATTTTCCGATCGGCGGGGGTGTGTTCAGCGGCAAGCCGCAGATGCTGCGCGCGGTTGATGGCGTGTCGCTGGCGATCAAGCCGGGCGAGAGCCTGGGACTGGTGGGCGAGAGCGGCTGCGGCAAGTCCACCCTGGCGCTGTCGATCCTGGGGCTGGTCAATGCCACGAAAGGCCGGGTGGTGCTAGACGGCAAGACGGTGGGCGGAGATACCGACCGCCTCGAAGTTGCCCGGACCGTGCAGATGGTGTTCCAGGATCCCTATGCTTCGCTGAACCCGCGCCAGACAGTGCGGCGGACGCTGGCCGATCCGCTGCGGCTGCACGGCGTGACCAATCCCGGCGAAGTGGCCGATCGGGTGGCTGAAATGCTACGCCAGGTGGGGCTGCGGCCGGATCAGGCCGATCTGTATCCGCACGAGTTCTCCGGCGGACAGCGCCAGCGCATAGGCATCGCCCGCGCCCTGATCCTGAAGCCCAAACTGGTGATTTGCGACGAGCCTGTCTCCGCGCTGGACGTCTCGATCCGGGCCCAGATCATTAACCTCCTGCTCGAACTCCAGGCCGAGATGGGGCTGTCTTACCTGATGATCTCGCACGACCTCGGCGTGGTTGAGCACATGAGCGACCGGGTGGCAGTGATGTATCTTGGCCGCATCGTCGAGACCGGCGGCTGGCGTGAAATCTTCGAACAGCCACGCCATCCCTATACGCGCGCCCTGATCGCGGCGATCCCAGATCCCCTCACACGAGGGCTGGCGCGCGAAAAGGCGCGTGGCGAAATTCCCAGCCCGCTCAATCCACCGCCAGGCTGCACCTTCAACCCGCGCTGCCCGCACGCGACAGATTATTGCCGCTCGGCGGCGCCGGTGCTGTCGGAAATCGATGACGGGCATTTAGTGAGTTGCTGGCGAGCGGATGAGTTTGCAACGCCAATTTCGTTATAGGGCGGACGGCTGGGGAACTCGGTCAATCTGACCAACGCGTAAGCCCTCGGGGCTTCTGCTGGCCGTGTCGGTGCCGGGCCCATCACCGCTGGAAACATTGTACAGCAAAACGTAACCTGCAGCTGAGCGCGCTCCCGGCGAGTTCAGAGTGGCAGAGCCCAGTGATATCCCATCGACCGAAAGGTCTGACCACGCGACCAAACAAAGAGTTACGGCGTGATGACCGCGCCTATCAGCGGTCATCACGCTCTTAAAGCGATAAGCCGGCTCCGGCACATTCCAGGGCCTCGCGATCCAGGATCGCGATCCTGCCGTCTTTAAGCCCGAGCACACCGTCGCGCTCATACTTGGTCAGGCAACGGCAAATCGTCTCGGTCGTCAGGCCAAGATAATCGGCAATATCGCGCCGAACCATCGGCAACACGATCTCGGCGTTGGCGAGCGTGCCGGTTCGCTTGTACATGGCGAGCAGGAAATGGGCGATCCGTTCACGCGCGCTCAGGCACCCCAAAGCTGCGAGATGTTCGCTGCTGGCGCGCAATTTCAGCGCCGAAACCATTCGTAGCCAGCGGCCCACCACCGGCTCCCGCTCGGCAAGCGCGTCGAGATCGGCGCTGACCAAACGCAGCGCGCGCACCGCAGTTATGGCCTCGGCGCCGACTTCGTGCCAACCGACTGCCTCCCACCCCACCAGATCGCCGGGAGACAGGAAGGCTAGAACCTGTCGCCGACCATCCTCGAGGAAACACACCATCCGGGCGGAACCGCTGGTGATGACATAGCAGAAGGTTGCGTCGTCGCCTTGGGCGATGATTTCGCGACTGGGTGGATATTGCAGGCAGGTTGCCCATGGCGCGAGGCAATCGATGACATCGTGGGACATCCTGAGCATTAACCGGGCGCGCCTGCTCGCATTCTGCGGAATTGTCCCGCAGGAAGGCGGCGTGATGGCGTAGGGCGGGATTTTCATCTGGCCTCCAACGTATGATTTTGTTAAATTATGTTACGATTATAATCTGCATCGCTTGCCAGATGCCGAAGCTCCCGATCTTGGTCCGCGTCACTTTTCAGAAGTAAGAATAAATTAACCATGAACAACATTTATTGTATTGAAAAGCTACAGATTTTAACGGGTAGCCATGCGTACAGAGGGTGGAATAATTACATTCTTTGCAAATTTCTATTTGTCACAAAACCCGCGCCACCAAATCATTAACCGTCCACGATAAGCAGCGCCGCTCAACCACATCCTGTGACGACCGCCGATGGATCGGTCGGGCTTTCTTGATCCGCGCGATACTCTCAACCCCGGTGCGGGTTGGGCGATCACAAAAGCCTGGGGCGCAGTGGGGTTACCTAGCTTGGGGTATTCGGGCAACACTGCCATCAATCTTCCCTCACGCCTGCCGTTGCGGAACCCCAGCTTTGATGGCTATCGTGCCACCGTGCCGGCCATTATGGTCGTTCATCGGGGGAATTTCCGGGCGAAGAACCTGTCCATCGCCGATCAGATGACGCAGTGCCCGCACAGATTGAGCATCATGACCGACATCGTCGACATCCTGATCATCGGCGCCGGCGCCTCGGGCGCGGCAATGGCGTGGTCGCTCGCCGACACCAAAATGCGCATTGTCTGTCTCGAACAGGGCGGCTGGGTGAAGCCCACCGACTACCCGGCCAATGACCGTGATTGGGAAGCCCGCGCCACCGGCGACTTCTCGCCCAGCCCCAACCGGCGCGGCCGCCCCGAGGATTATCCGGTCAACGATGATGCCTCACCGATCAAGATCCTGAACTTCAACGGCGTCGGTGGTGGCACTATTATGTACACCGCCCACTGGCCACGTTTGCATCCCAGCGATTTTCGTACCCGCACCTTGGATGGTGTCGGCCAGGACTGGCCGGTCAGCTACGCCCAGCTCGCGCCATTCTACGATCTCAACGATCGCATGATGGGGGTTTCTGGTCTGGCCGGCGACCCGGCCTACCCCCCCGGCAAAATCCCACAAATGCCGCCGCACGCCCTTGGCCGCTCCGGCGCGGTGTGGGGGCAGGCGTTCAACCAGTTGGGCTGGCACTGGTGGCCGTCCGACAACACCGCCGCCACCGAGGAATATGACGGCCGGGCGAAATGCATCAACCTCGCCCATTGCACCCCCGGTTGCGCCCAGGGGGCGAAGGCCAGCGTCGACATCACCTATTGGCCACGCGCCATCCGCGCCGGGGTGGAACTGCGCACCCATTGCCGGGTGCGCCGCATCACCACCGGCGATGACGGCATGGCGACCGGGGCGGAGTATTACGACGCCACCGGCAAGCTCTGTTTCCAGGCCGCCCATGTCGTGGTCGTCGCCTGCAACGGCATCGGCACGCCCCGCCTGCTGCTGGCCTCGGCCAGCGCCCGGCACCCCAACGGGCTGGCCAATTCGTCCGACCAGCTTGGCCGCAACCTGATGCTGCATCCCTATGTCTCGGTTTACGGCTATGTCGATCACGAGGTGGACGGCAATCGCGGCCCGCCGCTATCGCTCTGGAGCCACGAATTCTACGAGACCGACCCGGCACGCGACTTCAAGCGCGGCTACATCTTCCAGATCGCCCGCGGCGCTGGCCCGGTGGTGGAGGCGACCACCAGCTTCGAACATGGCCGCCTGCCCTGGGGCGGCGATCATCACGCAGTGTTCCGCCGGCTGCATTACCGGCGCCTCAACCTGTCGATCGTGGTGGACGACCTGCCCGAGGCGCATAATCGCGTCACCCTCGATCCAATGCTGACCGACAGCCACGGCATTGCCGCACCCAAGGTGGAATACACCGTCGGCGAGAATAGCCGCCGGATGATCCGCCACGGGGTCGAAAAGGCGAGCCTGCTGCTTGCCACCGCCGGTGCGCATGACATCTCGGTGGTCGACCCGATCCCGCTCTCCGGCTTTCACAACCTCGGCACCGCCCGCATGGGCGCCGACCCCAAGACCTCGGTGGTCAATGAATGGGGCCGCGCCCATGACGTGAAGAACCTGTTCGTTGTCGATGGCAGTCTGTTCGTCACCGCCGGCGGGGTGAACCCGACCTCCACCATCCAGGCCCTCGCGCTCTACATCGCCGATCAGATGAAGCAGCGCCTGGCCACTTTGTTCGAGTGAGCGCCATGACCGATCCCGTCGACATCCTCATCATCGGCTCCGGCGCATCCGGGGCGGCTTTTGCCTGGTCGATGGCGGACACCAAAATGCGGATCGTCTGTCTGGAGCAGGGCGATTGGGTGAAACCCACCGACTATCCCGCCAATGGCCGGGACTGGGAGGCGCGGCGCTACGGCGATGCCGACATCATGGCCAACCGGCGCCAGCTTGCTGCCGATTATCCGATCAATGATGCCAATTCGATTGTGAAGATCGCCACCTATAATGCCGTTGGTGGCGGCACGGTGCATTACGCGGCCCATTTCCCGCGCCTGCATCCCAGCGATTTCCGGGTGAAGTCGCTCGATGGCGTCGCCGCTGACTGGCCGATCGATTACCGCGTGCTGGAGCCATTTTTTACCCAGAACGATCAAATGATGGGCGTGGCCGGACTGGCCGGTGATCCTGCCTTTCCGCCGCACACCCTGCCGATGCCGCCCGTGGCGCTCGGCCGGTCCGGCACCAGGGCGGCCGAAACCATGAACCGGCTGGGCTGGCATTGGTGGCCGTCTGACGCCGCGATCGCCACCGTCGAGCATGATGGCCGCGCGCCTTGCATCAATCTCGGGCATTGCCTACCGGGCTGCGCCCAGGGCGCCAAGGGCAGCACCGACATCACTTACTGGCCGATGGCGATCCGCGCCGGGGTGGAATTGCGAACCCATTGCCGGGTGCGCGAAATCACCGTCGGCCCGGACGGGATGGCCACCGGCGCGATCTACTATGATCGCGACGGGCGGGAGGTGTTTCAGCCCGCGCATGTGGTGGTCATGGCCGCCAACGGCATCGGCACCCCAAGGCTGTTGCTGAACTCGAAATCAGATCGTTTCCCGGATGGGCTGGCCAATTCCTCCGGCCTTGTCGGCCGCAACCTGATGCTGCATCCCTGGCCGATCATCCATGGCTGGTTCGATGACGAGATGGACGGCCAGCGTGGCCCCGCCGTTTCGATCTGGAGCAAGCAATTCTACGAAACCGACCCCGGCCGCGACTTCGTCCGCGGCTACATGCTGCAATTCGGCCGCGGCGCCGGCCCGGTGGGCGAGGCGATGTCGGGCGTGGAAAGCGGCCGCATCCCTTGGGGGGCGGGCCACCACGCCGCGATGCGCCGGTTTGCCAATCATCGTTTCCATGTCGGCGTCGCCTGCGACGATCTGCCGGAGGCGCATAACCGCATTACCCTCGACCCGGTGCTGAAGGACGCGCACGGCATTCCCGCCCCGCGCATCGACTACACCCTGTCCGATAACACCAGGCGCATGATGGAACACGGCATCGCGCGCGCCACCGAGATCATGCGCGCGGCTGGCGCCCACACAATCACCTGTTCACGCGACGTGCTGAACTATCCCGGCCATCTGCTGGGCACCGCGCGCATGGGCACCGACCCCGAACGCTCCGTCGTGAATGCCTGGGGCCGCAGCCACGATGTGAAGAACCTGTTTATCATCGATGGCTCGGTCTTCGTCACCGGCGGCGGGCTGAACCCGACCTCGACCATTCAGGCCATCGCGCTCTATATTGCCGATCAGATGAAACAGCGGCTCGACACGCTGTTCGAATAGGGAACCCCAGGCGCATGCCAAGCAACGAACCCGTCGACGTGCTCATCATCGGCTCTGGTGCCTCAGGCGCCGCCGTGGCCTGGAGCCTTGCCGACACAAAAATGAAAATCCTCTGCCTCGAACAAGGCGATTGGCAGAACCAGACTGACTATCCGTCCAACGGACGCGATTGGGAGGCCCGCCAGTTCAACGACATGGCGACCTCGCCGAACCGCCGCCAGCTCTGGTCGGATTACCCGGTCAATGATGACAACTCGCCGATCAAGGTGCTGAACTTCAATGCCGTCGGCGGCAGCACCATCCTTTATGCCGCGCATTACCCGCGCCTGCACCCGTCCGACTTCAAAGTGAAGTCCCTCGATGGCGTGGCCGATGACTGGCCGATCGACTACCATCAGCTTGAACCGTTCTTCGCCGAGAATGACCGCATGACCGGCGTCTCCGGCATGGCCGGGGACCCTGCTTATCCGCCGCAGAAAACCCCACCGATGGAGCCGCTGCCGATGGGCCGCTCGGGCCGCATACTGGGGGAGGCGATGAACCGCCTGGGCTGGCATTGGTGGCCGAGCGACTGCGCTGTCACCACCCGCGAATACGAAGGCCGTGCGCCCTGCATTAATCTCGGCCACTGCATCGCCGGCTGTACCCAAGGCGCCAAGGCCAGCACCGACATCACCTATTGGCCGGCCGCCATCCGCGCCGGGGTCGAATTGCGCACCAGGGCGCGGGTGCGCGAAATCACCGTCGATAATGTCACCGGCTTGGCCAATGGGGTGATCTATTATGATCGCGATGGGGTGGAGCAGTTCCAGCCCGCCCATGTCGTGGTCGTCGCCGCCAACGGCATCGGCACCCCAAGGCTGTTGCTGAACTCGAAATCGGAGCGCTTCCCCAACGGGCTGGCCAATTCATCCGGCCTGGTTGGCAAGAACCTGATGTTCCATCCCTATGCGAGCGTCTGGGGCTATTTCAACGAAGAAACCGACGGCAATCGTGGGCCGCCGCTGTCGCTGTGGAGCCACGAATTCTACGAATCCGATCCGTCGCGCGGCTTCGTGCGTGGCTATTCCTGGCAGTTCGGCCGTGGCGTTGGTGCCATCATGGAAGCCCAGCAGAGCTTCGCCTCCGGCCGCCTGCCCTGGGGTGCCGAGCATCATGCGGTCTATCGCAAGCTGCATAACCACCGGATGAATATCGCCGCCATCTGCGAGGACCTGCCCGAGGAACATAACCGCGTCACTCTCGACCCGGTGCTGAAAGATGCCCACGGCATCCCGGCCCCCAAGATTGACTACACAATCTCGGAAAACTCCAACCGCATGCTCGACCACGCCATCGCGCGCGCCACTGAGGCCCTGCGCGAAGCCGGTGCCTGGGATATCGGGGTGGAAAAACCCATCCTGAACGGCGGCTGGCACCTGTTGGGTACCGCCCGCATGGGCACCGACCCGACGCGGTCGGTGGTCAATGAATGGGGCCGCACCCACGACGTGAAGAACCTGTTTATCGTCGATGGCTCGATCTTCACCACCTCGGGCGGCGTCAACCCGACCTCCACCATCCAGGCCCTCGCGCTCTACATCGCCGACCAGATGAAGCAGCGCCTGGCCACATTATTCGATTGAGGATTTCCGCCATGTCCAAAGCCACCGCCGCACATTTGCCTGCCTGGGGCGATCCGATTCTGTCGGACGCCGAAAAACACAGCCTGGCCGCGCTATGCGCCCGGATGATCCCGGCCAGCGCCGAGTTCAAGGTCCCTGGCGCCGATGACACTCTGATCCAGGCCGATATCGCCAAGAGCCTGGGCCGTGATGCCGCGGCCGTACATCGGGCGCTCGCACATCTCGAGCGTATCTCCGGCGGCAGTCTCGCTGACCTGGACATCGAAAAACAGGAAGAAGCCTGTGCCACCTTCCGCGCCGAGGGCAGCCCCGACCTCACCGCGCTCGGTCGCATCATCCTGCAATGCTACTACCGCGATGACCGGGTGATGATCTCGCTGGGCATGGAACCACGCCCGCCCTTTCCCAAAGGGCATACTCTGCCGCAGGGCGACTGGTCGCTGCTCGACCCGGTGCGCAAGCGGGGCAAGATCTGGCGCGAGGCCTAGGTTGCAAAGGGCTATGAACAGGTCTGCACGAACGCCCTAACTGCTTTGCCGCACCACAAGTAGATGCGGCAGAGCGGTCGGTGCAGGCATATCCTTTCCGGCCAGGGCTCCTAGGAGAATGCGCGCCGCCATCCGCCCCATCTGCCGGCGTGGCTGGCGCACGGTGGTTAATGGCGGATCATACGCGCCGGCAAACGGAATATCGTCAAACCCGATCACCGCCAATCCTGACGGCACGCCAATGCCGAACGCTCGTGCTGCCCTGATCGCCCCGATTGCCATTTCGTCGTTGCTGCAAAACACTGCGGTTGGCCGGTTGGCGTTGTCGAGGAACCCTCGCATCGCCGCCTCGCCCGAGGCGATCGAATAATCCCCATAGCACACCAGTTCAGGATCGAAATCATCGCCCTGGGCAGCGCAGTAGCCATGGAACCGCTGCATCGTCAGAATGTTCTCCGCCGGCCCACCAATATGCGCGATCCTCCGATGGCCATGCCCACGCAAATGCGTCACCGCTTCCAGTGCGGCCGCATAATTGTCAATCGAAACGGTTGCAATCACGTCATCGGCAATATGTTCCGATGCCGCCACCATGCGTGATGCCGGAACATCGGCCAGCAGCGCGGGGCGCTTGCCGGTCAGCAGCACCAACCCATCCACCGCCCCGGTCTGGAACTGACGGGCCAAAGCGGTTTCCCGATCAGCGCTCCGTCCGGTATTGCCGATCAGCACCCCGAAGCCGTGGTGCTGAGCTTCCTCCTCGATCCCCAGCACCACCTCACCAAAGAACGGGTTGGCGATGTCGGGCAGCATAACCAGGATTTGTCGGCTGCGCTGCAGGCGCAATCCGGCGGCGACCTGGTTCACCACATATCCGGTTTCCCGCACCGCTGCCTCGATCCGCTGGCGGGTATGCTGCGACACCAAGGGCGATCCCGACAACGCGCGGCTGACGGTTGCAACCGACACTCCGGCGAGGCGTGCGACATCGGTCATTTTCAAGCGGGCGGGAGAAGATTGATCCATGGTCGATATTTCTCGCACCCGCCGGTGCGAAGGTCCAGTGCTGCGATTGACGGTTTTATGAAATCGTTTTTAGGCTGGCTCAACAGCAACCACGCGGCGGTCTTTCCTATGCGTGGATCAATCCTGTCGTCGGGAGGATGATCATGTCACGCTTACGCCCGACCCTGCTTGCCCGCGCGCTGTCCACCGGCACCGCTTCGGCGCAACCGGCCGATGTGATCCATTGGTGGACCAGTGGCGGTGAACCGAAAGCGGTCAATGTCTTCGCCACCGAACGCGTCTGTAACCCGAGGTTCCAATGCAGCTCACCGATGTTCTCTCGATCCAGCTTTATTCCTTGCGTACCATGGAAAGCCTCGATGCGATCCTCGATGCGGTGAAAGCCGCCGGGATCACCAAGGTTGAAACCATTGGCAGTCATCTCGATGCCGCTGTCGCCACCCGTGCCGCTCTCAATGCGCGTGGCCTCGCGGCCACCACCGGGCATGTTAACATGCCTGCGCTGCGCGACAGGCTCGGCGCCACTGTGCTCGCCGCCCGCACCCTTGGCATCGAAAATCTCTACATGCCCGCCGTGCCGCCCGACCAGCGCCAGATGGACGCCGCCGGCTGGATCGCGATGGGCAAAGAACTTGGTGCCCTGGCGACCACCCTTGCCAATGAGGGCATCGGGCTGGGCTACCACAACCATCATTGGGAGATGGACGAGAAGGACGGCGATCTGACCGCCTTGGACCTGCTATTCGCCGCCGCCGAGGGCAGCGAATTGTCGTGGGAAGCCGATGTCGCGTGGTTGGTGCGCGGCAACGCCGATCCAAAAGCGGTGATGACGACATACAAACATCTCATGACGGCGGCGCATGTCAAAGACATCGCGCCGGCTGGCCTATGCCGCGATGAAGACGGCTGGGCCGATGTCGGTCACGGCGTGATGGATTGGCAGGATATGTGGGCGTTCTGCCGTGGCCTGGGCGCGCGCTGGATGGTGCTCGAACACGACAAGCCATCCGATGCCCCGCGCTTCGCGCGCCGCTCAGCCGAATTCCTGCGCGCGACGGTGGCCTGACATGGTGGTTCTTGGCCTGATCGGCTGCGGCGTCATCAGCGACAGCTACCTGACCGGGGCGGCGCGGTCCGCGTTGGTGCGGATCAAATCGGTCGCCGATCTGCGCCCCGAAGCCGCTGCCGCGCAGGCCGCCAAATACAATGTCGCCGCGGTCAGCACGGAAGATCTGCTTGCCGACCCCGAGATCAGCATCGTCATCAACCTGACCGTGCCGACGGCCCATGCCGACGTTGATCATCGCATTCTCGCCGCCGGCAAACATGTCTATTCCGAAAAGCCATTGGCCGCGACCTTCACTGAAGGCCAGGCAGTGCTGGCCGACGCCGCCACGCGCGGCTTGCGGGTTGGTTGTGCGCCCGACACCTTCATGGGCGCCAGCCACCAGGCCTGCCGCCATGCCATCGACAGCGGTCGCATCGGCCGCATCACCAATGGTATCGCCACGGTGATGAGCCACGGCATGGAACACTGGCACCCCAACCCGGATTTTTTCTTCCAGCCCGGTGGCGGCCCGATCCTCGATCTCGGCGTCTATTACGTTACCGATCTGGTGCAGTTGCTCGGCCCGGTGCAAACCGTGACCGCCCTGGCGGGACGCGGCAGCGCAACCCGCACCATCACCAGCGACCCGCGGGCGGGCGAGATCATCCCGGTCACCGTCAACACCACAGTCAACGGTGTGCTCGGCTTTGTGAGTGGCGCGCAAATTGTGCTCAGCGCGTCATGGGATGTCTGGAAACACCGCCGCCTGCCGTTTGAACTTTACGGTAGCGAGGGCAGCCTGCTGGTGCCCGACCCCAATTTCTTCGGCGGCGTCCCGATGATTACCAAACGCGACGGTGAATTCGCGCCACTCGACATCGCGGGCCACCCGTTCGGCGTTGCCAACCGCACCCTGCGCGATGGGCGCGAGGTTGCCGATTATCGCATCATCGGTCTGCTCGACATGGCGTGTGCGATCGCGGCCGGCCGCCCGCATCGCGCCAGCGGGGATATGGCGTTGCACGTGCTGGAGGTTCTGGAGGCGTTTGATCGGTCGTCCGCAACCGGGCGGCATATCGCGATGACCACGACTTGCACCCAGCCGGTGCCGGTGCCGTTGGGGATGAGTGAGGACGTTTTCGCGAGGTAGGAGGAAGGTCTTCTTTTCTTGGAAGAAAAGAAGCAAAAGAACGGTCGACTTTGTTGCCGTTGGCTTGGGTCTGCGGAGGGACCCGAGCCAACGGCAACAATGGATGAAGTTTTTTGGTTCTTTTTGTTCACAAAAAGAACACCCTTCCTTGGAGCCTTCTTCCATGCTCGGCCACGCCCTACGCCCCGAATTCCACCTCGGCCCCAATTTCATCACCGTCAACCACGGCTCCTACGGCGCCACCCCCAAGCGCGTCCTCGCCGCCCAGGATCGCTGGCGGCGCCAGATGGAAACCCAGCCGAGCCGCTTCATGCGCGCCGAATTGCCGCAAGCGTTGCGCCATGCGGCTGGCAGGCTGGCGGAATTCCTTGGCGCCGATGCCAACGACCTCGCCTTCGTCTCCAACGCCACCGAGGGCTGCAACGCGGTGCTGCGGTCGCTGGTGTTCAAGCCGGGCGATGAAATTGTCGTGCTCGGCCATGTCTACGGCGCAGTGCGCAACACCATCCAATATGTCGGTGACCGCTTCGGCGTGAAACTGGTCGAAGCCAGAATGCCATTTCCGCGCCTGAATGAAGCCGAACTGGTGGCGTCCCTTACCGCGGCCATCACCCCGCGAACCCGCCTCGCGGTGATCGACCACATCACCTCATCCTCGGCCATGGTCCTGCCGCTGCCGGCGATCATTGCCGCGTGCCATGGCGCCGGCGTGCCGATCCTGGTCGATGGTGCGCACGGCCCCGGCCATGTTGATATCGACCTCGCCACGCTCGACGCTGATTACTATGTCGGCAACTGCCATAAATGGCTGATGGCGGCGAAGGGCTGCGCCTTCATCTGGGCGCGCCGCGACCGCCAGGACGGCCTGCACCCAACGGTGATTTCGCACGGCTACGGCAAGGGATTTCTCGCCGAGTTCGACTGGACCGGCACGTTCGACCCCAGCGCCTATCTGTCGGTTACTGCCGCTCTCGATTTCCACGCCGACCTCGGTGGCGCCGCCCTGCGCGCCCGCAACGCCAACCTCGCGGCCGAAGCGGCGGCGTTGCTCGCTGGCCGCCTTGGCACCGAAACCGCATCGGGCAACGCGGCCGCCGGCGCCATGGCCCTGGTGCGTTTGCCGGCAGCCGGTGATCGCGCCATGGCGATCCGCGACGCCCTGCTCGCCGCCGGCACTGATGCCCCGGTCTCCGCGCTCGCCGGGCAATCCTGGCTGCGCCTGTCAGCCCAGGCTTATAACGAAATCGCCGACTATCAGGCCCTTGCCGATCGGGTGGAGATGGTCTTGCGCGGCTGAGCGGGGGCTCTATCTTCGCGCGCGGAGGATGCCAATCATGAAGCTCGTCATTGCCCCGGCCAACCCGGCGGCCCCCAATTTTGTCGGCGAATTATCCGGCATCGACCCTACCAAACCGCTCGCCCCACAGCAGATTTCCGCGATTGAGGCCGGGATGGCGCGCTATGGTGTGCTGGTGTTGCGTAACCAGCCCTTGACCGACGATCAGCAGATTGCCTTCAGCCGTTATTTTGGCCCGCTGGAAGATGCCACCGGCGATCTGGTGCAAGGCGAGGCGCGCCGGCTGCCAATGGCGCTGAACGACATTTCCAACCTCGACCGGGACGGTAATATTCGTGCCCACGACGATCGCGCCCGCCTGTTTGGGCTCGGCAACCGGCTATGGCATTCCGACAGTTCGTTCAAGCAAACCCCGGCACGGTTTTCCCTGCTCTCGGCCCGCGCGATCCCGGCGAGCGGCGGCAACACCGAATTCGCCGACATGCGCGCGGCCTGGGACACACTGGCGCGCACCACTCAGGCTGAGATCCGCAATCTGGTGACCCGGCACAGCCAACTCTACAGCCGCGAAGTTCTCGGCTTTCCCTTCACCGATGCCGACCGCGAACGCTGGGCGCCGGTGCGTCAGCGCCTGGTGCGCCGCCATGCCGAAACCGGCCGCCTGTCGCTGTACCTGTCGGCCCATATCGGTGAGATCGAGGGCATGCCAACCCCTGAAGCCCGCGCTTTGCTGCGCGATCTGACCGAGCATGCGACGCAGCGCGAGCGCACCCACGCCCATGTCTGGCAGCAGAACGATCTGGTGATCTGGGACAACCGCATCACCATGCACCGCGCCCGCCCATTCCCAGCCGATGAAGTGCGCGACATGCGCCGCAGCACCGTCGCCGACGAAGCCCCGACCCTGCAACAAGCGGCCTAAGGCAGCGTCGGCAAACACATGCGTCAGCCCGCCGACAAAGCTGCCGCCCCAAAACCAAGGAGCTCATATGGACATCAATCCCCGCTGGACCCGCCGCCCCGAAGGCTCAACCTGGGGCGACTGGGGGCCGGATGATCAGCTTGGCCGGCTCAACCTGCTGACCCCGCAAAAAGTCCTGCAAGGCATTGCGGAAGTAAAGACCGGCCGCAATTTCTGCCTGTCACTGCCGCTCGATTACCCGGGTGGTGCCGTGCTCAACCCGCGCCGCCACCCGCCGGAACTGATGCCGACCCAGCGCGAGGGCCGCGCCAACATGGCGGTGCCGCTGCGCTGCTACGACCCGACGGCTTTGGACGTTCTCTGCGACGACCGGGTGTTGATGACGCTGCAATATTCGACGCAGTGGGACACGCTCGCCCATGTCGGGCAGATGTTCGATGTCGATGGCGATGGCAAAGCCGAGGACGTGTTTTACAACGGCTACCGCGCCGGCACCGATATCGCCGGACCCGTGGTCTATAACGGCCTCACCGAAACCAAGAACACTGTCGCCACCGGCGCCCATAAGCTCGGCGTGGAAAACATGGCGGTGACCTGCGTGCAGGGCAGGGGGGTGATGATCGACCTCGAAGCCCATTTCGGTCGCTCCGGCCAGGTGGTTGGTTACGAAGAACTGATGATGGTGCTCGACAAGGACAAGGTCGTTGTCGAACAGGGCGATCTGGTTTGCCTGCGCACCGGCTTCGCGCAAATGCTGCTCGACATGAAAAAGCAGCCCGATGTGCCCAAGTTGTTCGCCAGCACCTGCGCCCTGGACGGCCGTGACCAGCGCCTGCTCAACTGGATCACCGATAGCGGCGCGGTGGCGTTGCTGGCTGATAATTACGGTGTTGAAAGCACACCGGCCAAGCCCTGCATGGATGATTTCTGCGCCCAGTTGCCGCTGCACGCGCATTGTCTGTTCAAGCTCGGCTGTTACCTGGGGGAGATGTGGTACCTCAGCGAACTCGCTGACTGGCTGCGCGCCGCCGGGCGCAACCGGTTCCTGCTGACCGCGCCGCCGTTGCGGTTACCCGGCGCCGTCGGGTCGCCGGCGACACCGGTGGCAACGGTTTAGGTCGGAGTGCCGTTGGCGCGATC
>CALQTN020000056.1 GCA_943333505.2 Asaia bogorensis | reverse complement strand
CGGCGGCGGCCAGAACAACAAGATGGGCGGTGATGACGACAACGACACCATGGTCGGCGGTGGGCTGAACAACACCATGACCGGCGGCGCCGGTAACGATCTGATGCTCGGTGGCGGCCAGAAGAACATCATGATGGGCGAAGCTGGCAACGACATCATGGTCGGCGGTGGCCAATACAACGTGATGTTCGGCGGCGACGACAACGATACGATGGTCGGTGGCGGCCAATACAACATCATGTATGGCGGTGCCGGCGATGACATTGTCTTTGGTGGTGGCCAATACAACATGCTGTATGGCGGTGACGGCAATGACCTGATGGTCGGAGCAGGCTCGCTGAATACGATGGATGGCGGCACCGGCAACGACATTATTTTTGGCGCCGGCCTCAACAACAAGCTTTATGGCGGCACCGGCGACGACATCATGCTCGGCGGCGGCGATCATAATTATATGGACGGCGCCGAAGGCAACAACGTCATGGTTGGCGGCGGCACCATCAATGTGATGCTCGCAGGCGCTGGCAATGATCTGATGTTCGGTGCTGGCACCGTCAACATCATGAATGCCGGCGATGGCGGCAACATCATGATTGGCGGTGGCTCGCTGAATACGATGTCAGCTGGGTCGGGCAACGACATCATGCTTGGCGCCGGCAAGCACAACATCATGGACTCAGGTGCCGGCAACGACATCGTGATTGGTGGCGGCACTTATAACGAGCAGCGCGCGGGTGCTGGCGACGATGTGATGATTGGGGCCGGCACGGGCAACAGCATGAGCGGCGATGCCGGCAAGGACATCATGGTCGGTGGCGGTGCCAACAACGAGATGAAAGGTGGCGGGGGCGCGGATATCCTGTTCGGGGTCGGCCTCAAAAACTCAATGAGCGGTGGCGGCGACGACGACGTCATGTTCGGGATTGGCGGCAGCAACAAGATGGGTGGTGAGAGCGGCAACGATACGCTGATCGGCTTCGGAGCATCACTGTCGCTGTCAGGCGGCGAGGGCAATGACGTGATCATTGCGATGGGTGCCAGCAGCACCGCAACCGGTGGGAAGGGCGATGATATCCTCGTCAACATGTCGGTCGGCGGCACGATCAGTGGCGGTGGCGAGGGTGGCGAGGGTGGTGGCGGTGGTGGCGGTGGTGGCGGTGGTGGCGGTGGTGTCGGTGGTGGCGGTGGTGTCGGTGGTGTCGGTGGTGGCGGTGGCAGTAATACGTCCGTCTCCGGCGTCGATACCCTGATTGGCGCCGGCTGGGGCCTGGTTCCGTTCTTTAGCTCTGGCATTAGCAATCTCACCACCAGTGGTGGTGGCGCGACAACCCAGAACCTGGTGCAAGCGGCCATGAACACCGCAACGGCCGGCCTCGGCGATCTGACCAGCCTGTTCGGCGCAGTGATGGCGAGCCCGTTCGGGAATTTCGCCAATCTTCTTACCACCGAAACCCTGCTGGGGGGTGCGGGCAACGATGTGATCATCACCGGTCTCGGTACCGACAAAATCGTCACCGGTGCGGGCGACAACACCGTGACCTATCATCTCGGGGATGGCACCGCGACGATTGACATGGCCAATGCGACCTCGAACATCGTCAAGGTCATCACCGCATCGCCATCGGCGCTGAATTTCCAGCTGACCAACGCCAATGTCGCGGCAACTTTGGTTAACGCGACCACGCTGGAGGTGCAGATCGTCAAAGGCGGGCTGCGTTACGGTGATCTGATCTTCAAGAACTTCGACACCTCGGTCACCGGGCACGACAAGCTGAAACTGTTCGGCGCGGGCGGCACTTCGTTGACCTTCAATATCGGCGCTTTGGCGGCAAATACCGGATTGGTCAGCGGCACCAACAGCAGCACTGGCCATGGCGTTGATACCGCGGCCGCGCTTCAGAACGCGCTGCAAGGTTCGGCGCTCAGCCTGGTCAAAGCAGGTGCTGCCCAGGGATCGCCGGATGCGCTGCATCTTTTGGCTGGTCAGATCATCACCGACTTCAGCCAGGTGCTGTCGGGCGCTTAGCCCGGTGGCCGGTGGGGCGGGGTGATCCAGGGGCCTGCTCCCAGTCGGATCGCTTTCCCTGGACCGCCACTGCTTCGCCTCGCGGTGACGGTCTTCGACGAATGGTCAGCAGATCGGGCTTCTGGTGTTACTTATTTACCCCTGCCAAAATCTCAAAAGACCGCTTCCGCGCCGCATGATCCCAAATTTGCGCGGTAACCATCAACTCATCCGCCCCGGTCCGCGCCACAAACGCCGCAACCCCGGCGCGCACCGTCTCCGGCCCGCCAACCACCGCGCAGGACAGCGACTGGTCCAGCATCTGCTTGGCGCGTGGATGGATTTGCGCGTCGAAATCCGCGATCGGTGCCGGCAGCTTGCCCGGCCGGCCGGTGCGCAAATTGATGAAGGCCTGTTGCAGTGACGAAAACAGAAAGCGCGCCTCGGCATCTGTATCGGCGGCGAAGACGTTGATCCCGAGCATGACGCGGGGGGTGGCCAATTGCGCGGACGGGCGGAAGCGCTCGCGATAAATCGCCATGGCGTCCGCCATCTGCGTCGGTGCGAAATGCGAGGCGAAGGCGTAAGGGAGACCGAGGGCTGCGGCGAGTTGGGCGCCATAGGTGCTGGAGCCGAGAATCCAGAGCGGCACCTCAAGCCCTTCGCCCGGAACCGCGCGCAGGGGTTGGCCGGGCTGGGCGGGATGGAAATACTCCATCAACTCCATCACATCGCGCGGAAAATCATCCTCCTGGGTCAGGCTGCGGCGCATCGCCTGGGCGGCATTCTGGTCGCTACCCGGGGCACGGCCGAGGCCGAGATCGACCCGGCCGGGATGCAACGCTGCGAGGGTGCCGAACTGTTCTGCAATCAGATAGGGCGCGTGGTTGGGCAGCATCACCCCGCCGGCGCCGATCCGGATGCGGGTGGTGCCGTGGGCGACATGGGCCAGGGCCACGGCGGTTGCGGCACTGGCGATGCCCGGCATGTTGTGATGCTCGGCCATCCAGTAGCGCGCATAGCCGAGCGCCTCGGCGTGCTGAGCGAGGTCGCGGCTGTTGTTCAGGGCCTGGCCGACAGTCTGGCCTTCGGGAACGGGGGCGAGGTCGAGGATGGAAAGTGGAACCATCAGCTGTGCAATCCTGGGGCTTCGTGGCCGGTGCGGGCGACATATTCAGTGTAGCCGCCATCATAGCGATGAATGCCCTCTGGCGTCAGTTCCAAGACCCGATTGGACAAGGCGGCGAGGAAATGCCGGTCATGCGAGACGAACAGCATGGTGCCCTCGAATTCCCGCAAGGCGCCGATCAGCATTTCCTTGGTGGCCATGTCGAGATGGTTGGTCGGTTCGTCCAGCACCAGAAAATTCGGCGGATCATACAGCATCATCGCCATCACCAATCGGGCTTTCTCGCCACCTGAAAGGACCCGGCATTTCTTGTCGACGTCATCGCCAGAGAAGCCAAAGCAGCCGGCAAGTGCGCGCAATCCGCCTTGCGGCGCAAGCGGGAATGCATCTTCCAGGGTTTGAAACACGCTGCGGTCGCCTTCCAGCAACTCCATCGCGTGCTGGGCGAAATAGCCCATCTTCACGCTGCCGCCGAGGGCGACGGTCCCGGCATCGGGGTCGGTGGTGCCGGTCACCAGTTTCAACAAGGTCGATTTGCCGGCGCCGTTAGTGCCGAGAACGCAGCAGCGTTCCTTGCGGCGGACCAGGAAGTCCAGGCCCTCGTAGATCACCCGGTTTCCATAGGCTTTGTGCACGCCTTTCAAATTCACCACGTCCTCGCCCGAGCGCGGCGCGGGCAAAAAGTCGAACGACACGCTCTGGCGCCGTTTGGGCGGCTCCACCCGATCGATCTTATCGAGCTTCTTGACCCGGCTTTGCACTTGCGATGCGTGCGAGGCGCGGGCCTTGAAACGCTCGATGAACTTGATCTCCTTGGCCAGCATCGCCTGCTGGCGCTCGAACTGGGCCTGCTGCTGCTTCTCGTTCAGCAGGCGCTGGCCTTCGTAGAATTCGTAGTTACCGGAGAAGCTGGTCAGGTTGCCGGCGTCGATTTCGATGATCTTGTTGACGATCCGGTTCATGAATTCGCGATCATGCGACGTCATCAGCAACGCGCCATCATAGCCGGCGAGGAAGGTTTCCAGCCAGATCAGGCTTTCCAGATCCAAATGGTTGCTCGGCTCATCCAACAGCATCACGTCGGGCCGCATCAGCAGAATCCGCGCCAGCGCCACCCGCATCTTCCAGCCGCCGGACAGATTGCCGACATCGCCGTCCATCATCTCCTGGCTGAAGCTCAGCCCGGCCAACACTTCGCGGGCCTTACCATCAAGCGCGTAGCCGCCGAGGGTTTCGAAATGCGCCTGCACCTCGCCGAAGCGTTCGATGATGGTGTCGAGATTATCCATCTGGTCAGGATCGGCCATCGCCGCTTCAAGCTGCGCCAGTTCGGCGGCAACGTCGGAAACTGCGCCGGCGCCGTTCATCACTTCGGCGACCGCGCTGTGACCGGCCATTTCGCCGACATCCTGGCTGAAAAAGCCGATGCTGATGCCGCGATCGGTCAGGACCTGGCCTTCATCGGGTTCGTCCTCCCCGGTGATCATCCGGAACAAGGTGGTCTTGCCGGCGCCGTTAGGGCCGACCAGGCCGATTTTCTCGCCCTTAAGGAGGGAGGCCGAGGCCTCAATGAACAAAAGCTGGTGGCCGTTCTGCTTGCTGATAGTGTCGAGGCGGATCATGGGGGGCGGGGCTTGGAACAGTTGCGCCGCGCTTATGGCACAAGGGCAGGGAAGGGGACAGGCATGACACAAAACGATAACTGGGGCTGGCAGGCGCGGATCGGGGTGTTCATCGTCGGCAACGAGGCTGTGCCCGAGGCCGAATGGTGGGCGATGGCTCCACCCAACGTGTCGGTGCACGCGGCACGGGTGACCGCGCGGGCGCCTTGGGCGCGGTGGAATGCGGATCGCAGTGCCGTGGCTTTGGAAGACGATCTCGCCCGCGGCTGCGCCCAGTTCGCCACCATGCAGCTTTCTGCCGTTGTTGTCGGGCATAGTTCCAGCAGCATATTGGGTGGCTGGGGCTGGGACGAGGCTGTGGTGGCGGCCCTGTCCGAAACTCTGCCCCCTGGGGTTTTTGTCACCACCAACGGGCTCGACAGCCTGGCCGCGCTGAAAGCATCCGGCATTGCGCGCCCGTTCCTGGTGCTGCCGCCCTGGTTCAACGACGACATCGTCGCGGCGGCGTTACGCTACTACGCCGACCAGGGCGTCACCCTGGCCGGTCATCTGCGCTATGATCCCGGCCGCAAATGGCGCGACCTGCCACCGGGGGAGCTTTACCCGCAGGGCATGGGCTTCGCGCAGGAGATCGAGCCGCTTTACGCGCAAATCCGTGCCGCTTGTCCCACCACCGCCGACGGCGTGTTCATCGCCGGCACCGGATTTCGCTGCGTCGGGATTTTGGAGGCGCTGGAACGCGATCTCGGGCGCCCGGTGCTGTCGGCCAATCAGGTCAGTTTGTGGCACTGCCTGCGGATTACTGGGGTGCGGACGCCGGTTGCGGGGTATGGGGGGTTGCTGCGCGGCTGAGCGGGCGCCGCCCTCAGAACGCCGTCAACCCGCGCGCCGAAATCGACCCGATCGCTGACAGCCGCTGGAACAAAATCTCGGCCGGGATGTCGGAATGCCCGACATCGAGGCAGTCGGCGAATTTGTCGTAAAGCTGCTGTTCGGTCAGCGGTCGGCTGGCATCGCCGCTGGCGCGTGCGACCGGCGTGCCGTTGATCACCCGCCCGCTGGTCAGTTCCACCGTCACCCCATCCGTCGGGGCGGCGCCGGTGTTGGCCGGATCATGTTCGGCGGTGGTGACGATCTCGACCTTGGCCATCAGCGCCTGGATGTCGCTTCGTTGCACGAAGCCGTCGGTGAGTTCCCGCAGGCCGACGCGCTGGGCGATAATGCCGCTCGCCATGGCGAATTCCATACTGAACTTGGCGGCCAACCCGGTATCCGGGGTATGGTTGCGCAAAACCGTCGCGAAATAATCGCTGATCGTGACAGTGATCTTCTTGACGTCATCGGCAGCCACCTTGGTTTCGGCCACCAGATCGAGGATGCAGTCAATCGCGCGATGGGTGCAGTAGCAGGTCGGGTATTTCTTGATCGCGAGGCCATGGCTCAGAATTGCCCAATCGCGGCCAGCCTTGGATGGGCTGTCGCGATCCTCACCGCCAGACGGCGATATTGCGTGCAGGAAGCCTTGCGGATGTTCCAGCGCATCGGTGCTCGCGGTGAAGCCGGCTTTGGCGAGGCGGGCCGCCATGATGCCGGCATGGGCGGCGCGGCCGGCGTGGAAAGGCTTGGTCATGGTGCCGAAATTGGACATCAGACCGGAGGATTGCGAGCCACCCAGGGCAATCGCAATGGCGGATTTCTCGGCATCCAGCCGGTGCAGCTTGGCGCACGCGGCGGCGGCGGCAATGGCGCCATAAAGCCCGGTGGGATGCCAGCCCTTGGCGTGCAGCAATCCGGTGTCGCGGCGGAACAATTCCGCCCAGGTTTCGTAGCCGGCGATATAGGCGGTGATCATCTCCGCCCCCGAGCAATCAAGGTGTTCGGCCTCTGCCAGGATCGCCGGGACCAGCACGGTCGATGGATGCCCGTTGAGGCCGACATCGTCATAATCCAGCGCGTGGGCGGCAATGCCGTTGATCCAGGCGATCTCGGGCGCCGGACCCTTGCGCGCGCCAAAAGCCAGCGTCGCTTCGCCTGCACCGGGTGCCAGGACCTCGGTCAAAATGCGGACGCTGTCTTCGCCGCGGCCGGCGATCATGGTGCCGATGCAGTCGATGAAGCCCATGCGGGCGATCCGTACCGCCTCATCGGGCAGATGGTTCGGCGACAGTTCGGCGATGAAGTGGCCGAGTTCCTGGGTCAGGCCTGCCATGGGATTTTTCCTCGTGCTGCGTTGGGCTGGTTTGTGGTCCGATACTGCACCCGTGCCGCTGGCTTGGGCAACCGCGCGTCCAGCGCAAGCCTTGCGAGGAGGGCCGTGCCCCAGCCATGACCCGTGTCCCGCGGCCGCGCACCATCGCCGGCCTGCCGCCCCGCCAGGGGGCCGCCTTTCTCAGCCTGTTCTTCTTTCCCTGCATCGCCCAGGCCATCCTGCTGACCGTGCTGCCGCTCGGCGCGCTCCGCCTGCTCGGCACACCGCGCGCCGTGACGGTGCTTTACGCGGTGGCCGGGCTTGCTGCGGTGGTCGGGCGGTTCAGCATCCCGATCATGGTTCGTCTGATTGGGCGCCGCCATGTTTTTGGGCTTGGCGCACTCGCGCTGATCGCGAGCTCCCTGCTGTTTACCCTTGATGTGCTACCGGCGTTTGCTGTGGCCCTGGTGCTCAACACGGTGGCAATCGCCTGTCTCGACGTCACCAGTCAACTCTATCTGCTCGACAACGTCCCGCGTGAGGCGCTGCGCCATTTCGAACCGATGCGGATATTTTCTGCCGCCGCCCCCTGGACCTTTGGCCCATGGCTTGGTGTTTACCTGCAGGGAAGTGTCGCCTTCGCCACCCCCTATATCATTGTCATGGTGAGCGCGGTGGCATTGTTTGTGCTGTTTCGTGTGCTGGATTTGTCTGAGAGCCCGACCACCGCGTCCCTAGGGGCGGCCAACCCGCTGCGCTATCTGCCACGCTTTTTCGCCCAGCCCCGTCTGCTGTTGGCCTGGACCCTGGCGTCGGCGCGGTCATCCTGGTGGAGCATGTTCTTTGTCTATGCCCCGATCCTTGCCGTGACCTCGGGCCTGAGCCCGGAGACCGGTGGCCTGGTGGTGTCGATCGGCACCGCGTGGACCTGGCTGGTGCCGCTTTGGGGCTGGATCGGGCGGCGTTTCGGCTTGCGGGCACTGATGCGGGCTGGCTATGCCGGCACCGGCATCTTAAGCGTTGCCGCCGCAATCGCTGCCGGCCAGCCAGGGCTTGGCGCTTTTTTCCTGGTGATGGCGGCCTGCTGTGCCGGGGCGCTCGACGGCGCCGGCAACTTGCTGTTCCTGCGCGCCGTGCATCCCTATGAACGCGCCGAGATGACCACGGTTTTCGCCAGCTTCCGCGATGTCACCCAGGTCGCACCGCCGCTCCTGTGCTCGCTGCTGCTGGCGTTCTTTGCGCTGCCATCGGTCTTCGTGGCCTCCGGGACGGTTATGCTCGCCTCCGCCGTGCTCACCGCCCGCATTCCGCGCCGGCTCTGACAGTCCGTCACAATAATTGGGAGATGACCCGATGACCAAGATGTTCTCGCTTGCAGGCAAGGTGGCGCTGGTCACCGGCGCATCGCGCGGTCTGGGCCGCGCCATGGCGCTGGCGCTTGCCAGTTGTGGCGCCCATGTCGTGGTCCACGGCCGCAATCTGGCCGGCATCGAAGCGACGCGGGCGGCCATCATTGCGGCCGGCGGGCAGGCAACTGCGCTGGCGTTCGATACCACTGACAGCCCCGCCGCCGACGCCGCAATCGACCGGATCGAAGCCGAACTCGGCCATCTCGACATCCTGGTTAACAATGCCGGCTACGGCAACGCCAAGACGGCGAGCGAGGCGACCAACGCTGAGTGGGACGAGATCATCAATGTCGATCTCAGCGCCTGTTTCCGCCTCGCCAAACGCGCCTCGGTCGGGATGATCGCCCGTGGCTGGGGCCGGATCATCAATATATCCTCGATCAACGCCCATATCGCGCGCGAAGCCAACGCCAATTACTGCGCCGCCAAGGCGGGGCTGGAAGGCTTGACCCGGGCGCTGGCGGTCGAATGGGGGCCGAAGGGGATCACCGTTAACGCGATCGCGCCTGGCTACATGATGACGCCGGACAATCTGGACACGCCCTTGCGTGCCGACCCTGGCCAGCACGCGCGCTTTGCCGATCGCACGGCGGTCAGGCGCTGGGGACAGCCCGACGAACTCGATGGCGCGGTGGTCTATCTGGCGAGCAACGCGTCAGCCTATTGCACCGGCCATGTTCTGATCGTCGATGGCGGGATGAGCGTGAAGATCTGATCAGGGGCAAGTCGTACAACGACCTGCCCCCGGTCGATTACCAGGTCCCGACGTTCGGCATGCTGGTCCATGGCTCGGCCGCTGCCAGGGCGTCGCCCTGTTGCAGCAGTTCAACCGATATCCCGTCCGGGGTTTTTACGAACGCCATCTTGCCCTCACGCGGGGGGCGATTGATGGTGACGCCATGCGCGATCAGGGCGTTGCAGGTCTCGTAGATATTATCCATCGCATAGGCGAGATGGCCGAAATTGCGGCCACTGACGAAAACCTCAGGGTCCCAGTTATACGTCAGTTCCAGCGGCGTTGCCTCGTCGCCGGGGGCGGCGAGAAAGACGTTGGTGAAACGGCCTTTTTCGCTCGAATAACGGCGGATTTCCTTCATCCCGAGAACACTGAAAAAGGCGATCGTGTCCTCGATCGAGGATACGCGGATCATTGTGTGCAAGTACTTCATCAATATGGTTCCCGGGGGACGTTGAGTGGGCGGCGATGTTTAGCCGATCAGGCGACCGGCCGCCAGAACGGTGGGCGCGCCCTGACCGGGTCGAGCAGCGACCAGTCACCCTGTTCGACGACATGGCCCTTGGGGAAGGGCGCCCGCGGTTCAAGGCCGAGCGACAGCAGGACCCGGTTATCACGATAGTAACACAACAGCACCGATCGGGTGACGACTGCCATCTGCGGGCTGTTTTCTGCTTGCAACCGATCTGCCAGGGCCGTGCGGGCCGGTGCGTCAAGCTGGTCGAGCGCGCCGCCAGCGGCAGCCCGTGCCTGCGCAAGGCCGGTACGAATGGCATCGCGATCCCGTCCGAAGCTGCGCAGAATATCGGCAAAAATCACCTTGTCGTCCGCGCCAGGCACCCCGTGCCGGGGGCTTGCCGGGATGATCATCGCCGCCAGGCAGCGCAGGTCGTCGGTTTCGTCGTTGCTGAGGGATAAGTCGGTCATCTCGGCCTCAATCGAATAAATTGGCCAGGCGCTGCTTCATCTGGTCGGCGATGTAGAGCGCGAGGGCCTGGATGGTGGAGGTGGGGTTAACCCCGCCGGAGGTCACGAAAATCGAGCCATCAACGATGAACAGGTTTTTCACATCATGGCTGCGGCCCCATTCATTGACCACCGACCGTTGCGGGTCGGTGCCCATCCGCGCAGTGCCAAGCAGATGCCAGCCGGCGTTCAGCACCGGCGCCTGGGACCTTATGTCGGTGGCGCCAGCGGCCTGGAGGATTTCGGTGGCACGCGCAATGCCGTGGTCAAGCATGCGCCGTGTGTTCTCGCTGACCGTGTAGTCGATTTTGGGAGACGGGATGCCATGCGCGTCCTTCAACACCGGATCGAGGGTTACCCGATTATGTTCCTCCGGCAGATCCTCCGAACAAACCCCCACCGCGACCCGCTTGCCGTGATGGCTGCGAAACGCGTCGTGGTGCCGCTCGCCCCAGGGCAGACGGCCGAGGGCCATGTTGGTGATGCCCTCGGTGATAATCGGCGTGGTGCGGTTGAATTGCAGGTTGTAGCCACGGACAAATCCACGCGAGAGATCGGTTTCGTAAAATTCCTGGCTCCACAGGCTGAGCGGCGGGCCGCGATGGCCGTCGAGTTGTTCATCGACGTAGCCGTGGATTGCCGCCCATGGGTGGAACATCAAATTCTTGCCGACCAGACCGCTGGAATTGGCCAACCCGTCGGGGAACAGGGCGGATTTGGAGTTGAGCAGCAAGCGTGGGGTGCCGACGCCGTTGCAGGCCATGATGACGACTTCGGCGGCCTGGAAGACCTCCTTGCCGTCTTTGTCATAGTAGATCGCCCCGGTCGCCATGCCGTCTGGCCCAACGGTGATTTCGCGCACCCGGCAATTGGTCCGCAGTTCGACCCCGGCGCGGATTGCCTCGGGCCAGTAGGTGATGTCAGTGCTCGCCTTCGCCCCTTGCGCGCAGCCTGGGGTACAGTGGCCGAGATTGATGCAACGGGCACGGCCGGCATAGTCCTCGGTGGCCAAAGCGGTGTCGGACGGCCACCAATGCCAGCCCAGCTGGTTCATCGCGCCCGCCATTTTGGTGCTGTATTTGCCCAGTGGCAGCGGCGGCATGGAGAGTTCATGCGGCGGGTAGGCCGGATCGCCTGCGAGGCCCGATACCCCCATCATGCGGTCATTCTCGGCAAAAAACGGTTCCAGCGTGGCATAATCCACCGGCCAGTCATCGGCGACGCCGTCGAGGGATTTCACCCGAAAATCCGATGGATGCAGCCGGGGGAAATGGGCTGTGTACATGGTGGTGGCGCCGCCCACGGCATTGAAGTTCAGCACCTTGATCGGCGATCCGTCGTCGTTGATCGGGTAGTCCGCCGGGCGCTTGCGGATATTGGGCGAGGTGGCGAAATCACCGAACGACCGTGCCTCCCAATCGCGTCCGTTGGACGGATAATCGGTCGGCTTCATCCAGTCGCCCTGTTCGAGGCAAACGATACGCATTTTCGTATCGGCCAGGCTCCAGGCGACAGCGGCGCCCGAGGCACCGGAACCAATAATGAGAACGTCGACGCGGTCAGTCATGGTGATACCCCAACTGTTTTTGGCGTGGCGGCCGATGCTTGCATCGCGGCACGGAAATCCTCGGTGGTATTGGTGAACGGATAGGGCGTTTCCGGGATCGCAACGCCGAGGAACGGGCAGAGGGTCTCCCATCCGTCAGTCGGCTCGAACACCAACAGCCGCGCCGGCGGGATTGCGGCCCTGACGTCGGCTTCGCGTCGCTCAAAAGCCGCCCGGACGACCTCCTTGTCGTCGATCTTGCCGCCGAACACGTCCATGCTGATGATCTGATTGATTGCAGCGCGCTGCTTGAGCCGGACCGGATCTTCGGTTGGGGTGTCGGTCAGCAACGATTCCATGATGGTTTTGGAAAAGCTTTTCCACCATTGCTCGAACGGTCTGGTGGTGTGGATCACCTTGGCCGCGGGGAAGGCGGCCGCCATCTCGCGCCAGTAATTGCAGGATGGCCAGTCGACCGCCGCCTGGAAATCGGCAAACACCGCGTGCCAGTCTACCGGCTTCCGCGCCGCGATGTCGGCCCAGAAATCCACCTGTCCCGGCCAGTTGCGGATTTCGATCATGTGGTGGCAAGGGGCGAACCCGAGCTGTTCGAGGGCGATCTTGAGCGATTTGGTGCCAGTTCGGCCGAAGCCGGAACCGATGACTTTCAATGGCAAGGTGGCGTTCCCGGATTTTTAAAGCGTTGAGGCCGCCATCATGGCGGCGCGCTGCCCAAATGTCGATCTGGTGTGGTTGCCTATGCGATCTCGAACCCCGCATAACCCTGCGCTGCGACATCCTCGCCGATCCGGCGGTAACTGCCCACGCCCTCAGGGTCCAGATAGGGCAGGAATGCGCCGGGGTTTGCCTGGGTAAGTCGAAATCCTGGGTTGCCGCTTCCATTGCTTCCCCAATCGCGTCTTGGCGCAACCGCGCGGTCAAGCCGGCATCATCCGCAGAATTGACCGGCTACATGGGGATTCGGGCGGCGTGCACCTCGAAAATCCTCCGCTCACTGCCTCGATGAATTCCGGTCACCGGTGCCGCGCGTTGCAGGACAATCATGGCGCGGCTACAGTTTCCCCGAAGCCCCGGCATGAGACCGCGGCGCGACCGAGGGGACAAAAACCATGCGTATCACCCGCCGCCATCTTGTGGCCGCCGCCGGCCTCGCCGCCATGCCTGTCGCGCGTGCGCGTGCGCAGGCAAAACCGATCAACATCACCACCATCCGCACGCCGTCCTACGAATTCTATACCCAGAAGGCGACCACGATCCTGCCAGGCGTCAAGGTCGAGCCGACGATCATGCAGATCGACAAGATGCTCGAGCTGTTTGCCATCCAGCAATCCTCCAAATCTGATGGCTTCGATGTGGTTTGGACGTCCGATGCGGTTTATGCCGGCTATGCGAAGAAAGGCTGGCTCGAGCCGCTCGACGATTTGTGGGAGAAATACAAGGACGAGTATAATTTCGCCGATTTCCCCAAATCCGTGGTCGATGGCTTCCGTTACGAGGGTAAGCTTTATGCCATCCCGACGCTGACCAACACCGAGTTGCTGTTCTATCGCACCGATCTGCTGGCGGAAAAAGGGCTCGCAGTACCCAAGACCTGGGCGGATTATCGCGCAGCCGCTGCGGCGCTGCATACGCCGCGCCGGTCCGGCATTGCTCTCAAGCTTAAGCCGGTCGATGCCGCGATGAATACGCTGCATTACTTCCTCAATCAGCATGGCGATGGCTGGTTCGATGCCAAATGGCGCCCGACCTTCAATTCCGCCAAGGGTATCGCCGCGATCGAGGCGCTACGCGACATCGGCAAGTTTGCCGCGCCCGGCTTCACCGCCCAGGCCAATGATGAAAACACCGTGCTGATGCAGCAGGACCTCGCGGCCATGCAGGTGATGTGGGTGTCGCGCGCCGCGCAGATGAACAACCCCGAGCGATCAAAAGTGGTCGGCAAGATCGGCTTCGCCACTGCGCCGGGCGGCGGCCAACGCATCGGCTATGACGGCTTTGCCATCGCCAAACACAGCAAGGCTGACCGGGACACGATGTTCCGCCTGATGGCGGCCACGACCTCTGCGCCGGTTGTGCGGGAAGGCTCCGCAGTCATCGTGCCGGCGCGCAATTCGCTGCTGTCGGACCCGGAACTGGTGGCGAAATACAATTTCTTCCCGGTCGTGCAGGAAGGGCTGCGGACTGGCAAGGTGTTGCCCAATTTGCCCGAATTTTCGGAAACCGCCGAGATCACCACCCGCTATATGAACCAGGCGATTGTCGGCCAGATGCCCACCAAGCAGGCGCTTGACACGGCGGCGGCGGAGGTAACGGAGTTCCTCAAGAAGCGCGGCTACGATCTCTGATAGCCGGCGCCCCAAGGCGAGCCATTTGGCCCGCCTTGGGGCGATTCTAGTGCCCTGAACCTGCCAACTGCCGGTTCAGGGCACTAGCCCTTTACGGCGCCAAAGGTCAGCCCGCGGATCAGATGGCGCTGCACCAGCAGGGTGAAGATCACCGCCGGCAGCATGATGCCGATCGCCGCCGCTGCCGATATCGACCAGTACTGAATATCCTCGCCGCCGTATTCCGCAATTGCGACCGGCAGGGTCTTGGTGTTCTTTCCTGTCAGGATCAACGCAAACAGGAACTCGTTATAGGCCAGCAGCATCGAGAACAACGATGTGACCGCAAGCCCCGGCCGCACCGCCGGCAGCACCACGTGCCAGAAGGCCTGCCAGCGGTTGCAGCCGTCGATCATGGCGGCTTCGTCGAGCTCAATCGGCACATCGACGAAGAAGCTGCGCATCAACCAGATGGTAAAAGGCTGGTTCATCGCCACCATCGCCAGGATCATCATCGTATAGGTGTCGACCAGCGACAGGTACCGCGCCATCACGAAGAACGGCAAAGCGAGCAGGATTTGCGGCAGCATGCGGATCGCCAGCAGCCCGAACAGCAGGGTCGATGCCTGGCGTGACCGGGTGCGCGCGAGGCCATAAGCCGCCAGAGTTCCGATCGGCACGGACACGAACACGGTGCCCGCCGCGATTACCAGGCTGTTCCACAGGAATGACAGGAAGCCCTTTTCGACCCAGACCTCGCGGTGAAAAATCAAGGTCGGTTCGAAGATCAGCGTCGGTGGAATGGAGAACGCATCGCCTGGCTGCTTGAGCGAAATGATCAGCCCCCACAGGATCGGCACCAGATTGACCAGGGTAAAGGCGGCCATGACCGCCAGCAGGATGCCCTGCGTTTGCCAGGAGGATCGCATCAGAACGCCTCCCGCCCGCGCCGCGTCATAAACCAGATCAATCCCGCGACCATGATCGCCACGATCACCAGTGTGATCATCCCGAGCGCGCTGGCCCGGCCGATCTCCAGCATGCGAAAGCCGATTTGATAGGTATAGAGCGTGATCGTTTCGGTGGCCGTGCCGGGGCCACCATTGGTCAACACATAGACCAGGTCGAAGAAGCGGAACGCATCCATGGTGCGGATCGCAACGACAAACAATATCAACGGTTTCATCATTGGCAGGATGACGTAGCGCAAGCGCTGCCACCAATTCGCGCCGTCAATGCTGGCGGCTTCCAGCAGGGCGGTATCGAAGCTCTGCAACCCGGCATAGAGCACCAGCATCAGAAATGGCATGAATTTCCAGGTATCGGCCATCACAACGGTGAAGCGTGCCCAGAACGGATCGCCGAGCCAGTCGGGCGGGAAAATATCGAACGATATCAGGGTGGCGTCCAGCAGGCCCCAGCGGCCGACGAAAAGCCATTTCAGGAAGATCCCGCCGACCACCGGCGTGACCACATGCGGCAGGAAATTCAGGATCGAGATCAGTCGTACGCCGCGCGTCATGCCATAAAGCCCCAACGCCAGCGCCATGCCGATGACCAACTGCAATGCCACGGAAATCCCGACCAGACCGATCGTATTCATCAGATCCGCCCAGAACCGCCCCTCGGTCAGCAGGCCCGTATAGTTATCCAATCCGATGAAGCGTGTTGGCGGTCCGCCAAGACGGTAGTCGGTAAAGCTATAATACAGGGCTGATAGAAACGGGTATAGCAGCACCAGCGCCATCACCAGCACGCTGGGCAACATGAACAGCCACATCGATCCGCCTCCCCCGGCCGGATTGCCTCCGTGCCTCGGGCAAGCGTTAACGTCAGCGGGATGCGTGTCAACCCAACTCAGGGGATGGCAGGGCTAATACAGCAGCGTCTTGTCCAGCACGTTGCGCATCTCGGGCAGGGTTCCATCGATCCAGCAGCGCAGGTTGTGGCGGAAAATATCGGTGATCTTGCGGTTCTCACTGCGCACAGTGCTGGCTGAGTGCGGACTGATCAGGACATTGGGCATGTCCCACAGCGCGCTGCCGCCCGGCAGCGGTTCGATCAGCGCGACATCAAGGGCGGCGAAACCGAGATGGCCACTGGTCAGCGCGGCGATCAGGGCGGCCTCGTCAACCACATGGCCGCGGGCGATGTTGACGAAGGCGGTGCCGGGTCGCATGGCGGCGAACGCGCGCGCATCGATCAGGTTTTCGGTGGACGCGGTGTGCGGCACGGTTACGACCACTGCGTCGGCCTCGGCCAACGCCGCGTGCAATTCGGCCTGGGGATAGACCGCATCGAACATGTCATTGTGAGCGCGCGCCTTGGTGGCATCGCGGGCGACCGCGATCACCCGCATGCCCAAGGCGCGTGCCAGTATCGCAGAACCGCGCGCCAGATCGCCGGCACCGATCAGCACCAATGTCCGCCCCGCGACCTCGTCACCGCAATAGCGGTTCCAAGTATGCGCGCGCTGTTCGGCCATGAGGTGGGGCAAGCCACGCCAATGTTGCAGAAGCGCCATGAACACGAACTCGGCGAGCGGGCCGGCATGGACACCGCGCGCGGTGGTGATCAGCACATCCCTGTGGGCCAGACCAAGGGCCACGACCGCCGGGCCGACGCCGGTGCTGGTGGTCTGGATCCATTTCAGCGAGGTGGCGAAGGCGAGATCCTCCACGGCCGGCAAATCCCAAAAAATCTCCGCATCGGCCATCATTTCGTGCCAACGCCGCTGTTGATGCGCCGTGCGGCTGAACGGGACGCCTTTATGGTCGGCAATGTAGCGGGTTGGCGGCAACAGGTCGGGCGCGTAACGCACGTCAAGCGTCGGGTCGACGCTGCGGATCTGTTCGACAAATTCAGCCTCGAGCGGGGAGGCGATCATGATGGTGTGGGTCATTCGTCCTGCTTTTTGGAAACCGTCATGGCCGCAATTCGAGGCCGCCATCGACGGTGATAGTGGTGCCAGTAATATAACCTGCGGCGGGTGAGGCGAGGAACAGCGCGGCGGCGGCGACATCGGCCGGCGCGCCGATCCGTTGCATCGGGATGAACTCGAGTTTGGTGGCGCGCCACGCCGGATCGGCCAGGGCGGCGCGGTTGAAATCGGTCTCGATCGTGCCGGGGGCGATCAGGTTCACCGTGATGCCGTGCGGCGCCAACTCCAACGCGAGACCGCGCGCCATCTGCATCATTCCAGCCTTGGTCGCGGCGTAGGCGAGCAGGCCGGGATTGGGCGTCCACTGGTTCACTGACGATACCATGATGATCCGGCCAGAAGCGCGCGGCAGCATGTCGCGCGCGGCCTCCTGGGCAACCGCGAAGCTCGCATGCAGGTTCACCGTGTGGACGCGCTGCCAGTCGGCGTCGGTGATCTCGAGCGCGGGTTTGCGCAGCAGAATGGCGGCGGTGCAGACCAGGATATCGATACGCCCGAGCCCGGCGATGGCGGCCTGCACCAGGGCGCGGGCGGCAGTCGGATCGGCAAAATCGGCGTGCAGGGTGATCGCATGACGGCCGAGGGCGCGGCATTCGGCCGCGAGCGCTTCGGCCGCGTCGTGCTGGTCGAAATGATGGATCGCAATATCCGCGCCAGCCCGGGCCAATGCCTGTACCGTCGCGCGGCCAATCCCGTCGCTGCCGGCGCCAGTCACCAGGGCGCAGCGTCCCGCAAGGCTCAGTTCCATGTCGAAGGCAACTCCGGGGCAGGTGGCAGCAGCGGCGCGATTGCGGCGGCAATGGCGAGCAGGCGCATGTCGGCGCCGGCAGGTGCGACCAGTTGCAGCCCGAGCGGCAACCCCTTCGCCGCGCCGCTGGGCAGGGTGATCGCGGGAAGTCCGGCGAGGCTGAACGGGCGGGTATAGGGCGCGATGTCCGGGCGGCTCACCATTTCGGCGGCGTTAAGCGCCCCGGCGGCATCGGGGGTTGTGGGCAAAGCGAGGACATCAATCCCGTCGAGCGCAGCTATCAGTTCGCCAGTGTAGCGCCGCCGCAGGTCGTGGGCATGCAGCAGATCAGCAGCGCCGATCAGCGCGCCCATGGCGAGGCTGCGCCGGGTGATCGGGTTCATCGCGTCGGGCCGGGCGGCGAGGGCGTGACGCCAGCAGGCGAAGGCCTCGGCGCGGGCGATCAGAAAATAGCAATCATTATAGAGCGCGGCTGACGGTGTTGCGACGCGGCGGATCGTTACCCCGGCGCTGGCGAGCGCGGCAATCGCGGCTTCAAAGGCCTGGCTCGCCGCATCGCTTGGGTTGCCGTGGGCAATCATGGCGTCGGGAATGCCGATTGTCAGGGTTTGCGGCGACGGCGGCGGAACAAGCGCCTGGCCAGATAAAACCGCGTGCAACACCGCGCAATCGGCAACTGACCGCGCAATCGGGCCAGCGATATCGAGCGACGGTGCGAATGGCAGCACGCCAGTCATCGGGAGGGAGCAGCTGGTCGGTCGCAAGCCGACGAGGCCGCAGAGTGACGCTGGCAGCCGCACCGAGCCGCCAGTGTCACCGCCAATCGCCCCCATTGCCAGCCGGGCGGCGACCGCGACCGCACTGCCGCTCGATGAACCGCCGGGATCGAGCGCGGGGCCCGTGGAATAAGGGTTGATTGCGGGGGGGATCAGCGACGCTTGCGTTGGCCCGCCAACTGACATTTGCCAGCAATTCGCCTTGCCAATCATCACCGCCCCGGCTGCCCGCAACCTTGCGACCAGGGGCGCGTCGGTCTGGGCGATGGGACGGTGGGCGAATAATGGTGCATTTGCAGACGTGTGCAGGCCGGCGACGTCGATCACATCTTTCACCGCGATCGGAATGCCGTGCAACGGACCGTCGGGCAATGCCGGCGCCGGGTTCGGATCGATTGTGATGAACGCGTGCAAATCGCCGTCTTGTGCGGCGATGCGCGCGTGATGGGCGGCAAGCAGGTCGCGTGGATCAAGCTGTCCGGCCTGCATCGCGGCGATGGCGGCCCCGATCCCGAGCCGCGTGAGATCTGTCACGCCGGCTCCCAATGGGCGGGCGTATCGGAAGGCGGCACAGGTCGCAGGCGCGCCGCCATCCGTTCAAGGGGCGCAAGCTGGCGGGTCAGGAAATCCACATCTTCATCCGGCAGGGTTACCCCCTGCCGGGCCAATATGGCGACCACGAAGGCACGGTCCGGCATCAATGGAGACTATTTCGCCGGCTTGATTTCGATCGCCATCGTCTCCTCATCCGCGCGGGTGGTGTAAGTGACCTTGTCTGCACGCCCGGCGCTCACGGTGCCGAAGGCAAGCACGGGGATGACCCAGTTGCGTTCGATGGTGAGTTCGCTGATCCGCTCCAGCATGGCGCGGCGCTTGACCGCATCGAGCATCGGGCGGGCTTGCTGGATCATCCGGTCAAGTTCGGGGTCTGCGATGCCGGAGATGTTGATGCCGCCGAGGCCCTTGTCCTTGTCGGCCGAGTGGATAACCGCGCCGAAGAAATACGAGGCCTCCCCGGTCAGGCTGCCCCAACCCGCCATCGACAGGCCGAATTCGCGTTTGGCGCGGCGCGGAAAGAACACCGCCGACGGATAGGCCGAAAGCGTAACCTTCAGGCCGATGCGCGAATATTGCTGCGCCACCGCCTCGCAGATCTTGGCATCATTGGGGAAGCGGTCATTCGGGCAGGTCAGTTCAGCCTGGAAGCCTTGCGGAAACCCGGCCTCGGCCATCAACGCGCGGGCGCGCTCGACGTTGAACTGCGCGGGTGGAATGCGCGGGCTGGCGCCGAACATGCCGTCCGGCACTGGCTGGGTCATCTTGGCGGCCAGGCCTTCCATCACCCGTTCGACCAGGGCCTCGCGGTTGATCGCAAGCGACATCGCCTGACGCACCCGGGCGTCGCGGAACGGGTTCTGCGCCAGCGGATTGCCGGCATTGTCCTTGACCCCAGGTGGCTGGTCGGCGCCGACTTCGGGATAGACCATGTAAACATAGGCCGAGGCGCCGGCGAAGACTTTCAGCTTCGGATCGCTCTTGAGCGTGCCGACATCGGCGACCGGCACGCGGTTAATGAAATCGACATCGCCGGCCAGCAGCGCCGCCACGCGGGAGGGATCGCGCGCGATCGGGGTGATCTTCAGCGTCGCCCAGTCCGGTTTGGCGCCCCAATAAGCATCGTTGCGCATTAGCATCTGCGGGGTGCCGGGTGCCCAGGACACCAGCCTGTACGGCCCGGTGCCATTGGCCGCCTTGCCGCTGTTGAAATCTGCCGTCGGCTGCAAACCCTTGGCGCCCGACATCATGAAGACGTTGGAAAGATTGGTCGGCAGCAGCGGGGCAGGGCCCTTGGTGATGAAATGCACGGTCAGCGGATCGATTACCTTCACCTCGTCGATCAGCGAGGTGTAGACGCTGTAGGCGCTCGGGTTGCCGGCCAGGGTAGGCACGCGCGCAATGGTGAACTTGACGTCGTCGGCAGTGAAGGGCGATCCGTCATGGAATTTCACCCCCGGACGGAGCTTGAATTCCCAGGTGGTGTCGTTGACCACTTTCCAGGACAAAGCCAAACTCGGCACGTCCTGCAAATTCACATCCCGACCTACCAGCGTGTCGTAGATGTTGCGCATCGCGGCGGTGTTGTTGCCCAGCAGATGCCATTGCGGGTCCATGGTATTCGGCTCGTTCTGGATGCCGATATTCAGGTTCTGCGCGACAGCCGGTGCGGCGAGCGCAAAGGCGGCGGCGAGAGAGATGGCGGCGAGTTTGCGCATGATGGATCCGCTTTTTGGGTTGAGGCTGCCCCATTATGGAGAATTGCCGCGCCACTTGCCATCCCTTCGTGCGCTTCGTACCGGTCGATTGCATCTATTCGTGTCCGCCGCCAATCTGATCGGAAGCAAGGGGGAACGGAAATGACGGTTTTTGTTTTGGTGCACGGCGCCTATCAGGGCGGATGGATCTGGCGTGATGTTGCGGCCCGGCTGCGGGCTGGCGGGCATAGCGTGTTCGCGCCGTCGCTTGATGGCTGCGCCGAGCGCGGCGGCGCACTGCGTGAGGGCATTACCAACACCACCCATGCGACCGAGATCGCGCAGTTGCTGCACTTCGAGGATCTCGAAAATGTCGTGCTGGTCGGCACCAGTTGCGGCGGCATGGTGATGAGCGAGGCCGCTGAAATGGTCCGACCCCGCATCGCCCGCCTGGTCTTCGCCGACGCGCTGGTGCTGCAGGACGGCGAGTGCCTGGCCGATATTGTCGCCCGTCCAACCGCGGTGACAACCGGCCTCGCGACCGGCGTTTCACGGGCGGACGCCGCCGGAAGGCTGTTCAAAGACCTCGATCCGACGCTGCGTGACTGGGCGGCGGATCGCACCACCTTGCATCCGCGCGAAGCGATGGAAGGGGCGATGGTGCTGAAAACCTTCTGGCAGCAGGACTGGGATGCCGATGTGGTCTGGTGCCGACAAAGCGCCAATCCGCCGCTGCCGCATCAGCGTCGCGCCGCTGATGGGCTTGGCGCGCGCTGGCACGAGATCGATACCGGGCATTATCCGATGCTGAGCACGCCGGATGAACTGACCCGCATCATCCTGCGGCAGGGCTAGAGCGTGATGACCGTAGGTGGAATCACGCGAAGGTCTGAATCGCGCGACCAAACAAAAAACTAGAGCGTGATGACCGCGCCTATCGGCGGTGATCACGCTCTAGCGCAATCGGGACTGGATCGTTTCCATCCAAGTTGGAAACGATCCAGTCCCGATGAAGGGCGGTGGTCCGGCTATCTAACCTTGGCGAACCACAACCGGACATATTCATCGGGGAATTGCGGCAAATCGACGCCATCGCGCATCGCCCACGCAACCGGCTGCTGATGCAGCGGGATGAACATCGCCTCGTCATGGGCAATCTTCAATGCCGCCGACAGCATCGCGCGACGCTTGGTTTCGTCGAGTTCGGTCCCGGCTGAAATGGTGAGCGCATCAAGCCGCGCGTCGGTGAGCCCGTTGGGATTATTGCCGCCCAGGCCGCCTTGCTTGGACGCCAGAATGGCCGACAGCACGCTAAAGGCGTCCATCGGCGGCAGGGTTGCCCAGCCGAGCATGTAGGTATCGGTCTCGGCGCGATCGACCCGGGCGAAGTAGGTCGCCTTGCTCTCAGTTTTTAGATCGACGGTGACCCCGATGCGGGTCCACATGGCGGCGATCGCGACGCAGGTCTGTTCGTCGGCGATATAGCGATCATTCGGGCAGGCGAGGCCCATTTTGAACCCGGTGGCGTAGCCGGCTTCCGCCAGCAGCTTCTTGGCACGTTCGGGGTCGTAGGCCAGCGGTTTGTCAACGGCGGCGTCGTAGCCGGGAACCGGGGGGGCCACGAGGGTGCCGACGGTCCGCGACTTGCCGCGCATCACCCGCTTCTGGATGCTGTCGAGATCAACCGCGTGCCACAACGCCTGGCGCACCTTGGTGTCCAGCAGCGGATTCTTGGTCGTTTGTCCGACCAAACTCGGCCGCCAATTCAGCCCGAGGAAGATCAGGCGCAGCGACGGCTCCTCGACCACCTTGAAGCCGGGGGCAGCGGCAATCCGGGCGAGGTCCTGGAGCGGGGCGGGGGCGACAAGATCGATCTCGCCCGATTGCAGGGCAGCGACGCGGGTGGCGTCGGACTTGATCGGGCGAAACTCGATCCGCTTGAGGTTGTGTTCCAGCTTGTCCCACCAGGCGTCATTGGCGGTGAACACGGTTTTTGAGTCGGGTTGATAACTTTCCAGCTTGAACGGGCCGGTGCCGTTGGCGTTGGTCGAGGCGAAGGTGGTCACGCCGGTCGAGACATTGCCGGGTTTAAGTGCGCCGTGGGCGGTAAGCCATTTCGCACTCATGATGAAAATGCCGCTGAGGTCGTTCAGCAGCAGCGGATAGGGGCCTGTCAGGACAAAATCGACGGTATAGGCATCCACTTTTTCGGCCCGTAGCACGTTGGACAGATTGCCCTTGGCGCGCGCGGCCGGGTCGAGCAGGCGCGTGATTGACGCGACCACGTCATCGGCGGTGAAATCCTCCCCGCCGTGGAATTTGACGCCCTGGCGCAAGGTGAAGCGCCAGCGGTCGGGGGCCGGGTTGCTCCATGCGGTGGCCAGCGCCGGTTCAATGGCTAGCTGGCGGTTGCGGCGCACCAGCGGGTCGTAGATGTGATGTTGCAGGTTCGAGGTGAAGCTTTCGGTATGGGCGTAAGGGTCCATCGTTGCGATGTCGCCCTGGGACGAGAAGCGCAAGGTCTGCGCGCTGGCGGAGACGGAGAATGCCGCCGCGAGGGCAGTGGCAAGAAAGGCGGTTCGCATAGTCATACTGTACTCCTGTCGGTGGTTTCTTTAATTTTATTTGTTAAAAAAATAATATTTTTGCCTTTAGTTCCCCCTGATTTGATCAGTTGCCCGCACATGGTTCCAGAACGTTTCCGGCGTCGTCAGCAGATCCCGCAACCCGAGCCGATTGATCATCAGATCTGTCTCGTGCTGGGCGGCATCGAGGATGGCGTCTTCGTTCACCGCCACCGCCTTGCGGTCGCGCAGCAGGATGCGCCCGTCGACGATCACGCTGTGCACATCATTGCCGTTGGCGAAGTAGACGGCGCGAAATTCCGGCATGTTGAACGGGTAAAGATGCGGCCGGCGCAGGTCGAGCAGGATGACATCCGCCTTCTTGCCGATTTCGAGTGAGCCGATTTCGTGCTCCATGCCCAGGGCGCGGGCGCCGTCGATGGTGCACATTTCCAGCACCTTGCCGGGTGGCAGCCAGGACGGGTCGCGGAAATGGGTCCGGTGGTAATGCATGCATTGTTGCATATGGCGGAACATGTCGCCGGACCGGTCGGGGGCGGTCGCGTCCGAGCCCAGGCATACCGTCACCCCGGCCTCGATCAGTTCGGTGACCGGGCAGCGACCGAGAATGGCGGCCACCGCGCTCGGGTTATGGGCGATCCGGGTTGCGGTTTCGGCGCAGATGCGAATTTCCGCGTCGGTCAGGTTGGTGGCGTGCGACAGCAGCGCGTCCGGTCCCAGCAGGCCGAGCGTATGGGCGGCGGCGACGCTGTTCTTGGTGTGGCCGTCCTGGGTGAACAACACCCCGCGGTCGCGGCTGAGTGCGCGGGTAACCAGCGCCTGGCGGCGGGCCTCGGCCAGCGTTTCGGCGTCCATTTCGGCGACGTGTTCGTCGCGCAGGGTTGGGGTCAGCAGCGCGATGTTGATGCGCCCGCCATGACTGCCGTGCCAGTTTTTGATCAATGCCTCGCAGGTGGCAATCTGCTGGTCGAAGCTGACCGGATACGATGTTGAAACGCCGTTGCTCCAGCTTGCGTAGGTACGCGGATGCGGCGGCCGTGTCGGGCCGATGGCGACCACCGAACGGGTGCCGACGCCGACCACGCCGGCGCAATGGGCGTCACCATAGGCTGGCGCGTCAGTGCGCATCACGGAGTCACCACCGCCGAGCAACGAAACCCCGGTGGTGACCCCGAAGCGCAGGCGTTCCAGTGCCGCAAGCTGGGCTTCGGCGTGCCAGAAGCCTTCGGTCGAGCCGATCGTGTAGGCGCTTTCGCAGGCGGTGTACCAAAGATCACCGCGCCCGCCACCCATGGTTTTGATCAGTCCGTGGCCGGCATGGGCGTGGCCGTCGATCAGGCCGGGCATCACCGCCATGCCCTTGGCGTCTATTTCGGCGCCGGCGCTATGGCGGGCGCGCAGTTCGGCAGTCGTGCCGATATCGACGATGCGGTCGCCGGTGATCGCCACCGCGCCATCGCTGATAATCCGCCGCGCCGGGTCCACGCAGATGACCACGCCGTTGGTGATCAATATGTCAGCCATCACGAAACTCCATCGGCAGGAAGGGGGTGGGGCGGGCGCGGCTTCGGGTCCAGGGCAGGGACCAGCGATAACAGCTCTTTGGTATAGGAATGCTGCGGGTCGCGGAACAGCGTTTCGGCGGCCGCGACCTCGACAATGCGACCGCCGAGCATGACGGCGACGCGGTCACACATCTGGCGAATGACCGCCAGGTCGTGGCTGATGAACAACAAGGCCAGCCCGGTCGCGTCGCGCAGATCCTTCAGCAGATTGAGGATCTGGGCCTGGACTGAGACATCGAGCGAGGACGTCGGTTCGTCGCAGACCAGCAAGGTCGGGCCGGCGGCCAGCGCGCGGGCGATCGCAACCCGCTGGCGCTGGCCGCCGGAAAACGCGTGCGGGTAGCGCCCGCCCATATCACGATCGAGCCCGACGGCTTCGAGCAGCATGGCGGCGTCCTCGCGTGCCTCGGCGGCTGTGTTGGCGAGCCGGTAGAACAGGATCGGTTCGCCGATCGCCGAGGCGACGCGCAGGCGCGGGTTGAGCGCCGAATACGGGTCCTGGAAAATCATCTGCAGTGCGCGCCGGGCGCTGGCGGTGCCGGTCAACGACACCGGGCCGCCCTGGAACAGAATTTGTCCGCTGGAAGGGCGGATCAGCCCGGCGATCGCGTTGGCGACTGTGGTCTTGCCGCAGCCGGACTCGCCGATCAAACCGAAGATTTCGCCGGGCCGGACGTTGAAGCTGACGTCATCGACGGCGCGGAAACCCTGGCGGGCGCGGCCTGGCAGCCAGGAGGCGGCCTTGAAATCGACGGTGAGGTTCCTGACCTCGAGCAGATTGCCGTCGCTGGCCGGGGTGCTGTCGCTGGCCGCGCGCGCGCGCACCGATGCGCGGGCATTGATCGCGGCCGGGGTTTCTTCGCGCGGTACCGGCATGCGGTCCAGGCGCCGGTCGAGCCTTGGCACCGCGGCAATCAAGGTGCGGGCATAAGGGTGTTCGGGGGCGGCCAGCACGCGTGCGACCGGACCGGTCTCGACCACGCGGCCTTGCAACATGATGCTGACATGGTCGGCGATTTCGGCCACCACGCCCATGTTGTGGGTGACCAGCAGCACGCCGAGTTGGCGTTCGTCGACCAGCCGGCGGATCAGCCGCAGGATCTGGGCCTGAACCGAGACGTCGAGCGCGGTGGTCGGTTCATCGGCGATCAGCAATTTCGGCGCGCAACTCAGCGCTGCTGCAATCACCACTCTTTGGCGCTGGCCGCCGGAGAGCTGATGCGGATAGGCGCCCAGACGGCGTTCGGGTTCGGGGATGCCGACCGCGCGCAGCAGGTCGAGCGAACGCGCCCGGGCCGCAAGCCGGCTTATGCCGAGATGGTGGCGCATGGTCTCGCCAAGTTGGCTTTCGACCGTGAAAAGCGGGTTCAGGCTGGTCATCGGGTCCTGGAAAATGGCACCGATGTCGCGGCCCTGGACGATTCCGGCGGTTTGCCCGGTGGCGGGGTCGAGCCGGTGGCCGGCGATGTGGATGTCGCCCGCTTTTATTCGACCACCCGATTCGAGCAGGCCCATCAACGCGTTGCCGACAGTGCTTTTGCCCGCTCCAGACTCGCCGACCAGCGCGTGGATTTCGCCGGGGCGGATGGTCAGCGAAAGATCTTCGACCGCCACGAACGCGCCACCGCCGGCAAGCGGAAACGCCACCCGCAGCCCTTGAATTGCAAGCACTGGCGGCGCGGTCATGCCCGGGCCTGCAATTTCGGGTTGAACCGATCGCGCAACCAGTCGCCCACAACATTAACGGCGAGCACCAGGATCACCAGCGACAGCGCCGGGAAAGTGGCAATCCACCAGATGCCGGAAAACACAAACTCATTGCCAATCCGAATAAGAGTGCCGAGCGAGGGGTAGGTCGGCGGCATGCCAACGCCGAGGAAGGACAACGTGGCCTCGGTCAACACCGCGGCGGCGAGATTGATGGTGGCGATCACCAGCACCGGCCCCATCACGTTGGGCAGAATGTGGCGCGCCATGATGCGGTGGCTGGGCAGGCCGATGACGCGAGCCGCTTTCACATAGTCCTTGGCGACCTCGACCATCGTCGCGGCGCGGACGGTGCGGGCATATTGCACCCATTCATGGATGGAAATCGCCGCGATCAGGATGGCCGGCGCCCATTTGGCGGACCCAGCCTCGGGGAACACCGCACGCGCGATGCCGCTGACCAGGAGTGCGAGCAGGATGGTGGGCAGGCTCAGGATGATGTCGCCGATGCGCATGATCAGCGCGTCCACCCAGCCGCCGAAATAGCCGGCGAGCAGGCCGAGCAGCACGCCGACTGACGACGCGACCAGCACCGCGCCACCGCCAATGGCGATCGACACGCGGGCGCCGTAGAGGATCGCCGAGAGCAGGTCGCGGCCCTGATTATCGGTGCCCAGCACGAAGCGCGCATCGCCCTCGGCCATGAAGGCGGGGGGCAGTTCGGCCAGGGTCAGATCGTAGCGGGCGATGTCGGTCGGGTCGTACGGCGCAATCCACGGTGCAAAGGCGGCGACGGAAATCATCACCATGGTGACCACGGCGCCGATCCAGACCGCGGTCGGAACCCGGCCTTTCATGCCCGCACCCGCAGGCGGGGGTCGATCAGCGCATACAACACGTCCACGCTCATGTTGATGACGACAAACAGGAAGCCGACGAACAGCAGATAGGCCGACATCACCGGGATATCGACAAAACTTACCGCCTGGATGAACAGCAGTCCCATCCCCGGCCACTGGAAGACGGTTTCGGTGACGATGGCGAACGCGATCAGCGAACCGATCTGCAGGCCGGTCACGGTCACCACCGGCATCAGCGCATTGCGCAAGGCGAGGCGAAAATGGATCCGTCGCGCGGGCAGGCCACGGGCGCGGGCGTAGCGGATATAATCCGACGACAGCACGTCAATCATTTCGGCGCGCACCAGGCGCATGATCAGGGTGAGCTGATACATCGCCAGCGTAATGCCCGGCAGTACCAGCGACCGCCAGCCGCTCGCGGATAGAAACCCGGTCGTCCACCAGCCCAGCGGGACAATTTCGCCGCGTCCGAAAGACGGCAGCAGCTTCAACGTGACGGCAAAAATCAGGATCAGCACGATCCCGGTGACGAAAGTCGGCGTCGAGATACCGATCAGCGAGAAGGTCTGCACCAGCCGCGTGGCAAGGCCGTGGGGCCGTAGCGCGCACATCACGCCCAGGGGAATGCCGATCGCCAGCGCCAGGACAGTGGCGATCAGCACCAGTTCCAGTGTTGCCGGCAAGCGTTCCGCCAGAAGTTGCGCGACCGGGCGCTGGTTGCGGTAGCTGATGCCAAGATCGCCCTG
>CALQTN020000055.1 GCA_943333505.2 Asaia bogorensis | reverse complement strand
GCCGTGAATGAAGATGGGGGCGTAGGTACTGGTTCGAACCAGTACCTACGCCCCCATCTTCATTCACGGCTCCCCTTAGAGCGTGATGACCGCTGATAGGCGCGGTCATCACGCTCTAACTCTTTGTTTGGTCGCGTGATTCAGACCTTCGTGTGATTCCACCTACGGTCATCACGCTCTAAGGGGTTGAGGTCCAGGGGCTCGGCCCCTGGCGGGGCCTGGGGAAGCACCCCGGCGCTTGCTTGCCTTATCCCCGCACCAACACTCGCCACCAGCGCCAGGTCAGCGCCAGGGCGACCAGTCCCTCAATGGCGATGATCAGGGTAGCGGTTGGGCTGGAGGTTGTGTTGGCGAGCCAGCCGAGATGGATGAAGCCGATGGGGGCGAGGCCGATGCAGAGGGCGAGGACGCCGAAGGCGCGGGTGCGGAGTTCGGGTGGGCTGGCGAGGTAGGTGATGGTGGTTTGCATGATGCCAAAGCCTGCCGATGCGGCGCCCGAGATGAAGATGGCGATGGCGGATGGCGCGACCGAGGGCGAGAGCGCGAGGGCGGCCGAGGCGGCGCAGTAGCTTGCGACGCTGCCGATATAGATGATGGCGTGTCGGCGTGGGGTGGCAAACCAGCCGATGGCGAGGGATGCGATCAGCGCGCCGGTGCCGTCGAGGCTGACCAGCAGGCCGGTGGCTTCGGCGCCGAGCCCGAGTTTGCCTTGGGCGATGACGGGAACCATCGACGTCACCGGCCAGCCCCAGAGGTTGAAGATGACGGTGATGACCAGGGTGGCGATCAGTTTTTCATGCCGACCGACCAGGGTGAAGCCTTCGGCGATGCGGCCGAAGACGGACTGGCCCTGGGTGGGGACGTGCGTGTGTTGATAGCGGTAGCCGAGCATGGTGAGCAGCGAGACGGAATAGAGCACGGCGCCGAAGATGAAGGCGGCGGTGATGCCGACGGATGCGATGAAGAAGCCGCCCGCAGTGGGGCCGAGCATGCGCGCGGCGTTGGCGCTGGCGGCGTCGAACGATGTGGCTTGCGGGAGCGCTTCGCTGCCGACGAGTTCGCCGATATTGACCCGGCGGGTGGTGTTTTCCGCGGTCCAGCTGATGCCGTTGACGAAGGCCGCGACCGCGAGATGCCAGACCGCGAGATGGCCGCTGCCGGCGAGGATGGCAAGGCTGATCGCGCCGGCGAGGTTGAGGCTGGCGGTGGCGACGAAGATGGTTCGGCGTTGCACGCGATCGGCGACGGCGCTGATGAACGGTCCGCACAGGCCCATCGGCAGCATGCGCAGCATCGACAGCATGGCGATGGTGAATGCCGACGACCCTTGCTGGTAGGCGAAGACAGCGAAGGCCAGGGTATCGAGCCAGCGCACCATGGATGCGAGGGTGCCGACCAGCCATAGCCGGCGGAAATCGCGGATGGCGAATAGCCGACGTGGGGTCACCGGCGTGACTATTACCCCAGAGCCACGTCGAGCGCGCCATGTGCCTGGGCCAGCGCATTGGCAAGACGGTTGCGGGCGCGGGTTGCGGCGACCTCGGCGAAATGGGCCTCGGCGCTGCCGGGTGCGGCGGCGGCCAGCGTCCGCAGCGGGCCAAGCACCGCCCAGGCGGGCACAGGCAAGGCCGCGTCATGGACGAAGCGTTCGCCATCGGCGTAGTCCATCGGCACCAAAGCGCGGCTGGCGACCATGAGCGCGGCATTGGCGCGGGCAGGATCGTTGCTGCCGGCGAGGCGGACGAGTTTTTCGCGCAGGGTTTCGGCGGAGGCGATCAGGGTATCAACGTCGCTGAAGTGTCCGAGTTCGGCGAGCAGGTCGTCGATGACTGCGGTATGGTCGAGCGGCAGCAGCGCCTCGGTGACGCAGCGCCACAGCACGTGGACGAAGACTTTGGTATCGCGGACCAGGAAGTCGGGGTCGATTTTGTCGAGCAGATCTTCCGGCGTGTGCCACCACCAGCCGAGTGCGTTGCGCATTTTGGCGGGACCGGGCGGCTGTTCGGAGAGCGCGCCGAACATTGAGGGGACACCCATGTTGACCAGCGATTCGTCGCTCGACCGGTTCTTGCGCTTGCCGTGATAGCCGTGCCCGGTTTCCGTTTTGATGGCTGCAGCGGCGAGACCGCGCAGCGATCCCATTGCGGCGGCATCAGCCAGGATGGTGGCGCCGATCCCGCCGGTGCTGTCGATATTGACGTGGATGGCGCAGTCGCGATCAAGTTCCTCGAAGTGATTGTCCACATACCAGGCCGACCCCGAGTAGCGGCCATGCGAATGGCCGGACCAGAAGCAGATCCGGAGTGAACGTTTCAGCTCGTGGCGGCGTGGCGCGATCAGGCGGGCGACTTCCAGCATGGAGGCGTTGGCGCTGCCATTATCCATCACGCCATAGTACCAGGTGTCATGATGGCCGGAGAACAGCACGTGGCTGCCGTCGCCGTCCGGCGCATCGAGCTGGGCTTCGAGGATCGGGGTCTTGCGCCATGAGGTATCCACGTTGGCGTGCAGGGTGACGTGCGGCTTCGCGCCCACGGCGAGCGCGTCGCGCAGGCTCGCGCCATCCGCATTGCTGATCGTGCAGGCGACGGTGGACGGCAGGTTGGGCAGGGTTTCCGGTGACGGGCTGCCCCAGACTGGGGAAATGCACATTTCGTGCAGATGGTGATGCGGGCTGATATGGAGCTGGCCAATCGCGCCGGCCTCGCGGGCGAGGGTGGCGACGGCTGGGGATGCGATGCCTTCCACCAGCACAATCGCGCCACGCACATCGCGCCCGGCGAAATCGGCGGCACGGCCTTCACCGAGATAAAAAATCGGGCCGCTGATCCCGGCCGCGGGCGAGGCCTGGCTATGCGAATGGGTGATGGCGCGCAGGCGCTGGCCATCGACATCGACCCGCGCATCGAGCGGCAGGCTGATATAGGCATCGTGGGAGATCAGCCGGGTGCGGAAGCCCCATTCATCGAGCCGGGCCTGCAAATAGCGGAAGCTTTCGAGCTCGGCAGCGCTGCCGGACAGTTTCACCCAGCGGGCGAATTCCTGGCAATGCGCCATCAGCGCGGTGGCGCTGACGCTCGCCGTTAGGTCGTGCAGATTTTGCTCGGACATGTCGCGTTCCTCGGCTGGTTGGGCGCAGCGTAGTGGCGGGTGGCACGGCCCGACTAGCCCAAAAATGCTTCCGCCACGGCATCGCTGTCGCGCAATTGGTCGGGTGTGCCGCTGGCAATCAGGCGGCCCTGGCGCATCACATAGGCGTGGTCGCACAGGTCGAGCGCTAGCGAGACGTTCTGATCGGCCATGAGCACAGTGTATTCGAGCGCGCGCAACCCGGCGATGGCGCGGTAGACATCGTCGATCGACTCGGCGGGCAGGCCGTAGGTGGGGTGTTCGATGACGATCGCACTTGGCCGCGTCATCACCGCCCGACCGATCGCGAGCATCAGTGTTTCAATCCGCGATAACGTGCCCGCGCGCCGGCCGAGCAGTGGCACCAGCTTGGGGAACAGGGCGAACACTTCGTCACGCCGACTATCGATGCGGCCACGCCGGGCGGCGGCGGAGAGTTCGAGGTTATCGCTGACTGTCAATGGTGCAACGACCATCCCTGCCTGGGGCACGAAGGCGACGCCGAGGCGGACGATCTGGCGCAGGGTCATATCCGCGATTTCGGTACCGTCGATCTGGATTGAGCCACGAATCGGGCGGGTGATCCCGACCACGGCGCGCAAGACCTGTGACTTGCCTGAGCCTGTGGGGCCCAGCAACGCGGTCACCGCGCCGGTGCCGGCGGTAATGCGGATATTTTGGATGCTGCGCCCGCCAGGCTCGTGCAGCGACAGATCAGCGACGTTCAGCATGCTGCCCGCTCGCCTGTGCCGAAATAGGCGCGTTGGACGGCGGGCGAGGCAAAGCACTCTGTTGGGCTGCCGGTTGCCACAATCCGCCCGGCGTCCAGCGCGATGGCCTGGTCGCAGCATTGGGCGATCAGTTTCATACTACGATCGGCGAGCAGCACGCTGATCCCGGCCTCGCACAGCACCGCGATCAGCCCGGCGAGGTCGGCGCGTTCACTGTCGGCGAGTCCGGCGGCTGGTGCGTCGAGCAACAATAATTCGGGTTCCGCTGTCAGTGCCCGGGCCATGCCAACCCGCATTTGCTCGCTGCGCGATAGTCGGTCGGCGAGCGAGGAGGCGCGCTCGCCAAGGCCGACGACGGTCAGCATTTGGCGTGCCCGATCGAAGGATCGCGCCAAATCCCGTTTGCCGGCCGGTAATCCCAGCGCTGCGGTGAACATGCTGGTGTGTCGGCGCGAATAGGCGCCAAGAACGACCTCATCGAGCACCGTCATCCCGCCGATTAGGCGCAGATCCTGCCAGGTCCGGGCAATTCCGAGCTCGACGATGTCCTGCGGCGGCAGTCCGACCAGCGCGTTGCGCGATCCGGCTTCATCGGTGAAGTGGGCGTCGCCGCAATCTGGCGTGAGCAGGCCCGCGATGATGTCGAGCAATACCGTGCGTCCGCACCCGCTTGGGCCGAGCACGCCCAGTGCGGCGCCTGGGGCGATATCGAAGCTGATCGCTTCCAGGGCTACGGCGCTCGCGAATGATTTTCCGATGCCGGTCACTTGGAGGCGAGGGGTCATGGTGCCCCCCCGGTGCGGCGCTTGATGGCAGCAGTGAGGCGGCTGGCATGTCCACTTTGCAGCCCACGCGAGGAACCACGGCGACGATGGCTATCATCTGGGGTGGGTGGCGGCAGGTTGATAACCCGCCGCCGGTGGCGGCGTTCGCGGGCGTCTCGACGCAGGTTGTCACGCGGATCGATCAGGCCGCGGGGCAGGAATATCAGTAGCACGATTATCGCGACGGCATTGGCAAGATCCAACATCGCGGGTGTGCTTTGGCCCAGCATGGCAGATGGCAGGGCGAAAATCAGGCTACCAAGCAAGGGGCCGGACCAGTGATAGGCGCCACCGACGAGGACGGCGGCGAGTGCCAGGAAGCCCGACGAAATCGGAAATGTCGCGGGGCTGGCGACGCCGCTGTTGAGCACCAGCATTGCGCCGGCAACTCCGGATAGCAGGCCGCTGAGTGCAAAGCCGGCTGCGTGAATGGCACGAGGTTGGATACCCATGCTGGTGGCAAGGGTCTGGTCACGACGCACGGCGCGCACGGCGATGGCAAACCAGCTGTTGTCGAGCGCCGCGCCGGCCACCACCACCGCGCCCAGCAGGGCGAGATTGACGAAAATGGGCAGGTTTCCACCTGTCGGGATAATGGCGGCAATGGTGATGCCGTCGCTGCCCCCTGATAGTCCCGGCAGGCTGCGGGATAGGGGGGCGATAGCGGCCGCCATCGCCAGGGTGGCGATGCTTTGGGCATGGGCTGGCAGGCGGCCGAGCAGCATCGCTGTCACCAGGCCGAGCCAGGCACCCATGACGGCCGCGCCGAGCAGCGACAGCACAAGGCCAAAGCCCGCAACCAGCAGGTTGGCGGCGAGGTAGCCGCCGATCGCGCCGATGACAATTGGTGCAAAGCTGATGATCCCGAAGGCCCAGGTAATGCGGGCGGCAAAAGCGAGGACCGTGATGGCGGCCAGCATCGGTATCGCGGGACCGAGAATGTCCCAGGCGGCCGATGCCCAGCTTTCGTCGAACAGTTCAACCAGTAGGTCCTGCACCTCAGCGACCCAACATATGAGGGGTTGGAAGCAATCCCCGCGGGCGCAGCAAGACGATTGCCAGCAGCAGCACCGCCCCCACCCCCTGCCACGGTATCAGCGGCCAGAATTGCGGCCAGATATCGGAACCCGCGACTTCTCCTAGGCCGATCAGCAACCCCGCCAGGGCAACCCCGCGCACCGTGCCACCGCCGAGGATGGCGGCGGCCATGCCTTTCCACAACAGGCCAACGCCAAGGGCCATTGTGACAGTACCGCCCGAGGCGGCTGCCAATACCCCGGCGGTCCCGGCGATGGCGCCGGCAATCGCTGCCACCTTCAAAATCATCCGCAGCGGATGCACGCCGCCCAATGCTGCCGCGAGCGGGTCGAACCCGTGTGCGCGCATTGCGGCTCCGAATAACGTATCGGTCAGGATATAGTGTAGTGCGAAGGTTGCCGTCGCCAACGCGGCAAGGTCGAATACCGCGATCAGTCGCAGCATCATCGTGTCGCTGCCAAAGACCGTGCTGGGGAAGCTGCCCTGGGGGAACGCGACGCCGCCTGAGCCGATCATGGTGTCGCCCAACGCACCCAGGGCAAGCCACGCGGCTATGCTTGCCAGCACGGTCACCATCTGTGCTTCAGAACCGCGGCGGAGCGGCAGGATCGCGGCCTCGACGCTGATCGCGACCATTGCGCCCGCTAGTGCGCCAAGCGGCAATGTTAATAGAAACGGTAGGTTGAGCTGATCGGCGAGAAAGATCGCGGCCGCTGCCGCCCAGCCCGCATAGCTGGCGATCGCGGCATTCCAGCCAGTGCCGTATCTTGCTGTCAGCATGAATGCGAGCCCGACCAGCCCATACAGGGCACCGCCGGCGAGACCGTCAAACACGCGTGTTAATGTAAACACCATACCCCGAAACACAGCCTTACGTGGCATTATTACACCAGCGATGTCGCAGGTTTGTCCACCTTCTGCAAGGGATTGTCGTAACCAGGGCGGTTCAAAAAAACCAACGCTGCGGGCTTTGCCGCAGCGTTGGGCTTGGTCATCAGATGCGATCAGGTCGTCACGCCGGGCGATATGGGTCCGGCTGGACAGTCGGGCGGCGGCGATCGGCCATGAACTGGTCGAATTCGGCCTTGTCCTTGGCTTGGCGCAGGCGCTCCAGGTAATCGACGAATTCCTTCTGCTCGTCTTCCAGGCGGCGCAGGGTTTCGCTGCGATAATCATCAAAGGCTTTGTTGCCGCTAACCGGCGCAGGAGAGGGCGCCGGTGACTGGGTTCCGCCGCCCCATTTGCCCCATGACATCGGGCCCCAGCCGCCTTGTTGACCGTTGTTCTGCATTGGTGCCCCGTTGGGTTGTTCGCCATTGGCCGGATCCATATAGACCCAGCGCCCGCAGCGCCGGCCGCGCCAGCCGCTGCCGAGATGCCCGCTGCCCAGCATCAGCGCGATGCCGAGCCCGACCGGCCAGAACCAGACGAAGCCGAGGATCATGGCCAGGATCCAGAGTGGCTTCGGAATTTCATTCAGCCTGTCCGTGAAGTGCACGAACTGTCTCCTTTGATGTAAATGTGAAGAACATTTACATAATTAATCTTGCAGCCAACCCAAGTCAAGCGGATTACGCCGAATTCATCATTTTCCCGGCGCGGTAAGGCCGAGCGATTGCAGATAGATCAACAATCCAGCTTCAAGCAGGTCTTCGGGCGACATCGGCATGCGCCGACGATTGCCGTCGGTGCGCCCGACGAACAGGGCGGCGATGCCATGGCACAAAGCCCAGACATGCAGCGCCACCATCAAGGGCGGTGGCCGGATCCCGGCGGTGCGATGGGCGTTGCAAGCGGCTTCAGCGGCCCGCCGAATGACACCGAAAGCCCGCTCCGAGGCACGCAGCAACTGCACATCCTCCTCCAGCGGAAAGCCGGTTTCGAACATCGTTGCGTAGGCCGCAGGCTCGCGTCGTGCGAAAGCGAGATAGGCCTTGCCGATGTTTTCAAACGCGGTCAGCGCATCGGGGGCGCCGTCATTCCAGGCACGTTCCAGATCATCTGCGAAACGATCATAGCCGAGCCGGGCGATTTCGGCGATCAACGCTTTCAGATCACGGAAATGCCGGTATGGCGCGGCGGCGCTCACCCCAGCCGCACGGGCGACCTCGGCAAAGCTGAAACCTGCCGGGCCGCTTGCCGCGATCAACGTCAGGGCCGCCGCGATCAGGGCTTCCCGCAGATTGCCGTGGTGGTAGCTGTCGCGCGGTTGGCGCGGAGGGTCGGTGGTGAAACGCATGTGAAGTCGTGTTACATCATGCGCAGCACCGCGCAAAGGACGAAAAATTTAGAGCGGATGAGTGCTTGCGTCATCCGCCCTGCGGGTTAGAGCATGATGAGGCTGATAGGCGCGCCATCCCGCTCTAAAGTCTTGTTTTCACGATCATCTTTATCCGTCCAATCGAAGCCGATTGAACGGATAAAGATCTAGCGGCCGACCTTCCGGAACCGCGCAAACCACCCCAGCGTCGCCGAAATTTCGGCGGCGAAATAGGATGGTCGCATCACCCCGGTGCCGTGGCTCACCCCAGGCATCCGCAGCAATGCCGCCTCGCATCCGGCGAGCTTTAGCGCGGTGTACATTTGGATTGCCTCGGTGGGTGGGGTGCGGCTGTCGGCCTCGCCTGCGATCAGCAAGGTCGGGGTGCGAGCATGGGCGGCATAGGTCAGTGGCGAGCGTTCGCGGTATTTGGCCGCGGCCTCCCACGGGTGATCATGGCCGAGCCAGGTGAGACCGCCAGTGGCCCCCATATCGGCGGTCAGCACCCAGCTTTGCCAGTCTACCACTGGCTTGATTGCCACCGCCGCGCGGAAGCGATGGTCGTGGGTGACCGCCCAGCAGGTTAGCACGCCGCCGCCGGATGTTCCTGTTATAAAAAGGTTTTCCGCGTCGATATCCGGGCGGGCGGCGGCCTTGTCGACCACCCGCATCAGATCATCATGGTCGGGGCCGGGGAAACGGTCATGCAGGGAATTGGCGAAATCCTCGCCATAGCCGGTCGATCCCGCCGGATTGCTGTAAAGCACCGCGTAGCCGGCGGCGGCGAGTGCCTGGACCTTGATTGAGAAGCGTTCGCCGAACTGGGCAAAGGGGCCGCCATGGATCAGCAGCGCCATCGGGTGCGGGCCGGTGCCGCGCGGTTTCACCAGCCAGGACTGCACCTGGCGGCCATCCGCGCAATCGGTCCAGAACATTTCCGCCGGCAGGAAGCCGCCGATTTGTTGGGCAAGGCTGGCATTGAGTGCGGTCAAAATCCGTTTCGTGCCGTCCGGCGCAATCATCGCGACTTCGGACGGCACATCCACCGCTGCCCGGACATAGGCAATGGTGCCATCGGCGGCCTCGGAAAACCCGCCGCCGGAATAGGGCATTTCGATCGAGGCCGGACCAATGTCATCGGTCAACACATGATGGCTGCCATCGAGCCCGAAGCGGGCGAGGGCGCGCTTGCCGGGAATGTCGTAGGCGGCCAGTAGCGCCTGGCTGTCGGCGGTCCAGGCGATTTCGTCTATGCTGATGTCATGCGCCTCGGTCAGCGTTCGCGGCGTGCCGCCAGCCATCGGCATGATGACGATTTTGCGGCGCTGATGGCTCAATCCGCGTTCTTCCACTGCAGTATAGGCGAGCCATTTGCCGTCTGGTGACGGGGTTGGCCGTGCAACCGGGCCAGGGAAATCGGTGAGCTTTTGCACCACGCCATCAGCGAGGGTGATGGCGTGGATGTCGATGTCGGACGTCTTGCGGTCCCAATCGGCGCGCTGATTGCCGGTCAGCAGGATTTTGGCGCCGTCGCGGGTGAAGCATAGCCCTGAACTGACCATATGCGGCATGCCGTTCCACCACATGCCCGAGGTGACCTGACGGGGCGCCGTGGCCCCGTTGACGGCGGCGATGAAGACCTGAAAGCAGCCCTCAGGCCATTCGCCCACCGTATCATGCTGCCAGACCAGGCGCTCGGTCAGCTTGATCGGGGCGGCCCATTGGGCGCCCTCCGGCGGGGTTGCCAGGCCAAGCCAGGCGGGTAGGGGGGTAATCTCGCGCTGCTGATAGGCGAGGAATTTGCCGTCGGGCGACCAGGCGAGTTCGCGCAAGGGGGTTGCCGATGCCACCAGAACCGTGTCGCTTCTGGTTGCGATCGTGTGCACTACCAGTTCGTGCATCGCATTGGCATGGCGCAGATAGGCTAGGTGGCGGCTATCGGGTGCCCAGCGGGTCAGATGCACGCCAGCGCTGCCGGTGATTTCCTGCCAGTCGCCATCGCCAACCCGCAGCATCAGCGCATTGCGGCGCCGGTCATTGACCAGATCGCGTGTGGTTTGCTGGAACACGATCGCCTGTCCGTTCGGTGCGATACGGGCATCGGCGCCGTTGCGGAAGGCGAAATTATCGGCGGGCATCAGGGTACGGAGCATGGGCGGACCTTTACGAGGGACGAACGCCATAACCTGCACGTTCGGCGCGGCCAAGCCAACGGCCAGGGATCTGCAACTGCGGCCACCTGCTAGAGCGTGCTGACCGTTGATAGGCGCGGTCATCACGCTCTGGCTCTTTGTTTGGTCGCGTGGCCAGACCTTCGGTGTTTCCACCTACGGTCATTACGCTCTAGCTAATCAGTTTTTCCATCGCTGCCCGCATCAGGAACTTCTGCATTTTCCCGGTCACCGTCATCGGGAACTCATCGACGAAATGCACGTAGCGCGGCACTTTGTAGTGCGCGATCTGCCCACGGCAGAAGGCGCGCACGGCTTCGGCATCCAGCGTTGCGCCGTCGCGGAGTTTCACCCAGGCTGCCAGTTCCTCGCCGAATTTTGCGTCGGCGACGCCGAAGACCTGGACATCGGCGATGGCAGGGTGACGGTAAAGATATTCCTCGACTTCGCGCGGGTAGATGTTTTCGCCACCGCGGATCACCAGGTCCTTGATGCGGCCGACGATGGCGGCGTAGCCTTCGGCGTCGATTGTGGCGAGATCACCGGTATGCATCCAGCCGGCGTTATCGATGGCTTGATCGGTGCGTTCGGTGTCGCCCCAATAGCCCAGCATCACCGAGTAGCCCCGGGTGCATAGTTCGCCGGTAACGCCATTGGGAACGATACGGCCGTTGCTATCGATAATTTTCGATTCGAGATGCGGGTGGATGCGCCCGATCGTTGCGACCCGGCGCTCGATCGGGTCATCAAGGGTGGTCTGGAAGCTCACCGGGCTGGTTTCGGTCATGCCATAGGCGATGGTGATATCGCTGAGATGCATGAGATCGATGGCCCGGCGCATCACCTCGATCGGGCAGGTGCTGCCGGCCATGATGCCTGTGCGGAGGCTCGACAGATCGAAACTGGCGAAATCGGGGTGATCCATTTCGGCGATGAACATGGTGGGTACGCCGTACAGGGCGGTGCATTTTTCTTCGGCGACGGCGCGCAACGTGGTTAGTGGGTCGAAGCTTTCGCCGGGATAGACCATCGCCGATCCATGCGTGACGCAGCCGAGATTGCCCATCACCATGCCGAAACAATGATAGAGCGGGACCGGGATGCAAAGCCGGTCGTGCTCGGTCAGTTTCATGGTGGCGGCGGTGAAGTAGCCGTTATTGAGGATATTGTGGTGGGTAAGGGTGGCACCTTTCGGGGCGCCGGTGGTGCCGGAGGTGAACTGGATGTTGATCGGGTCGTCAAATTGGAGCGTCGGGGCCAGTACTTCGACCGCTGCCCGGCTGGCATCGTCGCCGAGGCCGGCAATCTGCGCGAAGCGATAGGCGCCGGGAATGCTGTCGCCGCCGATCTGGATCACGATTTCGAGGTTCGGCAAGGTTGCGGACTGCAAAGCGCCCGGTTTGGCGGTGGCGAGTTCGGGGGCCAGCGTCATCAACATGCCGGCATAGTCGGAGGTTTTGAACGATGTCGCGGTGACCAATGCCCGGCAGCCAACCTTATTGAGCGCGTATTCCAACTCCGACAGCCGGTAGGCGGGGTTGATATTGACCAGCACCAGCCCGGCCTTGGCGGTGGCGAACTGGGTGACGGTCCATTCCATGCGGTTGAGCGACCAAAGCCCGACACGTTCGCCAGGTTTCAGGCCCAGGGCGACCAGGCCGGCGGCAAAGGCATCGACCGCCGCACCGAGTTCACGCCAGGTCCAGCGCATATTCTGGCCACGATCGATCAAGGCCGGGCGATCTGGCCAGCGTGCCACCGTGCGGTCGAAATGCTGTCCGATGGTTTCGCCGATCAGGGGCACGCTGCTGGTGCCGCTGACGTAGCTCAAGCTGGTTGAATTCATTGTGGCCTCCCGTCGCAAGCTGCCATTCTAGCAAGCTCTGGCGGAGGGGCCAGCCTTTAGAGCGTAATGATCGCTGATAGGCGCGGTCATCACGCTCTAAGACGCCCGGACGCAGCTTCAACAGGCTGCGTCCGGGGGCTTTGCACCGATCTTAGGTGAGGTCGAAGCGGTCCGCGTTCATCACCTTGGTCCATGCCGCCACGAAGTCGGCGACGAACTTCTTCTGCGCGTCGGCCTGGGCGTAAACCTCGGCCAGCGCACGCAGTTGCGAGTTCGAGCCGAACACGAGATCGACGCGGGTGCCGGTCCATTTCAACGCACCGGTTGCGCGATCACGGCCTTCGAAGGCGCCCGCCGCCGGCGTCCAGACCGTGCCCATATCGAGCAGGTTGACAAAGAAGTCATTGGTCAACGCGCCGGCCTGCTTGGTGAACACGCCGTGTTTGGATTGCCCGACATTGGTATCGAGCACCCGCATGCCGCCGATCAGGACAGTCATTTCCGGGGCGGTCAGCGTCATCAACTGCGCCCGGTCGATCAGCAATTCCTCGGCGGAGATCGAGTATTCGGCCTTGAGGTAGTTGCGGAAGCCATCAGCGGCGGGTTCGAGCACGGCGAAGGACTCGACGTCGGTTTGCGCTTGTGACGCATCCATCCGGCCGAGCGTTACCGGAACTGAGGCGACGTGCCCGGCATTCTTGGCGCCCTGTTCGACACCGGCGGCACCGCCGATGACGATCAGATCGGCCAGCGAAACTTTCTTGCCGCTGGTTTGTGCCGCGTTGAACGCCTTTTGGATGCCTTCGAGCTTTGCCAATACCGCAGCCAATTGGGCGGGCTGGTTCGCCTCCCAATCCTTCTGCGGTGCGAGACGAATGCGGGCGCCGTTAGCCCCACCGCGTTTGTCCGAGCCGCGGAAGGTTGAAGCCGAGGCCCAGGCGGTCGAAACCAACTGGGACACCGACAGGCCCGAGGCGAGGACGCTGGCTTTGAGGGAGGCGACATCTGCCGCCTCGATCAGGGTGTGATCAACCGCCGGGATCGGGTCCTGCCAGATCAATTCCTCGGTCGGGACTTCGATGCCGAGATAGCGCGAGCGCGGCCCCATGTCGCGATGCAGCAGCTTGAACCAGGCGCGGGCGAAAGCGTCGGCGAGTTGGTCGGGATTGGCGTGGAAACGCTTAGAAATCGCCAGATAGGCCGGGTCCATCTTCAGCGCCATGTCGGCCGTGGTCATCATCGGGGCGTGGCGTTTGGACGGGTCGTGGGCGTCAGGCACGGTGGTCGCGGCTGCCGGGTCTTTCGGCTTCCACTGAAAGGCGCCGGCCGGGCTTTTGGTCAGTTCCCAGTCGTAGCCAAGCAGCACGTCGAAATAGCCATTATCCCATTTCACCGGGTTGGTGGTCCATGCACCCTCGATCCCGCTGGTGATGGTGTCGTAGCCCTTGCCGGTACCGAAGCTGTTTTTCCAGCCCAGGCCCTGTTCCTCGATGCCGGCGCCTTCGGGTTCTGCCCCGACCTGGGCGGCATCGTCGATGCCATGGGCCTTGCCGAAGGTGTGGCCGCCGGCGACCAGCGCCACGGTTTCTTCATCGTTCATCGCCATCCGCTTGAACGTCTCGCGAATGTCGCGGGCCGAGGCGAGCGGGTCGGGGGTGCCGTTTGGCCCTTGCGGGTTCACGTAGATCAGCCCCATCTGCACGGCAGCGAGCGGGTTATCGAGGGCGCGGTCGCCGCTATAGCGATTATCGCCGAGCCAGGTGTCTTCGTTGCCCCAATAGATGTCTTCTTCCGGTTCCCAGACATCGGCGCGGCCACCGGCGAAGCCGAAGGTTTTGAAGCCCATCGATTCGAGCGCGCAATTGCCGGTCAGGATGAAGAGATCGGCCCACGAGATCGCGTTGCCGTATTTCTGCTTGATCGGCCAGAGCAGGCGGCGGGCCTTATCGAGATTGGCGTTGTCGGGCCAGCTATTGAGCGGGGCGAAGCGCTGCATGCCAGTGCCGCCGCCGCCACGGCCATCGCCGGTGCGATAGGTTCCGGCGGCATGCCAGGTCATGCGGATGAACAGCGGCCCGTAATGGCCGTAATCGGCCGGCCACCAATCCTTGCTGTCGGTCATCAACGCATACAGGTCCTGCTTGAGGGCCTTGAGGTCGAGCTTCTTGAATGCCTGCGCGTAGTCGAAGCCGGTGCCCATCGGGTCGGACAGGGCAGAATTCTGGTGCAGAATCCGCAGGTTCAACTGGTTCGGCCACCAATCACCGTTCGACCTGCCCCCGCCGAGGGTGGCGTGCTTGGAAGCTCCGTGCATCACTGGGCATTTGCCTGCGGTCTGGTCGCCATTGCCGTCCATGTTTTTCTCCGATCGGGTCTGCATTGCGGTCAATTGTAGCAGCATTATAGGTATAAAAGGAAGGTGCGTGCAGCTGTGCAGGTGGGGCGCCCCCGGGATTGCGCAAGTTGGATCGGGAACCCCTCCGGCGCCGGGCGTCTTGTGTCGCGACCCAAATTGGGGAGGGGGTTAGCCCCGTGCCCGATCCACCCCATGCACCCCGCGCACTGCGCGCAGGCTGGCGATCACATCCACCAACTGCCGCAAATCGCGCACTTCGATGTCGATCAGCATCTCGAAGAAGTCTGCCTGGCGGTTCACGATGCGCAGATTGCTGATATCGCCATGCTGCTTGGAAATCGCGTTGGTGATGGTTGAAATCATCGCTGGGCCGTTATCGGCCATCACCGTCACGCGCCCCGTATGGGTTTCTGGCTTGCCGTTTGACTTGCCCTTGATATCGGCGCGCGCGCCGTCGGCAAAGGCACTTTCCGCCCAGTCCACGTCGAGAAAGCGCTCCGGTGTGGCGGCGAAGCTTTCGAGCGTCGGGCAGCCTTTGGTGTGGATGGTGACGCCCTTGCCGGTGGCGACGATGCCGACAATCGCGTCCCCCGGCAGCGGGTGGCAGCAGCCGGCATAGGAGATCGCCATGCCTGGCACCAGGCCGGTGATTGGCTGATTGAAATCACCCTTATAGGTGATCTTGTTCGAGGCGGCGGGCAGAAGTCGCGGGGAACGCGACGCTTGGCGCAGTTCCGGATAGACTGCGACCACGACATCCTTGGCGGTGAGGTTGCCATTGCCAACAGTGACGTAAAGATCTTCCAGGCTCGCGTGCTTTAACGGCTTCAATGCGGCTTCGATGGCCTTTTCCGAGCCATCCACCCCGTCCTGACGAAAGGCGCGGGCGAGTGCGGCGCGGCCGGCGTCGCGGTATTCATTGCGCTGCTGGGCCTGGACGAAGCGACGGATGCGGGCGCGGGCCTTGCCGGTGACAACGAAACGCTCCCATTGCGGGCTTGGCGTATTGCCGCGCGCGGTGAGGATTTCGACCTGATCGCCGTTGGCCAGTTCATGGCGCAGCGGCAGGATGCGGCCATTGACCTTGGCGCCGACGCAGGTGTCGCCAACTTGGCTGTGCACGGCGTAGGCGAAATCGACTGGCGTTGCCCCGCGCGGCAACTGGATCAGTTGGCCCTTGGGGGTGAAACAGAAAACCTGGTCCTGGTAGAGTTCAAGCTTGGTGTTTTCGAGGAACTCATCCGGGGTGGAATTCTCCAGGATCTCCAGCAAGTCCTGCACCCAGCGGAAGCTTTGTGCTTCCTGCACCGCAGCGTCGTGCTGCTTGTAGAGCCAATGGGCGGCCACGCCGTTTTCGGCGACCGAATGCATTGATGCCGTGCGGATCTGCAATTCGATCTTCTGATTGCGCGGTGCGCGGAGGGTCACGCCGGTATGAAGGCTCTGATACCCATTGGCCTTGGGAGTGGAGATATAGTCTTTAAAACGTCCGGCGATGACCGGATAGCTGGCGTGGACCGCGCCGAGCGCGGCGTAGCAGGCTTCGCGGGTTGGCACGACGATACGAAACGCCATGATATCGGATAATTGTTCGAACTGGACGTTGCCGCGATGCATCTTCTCCCAGATCGAGTAGGGTGATTTCTGCCGGCCGCTGACTTCGATCACATCAATGCCTTGGTCGCGACAGACGCGGGCGAGTTCTTCACGCACCTCGGCGATAACGTCGGCACCTTGGCCACGCAGGAAGTTCAGCCGCGCCTGGATGCTGTCATAGGCGTCGGGATCGATCTGGGCGAAGGACAGGGTTTGCAGCTCGGTCTTGACTGCGTCCATGCCGATGCGTTCGGCCAGTGGGGCGTAAATCTCCATGGTTTCGCGCGCGATGCGGGTGCGTTTGTCCTCACGCGCGCCACCCAATGTCCGCATGTTGTGCAGGCGATCCGCGAGTTTTACCAGCAAGACCCGGATGTCGCGCGACAGCGCCAGCACCAGCTTGCGGAAATTCTCGGCCTGTTTGGTGCGATCCGATTGCAGTTCCAGCCGGGTGAGCTTGGTGACGCCATCGACAAGGCTGGTAATTTCGGCGCCAACCGCTTTGGCCATCACCTCGCGGGTGACGCCGGTATCTTCGATGACATCGTGCAGCAGGGCCGTTGCCAGGGTCCCGGCATCGAGCCGGTAGCCGGCAAGGAGTTCAGCGACCGCCAGCGGATGGGTAATATAAGGCTCACCATTATCGCGGCGTTGCAGCTTGTGGGCCTCGGCCGCCAGATCGAATGCACGCCGAACCATCGCGGTATCGGCGTCAGCATCATAGGTGAGCAGACGTGCGATCAGCGCGTCGGGGGAGGGCGTGCCAGTTTCAGGGCGCGTGGCGCCGGCGGTGCCGCTCATTGCACCGCCGGCCCCGGCGCTGGTTGAAGCCGGGTGTAGGAAATCGAACTAGCGGCGGCGGCCAGCAAGCTCCGCCTCGATTGCCGACTCGAGGTCGCCCGGGGAGAATTCGTCGGTCACCTCGGGCAGAGCCATGGCTTCTTCGTCGTTGCTGATATCCTGCAAACCGAAGATGTTCTGGTCGGTCGGGATCAGGTCGAGCACTTCTTCGTCCGCCGGTTCCGGTTCCGGGGCGCGGCCCAGCGACTTCACCAGATCGAGTTCGAGCTTTTCAACCGAAATCGTTTGCTCCGCGATTTCGCGCAGCGCCACGACCGGGTTCTTGTCGTTGTCGCGATCGATGGTCATTTCCTCGCCACGGCTCAGGTTACGCGCACGCTGCGCGGCGAGCAGGACGAGCTGGAAGCGGTTTGGAATGCGTTCGACGCAATCTTCAACGGTGACGCGCGCCATACAAACAAACTCCGGCAAAAAGACAATAAGAACCGACCCGTAAACACGGGCAATGTCGACTGAGCAGGCTACCTAGGCTGACTGGCATGGAAAAGCAAGGCGCATGCTGCGCTGCACGCGGTCTGCTCAGGCGGGCGTTGTGTCGTCAGCCAGGCTTGCCAGAAGCTCTACCGTTGACAGGCCCAGACCTGGATGCCGCCAGGTCGGCAGGATGTCGGCGATCGGACGGAGCACGAAGCTGCGCAAATGGGCGCGTGGATGCGGCAAGATCGGATCGGGGGAGGGGCGTATCAGCCCAGCCATATCGATGATGTCGAGATCGAGCGGTCGGGCGGCGTTGACGATGCTGCGCTGCCGGCCCGCCTGGGCTTCGATCTTGTGCAGTTCCGCGAGCAGCCAGGTCGGGGTGGCAGTCCCGTCCATGAGCACCGCACCGTTGATATAGTCGGGCTGGTCCGAGGGGGGCCAGGCTGGGCTGCGATACCAGCGCGATATTGCAACCAGCCGAAGGCCCTGCAGGCCGCGTAGTGCTTCGGTTGCTGCCCGGCAGAGTGCGTGTGGGCCATGCCCCCAAATATCCGGCAGGTTGCTGCCGATGGCGATAATAATCGGAAAGGTTGTGGGTTGGGTCACTATTTCGCGTCAGTTATGCGATGAGTCTCTTGACTCTCGCGGTGGATAAAAACATTAGATGAGATCTTGTCGTTGCCGCTGTCTGGATACCATGTCGCGGCTCGCGAAACCGCGCGAGCGAGCGCCTATTAGAAGCGGGCCACATTATCTGATAACTGGTTCTGTTGAAAGGCTTGGCTTCATGAATTTTTCCCAGAATGAGCGCACCGCGCTCTTCATTGATGGCGCTAACCTTTATTCGGCATCGCGCAACCTTGGCTTCGATGTCGATTACCGCAATCTGCTGGAATATTTTCGTAAGAAGACCAATGTCATCCGCGCCTACTACTATTCTGCGGTGCTGGAAACCGAGGAATATTCGCCGCTGAAGCCGTTGACTGATTGGCTTGCCTATAACGGCTACACGCTGGTCACCAAGGCTGCCAAGGAATTCACCGATGCGACCGGGCGCCGCCGGGTCAAGGGGAATATGGATATCGAGCTTGCAGTCGATATGCTCGAACTCGCCGACCGGTTGGATCATGTGGTGTTATTTAGTGGCGACTCGGATTTTCGGCGGCTGATTGAAGCCGTGCAGCGCAAAGGCGTCCGGGTCTCGGTCGCGTCGTCGATCCGCACCTCGCCGCCGATGGTGGCAGACGAACTGCGCCGGCAGGCTGATCAGTTCCTGGAGTTGGCTGAGATCGCCCCCGAATTTACCCGCCGGCAAATGGATCCGCGACCGGTGCGGCCGTTGCTGCGGATGAACCCGGGCGACCCGTTCTCCGACCCGCAAGACGCGGGTTAGCAGCTGGCGTGATGTTGGTGTCAGCGGACTGCGAGACCCTAATTAATGAAAGACAATGCAGGTCTATCCAGAGCAGGCTTTGTCCGCGGCGTTGATCGCGCCATTGGCGGCGCCCGGGTCGCACCCAAGGTGATGGTGGAAGAAAACGGTGATGGCATCGTCAGGGCGAGCAGACAATCGATCAGTTTGCTGCGCGCGTTCCGGCTGCGTATCCACGGCGCTGGCGGGGAGCGCTGGATGGCGTTGCCGTCAGCATGATTTTAGGACTCGGATCTGATATTTGCGACATTCGCCGTATCGAGCAATCGATGGAACGCTTCGGTGATCGCTTCCTGCTGCGGGTGTTTAGCGAGCTTGAACGCGCCAAGGCGGACCGCCGTAATGGAACGGCGCGGGCGGGCACCTATGCCAAGCGCTTTGCGGCCAAGGAGGCCTGTGCCAAGGCGCTCGGCACCGGCTTTGCGCGCGGTGTGTTTATGTCCGACCTCCGTGTGGTTAATCTGCGGGGCGGTCAGCCGACCCTGGAACTCCATGGCGGGGCGGCCTTGCGTCTGGTTCAGCTGACCCCTGCCGGTATGCGGGCCCAGGTGGATCTGACGATGACCGACGAGTACCCCTATGCTTATGCCCAGGTCATCATCTCCGCGGTGCCTGCATGAACGACCCACAGACGCAACTGTGGCTTGACAGCGGGCAACGCTGCGCGCTTGAAGGCGCCGGGGCGCACTCGCGCCCAACCAGGCGGACAAATACCCCATATGGCCAATAGCAACATGGCAAGACGGCCTTCCGGCGGTCTGGTCGAGAATATCAAGACGGTTGTCTTCGCGGTTCTGATTGCGCTGGCAGTGCGGACGGTGGCGTTTGAGCCGTTCACCATTCCATCCGGATCGATGGAGCCCACGCTTCTGGTAGGCGATTATCTGTTCGTGTCGAAATACAGCTATGGCTATTCGCGCTATTCGATTCCGTTTTCGCCGGCTTTGTTCTCTGGCCGGATATTTGGCAGCATGCCCAAACGCGGCGACGTGGTGGTGTTCAAGCTGCCACGCGACAATTCGACCGACTATATCAAGCGCATCGTCGGCTTGCCGGGTGATAAGGTGCAGATGCAGGGCGGCCAGCTGTTTATCAACCGCAGGCAGGTGGCACGGCGGCCGAGCGGGGAATTTCTGACCAGTGAGTCGGCGATATCGATTGCGGTGAAACGCTATAACGAAACTTTGCCGCTCGAAGGCAATCCCGCTGGGCGTGATCACATGATCCAGAAAATGTACGAACGCGGCGGCCTGAACGACACGATGGAGTTCGACGTGCCACAGGGACATTTCTTCGCGATGGGCGATAACCGCGATAATTCATCCGATAGTCGCGATCCAAGCAGCGGTGTCGGCTTCGTGCCCATCGAGAACCTGGTCGGCCGGGCCGAGTTCGTCTGGTTATCGATCGACCTTACCTCGCCCTGGTGGCAGGTCTGGGAATGGCCGTTCGAGATCCGCTGGTCGCGTTTGTTTACGGCTATCAGGTGAGCGTGACCGCTGAAGCCTCCGCAGAAGCCATTCTAGGCTATCATTTTGCCCGTCCGGAGTTGCTCCGCGAAGCCTTAACCCACCGGTCCGCATCCACGGTGGGTGGGCGCCGCACCCCGGCGGTTGCGTCAAACGAGCGGCTTGAATTCATTGGCGACCGGGTTCTCGGCCTGCTGGTCGCGGAATGGTTGGCAGAGCGGTTTCCTGGGGAGCAGGAAGGCGCGCTGGGGCGGCGGCTGGCATTGCTGGTCTCGCAACCGGTGCTTGCCGAGATCGCCGAGACCGAGGGGTTATCGGCCGTACTCAATGTGTCAGCGGGTGAAGCGCGGGCCGGGGTGCGCAAGCTCGCGACGGTTCTGGCCGATGCGATCGAGGCGATGATCGGTGCGCTTTATCTTGATGGCGGGATCGCAGTGGCGCGGGATTTTGTCCGCCGCGCGTTTCTGCCAGCCATGGAAGGCCAGAAGCGGCCGCCCAAGGATGCCAAGACTGCGTTGCAGGAATGGGCGCAGGGACGCGGCTTTCCGCTGCCCAACTATGTCGTGATAACCCGCGATGGTCCGCCGCACGCGCCAAATTTCGTAATTTCTGTTACTGTCGCCGAGAAGACGGCGCAAGGTGTCGCAGGCACCAAGCGGGCCGCTGAGATGGTGGCGGCCGTTGATCTGCTGGGAAAATTGAAACTATGACCACTCGCTGCGGCTTCGTTGCCCTGGTTGGCGCCCCGAATGCCGGTAAATCCACCTTGCTGAACCGGTTGACCGGGACAAAACTGTCTATCGTGTCGCCCAAAGCGCAAACCACGCGCTTTCGGGTGCTCGGCATTACGATGCATGAGCAGTCGCAATTGCTGTTGGTCGATACGCCGGGGATTTTCGCCCCGAAGCGCAAGCTCGATCGCGCGATGGTTGCTGCCGCCTGGACCGGGGCGCAGGACGCCGACATGGTGCTGCTGCTGGTCGATTCGAAAGCCGGATTTACCGCCGGCGTGCGGTCCGTTGTCGATGGGCTGAAAGGCGGCGGACGGCGGATCTGGCTGGTGCTGAATAAGTCCGACCTGGTGCCGCCGCCGCGGCTGCTGCCACTGGTGGCGGCGTTGAATGCCGAGCTGAATTTCGAGGAATCCTTCATGGTCTCGGCCGCCAATGGCGACGGGGTGAAGCCAATGCTCGATGCGCTGGCCGCCGCGGTGCCGGAAGGGCCTTATCTGTATCCCGAGGATGATCTGACCGATCTGCCTGACCGGTTGCTGGCGGCGGAGTTGGTGCGCGAGCAGATTTTCCTGCAAATTCATGAGGAAGTGCCGTACGCCTGCACGGTTGAGACCGAGAGCTTCAAGGAATTGAAGGATGGCTCGGTGCGGATCGAGACCACGGTTTATGTCGGCCGCACCGGCCATAAGGCGATCCTGATTGGCGCTGGCGGCCAGCGCATTCGCGAAATCGGCGCCAAGGCGCGCGCGCAATTATCGGGCCTGTTGGAGCGCAACGTGCATTTGTTCCTCAATGTGAAGGAGCGCGCGGGCTGGGATGAGGAAGGCGCGCGGCTGCGGGCGATCGGGCTGGACGATCCTGCATGACGCCAGATTGGGTCTTGTGGGCGCATGAAATTCAGGCGACGGCGCATAATGGCCTGATCTTTGCGGAAAATCACTATGACCGGGAGCGCTATGAGCAGTTGCAGCGTCTGGCAGCCAGGATGATGGCGGCCCGTAGTGACGCTGCCGCCGTCCGGGTCGCGGATCTGTTTGCCGGTGAACGCGGCTATGCCACCCCAAAATCGGGCGTACGCGGCGCGGCGTTCCGCGATGGCAAGCTGTTGCTGGTGCGCGAGATTGCCGATGGCGGACGCTGGACCTTGCCCGGTGGCTGGGCCGATGTTGGACTGTCCCCGGCGCAGAATGTGGTCAAGGAGTTCCGCGAGGAAACCGGCTTTATCGTTACACCGCGCAAGCTTGTGGCGGTGCTCGACAACAACCTCCAGGGCCATCCGCCTGCGCCGTTCCATATCTATGTTCACTATTTTCTGTGCGATATCGTTGGGGGCGAGGCGACGGTTTCGTCGGAAACCAGCGAGATTGGGTTCTTTGCCGAGGATGCGCTGCCGGACGACCTGTCGCATGATCGGGTGACGCGGGGGCAGTTGCTGCGGATGTTTGCGCATGCGCGTGATGGCGGGTTGCCCGCTGATTTTGAGTGACCCGAAATGGATTGGGACGCTCCCGGCATCGTCCTTGAAACCCGCCCGTTTGGCGAAAGCGACGCCATCGTCACGGTGATGACGGCTGAACATGGCGCGTATCGCGGCCTCGCGCGCGGGGCGCAGTCGCGGCAGGCCGCAGTTTGGCAGGTTGGGAATTTGCTGCAATTACGATGGGTTGGCCGGCTGTCTGACCAGCTTGGGCATTTTTCTGCGGAACCGATACACGCAACTGCCGGCTTTGTGATGGATGACCGGTTGGCGCTTGCCATGCTGACATCGTGCTGCGCGGTGGCGGCGGGTGCTTTGCCGGAGCGGGAGGCGCATCCGCGCGTGTTCGATGGCCTGCTGCGGCTGCTGACCATGCTGCCGCAAGGCGGCCGACAACTCGGTGCACTGATTGGCTGGGAGGCGGATCTGCTCGCCGCCCTCGGCTACGGGCTGGATTTGTCGTCCTGCGCGGTGACCGGCGGGACGGACGATCTGGCGTTCGTGTCGCCGCGCAGTGGCCGTGCGGTGAGCGAAGCTGCCGCCGGGCAGTGGCGCGACCGGCTTTTGCCGCTGCCGCGCCTGCTGCTGGCGGGGTTGCGGGCCAATGCGGAAGAAGATGATCCGGTTCAATGGCGCGATGGTTTGCGGCTGACCGGGCATTTCCTCGCGCGGGACGCATTTGGCCTGCGGCATTTGCCGTTGCCGTCCCCCCGCCTGGCACTGTACGAGATCGTGGCGGCCCTCACGGAGACTGAAATCGGATGATGCCTGACGATCTGCCCGGACATATCGAGGAACAGCGCCTCGCTGATGCGCTGAGCGAGCGCTATCTCGCCTACGCGATGTCCACGATCATGTCGCGGTCGCTGCCCGATGTGCGCGACGGGCTGAAGCCGGTGCATCGGCGGCTGGTCTATGCGATGCACCAGCTGCGCCTGGACCCGGCATCGGGCTTCAAGAAATGCGCCCGTATTGTCGGCGACGTGATGGGTAAGTTCCATCCGCATGGCGATGCCAGCATTTATGACGCCATGGTGCGGATGGCGCAGGAATTCGCCGCGCGCTTCCCGTTGGTCGAAGGTCAGGGCAATTTCGGCAATATTGACGGTGATAACGCCGCCGCCATGCGCTATACCGAGGCGCGGCTGACCGAGATCGCCCAGGCGATGCTGGAAGGCATTGACCAGGACGCGGTCGATTTCCGCCCGACTTATGATGGCGAGGAACATGAACCACTGGTGCTGCCGGGCGGCTTCCCCAATTTGCTCGCCAATGGCGCGGCCGGCATCGCGGTTGGCATGGCGACATCCATTCCGCCGCACAACGCCGGGGAGGTCTGTGCCGCGGCGATCCATCTGATCGCCCACCCGGACGCCAGCACTGAAGCGTTGCTGATCCATATGCCGGGGCCCGATTTCCCTACCGGCGGCACGCTGGTCGAAGACAAATCCGCCATTCTACAGGCTTACGAAACCGGTCGCGGTGGGTTTCGCCTGCGCGCCAAGTGGGAGATCGAGCGGGGGCGGCTGGGGTCATGGGTGATCGTCGTCACCGAAATCCCGTTCCAGGTGCAGAAATCACGGCTGATCGAGCAGATCGCGCAATTGCTGGAAGAGAAAAAGCTGCCGCTGCTGGGCGATATCCGCGACGAGTCGGCCGAAACCGTGCGGCTGGTGTTCGAGCCGAAGACCCGTGGGGTTGAGCCTGACGTGCTGATGGCGACCCTGTTCCGCGCCACGCAACTCGAAACCCGCTTCCCGCTGAACATGAACGTGCTGACCGCCGATCGCACGCCGATGGTTTTGGGATTGAAGCAGGTCCTGCGCCAATGGCTCGACCATCGTGAAGTGGTGCTGCGGCGGCGCAGTGAGCATCGGTTGGCCGCAATCGACCGGCGGATTGAAATTCTTGATGGGTTTCTGGCGGTCTACCTTAATATCGATGAGGTGATCCGGATCATCCGCAACGAGGACGAACCCAAGACTTCCCTCATAAAAACGTTTGAATTGAGTGATTTGCAGGCTGAAGCTGTCCTGAATATGCGGCTGCGCAGCTTGCGTAAGCTCGAGGAAATTGAAATCCGCAAGGAGCATAAACTGCTCTCTGGGGAGCGTAAAAATCTCCACGCGCTGCTCGCCGATATCGGCAAACGCTGGCAGAAGATTTCGGCTGAGCTTGAAACCATGCGTACCAAGTTTGGCGGCGGGCTGCTTGGCACGCGGCGCACCAGGCTGGCCGAGGCGCCGACCGAGGTGGCGATCGCGACTGAAGCCTTTGTCGAGCGCGAACCGATTACCGTTATTCTTTCGGACAAAGGCTGGATACGCGCGATGAAGGGCCATCTGGCGCCGGATGCTGATCTGAAGTTCAAGGATGGCGATAAATTACGGCTGATGGTGACCTGCGAAACCACGGACCGGCTTTGCCTGTTCGCCACCAATGGGCGGGCCTACACGCTGAAGGCCGATGAATTGCCGCGGGGGCGCGGGGATGGCCAGCCGGTGCGGCTGCTGGGGGAATTGACCAACGAAGACGATGTGACCGCGTTGTTCATCTGGCGGGAGGCGGCGCGCTATCTGGTGGCGACCAATTCGGGACGCGGCTTTATCGCCAAGGCCGAGGATTTGCAGGCCGAAAAACGCACCGGCAAGCAGGTTCTCAACCTCAAGCCCGGGGAAGAAGCGTCATTCTGCATCGCGGTTTCAGGTGATCATGTCGCGACGATCGGCGACAACAAGAAGCTGCTGGTGTTCCCGCTGGCGCAGATCCCGGAAATGGTGCGCGGTGCCGGGGTGATCCTGCAGAAATTCAAGGATGGCGGGATGCGGGACGTGAAGATGTTCGTGGCGGCTGATGGCCTGACCTGGCGGTTGGGGGAGAAGACGCGAACTGAGACCGATCTGCGGCCTTGGTTGGGGGAACGGGCTGGGGCGGGCAAGCTGCCGCCGAACGGGTTTCCGAAGTCAGGTAAGTTTGGGTAGGAAGGTCTTGCGATGAAAATCCTGGCCGTCCTGGCGCTGCTCCCGGTTTTGGCGCAAGCCCAGGCGCTGCCGGTATTCAACCCATCCGGCCCCGACGCGGATGCCTATGGCGCGGCGGAAAATTACCCGGTGCGCTATATCGGCCCCAACCGCACCCAAAGCCATTTGGTCGGCGCGTTCAGCCATTCGGACAAGCTCACGCCTTTTCACACCGCAGCAAAGGCGGCCAAGCCGGTGGCGCTGGGCCGTGCGCCGTCTGAAATCAGCCTGTCGTATCACTATCGCGGCCGCACCGGGACCATCGCGGATTACCTGTCGCGGCATCCGGCGACCGGGCTGCTGATCCTGAAGGATCGCACCATTCTCGCCGAGCATTACCAGTATGGCCGCACCGACCGGGACCGCTTCGTGTCGCAGTCGATGGCCAAGACGGTGACGGCGATGCTGGTCGGGATCGCGGTGGCGGAGGGTAAAATCCGGTCAATCGACGATCTCGCGGAGGTTTATGCGCCGCAACTGGCGGGCAGCGCGGTGGGGGCGACCTCGATCCGGGCTTTGTTGCATATGGCGTCGGGGATTGCCTTCCGCGAGGTGTATGATGGCCGGGATGACAGCGCGGCGCTGAACGCGGCGATGTTTCCCAAGGGCAACCCGGGCGCAATGCAGGGGGTGCGCCAGTTCAACATTCGTGAAACCCCACCCGATACGCATTGGCATTACAAGGGCTTGGACACCGTCACGCTTGGGCTGGTGCTGACCGCCGCGACCGGCATGCCGATGGCTGACTATCTGGCGAGCCGGGTCTGGTCGCGGATCGGCACGGAGGCGGATGCGATCTGGTCGGTCGATCAGAAGGGGGTGGAGGTCGCGATGTGTTGCCTCAGCGCGACCTTGCGCGATTTCGGCCGGTTCGGTGCGCTGCTGGCCGCTGACGGCGCCTGGGATGGGCAGCAGATCATCCCGGCTGACTGGGTGCGGGCGGCAACCAGCGTGCAGGCGCCGTTCCTCGCGCCGGGCAAGGATGCCGGGTATTACGGCTATGGCTATCAGGTCTGGTTGCTGCCGGGGGCGCGGCGGCAGTTTGTGCTGCTCGGCATTCACGGGCAGGCGATCTATGTCGATCCCGCCGCCAAGTTGGTGCTGGTGCATACCGCGGTGCGCACCCGCCCGACCGGCGATCCCACCACGCCGGAGCTTGGTGCGTTTTGGCGGGCATTGGTGGCGCAGGAAGGCTGATGGTCGATGTCTGCATCATCGGGCTTGGGCCGGTGGGGGCGGCGCTCGCCAATCTGCTCGGCATGGCCGGGCGCAGGGTGCTGGTGCTGGAACGCGAGGCGGCCGCCTACCATCTGCCGCGCGCTGTGCATTTCGATGAAGAAGTGATGCGGCTGTTTGAGACGATGGGATTGGCCGAGGCGATTGTCCAGCATACCCATGTCTCCCCCGGGATGCGGTTTGTCGATGCGGAGGGGCGGGTTCTGCTGGAATGGCCGCGCCCGGCGGGTCTCGGGAAGATGGGGTGGAACAGTTCCTACCGGTTCCATCAGCCGGATCTTGAGCGCGCGTTGCGGGCGGGGCTGGCGCGGTTTGCCGGCGTGCAGGTGGTGAATGGCGCCGAGGTGGTTGGGCTGGTTCAGGATGATGGCGGGGTCGATGTCACCTACCGCAGCGATCAGGTTGCCAGCGTTCGCGCCCGCTATGTCGTCGGTTGCGACGGCGCGCGCAGCTTCGTGCGGGGCGTGATTGGCGAGGCGCCGGAGGATTTGGGATTTCGGGAACGCTGGCTGGTGATTGACCTGATCCTGCGGCGGCCAATGCCGGAATTGGGCGATTGGTCGGTGCAGTTCTGTGATCCGGCAAGGTCGGCGACCTATGTGCGTGGTACCGGCATGCGGCGGCGCTGGGAGATCCGGCTGCACGCGGACGAGGCGCCGGACGCGGGGCTGGTCTGGGCTTTGTTGGCGCGCTGGATCGGGCCGGAAGACGCTGAACTTGAACGTTTTGCGGTTTATTGGTTTGCGTCGGTGCTGGCGCATCCATGGCGCGATCGGCGCTTGCTGATTGCCGGCGATGCCGCGCACCAGACCCCGCCTTTTCTCGGCCAGGGCATGTGCACCGGGATGCGCGATGTGGCCAATCTGGCGTGGAAGCTGGATCGGGTGCTGGGCGGGTTTGAGCCGGCGGAGCTTTTGGACAGTTATGAAAGTGAACGGGCGGACCATGCGCGCGCCTATATCGCCTTGGCGGTGCAACTTGGCGGGCTGATCAATACCACCGCCGCTGAGGCCGCGCTGCCGAAAGCCGGTCCGGCGCGGATGTCGTCGATCCAGCCGGCGCTGGGGCCGGGGCTTGCGGTCGGCTGGGATGGGCTGGGCCGCTTGGTGGCGCCGCAGCCAATGCTGTCTGATGGGCGGCGGCTGGATGCGGTGGTGGGCTATCGCTTCGCGCTGCTGATGCGGCCCGACATCACCTTGGCCGAAGCCCATGCACGCCATTTGGCGGCCAGCGATATTTTACTGGTGGCAGATGGCGCGCTGCTCGGCTGGTTGAACGAGGCCGGCTGCATCGCGGTGGCGCTGCGGCCGGATCGTTATATTCTGGGCGCGGCGCGCGACGACGGCGAACTCGCGCGCCTGCTCGATCAGATTTCCCGGCCGATCGCTGCAAAGGGTGCTGGCCGAGAGTGTAGCGCCAGTTCTGCCGATCCATCTGCTTTATCCGCTTGCACGACACCAGAGCATGATGACCGCTGACAGGCGCGGTCCCCAAGCGATCACTCTTGGGTTGGGTCGGGTGATTCAGCGCTGCGTGTGAGGCAACCTACCGCCATCACCCGCTAAATAAAGCTGCTGCCAGCCAACCCGGTAACGCCGGCAAACAAAATCCGGGTCCCGTCCGACAGGGTCAGCTGTTCTGAGCCGCCAACCACCACCGCGCCGGCCAAAGCGCTTGCTGCCGCCCCGGCGCCAAACCCAACCAGGGTGAAAAAATCCTGCCCCGGGGTGAAATTCTGCACCACCAGCGTGCCGGCAGTGCCGGACATCGCGGCGAACAAATCCGCCCCCGCCCCGCCGATCAAGGTTTCCGCCCCGCCGCCG
>CALQTN020000054.1 GCA_943333505.2 Asaia bogorensis | reverse complement strand
TCCGCAGCGTGCCCGAAGGCCCAACCAGTGGCTTTCGGGCATGCTGAAAATGCCTGATGTTGGCCCTAGAAACCGAAATTCGGCGCTCAGGCAGAGGATTTTCGGCCTTGAGTGGGGTTCTTCAGCAGCCTGCTAGAGCGTGATGACCGTAGGTGGAATCACACGAAGGTCTGAATCACGCGACCAAACAAAGAGTTAGAGCGTGATGACCGCGCCTATCAGCGGTCATCACGCTCTAAGCCGCCTGCCGCGCCGCCTCCACCCCGGCGAGCCACGCGCCGCCGACCGTCCCCGCGAGGCCGTCAGTCCGGGTCGCTTCGCCCGCGAAAATCAACCGCCCACCCGCCAATGGCGTGCCCAGCACCGCCCGCGCGCCGGCCGCCCCTGGACGCGCATAGCAATAGGCGCCGAGGTGCAGCGGGTCAGTCCCCCAACCCGACACCGTAATGCGGGTAATGCCGGCTGCGGCGTCCGCCCCGAGCAATTCCGCAAACCGCGCCCGCACGAAATCGCACGTTGCATCCTTGCCGGCTCGCGCCAGCGCCCATGCGGTCGGCCCGCCGACAAACCCGGCGATATAATCATGTCCATTGGGCCAGCAATGAAACGACATTGCCGGGGCATAGCGGGCGGCAACCCGCTGGCGGAGCGAGGTACTGGGCGCAATGCCAAGCCGGTCAGGCCAGTTGCCCTCAACCGCCACCTTGGTGAGCAATCCCATCGGCAACCCGGCAATTGCCGCCTGGATGGTGGGGGGAAGCGCCGGTTCAAACCGGATCGTCGCCGCCGCCAACACGCCCGTCGAAACGGTGACGATGCAGGATGCCGCACGAAACGCCCCGGCATTGGTGCTGACGGTCACGCCATCGTCCCATTGCACGCCGGTCACGGTCGTATCGAAGCGTATGTCGCCGGCCATCGGCGCCAACACCCTGGCACAGAAGGCCCCAATGCCCTCCGTCAGCCAGAGATTGGCACCTTCGAGCGCATTGTCGCGCCAATCCCGCACCGAAAAATCCCGCGCATCCGCCGCCGCGATCTGGGCGGCCTCCCAGGTTTCGACCGTCGCGAGCCAAGGGTCATCCGCCATCGGCGCGACAGCATCGGCAAGGGCGGGGTCGCCGGCGGCGGCCGCGGCCATGGCCAGGTTTTCAAATCGGTCTGCGGCAGATGCGTAAGCGGCATGGTCGGCACGGGTTGCCGGACGGCCATCGACCAGCAGGCGCCGGGCGCGCACCGCATCCGCATCGATCAGCGTCGCGCCCCGATCCCGCGCGATCTGTGCCAGCGGATTACGCGCGGCATCGTGCAGCCAGGTCGCGCCGAGATCGAACGGCTTGCCGGCAACCGGCACCGTCCAGGCCCGCCCTCCAGCGCGGTCGGACGCTTCCAGCACCAGAACAGTCCACCCTGCCGCGCGCAACGTGGTCGCCGCCGCAAGGCCGGCCACGCCTGCGCCGATCACGATCACATTCGTTTGTTTCATGTCTCAAACTCTAGATTATGGCACGTATGTAAGCAAATTATGCCTTGACGATTGCCGCCGCCATGCCAAATAAGCCTTATTATACACCTCCTAACAATACAGGGCCAATCCGGTCCGCTATGTGGTTTCGGGTGTAACGGGGGATGGCCATGATCAAGATCAACGTCAACGGCACCACACACGACGTCGACGCCCCGCCCGATACCCCAGTGCTGTGGGTGCTGCGCGAATGGCTCGGCATGACCGGGACCAAGTTTGGCTGCGGCATCGCCCAATGCGGCGCCTGTTCGATCCACATCGACGGTCAGGTCACACGGTCCTGCATGTTGCCGCTCGGCCAGGTCGGTAACGCCAAGATCGCGACGATTGAGGGTCTGTCGCCAACCATCGCCCATCCGGTGCAGAAGGCGTGGCTTGAGCTTGAGGTACCGCAATGCGGCTACTGCCAGTCCGGCCAGATCATGGCGGCAGTGTCGTTACTGAAGCAGAATCCCAAACCATCCGACGCCGATATCGACGCAGCGATGAGCAATATTTGCCGCTGCGGCACCTATCCGCGCATCAAGGCGGCAATCCATGCCGCTGCCGGCAATTCCGGCAAAGCCGGGGCAGCTTAAGATGGGCACGCACATGCATATCGCCCGCCGCCAGTTCCTGACTGTGGCCACCGCCGCCGCGGGCGGTCTCGCAATGGGGATGACCGTCCCTCAAACCGCAAGCGCCGCCGGGACCGCTCCCGAAATCGGCATCTGGCTGACCATCGCCCCGGATGACACGATCACTGTCCGCATCGCGCGCTCAGAAATGGGCCAGGGCACCCTGACCGGGCTTGCCCAGCTTATCTGTGATGAGCTTGACGGCAACTGGGCCAAAGTTAAAGCGGAGTATGTCACGCCCGAAGCCAATCTGGCATCGAAACGCGCCTGGGGCCCGATGTCGACCGGCGGTAGCCAGGGCATTCGCGGCTCGGTTGTGTATGTCCGCCAGGGCGGTGCTGCCGCCCGCGCCATGCTGCTCCAGGCCGCTGCCACCCAGTGGAATGTTCCGGTTTCCGAATGCCGCGCCTCCGACAGCGTCATCACCCATAGCTCCGGCAAGACCCTGCGCTATGGCGAAGTTGCGGAAGCCGCATCGAAGCTGCCAGTGCCGGCCGAGGTTCCCGTCAAGGATCCAAAAGCCTGGAAAATCATTGGCAAAGGCGTCAAACGGCTCGATACCGTTGAAAAGCTGAATGGCAGCCTGATATTCGCTATCGACGCCGCCGTGCCAGGGATGCTCAATGCCGCGATCATGGCCTGCCCGGTGCCGGGTGGAAAGCTGAAAAGCTTCGATGCCAGCAAGATCAAATCGATGGCCGGGGTGCGCCACGTGGTTGCGGTCGGCGACGATGCGGTCGCTGTGGTCGCTGATAAATTCTACCAGGCCAAGACCGCGCTCGCCCGCCTGCCGATCCGCTGGGACGAAGGCAAGAACAATAATGTCAACAGCGCGGACATCGCCGATCTGCTGAAAACCGGCCTGTCGGCCACTGATGGCCTGGGCATCGGGCAGAAAATTGGCGATTTCGAGGCAGCCTTCGCGGGTGCGGCCAAGAAGATTGAGGCTGAGTACGCGACGCCTTTCCTCAATCACGCGGCGCTCGAACCGATGAACTGCATGGCGAAATACACCGCCGACAGCATCGAAATTTGGGTCGGCACCCAGAACGGCGATGCGGCGCTGGCCGCAGCGTCCGAAGCCTGCGGCCTGCCGCTCGCGGCGGTCAAGGTCCACAAACACCATCTCGGGGGCGGCTTTGGCCGTAAGGGCCAGCAGGATGTCGTGCGCCAGGCGGTCCAGATCGCCAAGCAGGTGCCGGGTGTGCCGGTCAAGCTGATCTGGACCCGCGAAGAAGACATGCGCCATGGCTTCAATCGACCGGTCTCGATGGCCAGGATGCGGGCCGGGCTTGATGCCAACGGCAATCTTGTCGCGCTGCACGCCCGCGTGTCTGGCCAGTCGATCTTCGCCTATCTGTTTCCCAACGGGGTCAAGGACGGCGCCGACCCCGTAACCTTCCAGGGCTGGACCGCGGCCGAGTTCGGCTACAACGCCATCCCGAACCTGCTGATCGACTACGCCATGCGCAACACCCATGTTCCGGTCGGGTTCTGGCGTGGGGTGAATACCAACCAGAACGCCGTCTACATGGAATGTTTCATCGACGAAATCGCCCATGCTGCCGGCCGCGACCCGCTCGAATTCCGCCGCGTCCTGCTCGCCAAGGCGCCCAAGCAATTGGCGGTGCTCAACGCGGCCGCCGCCCAGATCGGTTGGGATAAACCGGCTGCCCCCGGCGTGTTCCGTGGCCTGTGCCAGAATGTCGGATTCGGCGCCTATACCGCCGCCGCCGCCGAGGTGTCGGTGTCCAAAGACGGCGAGCTCAAAATTCATCGCATCGCGGCGGCCACCGACCCGGGCTATGCCGTCAACCCCGACCAGATCAAGGCCCAGGTTGAAGGCTCTTTCGCTTACGGGTTGAGCGCTGCGCTCTATTCCGAGATCACCATCGAAAACGGGCGCATCGCCGAAGGCAATTTCGACAGCTACCCGGTGCTGCGGATGGAAGACATGCCCAAGGTCGAAACCGTGATCGTCCCATCGGGCGGGTTCTGGGGCGGCGTCGGGGAGCCAACCATCGCGGTGGCAGCCCCTGCCGTGCTCAACGCGATCTTTGCCGCGACCGGCAAACGGGTGCGCACGTTGCCGCTCCGATATGCGGATTTGAAGCCAGCCTAGCCGCTAGGCGCAAGGGTTTATCCGCCCGACGCGAAAGAAAAAATGGAGGTCGGCGCCATGCGGATTAATCGACGTCATTTCTTGACAGTATCGAGTGTAGCCACCGGTGCCATGCTGCTGGGGATCCGCACCACTGCCGCCGCCGCCGACGCTCCGTCGGAGGTCGGCATCTGGGTGGTGATCCACCCGGATGACACCATCGTGATCCGCATCGCGCGGACCGAAATGGGGCAGGGGACGTTGACCGGCCTTGCCCAGTTGGTGTGCGAAGAACTCGATGGTGCCTGGGCCAAGGTGAAATACGAATTCATCACCCCGGAGGCCAATCTGGCGGCGAAACAAGCCTGGGGCCCGATGTCGACTGGCGGCAGCCAGGGCATTCGCGGCTCGGTTGTCTATGTCCGGAAGGGTGGCGCTGCGGCACGCGCCATGTTGCTCCAGGCGGCGGCTTCACGGTGGAACGTTCCAGCCAGCGAATGCAGCGCCGCTGACAGCGTGATTACCCATCCCTCCGGCAAAACCCTGCGCTACGGCGAAGTCGCGGCCGATGCCGCCAAGCTGCCAGTGCCGGCCAATGTCGCGGTCAAGGACATCAAGACCTGGAAAATCGCCGGCAAGTCGGTCAAGCGGCTCGATACGGTGGAAAAGCTCAATGGCAGCCTGGTCTTCGCCATCGACGTGAAGCTGCCCGGCATGTTGAACGCGGCAATCGTCCAATGCCCGGTGTTTGGCGGCACTTTGAAAAGCTTCAATGCCGCCAAGATCAAAACCATGCCCGGCGTACGCCATGTGGTGAAGGTCGATAATCACAGCGTGGCGGTGATCGCCGATAAATTCTATCAGGCCAAAACCGCGCTGGCCCGGCTGCCAATCCAGTGGGACGATGGCGGTAATGGCACTGTCAGCAGCGCCGATATCGCCGCATTCCTCACCACCGGGCTTGCCGCACCGGCCACGGGCACCGGCTTGAAAACCGGCAGCTTCGATGCCGCCTTCGCCGGCGCTGCCAAGCAGATCGAAGCCGATTACGCCACACCCTTCCTAAGCCACGCGGCGATGGAGCCGATGAACTGCACCGCCAGGTATGATCCTGGTGCAATCGAAATCTGGATCGGCACCCAGAACGGCGACAGCGCGCTCGCTGCCGCCGCCGAGGCTGCCGATCTGCCGTTGAATGCGGTCAAGGTCCACAAGCACATCGTCGGCGGTGGCTTCGGCCGGCGTGGCCGGCAGGACATGGTCGGTCAGGCGGTGCGGATCGCCAGGCAAGTGCCCGGCGTGCCGATCAAGCTGATCTGGACCCGCGAAGAAGACATGCAGCACGGCTTCTACCGCCCGGTGACGATGGCGCGGTTGCGGGCTGGCTTGGATGCCAATGGCGACGTGGTGGCGCTGCACGCCCGGGTCACTGGCCAGTCGATCGCCGCTTTTGCCGCCCCGGCGACCCTGGTTAACGGGTCCGACCCACGGATGTTCCAAAGCTGGTCGAAGGAAGAATTTGGCTACCAGTCCATCCCAAACCTGCTGATCGATCAGGCGATGCGCAACACCCATGTCCCGGTTGGCACCTGGCGCGGCGTCAACACCAACCAGAACGCCGTCTACATGGAATGTTTCATCGACGAACTCGCCCATGCCGCCGGGGCCGATCCGCTGGCCTTCCGCCGGAAGCTGCTCGCCAACAGCAAGCTCCATCTCGGCGTGCTGAACGCTGCCGCCGACAAGGCCGGCTGGGGCACGCCATTGCCGCCCGGCGTGTTCCGTGGCATCTGCCAAAATGCCGGCTATGGCAGCTACTCGGCCGCGGTGGCCGAGGTTTCAGTGTCCAAAAAGGGCGAATTGAAAGTGCATCGCATCGTCGCCGCCATCGATTGCGGCCATGTGGTTAACCCCGATCAGGTCGCCGCCCAGGTTGAAGGGTCCTTCGCCTTCGGCCTCGGGGCGGCCTTGTTCAGCGAAATCACCATCGAGAACGGGCGGGTTGCGGAAGGTAATTTTGATAGCTACCCGGTGATGCGGATGGAAGACATGCCCAAGGTTGAAACCGTGCTGGTGCCCTCGGGCGGCTTTTGGGGCGGGGTCGGGGAACCGACGATATCGGTTGCCGCGCCCGCCGTGCTGAACGCGATCTTCGCCGCCACCGGCAAGCGGGTGCGGGCTCTGCCACTCCGCTACGCCGATCTGTCGCACGCTTGATCCGCCGGCGCATAGTCGTCGGCTTCGGGCTGGCCGCGCCGTTCATCGCGCGGGCGGCGGGATCGGCACGCATGGTGGTGATCGGCGGCGGGTTTGGCGGCACCGCCGCCGCCCGTGCGCTGGTCGCGGCTGACCCGTCGTTGGCGGTGACGCTGGTCGAACGCGACGCCGCGATCTCGACCGGCCCCGGCAGCAGCGCCGTCATTGCCGGCCTGCGCGATGCCGCGAGCATTCGCTTCACCCATGCCTCCATTCCCGGTGTGACCCGCCGGCAGGGCGATGCGGTCGCGGTCGATCCGGTGGCGCGCCGCGTGCGCCTCAGCGACGGCACGACGCTGGACTATGACCGGCTGATCCTCGCCCCCGGTGTCGATATCGATTGGGCCGGCTTGCCCGGCTATGACCGCGCCGCCGCCGAGATCCTGCCGCATGCCTGGACCGGGGAAGCCCAGACGATGCTTCTACGCAGCAAACTTGCCGCCCTGGCCGATGGCGGCACGGTGGTGATGTCGATCCCGGCGAGCCCAATCCGCTGCCCGATCGCCCCCTATGAACGCGCCAGCCTGATCGCCTGGTTCCTCAAGACCCACAAGCCGCGCAGCAAGCTGTTGGTGCTCGATGCCAAGGAGCATTTCTCCAATCAGGCGAATTTCCAGGCGGCATGGACCACACTTTACCCCGGCGTGCTGGAATGGGCCGGCCTGCCGGATGGCGGGCGGGTGACCCGGGTTGAAGCGGCAACAGGGAAATTCGAAACCGAGTTTGACGATCATCGTGCCGATGTCGGCACCGTCGTGCCGCCGCAGCGTGCCGGCGCCATTGCGGTCGCGGCGGGGGTCGCCGACCGTACCGGCTGGTGTCCGGTCGATCCGGCGACCTACGAGTCAAAGCTTGTCCCTGGTATCCACGTGATCGGTGATGCGATCATCGGCGGCGCAATGCCGAAAGCCGCTTATGCTGCCGGCGAACACGCTCGCGCCTGTGCCGCGGCCATCGTCGCCAACCTGCGCGGCCTGCCGTTCACCCCGATGCGCCTCGAAAATATCTGCTACGGCCTCGCCGCCCCGTCCTATGGCTTTTCTGTTCGGGGTGCCTATTTCCCGAATGGGCCGTTGCTCAATGAAATCGAGGGCAGCGCCAAAACCAGCCCACCCGACGCGCCGCCCGAGACCCGCGCCCGTGAAGCCGAGGAAGCCGATGCCTGGTATCGCCAGATCACTGCTGCCACTTTTGTTTAGCCTGCTCGCGTCGATCGCGGTCGCGGGTGATGCCGGGCGCGGCCGCGCGTTGCTGGCCGACCGGACCAAATCGCTCTGCGTGCTGTGCCACATGGTCCCTGGCGCACCGCCCCATTTGCAGGGCAGTCTGGCACCTGACCTGCACGGCGTCGGCGCGCGCTACACTGGCCCCGAGCTTGCCGCCCATATCACTATGCCTGAACGCTTCAACCCGGAGACGATCATGCCGTCCTATGGCCGCACCGATGGGCTTGCCAATATTGGCCGCGCCTGGATTGGCAAGCCAGTGCTGCAACCAGGGCAAATCGACGATCTTGTCGCCTATCTGCTGACCCTGAAGGACGCGCCATGACCGCGCTGCTCGCCCGCCGCCATCTCTTGCTCACCGCCACCGGCGCGCTTGTTGCGGTTGCTGTCCCGGCGCGGGCGACCCCGGCGAGTGTCGCCGCCGAAATCGCCAGACTGCTCGCCGGTAAGGTCGCGCAGCGCGGTCGGGTGAAGCTCGATGTGCCGGTGCTGGTCGAGAACGGCAACACGGTGGCGATGACGGTGTCGGTGCCCGAGAAAACCACGGCAAGACTGCTGTCGTTCCATATTTTCGCCGACGGCAACCCGCTGCCCAATGTCGCCGCCTTCCATTTCGGACCGCGCGCCGGGGCGCCGAAAATCGCCACGCGGATCCGCATGGCGACATCGCAGACGGTGATTGCCGTTGCCCTGTTCGACGATGGCAGCGCCTGGACCGACAGCGTCGATCTGCTGGTGACGCTGGCTGCCTGCCTCGAAGACGCTTGAAGGAAACTGCAACATGGCCCGCGCGCTCATCAATGTGCCGAAAATTGCCCGCAAAGGCGATCTGGTGGAAATCCGGGTGTTGATCAACCACATCATGGAATCCGGCCATCGCCGCGACGCCATGGGTGCAGCCATCCCGCGCGATATCATCCATCATTTTGTGTGCAGCTATAATGACGAGGACGTCCTGCGCGCGGCCTTCTTCCCGGCAATATCGGCCAATCCCTATCTCGCCTTTTCCACCATCGCGCATGACAGCGGCAGCATCGTCTTCACCTGGACCGACGATCAGGGCGTCGTCCAAACCGAGCGCGCCACTATCACCGTTTTATGATCCGCCTGCTACTGGCAGCCTGGCTGTGCGCAAGCCCCGCGCTGGCGCAACGGTCTGGCTATGACGATGCATCCGCCGAAACCCGCGCGATGCAGGACGACGACAGCGCCAATCCCGGCTTCCTCTGGGTGCGCCACGGCGAGGAACTCTGGTCGCAGCCCGCCGGTTCATCGGGAAAAACCTGCGCGACCTGCCATAATACGCCGGACACATTACGCGGTGTCGCGGCGCGCTACCCGGCCTGGGATGCCACGCTCGCCCGCCCGATCGCCCTTTTGCAGCGGATCAACCGCTGCCGGGAAACCCATCAGGGCGCGACGGCGCTTGCGCCTGACAATGATATGATGCTGGCGCTCTCCGCCTTGGTTGGCCTGCAATCACGCGGGATGTCGGTCGCCATCACCACCGATGGTCCGCTCGTGCCATTTCTCGCCGACGGCGCCCGCCTGTTCCGCCAGCGCCAGGGCCAGTTGAATTTATCCTGCGCCAATTGCCATGATGACCGCGCCGGCCAGCGCCTCGGCGGCAGCATCATCCCGGAGGGCCACGCCAATGGCTACCCGCAATACCGCCTGGAATGGCAGGGCCTGGGATCGTTCAACCGGCGCCTGCGCAGTTGCCTGATCGGCGTGCGTGCGGAGCCCTACGCGCCCGGTGCCGCCGAAGCGGTCGCCATTGAGCTATACTTGGCCCGTCGGGCGGCTGGATTGATGGTCGAAACCCCGTCCGTTCGGCCTTAACCCAGCCGTTCCCAATGTAGAGAACGCGTGACCATGACACCATCAACCAGCCGTGCGGGCGGGCGCAGTGTCAGGATACCGTCTGCAAAGCTCGCATCCCGGACTTGCGGTTCCGCGAGCAGACGATCCTCGGACGCGCGATCCACCTGGGTCACCAACTGCTTGCCGTCAAAAGTATAGGCGCCGCAATAGGACACGTAGAGCCGCTTGCCCGGTGCCGCCGCACTTCCGTCGCTCAGGACGGCCATCATACGGCCTTCGGCGTTGAACATGGCAAGTCCCGTTGGCATCGCGCCCAACAGCGGCGGTCGTGGGGTGCCGTCTGCGCCCCACGCTTCCTCCTTAATGAGCCGCCAGGTTCCGATAAGCGTTTCCATGACTATTCCCCCCGCCAGTACGATCGGTCTTGTGCCGACCCTAGAGCGTGATGACCGTAGGTGGAATCACCGAAGGTCTGAATCACGCGACCCAACAAAGAGTTAGAGCGTGATGACCGCGTCTACCAGCGATCATCACGCTCTAACCCTTTTCGTCGCAACCTTGGATGGCGATCCGGCACTGCTTGTTGCCTTCCTTGCGGCATCCTTCAAGCGCGGCTTCTCCGGCCAGTTGCAACCTGTCGCGCGTGGCCCAGCCCCAGCCGCCACGCTCGCTCGTGGCGACTGCGGCGCAGATTTTGCGGAATGTCGTCAGGATGCGGCAGCCCCCGCCGCATTCCTGGATCGCCCGGTTTTCCGCCGCGCGGGCGCCCTGATGGTTATAGGAAATGCCAACTTTGCCACCGTCGCCAGTCGCGATTGCACCTTCGGCAAGCACCGGGCCAGCGAGTAGCAGCCCGAACATCGCCGCCAGAAAATATGATCGGTTCATAACCATCCTTGTGTTTCATCAAAAGCAACGCCCCGTGCCCTTGCGGTCACGCGGCGCGCTCCATCATCTGACAGATAATCAGCCGTTGATGCGGACCGGCATGCTGAGATAGCCCTTGATGAAAGTCGAATAGACCCGCTCCGGCTCGGCCAGAACTTCGATCTTGAGGTCGCGTCGCAGGATTTCTTCCCACGCGATCTTGATCTGCATTTCGGCCAGACGATTGCCGACGCAGCGATGGATGCCGAAACCAAACGACAAATGCTGGCGCGGGCGCTTGCGGTCGATGATGAAGGCGTCGGGGTTTTCGATCATCTCGTCGTCGCGATTGCCCGAGACATACCACATCACGACGCGGTCGCCCTTCTTGATCAGCTTGCCGCCGACTTCGGTATCGACCGTGCAGGTGCGGCGCATATGCGCAAGCGGGGTCTGCCAGCGGATGATTTCCGGAATGGCGCTATCCAGCAACGCCGGGTTGGCGCGCAGTTTCTCGTACTGGTCAGGGTTCTGGCTGAACGCCAGCAGCCCGCCGGTCAGGGAGTTGCGGGTGGTGTCATTGCCGCCGACGATCAGCAGCAGGATGTTCCCGAGGAACTCCATCTGGCCCATATTGCGGGTGACCGGCGAGTGGGCGAGCATCGAAATCAGATCATTGCCGACCACATTGGTGTTCAGCCGCTGGTTCCACAGCCCCATGAAATAGGCGCCGCATTCGAGCAATTCCTTGCGGCGCTGTTCTTCGGTATCGACCACGCCCATGCCGGGGGCGGCGGTGGTCACGTCGGACCAGCGGGTCAGCTTGCGGCGATCTTCCCACGGGAAGTCGAATAAGGTCGCCAGCATCTGGGTGGTAAGTTCAATCGACACCCGATCCACCCAGTCAAACGTCTCATTCCGCGGCAGGCCGTCGAGGATGGTGCAGACGCGCTCGCGGATGATGCCTTCGAGCTTGGCGAGGTTGCCCGGCGCCACGATCGGGCTGACCACCATGCGCTGGGCATCATGCACCGGCGGGTCCATCGCGATGAACATCGGCAGTTTGAAATCTTCGGCCTGGTCGCGGATGGTAATGCCACCGACGCCCGAATCCGACGAGAACGCCTGATGGTTGGTATCAACCGCCATGATGTCCTTGTATTTGGTGATCGACCAGTACGGGCCAAATTCGCTGTCACGGCAGTAATGCACCGGATCTTCGGCACGAACCCGGGTGAAGAACGGCCACATCGTGTCATTTTTGAAGCGATGTGGCATCGCCAGCTGAATATCTTCCAGTGGCGTCGCGTAAGCCTCGGCGGTGGCTTCCCGCAGGAGGTTAATCGGCGCGTCGTTCATCCCAAATCCTTTGGCTGCAGGGTTGATTGGGGCCATTTATAAACCAGAACGGGGACAAGATGCGAGGTTTCTTGCAGGGAAAAGCCCGGCCGCCCGAAACATGCGAGTATGAGTGGCCAAGGGTGACAAAATATGCTGCAAGCTGGCCTTGCGTAATCGGCCTTCTCAAAAACGACGGGCTGCGGAGAATTTGGTTAGATGAAGATCGCGATGATTGGCGGTGGCTATGTTGGCCTGGTATCAGGGGCCTGCTTTGCCGAATTCGGCGTCGAGGTCGCGGTCGTCGAAGCCGACCCGACCCGGCTGGCCGCGCTTCAGGCCGGCAAGATGCCGATTTTCGAACCGGGGCTTGCAACCCTGGTCGCCGAAAACGTCGCCGCCGGGCGCCTGTCATTCGGCGATGATCTGTCTGTCGCGTTGCTCGACGCAGAAGCCGTGTTCATCGCCGTCGGCACACCGACGCGGCGCGGCGATGGTCATGCGGACCTCACCTATGTTTACGCCGCTGCCGAGCAGGTTGCCCGCGCACTGACCGCGCCCACGGTGATCGTCACCAAATCGACCGTGCCTGTCGGCACCGGGCGGCGGATCGCCGAGATTATCCGCAGCGTGCGCCCTGACCTCGATTGCGACGTCGCCTCCAACCCGGAGTTTTTGCGCGAAGGCAATGCGATCGGCGATTTCATGCGGCCCGACCGGGTCGTGATCGGCTGTGAAAGCCAACGCGCCCGCGATGTGCTAAACAAACTCTACCGACCGCTTTACCTGATCGAGGCGCCGATCGTCTTCACCGGGATCGAAACCGCGGAGCTGATCAAATATGCTGCCAATGCGTTTCTGGCGATGAAGGTCACCTATATCAACGAAATGGCGGATCTCTGCGAACGTCTCGGCGCCGATGTCCACGATGTTGCCCGCGGCATCGGGCTCGACGGGCGTATTGGCCGCAAATTCCTCCATCCCGGGCCAGGCTATGGTGGCAGCTGCTTTCCCAAGGACACGCTGGCGCTGGTCCGCATCGCCCAGGAAGCCGGCTCACCAAGCCGTTTGGTTGAAGCAACGGTTGCGGTCAATGACGCGCGCAAGGGCACCATGTCGGCGCGCATCGTGGCGGCTTGCGGCGGTTCGGTGCGTGGCAAAACCATTGCCGTTCTCGGCCTGACGTTCAAGCCTGAAACTGACGACATGCGCGAGTCACCATCGCTGCCGATCATCTCGCGCCTGGTGGGCGACGGGGCGACCGTGCGCGCGTTCGACCCTGAGGGCATGGAGCAGGCCAAGCCGCTATTGCCAGCCTCGGTCATCTATTGCCGGGATGCGATGGACAGCGCCGCCGGTGCCGATGCTTTGGTGTTGCTGACCGAGTGGAATGAATTCCGCGCACTTTCTCCAACGCGGCTTGCGACCGTCATGCGCGGCAAGGTCATCGTCGATTTGCGCAATGTCTACGATCCGGCCGCAATGCGGGCAGCAGGCTTTGACTATCGCAGCGTTGGACGTCCGCTCGCCGATCACGGTGGCCCGGAATGACCATCCACAATCATTTCAATCCGGATCTGTTGCGGCATATTCCGATAAACGCCAGCACTGTGCTTGAAGTCGGCTGCAGCACCGGTGCCCTCGGTGCGGAATACAAGCGCCGCAACCCGGCGAGCCGCTATTTTGGCATCGATCAGCATGCCGACGCCGCCAAGCTTGCCGCCACCCGGCTCGACCATGTGGCACTCTGCGACGTGCAGCAGGTGCCGCTGCCGTTTGGCGCTGAAACCTTCGACTGCATTGTATATGGCGATGTGCTCGAACATCTTCTCGATCCCTGGGCGGTTTTGCGCAGCCATGCGATGACGCTCAACCCGGGCGGCACGATTGTGCTGTGCATTCCTAACGTCGAGCATTGGAGTTTCACCGAACGCCTGCTGCGCGGTAATTTTGATTATACCGACTCTGGCTTGTTCGATCGCACCCATCTCCGCTGGTTCACCGACGCGACCATCAGGCGCGCGTTGCGCGATGCCGGCCTGGTGGTTTGCGACATGGTTCCGCGGATATTCGATGGCGATGGCGCTGGCGCGTTCGCCCATGCGATGCGTCCGGCTTTGCGGGCTTTGGGCATCGACCACCAACATTACCTGGAACGTGCCGCCCCGCTGCAACTGGTCTATGTCGCGTGTCGCGAAGCCGTGCCTTTGTTCAGTATTTCATCCACGATGCTGCCGCCGGTTGGCGGGGTGAGCCATGTTCGGGTGATTGAGCCTATTGCGGCGCTCGCCACCTTGCCCGGAATTTCCGCGCGCGTGGTGAACTCGATCGATAATATCGATGTTGCCGATACGCCAAGGATCATGATCCTGCATCGCCCGGCGTTGATCGGCGAAGCCGGGCTGGCGCCGGTGCGGCAGATGCTCGCGAAAGGCTATGTTTTGATCTGCGAGTTCGACGATAACCCCGATTTCATTCCGGCTACGATGCATCCAGATATGTGGAATTTTCGCGCGGTGCACGCGGTGCAAACCTCGACCGAACCGCTCGCCGAACGCTTCCGCCAGGACAATCCCGAAGTGATGGTGTTCCCCAACGCGATCAACCGCCTGCCGGATCCGGCCAACTTTACCAACCCCGCCCGGCTGAACCTGTTGTTTGCTGGGCTGAACCGACAGGGCGACTGGCCGCCTTATATGGAGGCACTGAACGCGGTGGCCAATTTTGCCGGCGAGCGCCTGACCATTCATATCGTCGCCGATCGCGAAGCCTATGATCGGCTCGAAACCCCGCATAAGACCTTCACCCCGATGTGCGGTTACGAAACCTATCAGGCCATGCTTGGTGGTTGCGAAATTTCGTTCATGCCGCTCAGCGATAACGTCTTCAATCGTGGCAAGTCCGACCTGAAGTTCATCGAGGCCGCAGCCCACCGCGTTGTGCCGCTCGCGAGCCATGTGGTCTATGCAGCCTCGGTTGATGATGGCCGCACCGGCGTGCTTTTCAGCACGGCCGATCAGTTGCGCCAACGTCTGGCCAATCTTGTTGCCAATCCCGCCGCAGCCTTGCGTATCGCGACCGAAGCACGCGCCGATATCGCGGCGAACCGCATGTTGGCCTATCAGGTTGCGCGGCGTGTCGCGTGGTATCGTAGTCTTTGGGATCGTCGCGATGTCTTACATGCAGCGTTACTAGCGCGGCTCCCGCAACTTGCCGAGGCTGTTGTTCCGACGGACTCAATACACAATGTCGGCTGAAAGCACCGCACTCGCATTGGGTCGTCATCTTGCGGCGGGCAGCACGGCCAATAATCAGCGTGACTGGAAATCCGCGCGGGAGCATTACGCCGCAGCGCTCGCCATTGATCCCGATCTTTGGGCGGTGTGGGTGCAATTGGGCCACGCCCTCAAGGAGCAAGGCCAGCTCGAGGAGGCCGAGGCCGCCTACCGGCGCTCCCTCGCGATCGTGCCAGAAAATTGCGATACATGGCTGCAGCTTGGTCATGTATTAAAGTTGCGCGGCAAACTGCGGTTCGCGCTTGCAGCCTATGTGCGGGCCTGGGAAATAGATCCGCTGGCACATGATCCGCAGGTCGAATTGGCCTACCTGACCCGAATTGATTTTGCCGGCCTTGGTCCGCAGAGCGAAGATGTTCTGTCTCCGAAATATACCCATGATCGCCAATGGAAAGCGGAGATAGGCGCAAGATTTTCATTGCTGGCGAGCTACCTGCGACGCGATCAGCAGGTTGTGTCTGTATGGCCCCACTCCTCGGTTGCGTTGGGACCACGCGTTGCAGTGTTCGTGCACTTTGATCCTGCAGGCTCGGTGCAGGATTTCGTCACCAACTACGTCGCCGCTCTGCAGAAAGCCGGCTTGTCGGTGGTTTTTGTCTCGAACTGTCCGACGCTCGATGAAACCAGTGTCACAAAGTTGCGGGCGCTTTGCTCATCGATTATTTTGCGCAATAATATGGGTCATGATTTCGGTGCCATGCGCGACGCGTTGCGTATTCTCGGTTTGCCACGTGACAACACCAAGTCAGTGCTTATTGCTAATGACAGCGTGTTCGGACCGCTGCAGGATATTGGTGCGATTCTTGACCAGGTCGATTTCCAACGCGCCGATTTCTGGGGTGCGACCGAGAGCTGGCAGCACCGCTACCATCTCCAGTCGTTCTTCCTGATCGCTGGCCGTCGCGCGCTGGAAAGCACAGCATGGAAAAATTTCTGGCGTCGGGTCCGTTTGGTGCAGTCGCGATACTGGATAGTACAACGCTACGAAATTGGCCTGACCCAGGCCATGCTCGCTGGCGGCATGCGGTGTGCGGCACTTTGGTCATATGAAGAATTGACGAAAATGCTACCGCCACCCGATGTCGACAACGACCGTCAGACGATCGTCGGCGTAGATCCCGTCAACGAAATGCGTCGTGGCCATATTGCCCGCCTCCGCAATCATATCGTCGCAGCCTCGCCGATGAACCCGACCGCGGAATTCTGGCGGCAGTTGCTGATGGCGGGCTTTCCGTTCATCAAGCGCGAACTGTTACGGAACAATCCTGCCCGAATAGCCGATCTTGGTGACTGGCGGGATGTGGTCAGGACGGTCAGTGAGGTAGATATGGCGCCGTTTGAAGCCCAGTTGAGGCGGGAGTTGCGCGATCGGGCGATTTAGGACCCGCTGGGCAAAAGACCAGGCGCCCTGACCTTGGACTGATAGAAATCCGTCGGGTGGACTGCGCCTTCGCGTTCCACCCTTCAGACCATGGTCAAAGCCGGAGGCCGTCAGTTTTACCCTGCCGGGACAAGCCGGCAGGGTTTCCAGCCCGGCTCTCAGGCTGCCATCGCCAGCGACGTGGTGATGGCCAGCCCATCCGGCCCCGCAGTGACATGCACTGTGTCGCCATCCTTGATCCCGCCTTCCAGGATCATCCCCGCCAGTGTGTTCTGCAGGCTGCGCTGGATTACCCGCTTCAACGGCCGCGCGCCGTAAACCGGGTCGTAGCCTTCCGCCGCCAGCCAATCCACCCCGGCGCGATCGAGGTCGAGCTTGATCTGCCGATCGCCCAGCAACTTCTCCAGCCGTTTCAGCTGGATCGCAACGATGGTTGCCATGTCGCTGCGTTGCAGGCGGCGGAACAGCACAATCTCGTCCAGCCGGTTGAGGAATTCCGGACGGAAATGCTGCCGCACCGCTTCCATGACACCCTTATGCGCCAACGCCAGATCGGCGCCGTCGGGTTGGGCTGCCAGGATGTCGCTGCCGAGGTTCGAGGTCAGTACAATGATGGTGTTCTTGAAGTCCACCGTCCGGCCCTGGCCATCGGTCAGGCGGCCATCGTCCAGCACTTGCAACAGCACGTTGAAGACGTCTTCGTGGGCTTTTTCGACCTCGTCGAACAAGATCACCTGATAGGGCCGCCGGCGCACCGCTTCGGTCAGCACACCACCTTCGTCGTAGCCGACATAACCTGGCGGGGCACCGATCAGGCGCGACACCGCGTGCTTCTCCATGAACTCACTCATGTCGATCCGCAGCATCGCCCGTTCGTCATCGAACAGGAAGTCGGCCAGCGCCTTGGTGAGCTCGGTCTTGCCAACACCAGTTGGCCCGAGGAACAGGAAGCTGCCGATCGGCCGGTTGGGGTCCTGCAAGCCCGCCCGCGCACGGCGCACCGCGTGTGCCACTGCTTGCAGCGCTTCTTCCTGGCCAACCACCCGGCCGCGCAGTTTGTCCTCCATGCGCAGCAGCTTGCCACGCTCGCCTTCGAGCATTTTGTCGACCGGCACCCCGGTCCAACGCGACACAACGGATGCGATCTGTTCTTCGGTCACCGCTTCATTGACCAGTTTGCCGCCATCGCGCGCGGCGGCGAGCTTGGCTTCGAGCGCCGGAATTTGGCCGTAGCGCAGTTCCGACACGCGGGCGAAATCGCCGCGCCGCTGGGCAATTTCTTCCTCGTTACGATACTGGTCCAACTGCTCCTTCAGCTTCTGGCTGCCCTGCAACTGATCCTTCTCGGCCTTCCACGCCGCTGTCATCGCATTGGATTTTTCTTCAAGCCCCGAGAGTTCAAGCTGCAACTTGCCGAGGCGGTCCTTGCTTGCCGGGTCCTGTTCCTTCTGCAACGCGACCTGTTCGATCTTCAACTGCATGACCCGGCGATCAAGCTCGTCGAGTTCCTCGGGCTTGCTGTCAACCTGCATGCGCAGACGCGATGATGCCTCGTCCATCAGATCGATCGCCTTATCCGGCAGGAACCGGTCGGCGATATAGCGGTTGGACAAGGTTGCCGCCGCCACCAGCGCGCCATCGGTGATGCGCACCCCGTGATGCAGTTCGTATTTGTCCTTGATGCCACGCAGGATGGAAATCGTGTCTTCAACGCTGGGTTCGCCGACGAAAATTGGCTGGAACCGGCGTGCAAGCGCCGCGTCTTTTTCGACGTGCTTGCGATATTCATCCAGCGTGGTTGCCCCCACGCAATGCAGCGCGCCGCGGGCGAGCTCGGGCTTGATCAGGTTCGATGCATCCATCGCGCCATCGGCCTTGCCAGCGCCAACCAGGGTGTGCATTTCATCGATGAACAGCACGATTTCGCCTGATGCGGCCTCGATTTCGGCGAGCACCGCTTTTAAACGTTCCTCGAACTCGCCGCGATATTTCGCACCGGCCACCATCGCGCCGAGGTCAAGCGCCATCAGCCGCTTGCCCTTCAACGCTTCCGGCACGTCGCCATTGACAATACGGATCGCGAGACCTTCGACAATCGCGGTCTTGCCGACGCCCGGTTCGCCGATCAGCACCGGATTATTCTTGGTGCGCCGCGCGAGCACCTGGATGGTGCGGCGGATTTCCTCATCACGGCCGATAACCGGGTCAAGCTTGCCGTCGCGCGCCAACTGGGTCACGTCACGGGCGTATTTCTTCAGCGCCTCGAAATTGGCCTCGGCGGCCTGGCTGGTGACCTTGCGGCCTTTGCGGATGTCGGCGACGGCTTTTTCGAGCGCCACCGGGGTTGCGCCGGCTTGACGCAGTGCGTTGGCGGCCGGGCCGTCGCCGGCGGCCAGCGCGATCAGCAGCCGGTCCTGGGCGACATACTGATCGCCGGCTTTCTCGGCGGCCTGTTCGGCGGCATCGAGCAGGCGCATCAGCGCCACGGTCGGCTGCGGCTGCCCCGCCCCGCCACCTTGCACTTTCGGTACTTTGGTCAGTGCGATTTCGGTCGCGGTGCGGGCGGCGATCGGATCGCCGCCGGCGGCCTTGATCAGCCCGCTCGCCGCGCCTTCTTCATCATCCAGCAACGCCTTGAGCAGATGCTCCGGCGTCAGTTGCTGATGAAAGTCGCGGATCGCAATGGTCGAGGCAGCCTGAAGGAAGCCTTTGGCGCGTTCGGTAAACTTTTCGATGTCCATGTCTCTATGTCCCTGGTTAGGCGACTGACGCGCCAGTCCCTCAATGAGGCAACCGACACGCTATGCTTGGACAAGGATTTGGGGAATGATCTGGGTCAAGACAAGGGGATATCGCCATGCTGATCGACCGGATTTATCGCTACCCCGTTAAAGGCCTGACCGCTGAGGCGCTTGAGGAAGTCCGGCTTGAAACCGGACAGGCTTTGCCGTGGGACCGCGCCTTCGCCCTGGCGCAAGGCGATGCGCCATTTGACCCGTCTGCCCCAAGCTGGCTCTCCAAGCGCCATTTTATGTGCCTGATGGCCAACGCCAAAATCGCCGCCCTGCGGTCGAGCTTTGATGACCGCAGCGGCGTGATGACCTTGCTTGCCCCCGATGGCGCGATACTTGAAGCCAACGCCTTATCCGTCGCCGGCCGTGCCGAGATCGCCGCCTGGCTGGCCCGGTTCCTGGCCAATGAGGCACGCGGCACCCCGGTCCTGCACCTTTCGCCCGGCCACGTCTTTGGCGACATGCGCGGCAAGGTGATCAGCCTGATCAACCAGGCGAGCCTGGCAGCCCTCGAAGCCGCCGCCGGCGCCCGCCGCCACAAGCGCCGGTTTCGCGCCAATATCTGGTTTTCTGGCGCCCCAGCTTGGGCCGAACATGGGTGGCTCGGCCGTGAATTACTGGTCGGCGGGGCGCGCCTGAAGGTCACCCATCGCATCCCACGGTGCGCCGCGACCGAGGTCAACCCGATTACCGCCGAGCGCGACGCCGACCCGGTGGCCGAATTGCGGGCTGCGTTCGGACATGTCGATCTTGGGGTCTATGCCGAGGTTGTCGAAGCCGGGCGGATCGCGATGGGGGACGCGATCGAGCTGATCTGACGCACAGGTCCGGCGCTGCCTCAAGGCAGGCACCAGACACATCCAACCAGTATCGCACCCAATTGACAGATCCGCGCCCTAAGCCGGACACTTATCCAAACCGGAGCTTCCCCCAACCATGAACGCCGGCGCCGAGATTACCCAGTCTGACACGCCAGCCCACCGCGCCCGCCGCGTCGGCCCGGTCCTGGCGACCAATGCGGCGCGCATCGAGGCTGATCGCGGATTGACGCCGGAGGTTCTGACGGCGCTGCACCGCGAACGGCTGTTTCGCAGCCTGCTGCCGCGTCGCTTTGGTGGCGATGAGGTTCGCCCGGTGGATTTCGCCCTGATGATGATCGAAATCGCCCGCGAAGATGCCTCGACCGCCTGGTGCATCGGGCAAGGCTCAGGGTGCTCAATGGCGGCGGCCTACCTCAAGCCCGCCATCGCCGACCATATCTGGGGCCGTGATCCGCGCGCGGTGCTGGCGTGGGGAATGGGGCCCGGGTCAATCGCCAAAGTTGTCGATGGCGGCTACCGCGTCACCGGGCGCTGGCAATTCGCCAGCGGCAACAAGCACGCCACCTGGATGGGTGGGCATTGCTGGGTGGAGGAGCGCGACGGGTCTTTCCGGCTTGGCCCGGATGGCAGCAAGCTTGAACGTAGCATGCTTTTCCCGCGTGCGGCTGCGACTTTCACCGATGCCTGGCAGGTCATGGGGCTGCGTGGCACTGGCAGCGACACGTATGAAGTTGCCGACCTGTTCGTCGCCGATGATTATTCCGTGTGCCGCGATATCGATTCCGAACGTCATGAAGCCGGCACTCTCTATCAGTTTACCACCACCCATCTTTATGCATCCGCGTTTGCCAGCGTCGGCCTTGGCATCGCGCGTGGCATGCTAGATGCGTTTGTCGGCCTCGCACGCACCAAAACCCCCAGCGCAAGCAGCCGTGCGCTGCGCGACAGCCCGACGGTGCAGCGCGATCTCGCACTCGCCGAGGGCAAATGGCGGGCAGCCCGGGCCGGGTTGCTGACATGCCTGTCCGAAAACTGGGACAGCGTTGCAGCAAGCGGGCAGATGACATTCGACCAGAAGATCGATATCCGGCTCGCCACCACCTTCGCCATCCACCAGGCCAAGGAAGTGGTGGATATGTGCTGGCGCGAGGCCGGGGCGACCGCGATTTTCGACACTAATCCATTTGAGCGCCGGTTTCGCGACATGCATGCGGTGACCCAGCAAGTGCAGGGTCGGATGACCCATCTTGAAGCCGTTGGGCTGCATCTGCTCGGAGGCGTGCCGAGCCGGAGGTTTATCTAGACACGGACCCGTTGCCCTGGCGGCGATGTGCGGCCACACTTGGCAGGGAAACGCCACAAAGGAACCTGAAATGCGCCCAAACCGCTTGCGCCAGAAGCTTGATGCCGGCCTGCCGACCCTCGGTACCCATATCCTGTCGAGTTGGCCCACCCTGGTGGAACTCATTGGCGCCGCCGGTGGCCACTACGACTATGTTGAATTCACGGCCGAATACGCGCCGTTCAATCTCTATGACCTTGATAATCTCGGCCGCGCGCTCGAACTCGCCGGCATCGCCGGGATGATCAAGGTCGAGCAGGGCGAATACACCACCCAATCGATGCGCGCGATCGGTTCGGGCTTCCAATCGGTGCTGTTCGCCGATGTGCGCACCGTGGCCGATGCCCAGGCCGCCGTTGCCGCAGTTCGCGCCGAAACTCCCGGCAACCGACGCGGCTTCGGCCTCACCGGGGTTGGCATGCGCCGCGATGTCGGCACCAACCGCGAGGTCGGCTCGCCGGCCTACACCAGCGCATTGGACGACGCGGTGGTGGTGCTGATGGTCGAAAAGCGCCAATGCGTCGAAGACCTTGATGCCATCCTCGATGTGCCTGGCATCGATATGGTCCAGTTCGGCTCCGCCGACTACGCCATGTCGATCGGTCACGCTAATAATCGTGGCCACAAGGATGTGCGTGCCGCCGAGATCAAGACCATCGAAACTGCGCTGAAAAAGGGGATCCATCCCCGCATCGAAATCGCCGAGCCGGATCAGGCGGCGCCATATCTGGCGATGGGGGTCAAGCATTTCTGTATTGGCTGGGATGTCGGCATTCTCAGCAATTTCTGGAAGACGCGCGGCGAAACCATGCAAGAGTTGCTCGCCGCGAAACCGCCGAAGGTTGCCAAGAAAGCCAAGGCGACGAAGGATAATTATAAGTAAGGCAAGGTCTTCTTTGTTTGAAAACAAAGAAGCAAAAAAGCTTCACTAATTTGTTGCCGTTGGCGTGGGACCAAAGTGAACTCCCGCGCCAACGGCAACAGAGTCGTAAAAAGTTTTTTTGGTTCTTTTTGTTCACAACAAGCACACCTTCCGTGGAGCCGCTCCCATGCGCATAGCCATCATCCATATCGGCCAAGAGACCAACGACTTCAACAAACTCCCCACCACGCTCGCGGATTTCGCGGCCTTTGGCATCTACCAGGGCGCCGAAATCCTCGACCGCATGAAGGGCGTCGGCCAGGTTGGCGGCTGTGTCGATGCGGTGGCCGCGGCCGGGATGGCGGTCGAATGGGTGCCGATCATTTCGGCATGGGCGATGGCTGGCGGGCGGATCGATACGCCATCCCGGCTGTTCTTCGAAGAACGCATCGGCACCGGCCTGCGCAATGCCGGGCGCCTTGACGCGCTGGTGTTCCATTTGCACGGGGCCTGCTCGGCCGAGGGTGTGGATGATGTCGAGGGCGCGCAACTGGCCATCTGCCGCGCGGTGGTGGGTCCGGATGTCCCGATCGTGGTCTCGCTCGATCACCACGCCAACGTGACCCACGCGATGGTTGATCTCAGCACTGCCATCCTCGGCCATCGCACCCAGCCGCATGATGTCTACGATACTGGCCGCCTCGCCGGCGATATGCTGGTCCGAATTCTGCGCGACGGGGTGAAACCGGTGATGGCGATGGCAAAATTACGCCTGATCACCCATCAGGAACAATATCTGACCGTCGCCGGCCCGATGAAGATCTGGTTCGACCAGGCCCGCGCCATGGAAGCCGATCCGGCGGTGCTGCACGTGGCGCCGTGCCCGATGCAGCCCTGGCTCGATGTCGCCGAGGGCGGCTGGGCGGTGGTCGTCGTCACCAATGGCGACAAGGCCAAGGCCGAGAAACTTGTTGTGGAATCGGCCGATCTCGCCTGGTCGATGCGTGATGATTTCATGGTCAAGGAAGCGGTGTCGGTTGACGACGCGGTGCGCATGGCCGACGCCGCCAACCAAGGCGTGGTCGTGCTGAGCGACACCGGTGACACGGTTTTCGGCGGCACCGCCGGCGACAGCAACCTGATCCTGGAGGCGATATTGCGCCTTGGCATCAAGGGCCGCGCGCTGATGCCGCTGATTGAACCCGCAACGGTCGCGAAGCTGGTCGCCGCCGGCGAGGGCGCGACCGTTACCCTCGCGGTTGGTGGCAGCTCGACCGGGTTCTTCAAGCCGCTCACCATCACCGGGGTTGTTCGCAAAATCGCTGACGGGCATGTCAAAGTGCCGGTGTTCCAGCAGCCTGAGTTCGATCAGGGTCGGACGGTGATTTTCGAAACCGGGCCGGTGACGCTGCTGATTTCCGAACGCACCGGTGCTGCCGGCAACGTGCCCGATGTCTACCGCGCCTTCGGGATCGAACCGGCAGACTTCAAAATGGCGGTGCTGAAGACGGCATCGAATTTCCAGTTCTTCAAATCCATCACCACCCAGGTGATCCGCGTCGACACCAGCGGTCCCGGCCAATCTGACGTCGTCGGGCTGCCCTGGCGCCGGGTGCCGCGGCCGATCTTCCCGCTCGACCCGATTTCATCCTGGCGAGGATGAAAATGCGAATTTTCGCCGCCAGCCTGGGCACTGAGACCAATACTTTTGCGCCGATCCCGACCGATCGGCGCGCTTTCATGGCCGCCTACTACCCGCCCGGCCAGCACCCCGCGACACCAACCTTGTGCAGCGCGCCGATCATCGCCGCGCGCCTTGCCGCCACGCGCGACGGGCACATACTGATCGAGGGCACTGCGACCTGGGCCGAACCGGCCGGCATGGTCGGGCAGGGGACCTATGAAGCCTTGCGTGACGAAATCCTCGACCAGTTGCGTGCCGCCATGCCGGTCGATGTCATCCTGCTGGGTTTGCACGGCGCGATGGTCGCGCACGGCTACGATGATTGCGAGGGCGACCTTATCCAACATGCCCGCGCCATCGCGCCAGACGCCATCATCGGCGTCGAACTCGATCTGCACGCGCATTTGTCGGACGTGATGGTCAGCAACGCCGATCTCATCGTTGCCTTCAAGGAGTTTCCCCATACCGATTTCCTCGCCCGCGCCGAGGAACTGACTGCCCTCTGCCTGCGCGCCGCCAAGGGTGCAATCTCTCCGGCCGGTGCGGTGTTCGATTGCCGGATGATTGGCGGCTACATGACCAGCCGTGAGCCGGGACGATCATTTGTCGACCGCATCCAGGCGATGGAGGGCCGTGACGGCATTCTGTCGGTTTCGGTCATCCACGGCTTCCAGGCCGCCGACGTTTACGATGTCGGAACCAAGGTGCTGGTCTATGCCGATGGTGACCGCGCCGCGGCGGCCGCATTGGCGGAACGGCTCGGGCGCGAGCTGATCGCCTGGGGCGAGGCCGGGGTGCCCGTGCATCTGAAAACCGCCGAAGCCGTGGCCGCCGCGCGGGGCCATCCTGCAGGCCCGGTGGTGCTGGCTGATCGCTGGGACAATCCCGGTGGCGGGGTCGCCGGCGACAGTACTTTTCTGATCGCCGAGTTGCTGAAATTCCCCGAAACCGCAGCCGCAGTTGGCGCGTTATGGGATCCGGTCGCGGTGGATTTTTGCATCGCTGCCGGTCCCGGCGCCGAGATGCCGCTGCGCTTCGGTGGCAAGGCGGCAGCGACTTCGGGCCAGCCGATTGACGCGATGGTGCGGATACGTGCTGTGACCAACGACCTGATCGTCCCGTTTCAGCAAAGCACCGTCTCGCTCGGTGCCGCCGCCTGCGTCACCATCGGCAATCTCGATGTGGTGCTGGCGTCAGGCCGGGCGCAGACCTTCCACCCGGCAGTCTTCACCAATCTCGGGGTCGATCTGGCGGCCAAGAAAATCGTGGTGGTGAAATCATCTAACCATTTCTACGCCGCCTTCGCGCCGATCGCTGCCGAGATCATTTATGTCGATTGCGGCGGCCCCTATCCGCCGGATCCAGCACGCATCGCCTACACCAAAATTCGTCGGCCGATCGCGCCGCTGGATGTCAATCCATGGTGCTGATACCTGTGTTCAATAATTCCAAGGGAGATAAACATGAGACTGAAAAACAAAGTTGCGATCATCACCGGAGGCGCGCACGGCATGGGTGAGTCAGAAGCCCGACTTTTCGCCAAAGAAGGCGCGGCCGTCGTCATCGCCGACCTGCTGGAAACCGAAGGCAATGCGGTGGCCGCCGATATTTGCGCCAACCAGGGCCGGGCGATTTTCGTCAAAACCGATGTCACCTCCGAAACGGCATGGAACCACCTGATCGCCACTGCCATCGCAACCTATGGCCGGCTCGATATCCTGGTGAACAACGCTGGCATCAGCGGTAGTTCGGTGGGCGACGAGATGGCATTGGCGGGATGGGAAAAACTGATGGCAGTCAATGCCACCAGCGTCTTCCTCGGCACGACGCGGGCAGCGGCCGAGATGGCCAAGACCGGCGGTGGATCGGTGGTCAATATTTCATCGATCATGGGCTTCATCGGCGGCGCTGACAGCCACCCCGGCTACAGCGCGTCCAAGGGCGCGGTGCGTATCTTCACCAAAACCGCGGCCGTGCGCTTCGGCCCGACCGGCGTGCGGGTTAACTCGGTTCATCCCGGCTTCCTGCCGCCGATGCTGAACAACACCAATGCCGCCGGGCGTGATTCAAAAGCTGCCGTCACGCCGCTGCGTCGCCTGGGCGAGGTGCTGGACGTCGCCTATGGCGTGCTGTTCCTGGCGTCCGACGAGGCATCTTTCATCACCGGCACGGAATTGGTGATCGATGGCGGGTATATCGCGCAGTAGGCCGGCTTCGGGCCGCCGGGCATTGGCAACATGTCACGCATGTCGTCGGTGCCCGGTAAGGCCCGCGGAGTAATGCCGCCTGGCATAGGAAAAATCAGGGATGGATCTCAACCACCTGCTCGACCGCAACGTTACTTGGGCCCAGGGCAAGACCAACTCCGACCCCAGTTTCTTCGTGCGCATGGCCGAACAACAATCGCCGAAATATCTGTGGATCGGCTGCTCTGACAGTCGGGTGACCGCCAACGACGTGCTGGGCCTCGATCCCGGCGAGATCTTCGTCCATCGCAATATCGCCAACGTGGCCCATACCAGCGACATGAACCTGCTCGCCGTCCTGGAATACGCGATCGACTTCCTGCGCATTGAGCATGTGATTGTCTGCGGCCATTACGGGTGCGGCGGCATAGAGCGTGCCCTGGGTGAGCAGCGTTCGACACTGGTTGACCACTGGCTGCAACCGATCGTCATGCTCTACCGCAAGCACCGGCCTATTTTCGAGGCGCTGCCTGACCGCGCAGCCCGGCTCGACCGGATGTGCGAAATCAATGTCGAAATGCAGGTCCGCCGTCTCGCAGCGACCCCCATCGTCGAATTGGCATGGGCTCACCGGGTCAATCTGACCCTGCATGGCTGGATCTACGGCATGCATGACGGTCTGCTGCGCGACCTCGGCCCGACGCTGGCCTCCCTCGAAGAACGCGACGCCCTCGTTAGCATCGACCAGCGCGTCGTTGATCCTGTCGAGCCGCGCAGTGGCGTGCGTCGCCATGCGATCGAGGCATTCTCGTCGTTTCACGCGGACAAGTGCTGCCCGCCGAGGTAGCCATATGCAGCCCGCTCCGCATCCGGCCACGCCCAGCCGGTCAGACCGCGATCCTGCTGGGTGCGCTTTCAGCGTCCAGATACCGGGCAAGGGTGGTGCCGTGTACCGTCAACCCCAGCATCATGTCGCCGGCATAGCCGGCGAATATCAGGTCCGGCAGTTGGCAGATCCCATTCGTCCAGCGCCCGGTTCGCAGCACTTCCGGGTCATGCATCCCGGCCCCCAAGGCCGGATGCCCTGGCTCCATCGTCAGGGTAATCCCGCCATCGACGATGATCAGGCGATCGATGCAAATGCCGAGAAGGCGTTCGTCCGCATTCAGCCCGCCCAGCGCCGGCACACTGGCGCGTGACATCAGCCTCACGCCAACCGCACCGGTTGGCACGTCGAACATCCAGCCCGCTGCGTCGCGCTGCGTCGGGTCAAGCCGCACGCCATCCACCATAAGATGCACATCGGCATCGGTGGTGAACGCGGCCGCCGGCACCCTTGCGAGCAATTGCGCGCGGACCGGTGCCAGGCCGGCATCGCCGAAGCCCAATTGCGGCAGGCAATAGGGTTGCGGTACCGCGCGATGATCGGGGAATTCCGCCTTGAACCCGGCCAGGTTGTGGAACTGGTGGCGATTATGCTGTTCGGCGTAGCTTTCCGACCACGCCCCGTCCGCGATCACACAATCATGCACGCCGAAATCGAGGTGGAAGTAATCAACAATCTGGTCCGTCGCGGTTTGGCTGATGGTGACGCCATTGACCAACAGACAGGCCCCGACCAAATGATCATCGATCGCCATGCTGTGCGCGGGGGACACGTATAAATCCCGGCTTGGCACGTTGTCGGCGATCGACCCTGCATGGAAACAAACCGGGGCGTTGGTCTTGCCCAGGAACCGGCCGTTAAAGCTCTGCCGGCCGACCCATTGCAGCCGGCGCAAACCCCCGAAGCGGGTGACCAGCCTATCTCCGGCGCGCAGATCCTCAATGGCGACCTCCCCGTTTGCGGTCAGGATCTTGGTGCCGCGCAGATAGCAGATCGTGTTGGCGATCAGCGCATTGGTGCCGTCACTCGAATAGCTGAAGCGATCCGCAGCATAGGCGCTGGTGTCGAGCGTGATGCTGGTGGTGGTGCCGGCGGTGGTGGTGACTTGCAGCACCGAACCACTGATGCTGATCCCGTTCGCGGTGGCGCCGGTGATGGTGATGATGTTGCCGGCGGTCAACCCGCTGATCGTGCCCGCCGCGCCGCTGGCGGCAATCCGGAGTTCGCCGGTGCTCCCGGTGAACACAATGGTTTCGGTCGACGCAATCGTGCCGGTGACCGTGAGCGTGCTGCCGGCAGCGATGGTGACGGTGCCGGTGCCGGACAGGTTGGCGACGGTCAGGCTGCTGGGGTCGATGAGGATGTTGCCGTTATTGACCAACGTGCCGGTGATGGTCGCGGTCTGGTCATACAGCGAGAAAGTGCCGGTATTGGTGACATCGCCGCTGGCCACCAGGACACCGCCCGACTGCAGCACGGTCGCCCCGGCCAAAGTCCCGCCGGTAATGACCTGCAGGGTCCCACCGCTGCTGACAATTGTCGCACTGGCTACGCCGCCAGAGGAGACAATCTGCGAACCGCCGCTGCTGACAATCGTCGCGCTGACAATGCCGCCAGAGGAGACAGACTGATAGCCGCCGGTGCTGACCGTCGTCCCGCTGACCACGCCGCCAGTGTAGACAATCTGCGAAC
>CALQTN020000053.1 GCA_943333505.2 Asaia bogorensis | reverse complement strand
GGCGGCGAAGATCAGGGCCAGTGAAGTCAGATCGAAGCGCGATTGCGCGGGCCATGGGCGAGCCTCCAATGCTCGCCAGGTTGAATCACATCATCGCCGCGTCGGGGAATCCCCACCGTGAGTCAGAAGCCAAAGGCGTTGGTATAAGAAGAAGCCGATTTATTTCGGGTTGTTTTTTGAGTAGGAAGTTCTTCTTTGTTGCCGTTGGCACGGGACCACGACGGGTTCCCAAGCCAACGGCAACAAAGTGTCAAAAAGTTTTTTTGGTTCTTTTTGTTCACAAAAAGAACAACTGCCCTTACCTAAACCGGCGCGACATACCCATCCCGTCGAGGATCAGCCCCACCGGTCAGCGCCCCACTATCGGCATCGATCGCAATCCCCTGCATCCCGCCGACCTGCATCGTCCAGTCGGCAACCAACTCCGCGCCATGGCCGCGCGCACACAGCGCCGCCACCACTTCTGGCCGCACCCGACCCTCGACATTGACCTGGGTGCCGTCGAGCAAGCGTCCGCGCGGCGCCTCGATGGCATCCTGCATGCCCAACCCGAAATCGAGATGCTGCACCATGGTCTGCGTCTGGGTCTGGCAAATTCCGTAACTGCCCGGTGTGCCCAGCGCCAGCACCGGCTTGCCATCCGCGCGCAGTGAAATGGTCGGCGCGGTTGGCAGCGCCAAGGGTCCACCCGGCTTCAGCGGATTAGTGCCGCGCGGATCAACCTCGCCCCAATAGAGGAAATTGTTCATGCACACGCCGGTACCCGGGATCACCACGCCACTGCCGAACAGCGCGCCGAGGCTTTGGGTGATGCACACAACGTTGCCATCGCGATCGGCGACCGAGAATGACGTTGTGTGTTCCTTGTCCGGGTTATACGGCGTCGGCGCGACCCATTGCTCGGTCGGCCCTTCCACTTTCACCCCATCGCGCACCCGCGCCTGCAAGCGCGCGACGTTATCGGCCGACATGATCTGCGCCAGCTTTTCGGGGGCTGGGTTGTTATTGGCGATGCGTTCGCCGGCGGCGAGGCGAATGGCGCGGAACACGATGTCGAGATGGTCGATGCCGTTGCGTTCCAGCCGCCCGAGATCGAACCCGTCCAGCACCGCCAACGTCAGCAGCAGTTGGAAACCCTCACACGGCGGCGCCAGCGTATTGACGCTGAGGCCGCGGTAAGATGTCGCCATCGGTGCCTGCCAGGTCGGGCGCACCGCGGCGAGGTCACCCTCGGTCATGCAGCCGCCGAGCGCCTGGAGATGGGCGACCATCTCGCGCCCGAGTTTGCCGCCATAAAGATAGCCCGGACCGTCGGCTGCAATTGCCTCGTAGGTACGCGCCAGATCGGGCTGGCGCAGCACCGAGCCCATTTTCACCTGGCCGGCGCCGCCCGTATAGACCCGGGCCCATTCCTCGTAGAACGGGAAAGCCCGCAGACCCGCAGCCTGGCCGTTAATGCCGGTGGTGTTGAAGCCGATCAATGGGAACCCGTCGCGGGCCAGCGCAATCGCGGGGGCGAAAACCTGCGCCAGCGTCATTTTACCATGCGCGCGGACCAATTCGCACCAACCGGCGAGATTGCCCGGCGTGCCAGCGGCGAACGGGCCGCGATAGACATCGTCCTGGGTACGGAAACGCCCCTCGGGGAATTTCTCCGGCACGGTGGTGACATAGTCCAGGCACGCGACCCGCTTTTCCGCCGCGATATAGCAGGTCGCCATGCCCATGCCGGCAAGGCCCGACATATAAGGTTCGGTAACATTCAGGGCCGCTGCAGTGGCGGCCGCCGCATCGAAGGCATTGCCGCCCTGGGCCAGGATTTTAGCGCCCGCCTGCGCTGCCAGCGGGTGGGCCGCTGCCACCATGCCATTGACCGAAGCCACAATCGGACGCGTGCTGCCCATTAAACTCTCCCGTTCCACAGATTATTCGTTGCGAGCTTTGCCGCCGCCCGCGCAGCATCGGCCCGATGCAGTGCGATGTCGAGGCCAGGGGCGGCGGCGCGCATCGCCGCCAGAATATTCGGGTGCAGCGCGGCCGCGCGGCCTTGCAATGCCACCGGCAGAACCCCGATACGCTGCGCCAGATCACGTGCCAGCCGCGCCAGATCGCGTCCCGCCTCGTGCAAGATCACCTCCGCCGCAGGATCATCAGCACCGGCCACCGCCATGGCCAGCATCGCCACCGCGTTGCGCCCGCCGCCATAGACATAGGCGCGCACCGCATTCCAGTCGGCGCCGCCAATCGTCGTGAACAAGGCCTCGCCCAGTGGCCCGGGGGCCTCGTCCGCGTCGATACGGCGATAGACAGTGTTGAGCCCTTCCCGGCCGATCCAGAATGCCGAGCCACCGTCATCGATCAGCATGCCGCGCCCGCCAACCCGCACCAGGCTGCCATCGGCCGCGATATGCAGTCCGACCGATCCGGTACCGGCATAAACCACGTGGCCGGCGCCGGGCGCGAAGGCGTCGTGATAGCCGATCCACAGATCATCCTCGACCCGCACCCGGGCAATCCCCAAAGCGCCGCCAATAATCGCGGTGGCGGCTTCGGCTTCAGGTGAACCGCCGGTCAACCCAGTGATGCCAGCAACAACAGCATCTGGCGCAAGTCCCACCGTCGCTAAGGCGAGCGCGGCTGCCATGGCGACGAAACGGTCATGGTTGGCGGCGTTGAACAAATGCCCATCGACCGCTGCCAGTTCCCCAGCCCCGATCACCGCACCCTCACCATCAACCACGGTCCAGCGCGTGGCACTGCCACCCGCATCCAGCCCTAATCCGTTCATATGGCGCCGTTCATATGGCGCCGATCATCCCGCCATCGCGGAGACGAACCTGCGGGCGATTTCCCGCGGGTTGGTGATGGCGGTTCCGACCACCACCGCATGCGCGCCCAAAGCCAGCGCCTTGGCCGCCAGTTCGGGTGTGTCGTAACGACCCTCGGCAATCACCGGCCGGTGGCAATGGGCCACCAACTCACTGAGGAGTTCCAGGTCCGGCCCGTCGCGCCGATGGCTGGTCTCGGCCGTGTAACCGGCCATGGTCGAGCCGATATAGTCGCAACCTTCCGCCTCGGCGCGGATCGCCTCGGCAAGCGTCGCGATATCGGCCATCACCGGTTTGCCGAGTTCGGCATGGATGCGGCGGATCAAAATGGCCAACGGCTCGCCCTGGCGGGGCCGCTGGGTGGCATCGATGGCGATGATGTCGGCCCCGGCATCGGCAACCGCTTTGGCGGCGGCGAAATCCGGGGTGATATAGACATCGAACCCAGGGTCCTGGCGCTTGATCAGCCCGATGATCGGCACGCTGACGCCAGCCCGGATCGCGGCGATATCAGCCGCCCCCTCGGCCCTGATGCCACCTGCACCAGCCTGAACCGCCGCCAATGCCATCGCCACCATGAAATGCGGCCCGCGCAACGGGTTATCGTCACGCGCCTGGCACGAAACGATCAACCCGAATTTCGGCAAACGCGGGCCCATCGTCTCAGGCTTTCAGCTTCTGTTCGGCGATTGCGGCATAAAGCGCCGACCCATATGGGGTGCAATCGTCGTTGAAGTTATAGGCCGGATTGTGCAATTGCGCGCTGTCGCCGTTGCCGACCTGGATGTAGGCGCCGGGCACCTTCTCCATCATGAAGCTGAAATCCTCGCTGCCCATGCCGGGCGGCTTGGCGCGATCGACCTTGGCATCGCCCACCAGGCTCGCCGCTGCGTCAGCCAGTTCGGTGGTACGACCATCGTCGTTGATGAGCGGGGCGAAAATCACCCGGAAATCGACCTCCGCCGTCGCGCCGAAGCCGGCTGCCACGCCGGCTGCCATGCGCTTCATGTTGGTTTCCATCAGCGCCATCACCTCGCGCTTGAAAGCCCGCGCGGTGCCGGAAATCACCGCCGATTGCGGAATGACATTATAGGCATCGCCGGAAACGATTTTGGTCACCGACAGCACCGCCGTATCGGCCGGCGGCACGTTGCGGGCGACGATCGATTGCAAAGCGGTGGTGATGCTGCACGCCACCAGCAACGGATCGATGCTGGCTTCCGGCCGCGCGCCGTGCGAGCCCACCCCGGTGATGGTGATGTCGAAGAACGCACCGCCGGCCGCCGACGGGCCGGGCGAGATGGCGAATTCGCCCAGTTTCATCCCCGGCCGATTATGCATCGCGTAGATCGCATCACAGGGAAAGCGGTCGAACAAACCGTCTTCCAGCATCGCCAGCGCGCCGCCAATGCCTTCCTCGCCGGGCTGGAAAATGAAGTTCACCACGCCGTCGAACTTGCCATGCTCGGCGAGATATTTCGCCGCCCCGAGCAGCATCGTCGTGTGCCCGTCATGCCCGCAGGCATGCATCCGGCCGGGATTATTGCTGCGATACGGCAGGTTGGTCTGTTCTTCCATCGGCAGGCAATCCATGTCGGCGCGCAGGCCGACGGCGGTCTTGCCGGTGCCCTTGCGCAGCACGCCCACAACGCCAGTGCGGCCAACCCCACGATGCACTTCGATGCCCCAGGATTCGAGCTTTTGCGCCACGATTTCCGCCGTGCGATGTTCTTCCAGGCCGAGTTCAGGGTTGGCATGGAAGTCGCGGCGAATAGTGGTGAGCTCGTCCTGGTAAAGGCGGATGGCGTCGATGATGGACATGGTTGGCTCCGGTTCAATGCGTAGGGCGGATGAAATCTGCCGCCTTCGGTGGGCACGACGATAGCGGATTGCATCCGCCCTACAATATCGCCACCCCCAATCCCCGCAAGACGTCCCAATACGCCGGCCAGGTCTTCGCCACACAGCCCGGATCGAGAATGCTAATCCCTCCGATCTTCAAGCCGGCCAGCGCAAAGCTCATTGCAATCCGGTGATCGGCATACGTCTCAATCCGCGTCGGCAGGGTTTGCCCGGCAAGTCCGGGATCGCCGATCACCACCAGATCATCGCCGTCCTCGCGCGCCAGCCCCGGCCGGATGCGGGCGAGTTCGGTGGCCAGCGCCGCCACCCGGTCGCATTCCTTGACCCGCAGATTGGCAATCCCGGTGAAGCGCACCGGCGTGCGGTTGAAGGCGGCCAGCACAGCCAGCGTTGGCACCGCGTCCTGCATTTGCGATCCATCGATCTCGGCCGGCAGATCGGGGAAGCGGGCGATCATGGCATAGGCGCTGGCATCGGGCTGGGTGAAGGCGGTGGCGGGAACGCCCAGATCAATCGCCCCCCCGGTCAGGATCTCGGCCGCCCACAGATAGGTCGCGGCTGACGCATCGGGCTCGATAAGAAAATCGCTGGCGCGGTAGCCGGTGGGGGTCACCACCCAACGCCCCGGCCCGGTTTCGCGCGCGCTTGCGCCGAAGCCCGCCATCGCCGCCAAGGTCAGCGTCACATAGCCCTTGGCGCCGATGTCAGCCCCGGTAAGGATGATTTCCACCGGCCCGGCCGCACAGGCGGCGGCCATCAGCACGGCGGAGACATATTGGCTCGACAACCCGGCATCGATTTCGACCCGCCCGCCAGCGATGCCACCGGTGCCGTGCACCGTCACTGGCGGGCAGCCGGTCGGGCAATCGGTGCGCACCCCCAGCTGCCGCAAAGCCGCCAGCAGCGGCGCAATCGGGCGCTTGTGCATATGGGCATCGCCATCGAGCACCACTTGCCCGTCCACCAGGGCGGCGGCAGCGGTCAGAAAGCGGGTCGCAGTGCCGGCATTACCGAGGAACAAGGGCGCATCAGGCGCCAGCAACCGCCCGTTGCCGGTCACCACGAAGCTGGTTGCATCGGGCTCGGCGACCGTCACCCCCATCGCCCGCAAGGCGGTTGCCATATGGGCGGTATCATCGCTTTTCAGCGCGCCGGTCAGGCGGCTGGTGCCGTTCGCCAACCCAGCCAGCAACAACGCCCGATTGGTGATCGATTTCGATCCCGGCGGATGGGCAATCCCGCGGATCGGACCGGTGACCGGCGCGATCGTGACGGCATCAGACATTATGCTGCCCGAGCCTTGGTGCACCGCCAGCGATCTGCGGGCGCGCGCCGTCAATGCTGATCGGCATCGCGGTCAGCGCATAATCCTCGCCCGGCACGGCTTGCAGCATGCCGAGCGCCTGCACCTGGGGTTGCTCCAGCGCCTCGGGCAATGAATGGATCTGCGCCGCCGGAACCCCGGCAGCCTCCAGCAGATCGATCCATTCCGCGCGGGTTTTTTGCATCAGCACCCTATTCATTTCAGCAAACAAGGCCGGCTTGTTGCCCAGGCGCACGCGATTGCTGGCAAAGCGCGGATCAGTGCTCCAATCCGGATGGCCCATCACCGCCGCCAGCTTGTCGAACAGCCGATCATTGCCGGCGCAAATCAGGAACGGACCATCGGAAGCGTCGAACGCCTCATACGGGGTCATCGACGGATGCCCTGACCGATGCCGCGCCGGCATCTCGCCGGTGTTGAGGTAGGTGTCTATCTTCTGCCCGCTCCACATCAGCGCGGTTTCCAGCAGCGATCCCTGCACAATCCCGCCCTGCCCGGTGCTGTGCCGCCGTTGCAGCAGCGACAATGCGCCGATCACCAGCCACATCGCGGTGCCCTGGTCGCAAATACTCGCCGCCGCCCGCATCGGCGGATCATCCGGACCGCCATTGATGCTGGATAACCCGCTATAGGCTTGCAGCAAAGGCTCATAGCCCGGACGCTGCGCCATCGGCCCGAGATGGCCAAATGCCGAAATCTCGCAATAAATAAGCCTAGTGTGGCGGGCGGTAACCGTCTTGCCGTCAATCCCCAGCGCCTCGGCAACGCCAGGCCGCAAATTATGCACCATGATGTCAGCATCAGTCAGCAGCGCGTCGAGTTCGGCCAGCCCCGCCGCCGAACGCAGATCGATGGCGTGCGACTGCTTGCCGCGGTTCATCACATGGAACGTCATTGCATCGCCGTTGCGAAACGCCGGCCCCATCCGGCGCGCATCATCGCCGCCTTCCTGGCGTTCGACCTTGATCACCTCGGCGCCGAGATCGGCGAAGATCGCGCCAAAAAACGGCCCCGCCAGCACCTGGCCAAGTTCCACCACCCGCAATCCCTGCAACACGCCTGCCATGACACCACCCTCGCTTCCCCGCCAATCCAGCACCGGTGCGGCAAGCTTGCAACCTGCGCCGCGCCGGCTAGGCTGGGTCGGAAATCGGGAGAGCGCGCAATGACTGAGATCGTCGAAATGACCGCAATTGCCTTGGCCGCCGCAATCCGCGCCAAATCGGTGTCGTGCGTCGAGGTCGCCACCGCCTTCCTCGATCAGATTGACCGCCATAACGGGGCAATCAACGCCATTGTCTCGCGTCGGGCCCGCGGCGATGTCCTGGCCGAGGCCGCCGAAAAGGACGCAATGCTGGCGCGTGGCCAAATTATGGGCCCCCTGCACGGCCTGCCGCAGGCGATCAAGGACCTCGACAATGTCGCGGGAATGATCACCTCGAAGGGCTCGCCGCTGTACAAGGATTTCGTCGCACCCGCCGACTCGATCATGACCGAACGGATGCGCGCCGCTGGCGCGGTATTTGTCGGGCGCACCAACGTGCCGGAATTTGGCTTGGGCTCGCATACCAAAAACCCGGTGCATGGACCGAGCCATAATCCCTATGACCTGACCCGCACCCCCGGCGGATCGTCCGGCGGGGCGGCGGCAGCCTTGGCGATGCGGATGCTGCCGGTTGCCGACGGCAGCGACTACGGTGGATCACTGCGTAATCCGGCTGGCTGGTGCAACGTCTTCGGCTTCCGCCCGAGCTTTGGCACGGTGCCGCAGGGCGATCGCGATTTATGGCTGCCCTCGATGGGGGTGAACGGGCCGATGGCGCGCAACGTGCCCGACCTTGGCATGCTGCTCTCGGTGCAGGCCGGCTACGATGCCCGTGCGCCGCTGTCGATCCATCAGGACCCGGTCCAGTTTGCCCAACCCTTGGGCCGCGACTTCAAGGGCACGCGGATCGCCTTCCTCGGCGATTTCAACGGCGCCCTGCCGTATGAGGCCGGGGTGCTGGAAACCTGTCGCGCGGCGATGAAGCATTTCGAAACCCTGGGCTGCGTGGTCGAGGAAGCCATCCCCGACATGCCGCTTGATGCGATGTGGCGCGCCTTCCTGGTGCTGCGCGCCTGGCAATCGGCCGGTGGCGGCCGCCCGCATTACGACAAGCCCGAGGAACGCAAGCTGCTCAACGCGCAGATGATCTTTGAGGTCGAGTCGGCGATGAAGCTTTCGGCGCTGGATATCTCGGCGGCCTCAGCCATGCGAAGCGAATGGTATCGGTCGATTGCCCGTATGTTCGAGACATACGACTACCTGGTGCTGCCAACCGCGCAGGTTTGGCCGTTCCCGATCGAGACGCGCTGGCCGGAAGTGATCGGCAACACCGCCATGACCACCTACCACGAATGGATGAAAGTCGTGCTGCCCTTCACCATGGCCGGCATCCCGGCTTTGGCCATGCCGGCGGGGTTCGGCGAGGCCGGCCTGCCGATCGGCATCCAGATTGCCGGGCCAAACCATTCTGAATTTGCGTGTTTGCAGATTGCGGACGCCTATGACCGGGAGACGCAATGGGTGGCGCGGCGGCGGCCTTCCTTGGTCGGCGCTGGGACATGAACGTCTTCGCTGACAAGCATGTAGCCGCAGCAATCTCGCGGCTTCCTCAGTCCGCTTCCGCTTACATCAATATGCTTCTTGAGCGCGCACGGTCCAATGGAATCATCGCCTTGCAGGTTGCGTGCGAAGCGGAGCTTGCCAAACGACCGAAACCGTATTCAGGCGACGACGCGAAACGGTTCGACGCAATGGCAACTGCCACGCAAGACATGAGCCTCGTTGAAGCTATTCGCTATGCCTTTGGGGTGGAGCAACTCGCCAATCCAGACGAAGTCCGCATCATTCGCGCCATTGCTGCGCACCCAGGGATTTCATTTAAGGACTTGGACACTGAATACGGCGGGCCTGCCCTTAGCCTTTCAATCGGGCATTTGGTTTACTATCGATACGGCTGCTTCCGACGCTTCCATGATCGCGGAACAGAGATGTCGCGCATATTATTGTCCGTCGAAACAGTCGGCGGGCGCGTACGATATGGGCTCAAACCGGAGGCTGAGTTGGTTTTCCATGAGTTGAAAATCATCTGACCAATGGTGAGGTTTCGCCAGAATAACACTATAAGTTGGGCTAGAGACTTGCCTATAAGTCTTAGGTTCGGTAGGCGCCCTCGTCACCCACCGTAAAACCCTGCGGCATTTGTGATATCACCACGGTCACGCATTTGCGCATCACCGACGGCAGCGCGGCCTCAGCCAAACCTGCCTTATCCGCAAGAAACCCCTCCGCCAAAATCGTTTCAACCTGCGCCGCATAAACCTTCAGCCGCAACTCGAAATGGGTAAACACATGCACCACCTGCCCAGCCGCGCGCCATGACGCGGCCATCGGTGCCTCGGCAACCGCGTCCCAAGGTTCGCCACGCCACTCAGTCCCCGGCAACTCGGTCATCCCGCCCAGCAACCCGCGCGGCGGGCGTTTGCGCAGCAGAACTCGCCCGGATGCATCGGTCAGCCAGAACACCGCGCCATACCGCACCGGGCGCTTCGCCTTGGGAAGCTTCCTCGGCAATTCGCCGGCAATGCCAAGCCGAAACCCGACGCAGCGCCCTTGCCACGGGCAAAGCAGACAATTCGGTTTGGTCGCCGTGCAGATGCTCGCCCCCAGATCGAACAATGCCTGGGCGAAATCCGATGACCGGGCCTGGGCATCAGGACTGTCACCTGCTTGCAGCGCCGCCTCGCCAATCGCCGGTTTGGATCGCGGTAGGGGCTCGGTAATGCCCGCCAGCCGCGACATCACCCGCTCGACATTGCCGTCTACCGGTACCGCCGGCGCCCCGAACGCGATGGCGGCGATGGCGGCCGCGGTATAGGGGCCAATGCCGGGCAGGCCACGTAACCCGTCGAGATCGCGCGGAAACCCGCCCAACAGCATCACTGCCTTGGCGCAGGCATGCAGGTTTCGGGCGCGGGCGTAGTAGCCAAGTCCGGCCCAGGCCTGCATGACATCCTCGACCGGCGCCGCCGCGAGCGCCGCCACATCGGGAAACCGCTGAAGGAATTTTTCATAATACGGCACCACTGCCACCACAGTGGTCTGCTGCAACATGATCTCGCTGAGCCAGATGTGGTAAGGATCGGCGACCTGCCCCGGCAGCGCCCGCCATGGCAGGCGACGGCGGTTCAGGTCATACCAGTCGAGGAGTTGAGCGGCGTGCGGCACAAGCCTGTTTTGACAACCAAGGCCACGCCCGACAAGCCCGCCGAGCCGCCCAGGTTCGCCGGGCCACGCGGCATTGCAGGTCTGGTGCCGACGATCACCCGGCCGGCGTTTCGCAAACGGGCGCCGGCAACCGCGCAATTGCTGTCCGACTGGGCGATTATCGTCGGGCCAGCGATTGCGGCCGTCAGCGCACCGAAAAAGCTGCTCGCCGGCAGTCTCGCCATTGCCTGCACGGGTCCTATCGCAATGGAGTTGCAGCATTTAGGACCAGAATTGCTACAACGGATCAACAGCCATTTCGGCCAAACGCTGGTCACCAGACTGCGGTTTGTGCAGGATTTCCAGGCAGCGCCGGTTACCACCCTGATCGCCAGGCCATTGGCAGTTGCCGCCGCCCTTCAGGCCGTCGGTGATATGCCAGACGGGCCTCTGCGCGACGCATTGCTGGGGCTCGGCCAACATGCACTCGCAAAGCCCTCGACTCGGTCTGCGAAATCGGATTAACTACAACATATAGGGGTCACCATGACAATTTCACGTCGCATCATACTAGGGGTTGGGGCCGTCGCGGTCATCGGCGGTGGCGCCGGGACGCTGATGATGCGCTCCACCGCCCAAACCACCTCCCCAGCCGCCAATGCGCCGCCGATAGCGCCGGTCGCCAGCAGCGACCCACGCCTGGGGGAACGCTCGATCGGGCGTGCAGATGCCAAAGTCACAGTCCATGAATTTTACTCCATGACCTGTTCGCATTGCGCCACCTTCCACAAGGAAAGCATGCCACAGATCCACAAGGATCTGGTCGATACTGGCCGTATTCGCATGGTATTTCATGATTTTCCGCTCGACAGACTGGCGCTGACCGCGTCCGTCATCGCACGCTATCTGCCAGCCGAGCGTTACGAGCCGTTCGTCGGCGCGCTGCTGACCTCGCAGGAGCGTTGGATCTACGCCAAGGCGCCAAGCACGCCGACCGATGAAATCTGGAAATTCGCCGCCCTTGCCGGGCTGTCACGGGCCAATTTTGATGCAGCACTGGCCGATCAGGCGACCAGCAACGCGTTGCTCGCCATCCAGGACCGCGACGGGAAAACCTATCAAATCGACTCGACACCCAGCTTCGTCTTCCAGGGCCCCAAAGTTGCCAGCCGACGCGAATCGGGCGGGCGCAGCTTCCTCGATTTCGCCAAGCTGGTGATCGAAGCTGGGGGTTAGAGCGTGATGACCATAGGTGGAATCACCGAAGGTCTGAATCACGCGACCAAACAAAGAGTTAGAGCGTGATGACCGTGCCTATCAGCGGTCATCACGCTCTAAGGACCCAACCGCGCAGTCCGGTACCAAGTGTCTGATTGATCGGTTGGATATAAAGGAACAGGAACAACCGCCTTGCCCGTTCAGTTCAACCGCATCCGGATCGCCGGGTTCAAATCCTTCGCGGAACCCGCCGTGGTGGAAATCCTGCCTGGACTGACCGGCATCGTCGGTCCCAATGGCTGCGGCAAGTCCAATGTGGTTGAAGCCCTGCGCTGGGCGATGGGCGAAACCTCGGCCAAATCGCTGCGCGGCGCCGAGATGGATGATGTGATCTTTGCCGGCACCTCGGCGCGCGCGGCGCGCAATATCGCCGAGGTGACGTTGCGGCTCGATGAAACCCTGGGCACTGCGCCCGCGCCGTTTCACGAGGCCCCGGAGCTCGAGATCAGCCGGCGCATCGAGCGCGGCAATGGCTCGGTCTACCGCATCAACGGGCGCGAAACCCGCGCACGGGATGTGCAGACCCTGTTCAACGATCTGGCAACCGGCGCGCATTCGTCCGGGCTGGTCAGCCAGGGCCGGGTTGGCGCGCTGGTCAGCGCCAAACCTGACGAACGCCGCCTGCTGCTCGAAGAAGCCGCCGGCATCACCGGCCTCCATTCCCGCCGCCACGAGGCCGAACTGAAACTGCGCGCAGCCGAAGCCAATCTCGAACGCGCCGAGGATTTGCGCGGCCAGCTGGACGTCCAATTGGAAAGCCTCAAGCGTCAGGCCCGTCAGGCCAATCGCTACCGCGCGATCTCGGGGCTGGTGCGCTCGGCCGAGGCGGAATTGATGGCGCTGCAACGGGCGCGGGCCGAGGCTGTGCGCACCACCGCAGCCACAGCCTTGCACAACGCCCAGACCGCCATCGCCGATTTCACCAGCCGCGCCACCATTGCCGCCACCGACGCCACCATCGCCGCCGCCGCTTTGCCGGAATTGCGCGAAATCGAAGGCCAGACGCGCACTGGGCTGGAACGCCACCGCATCGCGGGTGAAGCTTTGGCCGCCGAAGAAGCCCGTGCCCGCGCCGCGCTTGATGCGATTGAAGCCCGCCTGCGCCAACTCAGCGCCGATCTCGCCCATGCCGCGCAATTACTGCGCGAAGCCGATGGCGCCATTGCCCGACTTACCGAGGAAGATTCGGGCCTTGCCGCCGAACAGGCATCCCATCCCGCCCGCTTTGATGCCGCCGCAACAGCCATCATCGAAACCGCCGAGGCCGCTGCCGCCGCCGACGCCCAGGCCAACCTCGCCACCGAACACGCCGCCGACATTTCCGCCCGGCATCGCGCGCTGTCCGAGGCGTTAGGTCAGGCCGAAATCCGCGCCCGTCGCCTCGCTGACCAGATGGCCCGGCTGCAAACCGACCAGCAAAATGTCGCGACCCGTTTGGTGGCACCGACGATGCTGGCTGATTGCCTCGCCGCCCGCGATGACGCCGAAGCCGCCGTCGCCGCCGCGCAAACCGCGCTCGCCGAGGCGGAGAAGTCGCGCCAGACCATCGTGCAAACCGCCGGTGCCAACCGCGCTGCGGCGCTTGAAGCCGCCAGCACCACCCGTGCCGCGGCCATCGAGGCCGCGGCCAATCTGCGCCGCACCGCAACCGCGGCCGCCGCCGCCCAGCGCGCCGAGACCCGGCTGTCCCTCACCGCCGCGCGCGACCAGTTCGCCGCCGCCGAGCAGGCCCGCACCCGTCTCGCCGCTGAAACTGCGGCGCTGGCCGAGGTGCTTGCAGTCAAGGATGGCGAGCGCTGGCCGCCTCTGGTCGATCAGATCACCGTGCCGGCCGGGCTCGAAGCAGCCCTGGCGGTTGCGTTGGCCGAAGGCCTCGATTCCGCGATCGATTCGGATGCCGCCCGCTTCTGGCACGCCTTGCCGCCCTTTGCCCCCGCGCCCGCTTTGCCGCAGGGCGCCGAACCGCTGCTGGCACTCGTCCAGGCCCCGCCCGCCCTGGCCCGCGCATTGTCGCAAATTGGTCTGGTCGATGACGGCAGCGCCGCGCAGGCAAGCCTCGCCCCCGGCCAGATCCTGGTCAGCCGCACCGGCGGGTTGTGGCGCTGGGATGGCTACACTGTGCGGGCAGGCACGCCGTCGGAAGCCGCCATCCGCCTGCAACAGCGCAACCGACTGGCCGGCTTGCGCATCCGTCTTTCCGAAGCGACCGAAACTGCCGCCACAGCGCAGACCGCCCGGTCCGCCGCCGAGCTCGCCAGTCATGTCGCCCTCGCTGCCGCCGATCGCACAGAACGCGAAGCCGCCGCCACCGCCGACGCCCAGGAACGCGCCGCCCGCGCTGCCGCCGAAGCGGCCGAGGGCCGGGCCCGCGCCGAGGCCGAAGCCCAGGAACGTGCCGCCCTGGCCACCGAGCAATCCGCCCGCCAGGCGCGGCGCAGCGCCGAACAAACCCTCGAAGCCGCCCGCAGCGCCGCCAACCGGTTGTCCAGCCAATCCGCCGAGGCCACAGCGCGAATGGACGCGCTTACCGCCCAAGCCGCCGAGCTCGGCCAAAGCAGGCAGGAAGCCGACGCCGTGCTGGCCGCCGCCCGCGCAGGGATGGCTGATTTGCCCGATCCCGCCGCCGCCCGCGCCGCACTCGACCAGTCCCGCGCCGCACTCGCTTCCGCACGCACCGCCGAGGCCACCGCCCGCGCCGAACGCGATGGCCTCGCCCGCCGTATAGATGCCTGCCGCGACCGCCGCGCCACAATCGCCGGTGAACGCGCGGACTGGCAACACCGCGCCAGCGATGCGCGCGGCCGGGTCGCAGATCTGTCGCGCCGCCACGATGATGCCGCCGCCGAACTGCTCACCGTCCAAGCCGCCCCGGCCGAAATCGCCGCACGACGCACCGCCGCAATCGATGCGCTGGAAATCGCCGAAGCCACCCATCGCCACGCTGCCGATACCGTCAGTGCCGCCGACGCATACGCCACTGCCACCGACCGCGCCGCCCGCGCCGCCGAGGCCGCCCTGGTTCAGGCCCGCGAGGCCGCCATCCGTGCCGAGGCCGAAGCAATCGCCGCCAACGCCGCCTGGGGTGTGGTCGCCGAACGCATCCTGGAGAAACTCGGCGCCACCCCGGACCTGCCCGAACCACCTGCCGATTGCGGGACCGAAGCCGAAGACAAAGCCCGCCGCAAACTCGAACGCCTGACCCGAGAGCGCGAGGAAATGGGCCCGGTCAATCTGCGCGCCGAGGTCGAGGCCGACGAAATCGCTGCCCAGATCGCCAATATCGTCAACGAAAGCGCCGAACTCACCACAGCCATCGCTAAATTGCGCGGCTCGATCGGGCATCTGAACCGCGAGGGCCGCGAACGCCTGTCGGCGAGCTTTGCCGCCATCGACGCGCATTTCCAAACCTTGTTCGCCCGCATGTTCGGCGGCGGACGGGCGCATCTGGCGATGGTGGGGTCGGACGATCCGCTCCAGGCCGGTCTCGAAATCTACGCCCAGCCACCCGGCAAGAAACTCGCCACGCTGTCGTTACTGTCGGGCGGCGAGCAGGCGCTCACCGCGCTATCACTGATTTTCGCGGTGTTCCGCTGCAACCCGGCGCCGGTCTGTGTCCTCGATGAGGTCGATGCCCCGCTGGATGACGCAAATGTCGATCGCTTCTGCACCTTGCTCGAAGACATGGTGCGCGAAACCACCACCCGGTTCCTGGTAGTGACGCATCACCCGATGACGATGGCGCGGATGGATCGGCTATATGGGGTGACAATGCAGGAGCGCGGGATTTCCCGGCTGCTTTCGGTCGATCTGGCGGCGGCGACGGATATGGTTGAGCCACCGCGGATGGCGGCAGAATAAGCAAAGCCTTCTTTTCCTGGATGAAAAGAAGCAAAAGACCTGCCGACTTCAGGAAACCCGACATGAACACGCCGGCCCAAAACAATGCTGTCGGCTGGTATCTCGGGAGCGTTGCCACCTTCATGATCCCGGCCGGCATCCAGATGGTGCTGCTGCCCTACCTGCTGGCCATCGAGTTGCAACAACCGGCGGCACGATTTGGCTTGACCCAGATGTTCGGCCAGTTGCCCACGCTGGTGTTCCTGCTATTCGGTGGATTGCTTGCCGACAAGGTCGACCCACGACGCCTGTTGATGGGCCTGCAGGCTGCCGCGGTGATGATGCCGTTGATCCTGGTTTATTTCCTTTGGCGCCACGAGCTTACAGAAGCGATTTTGATGCTCTACGCCCTCGCTTGGGGGCTGGTGACGGCGTTCGCCATGCCAGCGCGCGACGGCTTTTTGCGACGGATCGCGGGGGCGAATATCCAGCGCATGGTCACCATGGCCCTCGGCATTCAGTTCGGCGCGCAATTGGTCGGCCAGGCCGTCGGTGGCCGCGCGGCAACCTGGGGTGCCAGCAACATCGTGCTGATGCAGTGCCTGGTGCTGGCACTCGGCATCCTGGCTGCCCGCAAATTACCCTCGGGCGCGATCGTCACGACGCCCGCGCCGCCCGACCCAGAGCGCAAATCGCTGCTGCACGGCATTGGCGGCGGGGTGACGTTGATCTTCTCCGATCCACCAATGCGGGCCGCGTTTCTGATCATCCTGGGCGTCGGCATATTCTTTAGCGGCGTGCTGACGGTGCTGATCCCGCTGGCGGTGCGCGACCTGTTCGCCGGTGGCGCGCAGGACATGGCCACTGGCTTCATGATGTTCGGCATTGGCACTTTGGTCAGTATTGCGTTGATCACCCGGCGCGGCGGCCTCGCCTATCCGGGGCGCGCCCTGGTGCTGTCGATGGTGTCCGGTTGCAGCTCGTTGCTGCCAATGGCCTTCGGCCCGCCGCTATGGCTGTTTTACCTCTGCGTATTCTGCTGGGGCATGAGCGGTGGCGTGGCCATGTCGATGTCCCGCACCATCCTGCAGGAACGTACTCCGGGGAGCCACCAATCCCGCGTGATGGCGGCCAATGCCCTGGCAACCGCTGGCGGTGGCCCGATCGGGTCGTTGATCACCGGGCTTACCGTGGCACTGGTCGGCGCGCGCTGGGCCATCCTGATGCCTATCCTTGGGGTGGCAACCACAACGATCTGCGTTGTCACCACCCATGCGATCTGGCGCCTGCGGTCCCGCAGCCTTCTGGCCTGACACGCCTCAGCGCGCGGGCGGGCAATGGGGTGATCCAGCCCCAACCCGGAAAGCGGGGGGCGCGATACCCGCGCGCCCCCATCCCATTTACGCCGACAGCGAAACCGGCGCCGTCCGATCGCGCTTGACCAGCAGCTTGTTCAACGCATGAACATAAGCCCGCACCGAGGCAACTATCGTGTCGGTATCAGCCCCCTGCCCGTCCACCATCTTGCCGCCTTCCTCCAACCGCACCGTCACCCGTGCCTGGGCATCGGTTCCGGCGGTGACCGCACCCACTGAATACAACGTCAGCGTCGCGTCATGCGGGAACAGCGCCTTCAGCGCGTTGAAACTGGCATCAACCGGGCCGTCGCCGGTGGCTTCTGCGCTGACGGTTTTACCATCAACTTCGAGCTCCATTTCGGCATGCGGCGGGTGCTTGCTGCCGGCGCGGACGTCGAGTGACACAAACTTGATACGGTCATGGTCGCGCATCACCTCGTCATCGACCAGCGCCATCAGATCGTCGTCGTAGACAACCTTCTTGCGGTCGGCGAGGTCCTTGAAGCGGCGGAAAGCGTCATTCAGCTTATTATCGCCGATTTCGCCGTAGCCCAAAGTGCGCAATTTGTCGCGGAACGCGGCACGGCCCGAATGCTTGCCCATCACCAGATTGGATCGCAGCCAGCCGACCGATTGCGGGGTCATGATCTCATAGGTCTTGGCGTTTTTCAGCACGCCGTCTTGATGGATACCGCTTTCATGGGCGAAGGCGTTGCGCCCGACGATGGCCTTGTTGGGCTGAACGTCGAACCCGGTGATGGCCGATAGCAGGCGCGAGGTTTTCAGGATGTTTTCGGTAACGACGCGCGGCGTGCAGCCGGCAACATCCGGCCGCGTCCGCAACGTCATCACCACTTCTTCGAGTGCGGCATTGCCGGCGCGTTCGCCGATGCCGTTGATCGTGCATTCGATCTGGCGCGCACCCGCCTGCAAAGCAGCCATGGTGTTGGCCACCGCGAGCCCGAGATCATTATGGTTATGCGCCGAGAAAATCACCTTCTCCGCCCCCGGCACCCGGTTGCGCAGCATCTGAAACATCCGGTGGATGTCGGCGGGCAGCGCATAGCCCACAGTATCGGGCACGTTAATCGTGTTGGCGCCGGCCTTAATCGCAGTTTCGACCGCCCGGCACAGAAAATCGTCATCGGACCGGCTGCCGTCCTCGGCTGACCATTCGACATCTTCGGCATGGTTGCGCGCGAGCCGCACCGAGCCATCGATGCTTTCCAGCACCTGTTCCCGCGTCATGCGCAGTTTGTGTTCCATGTGCAGATCGGACGTCGCGATCACGATATGGATGCGCGGACGCAAGGCGGTCTTCAGCGCTTCGGCCGAGCGCAGAATATCGGCCGGGCTTGACCGCGACAGGCTGGCGATGACCGGGGCGTTGTCACGCCGGCCGATGCTGTTGCAGATCGCCTGGATGCTCTCGAAATCGCCGATCGAGGCGATGGCAAAGCCAGCCTCGATCACATCGACGCCAAGTTCGACCAAAGCTTCGGCCATGCGGATCTTTTCGTCGAGGTTCATCGAGAACCCAGGCGACTGTTCCCCATCGCGCAAGGTGGTGTCGAAAATAATGACGCGGCTATCGTCCAGTTTGCCGAAACTGGGGTGGTTGATGGTCATAATGGCGATCCTCGGGGAGAAATTGAGGTGTACGGCGTCAGGCGCTTGCAGCGTCTTTTGACCCCTGAGCGAAGCCGCACCAAAGCGGCAAGACGCTCAGGGGCAGATAAGGAGGAGGGGAAGGAGCGCACAGGCCGGCCGCCGCGCGAACGCGCAGGACAAAGGCTCGGGGCTGATGGCGCCATGTTGCATGCGCTGCAGGCTAGCGGCGCCGGCGCGTCGATGCAAGCATGTGGCCGACCAAGACCTATCGGGGAAAGACATGTCCGCCATCCGCCATCGCCTTGTGCTCTGCCGCGCCCTGCATCCGACCGCGATGGAGATGATCGCCGCGCGCGGCGATATCGACCTTCGCGTGCTCACCGACCAGTTTCGCGGCCCACCTTTGCAGGCTGAACTCACCGAAGCGATGAAGACCGCCGACGGGGTGATGATCGGGCTGGAAAAGATCACCGATGCGATGCTGGCCGGCGCGCCCGATCTGCGGGTGATCAGCCGGTTCGGCGTGGGATTTGATAATCTCGATATCCCGGCCTGCACCCAACGCCGGGTCCTGGTCGGTGTGGTCAACGGCGCCAATGATCTGTCGGTCGCCGAGCACGCGATGATGCTGATGCTGACCACCGCCCGCCGCACCCTGGAAATGGATGCGAGCGTGCGCGCCGGGACCTGGATGGTGCAGTCCGGCCGTCGCATGCACGAATTATCGGGCCGCCGGATACTGGTCGTCGGCTATGGCCGCATCGGCACCCGCGTCGCACGCCTGTGTTCGGCGTTCGGCATGGAGGTCGCGGTCCACGACCCGAATTTCCCCACCCCGCGCATCGCCGCCGATGGCCATATTCCCGCACCCGATCTGATGGCGGCAGTGGCGGAGGCCGATATCGTGACCTTGCATTGCCCGCTGGAAGACGCGACGCGCGGCATGGTCAACGCGGCCTTCCTCGCCCACATGCAGCCGCATGCCTGGCTGATCAACACCGCCCGCGGCGGGCTGGTCGATGAAGCGGCCCTCGCCCATGCGCTGGCCAATGGCGTGATCGAGGCGGCTGGCGTCGACGTGCTGATCACCGAGCCACCCAACCCGGAAAACCCGCTGTTCAAACTGCCCAACGTGGTGCTGAGCCCGCATAATGCGGCGGCACCGTTGGAATGCTACGCCAAGATGTCGCGCCGTGCGGTGAGCAATTTGCTGGATTACTTCGATGGCGTGATCGACCCGGGCTACACCGTCAATCCCGAAGTTCTCGGGCGGAATGCGACATGAAAATCGCGCGCATCGAGGACCTGCATTGTGACGCGGGCTGGCGGAATTTTTCCTTCCTCAAGGTCACCACCGATGATGGCCTGGTTGGTTGGGCGGAATATACCGAGGCCGATGGCAGCCGCGGCCTGACCTCGGTCATCCACGGCATGGCCGAGGCGCTGATCGGAACCGACCCAAGACCGGTGCAATCGATCGCCTCGCTCCTCTATCTCAAACAGATCCAGGCCCCGAACGGGGTCAATCAGCGCGCCATCGCCGCCCTCGAAAACGCATTTCTCGACATCAAGGGCAAGGCGCTCGGGATACCGGTCTATGAAATGTTCGGCGGCCCGGTCCGCACCCGCATCCCAGTCTACTGGTCGCATTGCGGCAGCTATCGGGTCAGCAATCATGAACTGGTCGGCTCGCCGCCGCTGCGCACCTATGACGATGTGGCCGCCCTCGGCGCCGAAGTGAAGGCCAAGGGTTATAAGGGGTTGAAGACCAACATCCTGCAATTCGATGGCGAGAAGCTGACCAGCTTCTTCCCTGGTTTTGGCCGCGCCCCGGGTTGGCCGGCGCTCAACGCCGATCGCAAGACCCTGCAGGCCATCCGCGACACGCTCGGCGCATTTCGCGACGGCGCCGGCCCGGATATGGGCCTGCATCTCGACCTCAACTATAATTTCAAGACCGAGGGTTTTCTGCGCGTCGCCAAGGCGGTCGAGCCGTATGACCTCACCTGGCTCGAACTCGATAGCTGGGACCCGCAATCCCTGGCGTTGATCCGCAGCCAGGCGCCCTGCCCGATCGCCTCGTGCGAATCCATCACCGGGCGCCGCGCCTTCCGGCCATTTTTCGACGCCTATGCCCAGGATGTCGCAATCATCGACGTGATCTGGAACGGGTTTCTCGAATCGATCAAGATCGCCGCAATGGCCGAGGCTTACGAGGTCAACGTCGCGCCGCATAATTACTACGGCCATCTCTGCTCGGCGGTCAGCGCGCATTTCTGTGCTTTGGTGCCCAATTTCCGCGTGATGGAAATCGATGTCGACAGCGTCTCGTGGCGCGACGAGTTGTTCTTGAACGCACCGGTGATCGAGGATGGCGAATTGCTGCTGCCGACCGGGCCGGGTTGGGGGGTGGAGGTCAACGAAGCGGCGGTGCGAGCGCATCCGCCGCGCTGAGTGGCGTCACCAAACCCGCGTCACCACACCATCAAACACGGTATCGGCGGAGATGATCGCCACGTCATATCGCTCCGCCGTCGCCGCCAGCATACGATCGAACGGATCGCGATGCGCCCACTCCATGATCGCCGCACGCGGACAAATTCCCTGATCCAGACCGGCAACCCCGCCGCCATGGCGTTCCAGCAGCGCCGTTAGATCGGCGACGAACGGCACCATTTCCGGCCATTTCCCAAGGCGCACTTTCTGCCCGATCTCGAAGAAGCTGATAGGGCTGACCAGGACCGTTTCGGCCCGCAGGATCGCGGCTGTCGCCCGGTCCGATAAACGCGGATCGCCTGCCAGGCTCCACGCCCAGCTATGGGTGTCAAGCAGGACGGCCCTTACGCATCGCCTTCCCAAAGTGCCAGATCGTCCGCGTCCATAGGCGCCTGGAAGTCAGGTCCAGTGCCTTGAAACTCGCCTTTCAGCAACCCGATCTGAAAGCGCCCTTGCGGGATAGGCACCAGGCGCACGACCGGGCGATTACCCTTAAGGCGCAATTTCAGACGCGCTGGTCGCGAATGAACGCCTTGATCCGCGGCGCCACATCGGCATTGAAGCGGCGACCGTTGAACAAACCATAATGGCCAACACCAGGCTGTTCGTAATGCACATGCCGATCAGCCGCGAGGTTCGGCGTCAGCGTATGCGCCGCCCTGGTCTGGCCGATGCCGGAAATATCGTCGCGCTCCCCCTCAATGCTCTGGATCGCGGTCTTGGTAATCGCGCCAGGATCGACCAGTTCGCCACGATGGCGATAAATCCCGCGCGGCAATGAATGCTCAAGGAACACCGCCTCAATCGTTTGCAGATAGTAATCCGCCGGCATGTCCATCACCGAGCGATACTCGTCATAAAAGCGCCGCTTGGCCGCCAGCGGCTCGCCATCGCCATCGACCAGATGCTGATACATCTGCCAATGCGCTTCGACATGCTTATCCATGTTCATCGCCAGAAACCCGGCGAGTTGCAGGAAGCCCGGATAAACCCGCCGCATGAACCCCGGATTGCCCAACGGCACTGAATGAATGACCTTGTGGCGGAACCAGTCGAGATCATGCGACTTGGCGAACGCATTCACCGCCGTCGGGCCTTCGCGCGTATCGATCGGACCGCCGATCAAGGTCATCGATACCGGGGCCGCATCGATTTCCCCTGCATTCATCAACGACACCGCCGCCATGACCGGCACCGATGGCTGGCAGACTGCGATGACATGGGTATCGGGCCCAAGAAAGCGGATAAATTCCACCAGGTAATCGACATAATCGGCCAGATCGAAATCCGGCCCCATCAGCGGCATCTGCCGGGCATCGCGCCAATCGGTGATATAGACGTCGTGATCAGGCAAAAACGCCTCAACCGTGCCACGCAGAAGCGTCGCGAAATGGCCGGACATCGGCGCAACCATCAGCACCTTGCGGTCCTTCGGGCGATCGACCATGCGGTGGAAATGCAGCAGGTCGCACCACGGTTTCACCATCACGATCCGCTCGTGCACGCCCACCATCTCACTATCGATTTCAGTCTCCCGGTGACCGAAGATCGGCTTACCGAAAGCCCGTGTCGTGTGCTCAAAACTATCCAAGGCCGCAATCGCGGCGCGGCCGATCGGCGTATCCCGCAGCGGGTTGAATGGCAGGTCCAGCATAGACAAGGCATTGGTCGCCATCAGCCGAAACGGGGCGAGGCTCGCACGCTGCAATTCATACGCCTGATAAAGCATTTTTGACCTTTCTAGCGGGGTGCGCGACCCATGCCGCCGCCCCAAAATTCAGTCTATCGTCCGCAACCCGCGCTATTCACCGCACTTGCTGCATTGCACGATGTTCCATAAGAACCAGTGAAGAGCAACCCAATGGGAGGCAGCCGCAGGGCTGAGACGTTTAATGGGACCACTTCATAAGCTTTTCGACCTAACCGGGCGGGTCGCCCTCATCACCGGCGGATCGAGCGGACTTGGCCTGCAAGCAGCACAAGCGCTTGGCGAATATGGTGCCACCGTCGTCATCGCCGCGCGTAAACAAGCAGCGCTCGATGAAGCCGCCGAAGGCATGCGCGCCCAAGGCATCAAGGTTGTCACCGTGCCGGCCGATCTGCGCGACGCCACCGGTGCGCAAACCCTCTGCGACACCGTGATGGCGCAATGCGGCCGCGTCGATATCCTGTTCAACAACGCCGGCGCCACCTGGGGCGCCCCCGCCGAGAACCACACCCAGGATAACTGGCGCCGCGTCCTCGGCCTCAACGTCGATGCGATGTTCTACCTCTCGCAATGCGTCGCCCGCGCCTGGATGATCCCGCAGAAAAAAGGCAAAATCATCAACATCTCCTCGGTCGCCGGCTTCAAGGCCAGCATCTCGGGGCCAGGCACGGTCGCCTACCAGACCTCCAAAACCGCCGTTATCGGCATGACCCGAGCCCTCGGCGCCGAGTGGGGCAAATACGGCATCAACGTCAACGCCATTGCGCCGGGCTGGTTCCCCTCCAAAATGACCGCCCATGTCGATGACGCCGGCGTCGCCGAAATGACCAAGCGCATCCCAATGCACAAAATCGGCTCGCTCGACGACCTCAAGGGCCTCGCCCTTCTCCTCTCCAGTGACGCGGGCGGACACATCACCGGGCAGACCATCGTGATTGATGGTGGGTCGGCGATCGTCTAAAACCCAGTAAGCGCCTTCTTTTTTGCGAACAAAAAGAAGCAAAAAAACTTCATCCATAAGTGACGGAGGCTCCCATGGCCGATAACGACATCTACCTCGTCTCAGGCGTACGCACTGCAATCGGGACATTCGGCGGGAGCCTCAAGGACACCACACCGAGCGAAATGGTCGCCGCCGTTACCCGCGAGGCCGTGACACGCTCCAAGATCGAACCGGCCCAGTTCGGCCTCTCAGTCTTCGGGCAAATCCTCACCACCGAACCGCGTGACATGTACATCTCACGCATCGCCGTCATCGAAGGCGGCCTGCCGCAAGAAACCCCGGCGATGACCGTGAACCGCCTGTGCGGCTCCGGCCTGCAGGCAATCCTAACCGCCGCCAACGCCCTCCGCGCCGGCGATGCCGATATCGCCGTCGCCGGTGGCGTCGAAAACATGTCCCGCGCCCCCTACCTGATGCCGCAAGTCCGCTGGGGCGCCCGCATGGGCGACACTGGCGCACAAGACATGCTCAACGGCGCCCTTAATGATCCCTTCCACCGCATCCTGATGGGCGTCACCGCGGAAAACCTCGCCGAAAGCCACGCCATCAGCCGTGACCAGCAGGACGCCCTGGCGCTGGAAAGCCATCGCCGTGCCCAACGTGCGACCGAGGAAGGCCGCTTCACCGACCAGATCCTTCCAATCGAGCTCAAATCCCGCAAAGGCACCATCAGCTTCAAAGCCGATGAACATATCCGCACCAACGCCAAACCCGAGGATTTCGCCGGCCTGCGCACCGTCTTCAAAAAAGACGGCACCGTCACCGCCGGCAACGCATCCGGCATCAATGATGGCGCGGCCGCCGTGGTGATCGCCACCGGTGCCGCAATCCGTCGCCTCAACCTCACCCCCATGGCCCGCCTGGTCTCCGCCGGCCATTCCGGCGTTGATCCCGCCTATATGGGCATCGGCCCCGTCCCCGCATCGCGCCAGGCTTTGTCCCGCGCCGGGATGACCATCAATGACATCGACGTCATCGAAGCCAACGAAGCCTTCGCCGCCCAAGCCTGCGCAGTCGCCAAAGACCTCGGCTTCGACCCCGCCAAAGTAAACCCGAACGGCTCCGGCATCTCCCTCGGCCACCCGGTCGGCGCCACCGGCGCAATCGTCACCATCAAAGCCATCTACGAAATGCAACGCACCGGCGCCAAGCACGCCCTGGTCACCATGTGCATCGGCGGCGGACAAGGCATCGCAGCGATCTGGGAGCGGGTGTGACAGTCGAAATCCGCACTTTAATTTCGATATCGTAACAAATAAGTCGCAACTTCCCCCACCCGCTCAAACATAAAACAGCCGCCCACCCGGCCCCACCACCAGCCCAGCCAGCGCCATCCCCGGCGCTGGCCGCGGTACCACCCAAACCGCCCGAGGCTTCCGCGCCCGCGGCGCCCTCACCCCAACCCCCAACATCCGACACAACGGCCGAAAAATCCGCCCCGCCTGCGGCACCGCCGCCAGAAACGCCACGCATTCATCCTGCGACAGCATATGCTCCAACCGCGCCCCAATCGGCGCCGCCTCCCGAACCGCCACCAAAAGCCAGGCCGGCACCGTCGGGATAACACCGCCCGAGCGCCCACCACGCCGCACCACCCCCGCCCGAGACTTCCGTGCCTGTGGCAACATCCCCGCCCGCCACAACGCAATCAGCCGCTCCAACCGCGAACGCATCCGCCCAATCCGCCCCCACACCGCCACCAGAAACACCGTCAAATGCCGCTCACGCGCCGACACCACCGCAATCGCGGCTTGTAGGTCGGTGAAGAGGTTGGGCAAAAATTTCATCCCAGAATGATAAGATATTCTAACATAAAATGTCAAGAATTTCCCACGCAGTCGATCAAGCAGGCTTCGCTCAGGAAGGTAAAAGGCGAAGGCAAGTTGTTCTTTTTGTGAACAAAAAGAACCAAAAAAACTTTCTATCCGTTCCTTGCCGTTGGCGTGCCAACTCACGAAGGTCCCGCACGAACCACGACCAAAATTGCCGTCCCAACCAACGCACCGCAGGAAAACCCGTCGCGGTGGGGCTCGGAAGGCCGAAAGGGAATCGCGACACAGTGTCGCTGAAACTGGCAGCGATCCAGCAAGCCGCTTTAAACGGCTCCAAATCTTCTGGGCGCACACTCAGGGCCGCTCTTGAACAGGAAAGCGTCGTCGCCTACGGTGATAACTAGGCGTTATGGTTGCGCTGACTGCAAAAAAAGACCGGAAAATAACCCGAATCGAGCCGTAGCATGCAACATACTTACAAGAAAAAGAGCACTTGGAAGTCAGTTAAATGAAATTTGTAAAAAAAAGTCTTTATACGGCTAACTTGGGCAGTGACAAGGAGGATCCAGGTTTTGTTGCTTACAACTTGGGAAATTATAAAACAGCCCTGATGCTTTGGTTGACTCGTAGTGGTGAATCTGAAATACAGTTTAACATCGGGACTATGCTTGCCGATGGCAAGGGCGTGGCGCAGAACTACCCAGAAGCCAAGAAGTGGTTCGGGCTTGCAGCAGATCAGGGCGATGCCGACGCACAGACCTATCTTGGGATCATGTATGATAACGGCGAAGGTGTGTCGCAGAACTATGTTCTGGCTCATAAGTGGTTCAATCTGGCGAGTGCTAGCGGGCATGCCAATGGTGTGAGGGGCCGCAACTTAGTTGCCTCCAAGATGACGCCGGCACAGATCGCAGAGGCCCAGCGCTTGGCTGCTGAGTGGAAGCCGAAGCCGCCACAAATCGCAGAGGCGCAGCGTTTGGCCGGCGATTGCAAGCAGAATGGGAATCAATTTAGAATCATGAACGATGAGCAGCGTTTGGGAACTGCCCCGCCGTTCAATCGCGATCTGCTACGTAAGGTCGTGGAGCTTGAGCTTTCAGTACGAATTATGAATTTCTTGATTAAAGATAAAATTATCTACATCGGCGATCTTGTACAAAAATCCGAATGGGACGTGCTGCGAGCGGTGAACTTCGATCGCAAATCTCTCGACGAGATCAAGGAAGCCTTGGCTCCGATGGCACTTTTGCTTGGGATGGCAAACACCGGGTGGCCGCCTGAAAACATCGAAGTCGAAACCCCAGAAAGTGACGAGGCGCAGTTGCTTTCGCGCGATCGGGCAGATGCCACGGGATCGGTGAGCGTGCCCCAGGAGGAACTGAGCGAGGCCGAAAAGGAACAGATTGATTGCGTCGCTGTTATTCCTGCCAAGACATGGTTCGACTTGGCAACATGGGCGAAAGAAACGCGGGTGCTCCAGCCATGGGAGCGTAAGCTCTCCTTCAGCCTCGGTAAACTTGCTGATGGAGGAAAGACGCCAACCCGAAAGCAGGCAAAGCATGGCCTCCGGATAATTGAGGAGGCGCACTCGCTCGGTTATGAAGCCGACCTTGAAGCTAGTATTATTGCTGATGGAGGAAAGAAGCCAACCGGAAACCAGGCAAAGCATGGCCTCCGGACAATTGAGGAGGCGCACGTCCTCAAAGCGCCTTTCCCGTACTTCGGCGCAAAGCATGGCCTCCGGATAAACGAGGAGGCGCACTCGGTCGGTTATGAAGCCGAACTTGAAGCTAGTATTACGCGCGACTACCCTCTACCAAGTGTTACCCGGCGCCGGATGAATCCGGTCAACCATAGCATCATTACCCGTATGACGATGATGAATATAAATGAAAGCTTCTTGGTTACACCGCGCCCTAATAATGTGCATGTCTTTGTAAGTAAAAATGCAAAAAATCTTAACCGCACCTTTACCACAGCCAAGGAAGGTGATGGTATTCGGATCTGGCGCACTTCGTAGGCATATCATCTTTTAACAAATGCCCTAACCTTTGTCTGTGGCACAGTCTGGCCCTTGGCATACATGACCGGGAGGTTGACCTGGGCTAGGGCATCCCGTGATCCGCTGCAAGCTGATCGCACTTCATTGCCTCAGGGTGGCTCTGCGGCGCGCCTGAGCCAGTGCATGTATCACCCCTAGTGTGGAATGGGCCCTGGCATAGCCCTGATCAGCCGCGCACTGAGCCCACTTGATCGCCTCAGCGTCGTTCTGAGGAATACCACGGCCTATGAAATATGAGACCCCGAGGTTGAACTGGGCCCTGGCATAGCCCTGATCCGCCGCAAGCTGATACCACTTCACCGCCTGGGCGGAGTCCTGCGGCACACCCCGGCCGTTGTGATACATAATCCCGAGGTTGCACTCGGCCTTGGCATAGCCCTGCTCCGCCGCAAGCTGATACCACTTCACCGCCTGGGCGGAGTCCTGCGGCACACCCCGGCCGTTGTCATACATAAACCCGAGGGCGCTCTGGGCTGGGGCATAGCCCTGATCCGCCGCAAGCCGAAGCCACTTCATCGCTTCAGCATAATACTGGGGCACACCCAGGCCTTCAGCATACATGCGCCCGAGGTTATTCTGTGCCTGGGCATCGCCCTGAATCGCCAACGACATCCAAAACGCGGGGTTTTGATCGCCCCCCAAAAATGCGGCATTAGTGTCAGGAGAAACTTGTTCATGTGACAAGTTTTGATTATGAAGAGAATCTAATAGCGCAGAATTAAGGCGCTTGCCTATCCCTCCGGATTTCTTGTTCTTTTCACGAACATCGACAATTTTTTTGACGCTCGCATCGCTTTGAGCTTGCGTCCTATTTGATAGGATCTGATCCTTGGTGTCCCCCGGGGTCATCCCAGGGCTCGGAAATCCGCCATGTACGTCGGTTTCATCCGTCTTAGGGCTGCTTGAAAACATCATACGCAACGCAGATTCCATCATGTTATCGCCACTAGCGGAAGGTTCTGCCCCTCCAGGTGACGGGGTTGCGCTACTTGTTTCGGTCCATTTTTTCAATCGTTTTATTGTTCCAAGATTTTTTGCGTCGAGCCCAACCTGAACGCGCCACCCCCAATGCTCAGCGAGCGTTTTGTTATGCTTCTCTCGATTGCAACGAGCATGGGCTAATAAGAAATTCGACTCGTCGTGTTTGCCCCCCCGCGCAAGTGGAATTCTGTGATCTACTTCTGAGTTTATTATATTATCTAATTTCTTATTGCAACATATACACAGACCTTCTTGCATTTCATAGAGGCGGCGTTTTATACCAACGCCTTTGGCTTCTGACTCACGGTGGGGATTCCCCGACGCGGCGATGATGTGATTCAACCTGGCGAGCATTGGAGGCTCGCCCATGGCCCGCGCAATCGCGCTTCGATCTGACTTCACTGGCCCTGATCTTCGCCGCCT
>CALQTN020000052.1 GCA_943333505.2 Asaia bogorensis | reverse complement strand
GCCAACGGCAACAAGGTGCCAAAAAGTTTTTTTGGTTCTTTTTGTTCACAAAAAGACCATCCTTGCCTTAGCTTGAATCTAGACATCGTCCCGCGAACCCTGCAAAAACCCCCACAATCTCGGAGGTCGTCCAATGCCCGCATATCGTTCCCGCACCACCACCCACGGCCGCAACATGGCCGGCGCGCGAGGCTTGTGGCGGGCAACCGGCATGAAGGACGGCGATTTCGGCAAGCCGATCATCGCCATCGCCAACAGCTTCACCCAGTTCGTCCCCGGCCATGTCCATTTGAAGGACCTCGGCCAGATGGTCGCGCGCGAGATTGAGGCATCAGGCGGGGTTGCCAAGGAATTCAACACCATCGCCGTCGATGACGGCATCGCGATGGGCCATGACGGGATGCTGTACAGCCTGCCGTCCCGCGAGTTGATCGCAGATGCGGTGGAATACATGGTCAACGCCCATTGCGCCGATGCGCTGGTGTGCATTTCCAACTGCGACAAAATCACCCCGGGCATGCTGATGGCATCGCTGCGGCTGAACATCCCGACGGTGTTCGTCTCCGGCGGGCCGATGGAAGCCGGCAAGGTCGTGCTTGGTGGCATCAGCCGCAAAATCGATCTGATCGACGCGATGATCTACGCCGCTGACGACAAGATGACGGATGCCGAAGTGGACGTCATCGAGCGTTCGGCTTGCCCGACCTGCGGCAGTTGCTCGGGGATGTTTACCGCCAATTCGATGAATTGCCTGGTGGAAGCGCTCGGCCTGGGCCTGCCGGGCAATGGTACGGTGCTGGCGACCCATTCCGACCGGAAAGAACTGTTCCTCGAATGCGGCCGGGTGATCGTTGATCTGGCGAAGCGCTATTACGAGCAGGACGACGAAAGCGTGCTGCCACGCAAGATCGCGACCTTGGCGGCGTTTGAAAATGCGATGTGCCTCGATATTTCCATGGGTGGCTCGACCAACACGGTGCTGCATTTGCTGGCGGCGGCGCATGAGGCGGGGGTTGATTTCACCATGAAGGATATCGACCGGTTGTCCCGAAAAGTGCCGGTGCTGTGCAAGGTGGCGCCGGCGGTGGCCAATGTGCATGTCGAGGATGTGCATCGCGCGGGCGGCATCATGGGGATCCTCGGCGAATTGGACCGGGCAGGGCTGCTGGATACCTCGGTGTCGTCGATCCATGCCAAAACCATGGCCGACGGGCTGGCGCGCTGGGACATCAAGCGCAGTGACAGCGCGACGGTTGCCGAGTTTTTCCGCTCAGCACCTGGCGGCGTGCCAACCCAGACTGCGTTCAGCCAGTCCTCGCGTTGGGATGATCTGGATTCAGACCGCGCCACCGGCGTGATCCGCGACCGGGCCCATGCATTTAGCCAGGATGGCGGCTTGGCGGTGCTCTACGGCAATATCGCAATCGAGGGCTGCATCGTGAAAACCGCCGGGGTTGATGCCTCGATCCTGGTCTTCAAGGGGCCGGCACGCATTTACGAAAGCCAGGATGACGCGGTGTCGGCGATCCTGTCCGGCCGGGTGAAGCCGGGCGATGTGGTGCTGGTTGTCTATGAAGGCCCCAAAGGCGGGCCCGGCATGCAGGAGATGCTGTATCCGACAAGTTACTTGAAATCCAAGGGCTTGGGGAAGGTTTGCGCATTGGTGACCGATGGTCGCTTCTCGGGTGGCTCGTCGGGACTATGCCTCGGGCATCTGTCTCCGGAAGCCGCCGAGGGCGGCAATGTCGGGTTGGTGGAAGATGGCGATATCATCGAAATCGACATCCCCAACCGATCCTTGAATGTGGCGGTGAGCGACGAAATCCTGGCGCAGCGCCGGGTGGCGATGGAAGCCCGCGGTGACGATGCCTGGATGCCGAAAAAGCGCAATCGCAAGGTTTCCCAGGCGTTGGAGGCTTATGCGGCGTTGACGACGTCGGCGTCGCGTGGGGCAGTGCGCGACGTTACGCAGCTGCGGCGGCGGCGCTAACCGACGGGAAAAGCTGCTAGAGCGTGATGACCGCTGATAGGCGCGGTCATCACGCTCTAGCTCTTTGTTTGGTCGCGTGATTCAGACCTTCGGTGATTCAACCTACGGTCATCACGCGCTAGCCGCGTAGAGTGATCAAGCCGCTATAGCGTGCTTCGAAGGTTTGCGCCCGCTCGGCCGTCGCTTGGTCGCTCATCCTGGCAATGTCGTTGGTGGCGCATTGCGCGATCAGCGACGCTAGGCTGGTCCTGCATTCTTGACGAGAAAGTCGCAGGGGATGGAGAGTTTCAAGGGAAACAGCTTAACGATGCGCAGAAATCTCAACAGATGAATGTCGCAGAACGTATATTATGGAACTTTTTTGATTGCCCAAAGCCGTATCAAAGCATTTTTCCCATATGACGGATCGCTGCGGCATCGTCCGGTGTGGCATGCCGCAGCGTGGTGGCGTCGGTCAGGTGCAGCAGCTTGCGCCATATTGGGTGGAGCCCTGTCCGCTTTCGGCCGGTAAATCCATCGCCGGGTTTTCGCTAAAGAAGCCGTTGGGTTTCAACATGAACCCGGCATATTCCACCGGCATAATCGGGAAATCCTCCGGCTTGCAGACATGGGTGTGGCCGAACGTATGCCAAACCACGATATCGGTGTTGTCGATCACCCGGTTGGCGGCGATATAGGCCGGCAAACCCGCGCCGCCGGCGTGCTGGTTGGGGTATTCGCCGGCGGCGAAGCGCTCGGTCGGGTCATAGGCGGTGACCCAGAGATGTTTGGTGGCAAATCCAGCCCGTTGATGCACAGCGCTGCCGGGTTGGGCGAGCAGCAACGGGCTTGGCATCACCGATAATTTATACGCGGGCGGATTACCAACGCTGTTCTTCCGGTTGAAATTACTGATTTTCCAGTAGCGTCCGGTGCGGCCCTCGGCTTCGCGCGCGGCATCGCGCTCCCGCGCCAGCACCCGGCTGGTGGTGTCGAAAACATTGCCGTGCGGATTATCGGCACCCCAGGGCCGCGGGACGAATTCATGCTCGGTGACGGTGTTGGCCTCGCCATCGACCATCATATGAAGCCGTGCGTTGAAGAAATGCTGGTGGGTTGGGCCGCCGAGGCCTTCGTCGACCATGCCGCCCCAGGGGTATTTGGCGCCGGGCGCGACGGCGGCGGTCTGGATAATGCCGGTGAGCTTGGCTTCAAGCTGGATGGTGCCGTCCTGATAGAAATACCAGTAGAAGCCGTAATCGTAGTTTCCGACAGTCGCGAAGAAGCTGATCACCAGCCTGCGCGATCGGCGGGTTTCGTAGGTTTCGGTTCGAAACTCATTGTGTTTCCACAAAATTCCATAGTCTTCTTCATGCAGGCAGATCGCATTTTTCATCACATCCGGGTGGCCGGCGTCGTCGGCGACCGGCACGTCGAAATAGTGGATGAGGCCGAGGCAATCGCAGCCGAGTTCCAATGCGTTGGCGAGTTTCCCGAGCCCGTATTCACCGGCATCGAAGGCATTCTTCCAGTAGTGGTTGGTGGTCGGGTCAGCATAAGGCACCACCATTTCGTTGATGCTGGCGCGATACATGATCGGGCGTCCGGCCATGCTGATCTGATGCAGCACCAGCCCCTCCCGCGGGGTGAAGCCCACGCGGAATTTCCAACCTTGCCAGGCCACTTCCCAGCCTTCGACGCTAAAGCTTGGCCCGTCGGGTTGGGATATAAGCAGCCTGCGCAAATCCTTGCGCGGCGCGCCCAAGGCGTCACGGTGGTACGGCCGCGCCCGGCGCGGGATCGGGATGGCCACCGGATCATCGACCAAGGTGAGGATTTTGCAGGCGATCAGGTCGACGACCGCGACCACGCCCTCGATCGGATGGGCATAGCCATTGGCTTTGGCTTCACCGCGCCAATAGGCAACGGCGCGGACCAGCCGCCTGCCCTGTTCTTCCGGATAGCCGAAATTGCCAGCCGAAAATGGGTCGATTTGCACCAAAGGCAGATCAGCCTCAGTGATGCCGCGCCGGAACACTGCCTCCCGCCAGGCCGGATCGGCCTTGACCGCGGCGGCGATCTTGAAAAATTCCTCGATGATGATCGGCGGCTGGCCGCTACCGGGTGGCACAATGTCCCAAGCCGCGATACGCGCACTGGTAAGATCGACGATCACTTCAATAATGGCGCCATCTGCGGTGTCGAGCAGCACCGCCTTGCCGGCCCGAACCACCGCATCGCCCGGACGATGCGCGAGCACGTTGGCCTTGGCGGGTTCGCGCAATTCCAATGTTGTAAGCCGCATTGTTGCCGTGCAGCGCGGCTCTGCATCCAGCAGCGCCCGGATCGCGGCGATTTCCGCTGTTTCGAGCGGATCGAGCGGATGGCGGGCAAGCGTGGCGACGGGGGCATGGTCCATGATGGCGCTCCTGCGGGAATTCCCCCAGTTTGCCGCAATCAGTCGGCGAAATCCAACACCATACCGTCAACCCCCGGCTCAACGCCGGCTGGTAAGTCTCTGACCAGATTTGCCCAATCCATGTCGGTGCCCATGTGGGTCAGGATTGTGCGGCGCGGGCGCAGATCGCGCACCCATTCCAGCACCTCGGTCAGCGCCGCGTGGGTGTGGTGTGAGCGACGCTGGAAGCAATCCACCACCCAGGTATCCAGGCCGCGCAGCCGTTCATAATTTACCGGATCAAAGCGCACGACATCGGTGCAATAGGCGAAATCACCGATGCGCAACCCGAGCGTTCGGCTGTAGCCGTGATCCTGATCGAGAATATTAATCTGCATTCCCAGAACGTTAATCGTCTCACCGGCAGTGATTTCGGTGGTTTCCATCACCGGGCGGAAAAAATTCGGCTTTTCCCATGGCAGGAAGGCGTAGGGAAATCGGGCGGTCAGCTGCGCCAATGTCGCTGCGTTGGCGTAGGCCGGCAAGGGCCGTCCGGCGATGCGGTTCAGAATGCGGACATCATCGAGGCCAAGGATGTGATCGGCATGGGCATGGGTATAAAGGATTGCATCGATCTGTTTGATCTTGCAGGCTAAAAGCTGGGTACGCAGATCGGGGCCGGTATCGACCAGCAATGTCCCATCAGGGCCTGTCACCGTGATCGCACTGCGGCTGCGCCGATTGCGTGGCTCGGTCGGGTCGCAGCTGCCCCAATCCCCTGCCCCATCGGCGCCGCCGATCAGCGGCACGCCGGCTGAACCGCCAGTGCCTAGCAACACCACCCGCATCAGGTCGCTTTCGTGAACAGGCGGTGGAAGTTCTCCGAGGTGAGGTCCGCCATCGCTGCGGCCGACAGGCCGTGCACCTGCCCCAAGACTGCGCAGGTATGGGCAACATAGCCCGGTTCATTGCGCTTGCCACGGAACGGTACCGGGGCGAGATAGGGGGAATCGGTTTCCACCAGCAGCCGATCGCGCGGCACATCGCGGGCGATATCCCTGATTTCCTGGGATTTCGGAAAAGTCAGGATGCCGGACAGGCTGATATAGCCACCAAGCGCCAGGGCAGCTTCGGCCAAGCCGCGCCCAGAGCTGAAGCAATGCAGCAGGAAGCCGAACCTGCCACCGATGTCCCATTCTTCACGCAGAATTTCCGCGATATCGGCATCTGCATCCCGGGCGTGAATGATCAGTGGCAGACCGGTGATCTGGCTGGCGCGAATATGGGCGCGAAAGCTCGCCGCCTGCAGGTCGCGCGGTGCCTTGTCGTAGAAATAGTCGAGGCCGGACTCACCGATGCCGATGACCTTGGGAAAATTGGCCTCGGTCGCGATGGCGTCTGCCGTGGGAACAGGATGTTCGCCGGCGTTGTGCGGGTGAATGCCGACCGTGCACCAGATGTTGGGATGGGCGTCGGCAATGGCGCGAACGATGTCGGACTGGGTCAGGCGTGTGCCGATGGTGACCATTTCGGTGACCCCGGCAGACGCGGCACGCGCGATCACGCCATCACGGTCCTCGCCCTGGAAGTAATCCAAATGGCAATGGGAATCGATCAACATCAGATATTTACTCAGCCTCTTCGACAAAACGCGGGAAAACCCCCTTGGGCGCCGGCAAGGGAATGCCGGACAGCAACGGCCGATCCAGATCGGCGATGGTGCGCATCATGGTCGGCACGCCGAGCTGATCGAGCATTTCGGCCATCTTATCCGGCATGAACGGTTGCAGCAGCGTCGCCACGACGCGAAGCACATCGACCAACACCCGGAGAACGCAGCGCATTCTGACCAGATCGGTCTTTTTGAGTGCCCACGGCGCCTGATGGTCGATATAGGCGTTGGCCGCCCGGATCACCTTCCAGATTTCCTCCAGCGCATCGCCGAAGGCCTGACGGTCCATCCGCGCCCGCACGCTTTCCACCAGCGCATTGGCTGCGGCGAGTAATTCATCATCGGCCGTGCTCGCGGTTTCATCATCGGGCAGCATGCCGTCGCAATTGCGCGCGATCAGCGACAAGGACCGTTGCGCGAGATTGCCGAGATCATTGGCGAGTTCGCTATTCAACCGCGAAATCAATGCTTTGCGGCTGAATGTGCCATCATTGCCGAACGGCACTTCGCGCAGCAGGAAGTAGCGCAGTGAATCGAGCCCGAAGCTGTTGGCCAGTTCCTCAGGGTCGATGACATTGCCGAGCGACTTGCTCATTTTCTCGCCGCCGGCGGTCCACCAGCCATGGGCGTAGACCCGCTTGGGCGGCGCAATGCCGGCCGCCATCAGGAAGGCAGGCCAGTAAACCGCATGAAAACGCAGGATATCTTTTCCGACCATATGGAGGTCGGCCGGCCAGAAATCCCATAAGGCCGCGTTATCGTCGGGGAAACCGGCGGCGGTGATATAGTTGGTCAGCGCGTCGAACCAGACATACATCACATGGGCATCGTCGCCTGGCACTTTCACCCCCCAGGTGAAGCTTGTGCGGCTGACCGATAGATCGCGCAGGCCGGATTTCACGAAGCTGATCACCTCGTTTCTGCGCGATGCCGGGGCGATGAAATCGGGATGAGTTTCGTAGAATTCCAGTAGCTTGTCGCCCCATTCCGACAGCTTGAAGAAATAGCTCGGCTCGACCACCCATTCCACCGCGGCGCCGGATGGGGCGGTTTTTGTGCCGTCGGGGCGGGTGGTGAGCTCGCCCTCATCGTAAAACGCCTCATCGCGGATCGCGTACCAGCCTTCGTAGCCGCCGAGATAAATCTGGCCGTTATCCTGCACCCGCTTCCAGAGTGCCTGACAGGCGCGCTTGTGGCGGTCCTCGGTGGTGCGGATGAAATCGTCGTTGGAGATGTTCAGCCGCTCGGTCAGCCCGCGAAACAACCCGCAGATACCATCGGTGAAGCTTTGTGGGTCCATCCCAGCCGCGGCGGCGGCCTGTTCGACCTTCTGGCCATGCTCGTCCGTGCCGGTCAGGAATAGCACGTCAAAGCCATCGAGCCGCTTGAAGCGCGCCATCACGTCGCAGGCGATCGTGGTGTAGGCGTGGCCGATATGGGGCGCGCCGTTGACGTAATAGATCGGGGTGGTGATGAAGAATTTCGGTTTCATGTCGCTCTCAGTAATGCGAGCCCGGTGACAACCGCCTGGCGTTTGTCGAGATACGCGCCCTCGGTGTGGTCCTGCAATTGCCCAAGTGTCTCCCAGACCTCAACCCAGGCATCCAACGGGCGGGTGCCGAGCAATCGGATCTGGTCGGGGTCGGCGCGGCCGGCGGCGACATCGCGCACAGCGGCGGTAATGGCGGCGCGCAGCAGGGTCATGAAGGTGGAAAATGCGGTATCGTCGCGCCCAAGCGCATCGGCGATCGCGTGGGCGTGCAGCACCGTGCCGCGGTCCGGGGCGGTCAACGCCCTATCCACCAGATCGGCAGCCCCGAGCCCGCCGCTTTCGGCGAGCATCGCAGCCCTGCCCGGGGAGCCATCCGCGAGCGCGATCAGCCTGGCGCGGGCCGCATCGTCGATGTCGGGCAATAGCCGGGCGACCGCAAGCTGCATCGCGGCATCATCCAACGGCGCCAGCATCAGGCGGCGGCAGCGGCTGGCGATGGTCGGCGGCAATGATCCGGTGGAGCTTGCCACCAGCAGCAGGATGGCCCGTGGCGGCGGTTCTTCCAGCATTTTCAGCAAGGCGTTGGATGCGTTGCGGTTCAGGTTTTCGCAGCCATCGATCACCACCACCCGCCAGCCGCCCTCGGCGGCGGTACGATGCAGGAACGCCGAGACGGCGCGGACATGCTCGATGATGATTTCGCCCCGCAATCGTTTGCGCTTTTCGTCCCAGGCGCGCTCGACGGTGAGCAGATCGGCATGGCTGCCGGCGGCGACGCGGCGGAAGGTCGGGTGATCCGGCGCCAGCGCCAGCGAGTTGCCCGGCGCCACCCCGGCCAGCAGACGGCGGGCGAATCTGAAGGCAAACGTCGCTTTGCCAATGCCTTCCGGGCCAGTGATCAGCCAGGCGTGATGCAGGCGGCCGGCGCGCATGGCGTCTGCCAGCATTGCTTCGGCAGCCGCGTGGCCGAATAATTCCGGGTTGGCGCGGGGTTCGGGCAGGCTCATCGCGGGAAACGCAGATCGACGATCGCGCGCAAGGTGGCGGCGAGCGTGTCGGCGTCGGTTTCGGCTGGCACCAGGACGCAACGTGCCGGGTTGTCGGCGGCGACGGCGAGGAAGCCCTCGCGGATACGGGTGAAGAAAGGCGCGCCTAGCCGTTCATAGCGATCCGCCGCCTGACCGCGTGCCAGCAGCCGGGCCTGGGTGGTGGCAACCGAGACGTCGAGCACCAGAGTGAGGTCCGGCACCAACGCCATCAGGTCGGACAAAACCGCAATCGCGTGGCGATCGCCGCCCTGGCCATGGCCCTGATAAACCAGGGTCGAGTCGGAGTAGCGGTCGCAAATCACCGTGATTCCAGCGGCGAGCGCCGGGCGGATCATGCGCGCGATATGTTCGGCGCGTGAGGCGAAATGCAGGATGATTTCGGCCTCGGAGGCGAATTCATGCGACCCGTTGAGCAGCATCTGGCGCAGGATTTCCGCACCGGGCGAGCCTCCCGGTTCGCGGGTCAGCAGCACCGGCACGCCGTCGGCGGCCAGACTGTCGGCGAGGCGGCGGGCCTGGGTCGATTTCCCCGCGCCCTCCCCGCCTTCGAAGGTGATGAAGCGGCCAGGTAGGGCCACTCAGCCGCCCAGCCGTTTCGACAGCACCGCCATCGCGCGGTTGACGAAGCCCAATTGTGGCACGTCAGCGCCGGCCAGGAGCTGGATTTCGGTCTCCGGCACGCCCTTGCCGGTCACGGTTAATGTGCCGAGGGTGCTGCCGCGCTGCACCGGCGCGCGCACCGGGGTTTCATAGGCGAGCGACACTTTCGCTGTATTGCGCCAGGCCTTCGGCATGGTCAGCACCACATCGCGCCCGGCGACCAGCGGCACGTTCGGGGCTGTGCCGAGCCAGACCGGCACTTTTTCCACCGTGTCGGCGGCGCTAAACAGGGTCACGTTCTCCCACTCGCGGAACGCCCATTCGAGCAGTTTTTCGCCTTCCTCGGCGCGCTGATGCATGGTGGTCATGCCGTTCAAGACCAGGATCACCCGCCGCCCGCGCCGTTCGGAACTGCCAACCAGGCCATAGCCACCATCATCGGTATGGCCGGTCTTTAACCCGTCGGCGAGGTTCTTCTGCACCAGAGGGTTGCGATTGGCCTGGTCGATATTGTTGTATTTGAACGACTTCTCGGCGTCGTATTTGTAGTATTCGGGGAAATCGCTGATCAGCCGGCGGGCAACGATGGCAATGTCACGCGCGCTCATGCGGTGTTCGGCATCCGGCCAGCCGGTCGAATTGCGGAAATGGCTTTGCTGGAGGCCGATTTCGCGGCCCTTGGCGTTCATCAGCTCGGCGAATTGTTCCTCAGAGCCGGCGATCGCTTCGGCCAGCACGATGCAGGCATCATTGCCGGACTGGACGATCATGCCACGGATCAGGTCTTCAACCGCGACCTGGGTGCCGATGCCGACAAACATCTTGCTGCCCTGCATGCGCCAGGCTTTTTCGGACACCGGCAATTGCTGGTCGAGTGTCAGACGGCCGGCCTTGAGCATGGAATAGACGATATAGGCGGTCATCAACTTGGTCATCGATGATGGTACCATCGAGGCATCGGCGTCCTTGTCGAGCAAGGTGGCGCCGGTGTTGTAGTCGATGATGACAGCGAAGCGCGCGGCGGTGTCGACCGGTCCGAGCGGGGTTTGCGCTGGCGTGCCCGGGGGGGCATCGGCTGCCTTGCGCGGGCGTGCGGGTGCTGGGCGCGCCGGCACCGGCTTTTTCGGCGCCTGGGCCAATGCGACGGTGGGGGTAAGCGCGGTCAGCAGAACGGACCTTCGGAGCATCATGGCAAAACCCAATTTTACACGGCTATTCTACGACAATCCGCGCGCCGGCGATACCTTCGCGGAGCAGCTGCGCCAACATCGCGTCGGCTTCGGCCACCGTGTTGAAACGCCCGACGCGGACGAAAAACGCCCGATCGCGCGGGGCGTTGTAATCGGTTGCGAGCCGGGCGCCGAAGCGGGCGAGCCGGACGCGCAGAATGTCGGCGTAGTCACGGCGGCCGAAAGTTCCGGCTTCAACGGTCAGGATTGTCGGGGTGACCGAAACGATGCGCACTGCGCCATCAACCTGACCGATCGCGGCAAAGCCGGTATTGGATGCCATGACCGGACGCGCGGCGGCTGCCACTTTGCCGCCGCCGCTGGCAGCACCTGGTGGTGGCGCCAGGCTTTCACTGACCACCCCGGCAGACGGTACGGCGGTCACTTTCGGTGCCGCCGCCTGGATCGGCGATGGCTGCACCCCGGCCGCCACTGCGTGGCTTTCCGCATCAAGAATTTCGACGCGCACGCGGGTCGCATCGGGGTTGGTGATCGCGAGGAACTGGCCGGCGCGCGCGGTCAGTTCGATCATCCGCCCCGGCGCATCCGGCCCGCGGTCATTCAGCCGCAGGAGCATCTGCCGACCGTTTTCGAGGTTGGTTACCCGCACCACCGCCGGCAATTGCAGGCTGCGATGGCCGGCGGCGAAGGCCATCTGATCGAACACCTCGCCATTGGCGGTGCGCGACGCGTGGGGCCCGGCGAGCTTGGCAAGGCCGGTTTCAGCAAACTCGTAATCCTCACGCGGATAATTCCAGACGCCACCGATCTGATACGGTTCGCCGACCAGGAAGATTGGCGTGCTCGGGCCAGCGCGGTTGAAAAAGCGCTCGAAAAACCCCTGGACACCGCAGCCGGTCAGCAGCAGGGCCAGCAGCGCTACTGGGATCAGGCGTTTCACGCGGTCACCGCATTGCCGATCAGATTGACCGACAAGGCATAGAAATCGGACGGGTTATAGCGCCTGATGGCCAGATAGTTGGGGTGAATGGCGAGGAATGCCTCACCACCCGGCAGGATCACCGCGGCCTGGGTAGTGGCGGGCAGATGGCCCGGAACCGGGACGCCAAGGCGTGCCCATTCGGCCAGCGGTTTGCGGTTGGCGTGCCCGGCGAGCGCGGCATCAAAACCTGCCGGAAGCTGGAGCGGCAGGGATAGCGGCAATGCGTCGGTATAGCCCGATTTGGCGAGGTAATTGGCGATCGAGGCGAAAATATCGCCGTAATTGCTCCACAGATCGCGCTTGCCCTGGCCGTCCCAGCTGACCGCGAATTTCAGGAAGCTGTCGGGCATGAACTGGCCCTGCCCCATCGCCCCAGCATAGGAGCCGGTCATCCGGTCTGGCGAAATATCGCCGGCATCGAGGATCTTGAGCGCGTCCAGCAACTCGCTACGGAAGAATGTAGCGCGACGGCCTTCCCAGGTCAGGGTCGCCAGCGCTTCAATGACGTTGAAGCCGCCAGTGGCGCGACCGTAATCGGATTCCAGGCCCCAAATGCCGAGGATCGGCGCCGCCGATACCCGGTATTTGGCGCATACCGCGTCCATCAGGGGGCGATGCTTGCGATACGCCTCCCGCCCGCGAGAAATCCGGTCGGCCGAGACGATGCGGTCGCGATATTGCGCCCAGGTCAGGGTGAATTCCGGCTGGCGGCGATCGAGGTCGATCACCCGCTGGTTCATTTTCACCCCGGCGAAGGCGCGGTCCAGGGTGGTTTGCCGGATGCCGAGCTTGCGCGCTTCGGCTTTGACCCCAGCGATGAATTTATCCCAGTCGCCACCATTGGCGGCCCAGGACTGGGCGGAAAAGGCGGCGGGCGCGAGTAAGGTCGCGGCTAGGAGGGTTCGGCGGATGAGCATCAGTACAAGCTGCCATGCGGGACGAGTCGGCGGCAAGATGCCCGCAGGGCAAGGCTCGACAGCAAACCGTTCTTTGTGTGAACAAAAAGAACCAAAAAAACTTTTTGATCCTTCGCTTACTCCCGATACGACGCATCCCGTCGATCCAGAAGCCGCAGCAGACCGGGCCATTCCTTCTCGCCATAGGGGCGGGTGGCACTCGGCGCGTACATGCCGACCGATTTGTCGATGATCGCCTGCGGCAGATGGTTAAGCGGCGTGTTGCAGGCCATCGCGGTGACCTGGGCCTGGCAGGCGCGTTCGAGGGCGAACATGTAGTTAAACGCCTCCGGCATTGACCGACCGACGGTGAGCAGTCCGTGATTGCGCAGGATCATCAGGCTCATGCTGCCAAGATGGGCGGCGATGGCCTCGCGTTCCTCGGGGTGGCGTTCGGGGCCGTTGAAATCGTGGTAGGCGATGCGGCCAATGAAGCGATGCGCGGTCTGGGTCAGCGGCAGCAACCCGCATTGCAGCGAGGACACCGCGATGCCAGCGGTGGTGTGGGTGTGGATTGCGGCCTCGATGTCCGGACGGGCGCGGTAGAGCGCGCTATGGATCACGAAGGCGGCGGGTTGCAGGTTATAATCGGGCAGGCCGGGGCCGAATTCCGGTTGCAGCAGGACATTGCCCTCGACATCGACCTTCAGCAGCGATGACGCGGTGACCTCGCCGAACAGCAGCCCGTGGGCGATCAGCAGGAACTGGTCGGTGGTGCCGGGCACGCGCATCGACAGATGGGTGGCGATCATGTCGGTCATACCGAAATGGTCGCAAAGTCTGTAAGCGGCGGCGAGCGTGACCCGGGCTTGCCATTCGGCCTCGGTCACACGGTCGCGCAGGGACGGGATGCGCAGGGTTATGCTTGCGTCGTTCATGGTTCGGGCCCTCCAAGTGTTAGCGCAGCATAGGCGCAAGCACGGTAGGTTTGACAGCCTCCCTGCCCCGCAGTCGAATGCACCGGACCAGGGGAGCACCATCATGTCTGCACCGGCCAATGCCTGCGACTGCCATATGCATATTTTCGGCGACCCGGCGATTTATCCGCCGGCGGCGTGGCGCGCATACGATCCGGTGGCGATGGGGTTGGATCGCTATGATGCCGAGGCTGCGCGAATGGGGTTTGCCCGCGTGGTATTCGTCCAGCCCAGCGCCTACGGCACCGATAACAGCTGCATGCTGGATGCGTTGCGGGCGCGTGGGGCGACCAGCCGCGGGGTGGCGGTGATCGATGACGCGACCCCGGACGCGGCGCTTGCTGAACTGGCCGAAGCCGGGACACGCGGCGTGCGGCTCAATCTGGTGAGTAACGGCATTCCTGATCCGAGCGCCGCGATTGCGCTGCTGCGGGCGACGGCCGCGCGGGTCGGGCGATTGGGTTGGCATGTGCAGATTTACGCGCGGCCGGAGTTGTTCACCGATCTGGCCGGGGTGATCCCGGGCCTCGGCGTGCCGGTGGTCGTCGATCATATGGGCGCGACCGATGGCAAGCTTGCGGCGCGGCGGCCAGGCTTTGATGCATTGCTGAAGCTGCTGGGCGATGGGCATGTCTGGGTCAAGCTGTCCGGCGCCAACCGGGTATCGCGGCTCAGCGCGGGGTTTGATGACGCAATTCCGGTGATCCAGGCGCTGGCCGCCGCCAATCCCGCACGATGCGTGTGGGGGACGGATTGGCCGCATATCGGGCCGCATGTCGCGGGGGCGCCGAAGCCGGTGATCTATATGCCACATGATAATCTGGATTTGTTGAGCGTGCTGGACCGTGCTTTGCCGGATCCTACGGTGCAGCGGGCCATTCTGGTGGATAACCCGGCGCAACTTTACGGGTTTTAATCGCGTAGCCGCACGCCCACATAGGCTGCACTCACGCCGGAAAGGAGCCCCGATTATGGCCACGATTCCCGCAGCGTACGCCGATATCATGGCGTCCAACGCCTTGGCCCATCTGGCGACCACGATGAAAGACGGCTCGCCGCAGGTGACGCCGATCTGGTTTGACTACACCGATGGCAAGGTCCGGGTGAATTCCGCCAAAGGCCGGGTGAAAAGCAACAACATGGCGGAAGGTGCGAAAGTCGCGCTGTCGATCGTCGATATGGCGAACGGGTACCGCTATGTCCAGATCCGCGGCACGGTGACCAAGGTGACCGAAATTGGGGCGGATGCGCATATTGATGCGCTGGCGAAGAAGTATCTTGGGCTGGATGCGTATCCGTATCGCAATGCGGCGGAAACCCGGATGACTTTTGAGATCACGCCGGACAAGGTGCAGACGATGGGGTGAGGTCACGCCCCTGATCGCGGAGGCAGCTCTGGGTGGTTATTTTATTTCATAACGTCCCGTCGCTGGTTCCTCGACAATTCCTGCTATCAGCTGTTGTTTTCAAACAATCCCGAGCTGGGCCTTCCCCAGAGCGCCAAAATGTCTTCCTGGGTTAGAGCGTGATCATCACTCCCCATGCCCGCCACCCGACCAGCGATCCGTGAGGGCCAGCAGCACCCCGGATACAACAAAGGTGAGATGCACGGCGATGCTGAAAATCAATTCGCGGTCAGACGTGGTGCCGATCGACATGAACACCCGGAGCAACTGGATCGCGGAAATCGACACGATCGAGGCCATCAACTTCAGCTTCATGCCGGTGAAGTCGATCTTGGTCAGCCAGGTCGGCCAGGCGCTGCTTTCGCCGACGCGAATGGTGCTGATAAAATTCTCATAGCCGGAGAAAATAATGATCAGCACGAGACTTGCCGCGAGGGTGAGGTCAACCAGGCCGAGCACGGCGAGAATGGTGTCGGACTCGGACGCCGACAGGATGGTCGTGGCGAGGTGGATGGTGTGCTGCGCGGCCTTGACCAGTAAGGCCAGCAGCCCGACCAGGAGCCCAAGAAAAAATGGTGCCAGCAACCAGCGCGTCGCCAGCAAGGCCCGTTCACGCGTGCGCATTGTTGTCATCGCCCTTTGCCGCAGGATTACCCGTATATGCCCGAACCGCCGCCGCCGCGGATCCGGCGGTCTGACGGCAGCGCCTCGCCATTGATGGCACACCCGACTGCTTCCGCGATACGGATGCCGTCTACCCCGGCTGATAGAATACCGCCCGCGTAGCCCGCGCCCTCGCCGGCCGGAAACAGGCCTGGGGTGTTGGGGCTTTGCCCGTCTTCGCCGCGATCAATGCGCAATGGCGCGGAGGTGCGGGTTTCAACCCCGGTGAGCAATGCGTCGCCCATGGCGAAACCGGGGATATCGCGGTCAAACGCGACTAATGCCTCGCGCATCGCCACCACCGCGAAATCCGGCAGGCAATCGGCGAGGTTGGCCGGGGTAACGCCGGGGCGATAGGATGGCGCGACCGGGCCCAGCGTGGTTGAGGCGCGGCCAGCGAGAAAATCCTCCAGCCGTTGCGCCGGCGCGCAGTAATTCGATCCGCCGGCGATAAAGGCGCGACTTTCCCAATGGCGTTGGAAGGCGATGCCGGCCAAGGGGCCGCCGGGGTAATCGTCCGGCGAGATGCCGACCACGATGCCGGCATTGGCGTTGCGTTCGTTGCGGGAATACTGGCTCATGCCGTTGGTCACCACCCGGCCGGGTTCGGAGGCGGCGGCGACCACGGTGCCGCCCGGGCACATACAGAAGCTGTAGACGGACCGCCCGTTGCTGGCGTGATGGGTGAGCTTGTAGTTGGCGGCACCCAGGATCGGGTTGCCGGCAAAGCGGCCCCAGCGCGCGCGGTCGATCAGCGATTGCGGGTGTTCGATGCGCACCCCGAGCGAGAAGGCTTTGGCCTGCATCGCGACCTCCGCTTCGTGCAGCATCGCAAAAGTATCACGCGCTGAGTGCCCGACCGCGAGCACCACCTGGCGCGTGGCGATGGTGGTGCCATCCTCGAGACGCACGCCGCGCACCGACCGATCCTCGGCAAGGTCGATGCCGCAGACTTTGCTTTCGAAGCGATATTCACCGCCCAACGCCTCAATCCTGGCGCGCATGCTTTCGACCATGCCGACCAGCCGGAAGGTGCCGACATGGGGCTTGCTGACCCAGAGAATTTCTTCCGGCGCCCCGGCCCGGACAAATTCGGTCAGCACTTTGCGACCATGATGCAGGCGGTCGGAAATCTGGCTGTGCAGTTTGCCGTCCGAAAACGTGCCGGCGCCACCCTCGCCGAACTGGACGTTCGATTCCGGGTTGAGCACGCCGCGCCGCCACAGGCCCCAGGTGTCCTTGGTGCGTTCGCGCACGAGTTTGCCACGTTCCAGCACGATCGGGCGGAAGCCCATTTCAGCGAGCACCAAGGCCGCGAACAACCCGCACGGCCCGGCGCCGATCACCACCGGGCGCGACTTGCAGCCTTCGGCGCGGGTGACCGGTCGGTACGTGGTATCGGGGGTTTTACGCAGGGTCGGATGGCGGGTTTCATCGGCGACGGTAACATCGACGGTGTAGGTCAGCCGGATGGCGTTGCGGAACCGCGCATCGGGCGCCCGGCGGAAGACCTGGAAAGCGATCGGGGTTTCACCCAGGCGCGCAGCGATTGCGGCGGCGAGCGCCTCGGGCGGGTGATCGAGCGGGAGTTTGATTTCGGTGAGGCGGAGCATGCAGCGCTCTATGCCACAGCGCCTCTTGCGCGGCGACTGCCGGGACGATCAGGATAGGCAAAACTGGGAGACACCCATGCGCTTCGCCAATAAAACCGTTATCGTCACCGCCGCCGGGTCCGGGATCGGGCTTGCGATCGCCCGCCGCTTTGCCGCCGAGGGCGCCAATCTCAGCCTGTCGGACCTCGATCTCGCCAAGCTGACCGCTGCAACCACTGACCTGCCGCAGGATCGCCTGCTCACCAGCCAGACCGATGCCGCCAGCATGGACGCGATGGAGGTGATGATTGCGGCCACCGTCGCCCGCTTCGGCGGCATCGATGTGATCGCCAATAATGCCGGCATTGGCAGTTTTGGTCCGGTCACGGCGCTTGATCCGGCGCGCTGGCACAAGGTGTTTGCTACCTGCGTTGACAGTATTTTCTATGCCGCCCGCTTCGGGTTGCCGCATCTGATCAAATCCGGTGGCAATATGGTCAATACTGCCTCGATATCGGGGCTTTACGGCGATTACGGGTTTGCGGCGTACAATGCCGCCAAGGGGGCGGTGGTGAACCTGACGCGCAACCTTGCGATCGATCATGCCCGCGATGGTGTGCGGGTGAACGCGATCTGTCCGGGCCTGACCGCCACGCCGGCAACCACCTGGCTGCGCGAAACGCCCGCGATCCGCGATGCCTATGCCGACCGGCTGCCGATGGGCCGCGCCGGCCGCCCGGATGAAATGGCGGCCGCAGTGGCGTTCCTGGCATCGGACGATGCGTCCTACATCACCGGCCATTGCCTGGTGGTCGATGGTGGACTGACGGCGGCGACCGGGCAGCCGAATTTTTCCCGGCTGCGGGAGACCTGACAGCGGCGCACGAATCCGGCACAACCCCTCCCATGATATCCGTTCCCGAACGATCGCGCTGGCTGTGGCTTGCCTGGGCGGCGCTTTATGCGCTCGCGGTGCTCTATGTCAGCACCGTGGTGAGTGTTTACGGCTTCCGCCCGGCAGATTTCGATCTGGACGAGGGGTGGCGGCGGTTTTTGCTGGTCCGCTATATCGATCATGGCTCGGACCAGCGGGCCGACTGGACGGCCAATCTGCTGATGATTGTCCCGCTCGGCTTCCTGCTGACCGGCGCGCTCTGGCCCCGGCAGCGATCCGCGTGGCGGGTGCCGGCAGCGATGACCGCGCTGGCTGTGGCGCTGGTCTATGTGCTGGCGGTGAAGTTTGTGCAGCTCTGGTTTCCGCGCACCGTGACCATCAACTACATCACCGCCCAGGCGATCGGCGCAGCGGTTGGGGTGTTGGCCTATGCGCTGGGGCACGGGTTTCTCGGGCGCACGCTGCATCACCTGCATTTCGGCGGGCGGTCCGGGTTGGTGGTGACGCTCGGCATCGCGAGCCTGATCGCCTGCGTTTTCACCTTGGTTCCGTTCGACATCATCGTGTCAGCGCAGGATTTTAGCGAGCGACTGGCGGCGTTGCCGCGCTATTTGTTGAGCATTCCAGGCGAAACCCGTTCGCTCGGGGTGCGCGGTGTGTTGGTGATCGGCGCGATCGGGCTTGCAGTGCCGATAGGGATGCTGCTCGAAGTGCTGCGTCCCGGGCGGTCCTATCCGTTGATTGCGGTGACCGGACTGGTCGCGATGACGGGACTGCTGGTCCCATCGCTGTTCATCATCAGCACCCAGCCCGCACTGATTTCCATCCCGATCCATGCCATTGGCTTTGTCGCCGGCGCCGGGGTGATGCGCTGGCTTGCGGCACACGATATTTCGGTGGCCCGGCCATGGCTCGGCCGCGGCGCATGGCTGATGATCCTGCCCTATCTGGCGCTGGTGTTGGTCAGCAATGGTCTGGCAGGCACCACGTGGAAATCCCTGGCCACGGCGCTGGCGGACCCGATAAATCCCAACCGGATATTGCCGCTCTGGACCTATTATAACATCAGCAAGGCGCAGGCGATCGCGAGCCTTGCCACCCATGTGGCGATGTATTTGCCCATCGGGGTGCTGGTGTGGGCGATCGCTGGCGCCGGGAGTGGCCGCGCCTGGCTAGCCGCGATACTGGGTTTGCTGCTGGCGACAGCGGTGGAATTCGGGCGCTGGTTACGGCCGGGGCTGATCCCCGACATCAATAATCTCGTGGTCGGCGCGCTGGCGGCTTACGGTGGTGTGCGCTCCGCCGCTTTCGTGTGGTCGCTGCTGATCGAGTTGGCGCGGGAGCGCAAGCCCCTGACCCGACGCGGCCTTGGGCGGTATCTCTAGATGGTGATCCCCGGTTTCCGTTTGCCGGTCGGCATTGCAGCCGTCGCCCTGGGGGCGGTTCTATACGGCCTCTATTGCTATCCGTTGCCGGCGTGGCCGCTGGCCATTGCGCTGCTCGGCTATGGCGCTTGGCTATGGCGGCGCGGCGAGGCCTGGCTGGTGGTTATTCCGGCGGTGCTGCCGGCCTATGATTTGTCGCCGTGGAGCGGCTGGATGGTGGTGGGGGAGTCGGATTTTTTCATCTTGGTCACCATCGCCATCATCGCGCTGCGCCATCCGCCGCAATCGGCGGATCTCTGGCCCGGGCGCCGAGCCGCCTGGCTCGCTGGCCCATTTCTGGGCTGTTTCGCCCTGGGCGCGCTGATCGGTCTGGCAGTTCCGCCCCCACCCGACGGCAGCGATAATCTTTACCTTACGGCGTGGCAGACCGTCCAACTCGTCAAGCCTGCCGTTATTGCCCTTATCCTGCTCAGTCTTGCCCGCGCGCGTTCACGCACGCATGGCGATGTCATGACATGGTTCGGCTTCGGCATGGTGGCCGGGCTCGGCGTGGTGTCGGTCATTGTGGTGGCCGAGCGGCTGGTGTTCCCAGGCCTGTTAGATCTGGTGCAGGATTATCGGGTGGTTGGACCGTTTGGCAAAATGCATGTCGGTGGCGGCCATATTGGTGCCTATATCGCGTTCAGCCTGCCATTCCTGAACGTCTGTCTCGTGCATCGACGGCGCTGGTCATTGGTGTTGCTCGCGGTGGTGGCGGTTATGGCGGCCTACGCATTGCTGGTGACGTTCGCGCGCACCGCCTATGGCGCGGCCTTTGTCGGCGCCATGGTGGCAGCTTTCGGTGCGCCCTTGGTTGGCTGGGTACGCCGCCACAAGCCGAGCACCCTTAGGATGATGTCGTCGATCATTCCGTTGTTGATCGGGGCAGCGGTGATCGTGATCGGGCTCGACACCAGCTATATGGGCAGCCGGGCGCGGGCGATTGCCAGCGACCTGGGCACCCGGACCGCGAACTGGACTGCGGGCGTCGGGATGGTCGACTATAGCGTGGCCGGGCAATTGTTTGGCATGGGCCTGGGCAGCTATCCCAGGATCGCCGCCGAGCGCCTGCCGCCCGATCGGGGGCCGAGCAATTTTGTCCGCAAATTCGGCGTTGACGGCACCACGCTGCTGCTGACGATGAAGGAACGGCTCTATTTCGGCCAGAAAATCTCGGTCGAGCCCGGCATAACCTATCGGCTTCGGCTGCAGGTTCGGGCACCGGCGGTGGGTAGCGTGGGGGTCAGCATGTGCCAGAAAATGCTGCTCTATTCGGAGAACTGCCAGGGCATCACCCAAACCTTACCCGATCCCGGCAAATGGGTGGAGATCAACCGCGATATTCGTGCCCCTGGCAGCACCGACACAGAGTGGCGTTTTGTCAGGTTCCGCCCGATCGAGCTCAGTTTCGGTGTGCGCGACGGTTATGCGATCGAAATCGGGGCCATCAGCCTCACCGATCGGCAGGGCCGCAATCATATCGTCAATGGCGATTTCAGCGATGGCTTGGCGCGGTGGAATTTCACCGATGACCATCATTGGTCGTGGCGCATCTTCAACCAGTACCTGATGACCTATTTTGAGCTGGGCGTGCTTGGCGTGCTGGCGGCCCTGGTGCTGGTGGTCGGCAGTTTCCTTGGCGCGGCGCGCGGAATGTGGCTCGGCGATCCTATGGCGGCCTGCCTCGCCCCGGCGCTGGCGGCACTCGGGGTGTCGTTCATGTTCGACGCCATTCTTGAAGCACCGAGGCTGGCGCTACTGTTCTATCTGATGCTCGGGTTCGGACTTGAATATCTCAGGATGGTGGTGCCTGACGTTGTTCGCGCAGACTCCACAAAATCCCGGCCGCGGTAACCGCCGCGCCAACCATCACCAGGGCATCGATCGCCTCGCCATAAAAGCCGGCGCCGACCACCGCGATCAGTGGCACCCGGAGGAAATCGAGCGGCACCACCAGGGTTGCATCGCCATAGCGGAATGCGTTGGTGAGGCAGACATGGGCGGCGAGGCCCGCGATCAGCAGCACTGCGGCGATCGGCGCCAGCGACCACCCGAGCCCGGCCCAGATCGCGGTCTGGCCATCGATCAGGACATGGGCTGTATAGTTCATCGGCAATTGCATCAGGTTCATCCAGAACAGGATGGTGAGCACATTGTTGCGACCGGTGAGGAACTTCGTCGTGGTCAACTGCACCCCGAACATCACCGCCGCCACCAGCACCAGCAAGGCCCGCGTGTCGAAACTGTGCAGCCCGGGACGCAGGATGATCAGCACGCCGACAAACCCGAGCCCGACGGCGGCAATGCGGCCGCGCGTCAGCTTTTCCCCGAGGAACATCACCGCCATCACCATCGTCCAGGCCGGGGTGGTGAATTCGAGCGCGAAAACCGTCGCCAGCGGCAGTAGCACCACCCCCCAGGCCCAGCAGGCCTGGGCGGCGCAGTGGACGACATTGCGCATCACATGCAGGTGCAATGGCAGAGGCCAGCCAAGGCCACCGCGCGCCATGGCGTAAATGCCCAGGATCACCACACCGCCAAGGCTGCGCAGGGTCAGCACCTCATAAACCGACATCGCCGAGGACAGCGCGCGTATTGCCAACGCCAAGGTGCAGAACGACACCAGCGCGCCACCCATCCAGGCAATCACCCGCCCGAGATTGGTCATAGGTGGAACAGCCGGCGCATTTGCGCGCGCACCGACGCGGTGGCGCGGGCGGCCGCGTCCACCCCGACACGGCCAACCGCGCGGGCACGGGCATTCAGCAGCCCGACATTGCTCGCCATCTGGTCGCCGCGGCCCAAATGATTATCCGCCGCGTCGGGATCGGCCGAAGACATGTTGCTGAGCAGCAGCCCGGGGCGACCGGTTGAATTTTCCAGCCCGTTGCCGCGCATGATGATGACAGGGCTGTGCCACAGGCTGCGCAGCGCCATTGCCGTCAGGTCCTTGGCAGTGGGGTTAGGGGCATCGGGGTCCTGGGCAGCGGGGCCGAACACAAAGCGATTGGCATCGGCCAGCAGATCACCCGTCACCGAAACCAACGGACCGCCCGGGGCTGCGGCGGTGAATGCATTGCCGGACAACATCGTGCGCGCCGCCCCCGAGCGCAGCAGCACCCTGCCGCGTGGGGCACTGAAACGCGATCGTTCCACCCGCAATTCGGCAACCCCACCAACATCGAGCCCTGCCTGGCAGCGCCCTTCGTTGCACCGGCCATTATCGTCAAACACACTGTCCAGGATGGTGATGCGGGCGCGGGTGACCCCGGCGGCAAGCACGCCGACCTCGTTGTTGATGAACTGGCAATCGGAGATGGCGAGATCGCCACCCTGGGCGCGAATTCCAGCGCCATTGCGATCGGCGACCCGGATGCGGGTGAAGACGATGCGGTGGACATGGACCGCATCGCCATTGATGACGAAGGCGGCTTTGCCATTGCAGGCGACATCGGTGATCACTACCCCCGCGCCAAGCCCCAAAATGGTCAGATGGTTGGCCCGCCAGGTCACGCAGTCATAATATTCGCCAGGATCGATCTCGACGGTGTCGCCATCCTTGACCTGTCGGGCGACGTCGCTTGGTAGCTTGAAGGCGCGATCGGCACCGACCTGAAACTGACGCGCCGCGCCGGGTGCCGCCCAAAAAATCGCCAGCAGCACCCATGCGCGCCACATCAATGTCATCCTGTCGAGGTCGGGTCGCGCAATTCCTGGCCCGCGAGGGTTTCGGAGAATTTCGCAATAGCGGTGTGGTCCTGCCCCGGCCCCAGGGTTTTCGCCGCCGCCGACCACATTTCCCGGCACAAAGCCGCAAACGGGGTCGCAACACCGCCATCGCGGCCGATTTCGGTCGCGATCGACAAATCCTTGACCATCAGATCGAGGCTGAAGCCGCTATCGAAGCTGCGCGACAGAATGAACTGGCGCAACTTCTTTTGCGTTGCGTTGTTCATCCCGGTTGAGGCGTTGAGCACATCGACCATGACCGCCGGATCTAGCCCCTGCGCCTGGCCCATCAGCAAGGCCTCCACCGCGATCAGAAAGCCGCCGCCGGAGACCAGATTGTTCAGTGCCTTCATCGCCTGGCCCGCACCGATCGCGCCGCAGGGTAGGATCGTGGTACCCATTGCCGCCAGAACCGGGCGGACCCGGTCGATCACCGCGGCATCGCCGCCGACCATGATGGCGAGTTCGCCAGTTTTCGCCCGGCTCACACCGCCCGAAACCGGCGCATCGATCATCACGCTGCCCAAGGCTGCCACCCTGGCGGCCAGCGCGCGGGTGATGGCGGGTTGGCCTGAGGTCATGTCGATCACCACCGAGCCGGGTTTGAGGCCGGCCAGCAGGTGATCGAGATCATCGGCCAGAACCCCGGCGACATGGGTGCTGGTGGGCAGCATGGTGATAACGATGTCGGCCGCGGCGGCAAGCCCGGCCAGACTATCGGCGGTGCGCCCGCCGATCTGCTGGACGAAATTATCCGCAACCGCTTTGCGCGCATCCGCCACCACCAGCCCGTAACCGGCGCGTGACAGGCTGGCCGCCATCGGCCAGCCCATGTTGCCGATCCCGACGAAGCCGATGGTCTCGCTCATTTGCCGTCAGCCTCGCGGAACACCTCGGAGGCGACCTTGAAGGCGTCGAGCCCGGCAGGCACCCCGGCATAGACGCAGCAGGCCAGGAAGATTTCCTTCATTTCATCGCGGGTGACGCCGTTATTGATCGCGCCCTTGATGTGGAGGCGGAGTTCGTTGGGGCGGTTCAGCGCGGTCAGCATCGCGAGGTTCAGCATCGAGCGGGTTTTGCGGTCGAGGCCCGGGCGGGTCCAGATCTCGCCCCAGCAGAACTCGGTGACCATTTTCTGGAAATCGACCATGAAATCATCGGCCTTGGCGATCGAGGCATCGACGTATTCAGCGCCGAGCACGGCACGGCGCATGGCGAGGCCGGCACGGAAACGATCAGTGTCGAATTCCTTGCGCAGCGCTGGCGCGGCGGCTGCGGCCTTGGCAGCTTTTGGCGCAGCTTTCGGTGCATTTTTCGGGGCGGCTTTTTTGACGGCGGGCTTTGCGGCGGCTTTTGCCATGATGGGCGCTTCCCTCTGAGGTGGACAAATTGGACTCGGCACCGGCAGGGTAGGTTCAGCCACGTCCGCCGACAAGACATGCGCAGGAGAACGCCACGATGACACATCCGACTTACGAAATATTTGCGCTGCGCTATGCGCATTTTGCCGATCGCACCCAGGGCAGCAATCTGATGTTCCCCGACGATCACGCCGCCCCGATGCCGCTTGATTTCTATATCTGGGTGGTGCGCGGCAATGGCCGGACGATTGTGCTCGATACTGGTTTCGATGCCGCATCGGCGGCGCGGCGCAACCGGCAATGGATACGATCACCAATCGAGGCCCTGCGCGGTATCGGCGTTGATGCCGCGACTGTTGCCGATGTGGTGCTGAGCCATATGCATTGGGACCATGCCGGGCATTGGGCAGAGTTTCCGGCGGCCAAGTTCCATGTCCAGGACAGCGAAATGTCTTACTGCACCGGGCGCTGCATGGGCCATGAACTGTTGCGTCGGCCATTCGATGTCGAGCATGTGACCATGGCAGTACGGTACACCTTCGCCGACCGGCTGATCCACCATAGCGGCACTGCCGAAATTGCCCCAGGCATCACGCTGCATCTGGTGGGCGGCCATTCTGGTGGCTTGCAGATCATGCGGGTGCCGACCGCGCGCGGTTGGGTGGTGCTGGCGTCCGACGCCACCCATTTCTGGCATAACATCCGCAAGCGTTCGCCGTTCGTGCTGGTGCATAACGTGGAAAAGCTGCTCGACGGCTGGGTGACCTGCGAGGCGCTGGCCGATGGTCCGGACCATATTATTCCGGGACATGACCCGGAGGTGTTGCGCAGGTTCCCCAAAGTTGCGGGCGATGCGGATACGGTCAGGGTGGATTTGGCGCCGGAGAGGTAAGGAAGGTCTTCTTTGTTCGAAAACAAAGCAGCAAATGGTGTGGGGTCGGGGGGATGTGCCCTCGGTGCCATCCATGGCGCGGCGTTTCGCGCGGTGTTCGATCTCGCCGACCTCGAGCGCCGCGGCTTTTGGTGGCTTCTGACCAGTCCGGCCAGTTGGCGCGTGGATTATTGACAAATTTTCTCGCGCGCTGGGCTGATGGTGGCACAATCACCCTGGCCAACGCCGCGCCGAGCGCGGAAAATCACCTCACCCTTTTACCCCAGGCGCGACAATGACCAGCTACGCACCCTTCCCGTCTGATGATGACGATCTTCTGACTGACGGCGTGCTGGTCCGCCGCATCGTGGCATGGGCGTTCGATGCGGCGCTGATGGGCGGGCTGATGGCGGCGTGGTTCGGCTTTGCCACTGGCGTGACGGTGCTGACGCTGGGCTTTGGGGTCGGCGCTTACGGCCTGCTGCCGGTGATCCCGCTGGCCTATAGCTGGATATCGCTGGCGAGCCCGCTATCGGCGACACCGGGCCAGGCGCTGGTGGGGCTGGTGATGGTGGATAATGCGAGCTTCACCCGCCCGACCATCGTCCAGGCGCTGACCTGGATCATCGGCTACTGGCTGACGCTCGGGCTGCTTTGCCTGCTGTTTTTCCTCGCCATTTTTACCCTACGCAAACGATGCCTGCATGATATCCTGGCTGGCGTGGTGCTGCTGCGCCGCGCAAATCTGGATCGGATGGCCGATTTGCATCGGCACGGAGGGGGGACCGCATGAGCTTCAAGTCGCCGCGCCGGCCGCAGTTCTTCTATACCACCGCGCCTTTGCCGTGCCCCTATATCGTCGGTCGGACCGAACGCAAGGTGGTGACCGAGGTGAGCGGCCCCGATGCCGAGGCCCTGCATGACCGGTTGTCGCGCGCTGGGTTTCGCCGTAGCCACAACATTGCCTACGCCCCGGTGTGTCCGGGCTGCCAAGCCTGCGTGCCGATCCGCATTCCGGTCGCCGATTTTGTGCAGGACCGCGGCCAGCGGCGGATCTGGCGGGCAAATCCCGACATTACCGGCGCGGAAGCCCCGCCGCGCGCCACTACCGAACAATTCCAGCTGTTCCAACGCTACCAGCAGATGCGCCACGGCGATGGCGATATGGCAACGATGAGCTTTTATGACTATCGCGCCATGGTCGAAGATACCCCGATCACCACCAGCATCGTCGAATTCCGCGATGCAGCGGCCGGTCTGGTTGGCGCCTGCCTGACCGATCGGCTGAGCGACGGACTATCGGCGGTCTATAGCTTCTACGTGCCGGATCAGGACCGAAAGTCGCTCGGCACGTTCACCATATTATGGTTGGTGGAGCGGGCGCGGGCGCTGGGTTTGCCTTATGTGTATCTGGGTTACTGGGTGCCGGAGAGCCAGAAAATGGCCTATAAAGCGCGGTTCAGGCCGTGCGAAGTGCTGCAAAATGGCGGCTGGCGATTGCTGACCGAGGCGGATTTCGCGCTTGATCGGGCGCCGGGGCATCGCCAGAGCGTGACCGCGTAACCCAGACCAGGGCACGATAAATCACTAAAAGTATCATTTAATCAAAAAAAAACCCGCAAACGGTCTGTGGGACCATTTGCGGGGTAAATCAGCCAAACGAACTCAGCGTGAGTAGAATTCGACCACCAGATTCGGTTCCATCGTCACCGGATACGGCACGTCAGAGAATTTCGGGGCGCGGGTGAAGCGGCCCTTCATGGCGCGGTGATCGATCTCGAGATATTCCGGGACATCGCGTTCGCCGGTCTGGGACGCGTCGAGCACCATGGCGAGCTGCTTGGATTTCTCCTTCACCTCAATGATGTCGTTGTCGCGGACCTGGTAGCTCGGGATGTTGACCTTCTTGCCGTTCACGGTGATGTGGCCGTGGTTGACGAACTGGCGCGAGGCAAACGGGGTCATCGCGAATTTCAGGCGATAGACCACGGCGTCGAGGCGGCGTTCCAGCAACTCGATCAGGTTTTCCGACGTATCGCCCTTGCGGCGCACGGCTTCGTCGTAATACTTGCGGAACTGCTTTTCGCCGATGTTGCCGTAGTAGCCTTTGAGCTTCTGCTTGGCCATCAGCTGGATGCCGAAATCGGTCGGCTTCTGCTTGCGGCGCTGGCCATGCTGGCCGGGGCCGTAATCGCGCTTGCTGATCGGCGATTTCGGGCGGCCCCAAAGATTGACGCCCAAACGGCGATTAATCTTGTACTTACTCTCCACGCGCTTGGTCATGCGCACGGTCCTTTCTTATCGACGTCGCCCGCCGCTTATGCGACTGGTTGCGACTTGTTGCACCGGTAGGCTTGCGACGATCGACGCAAGCGGGCGCCCACCCCGAAAGGTGGGTCCACGTTCCCGACAGTGGGGGGCGTATAAAACTGTGGCATGCCGCTTGTCAAAGCATGCCAGCCATCCTACCCACCGCGCATGATCAAACCCAACGATATTGTGATGCTTGGTATCAACGCCGCCGTCGTCGGCAGCCTTCTCGGCGGGCTGATGCTGGGGATTGGCCTGAGTCTGGTGGTGGCCGGGGCCAATATCGGCTGGCTGCTGCTGCTGCCGGCAGCACCAGCCGCCGGGATGGTGGGCTGGCTGCTGGGCCGGCAACTGGCGCGCCGGCTCTAGCACGTGCCCCTTGCCAGGCGGGGGGCGCGATCCCAAGCTGCGGCAACCCATCAGCAGGAGGCCGCCATGGACTATCGCCAGGACCATATCCATCTTCGTACCGCCGATCCCACCGCCACCGCGCAATTCTATATCGACATGTTCGGCGCCATCCCCGCCGGGCAGGTGATGAACGGCGCTGCCTTGCGGGTGATGGTCAATCTCGGCGGGCTGCTGATGTTTATCGAACAAGTGCCGCCCGAAACCCCTGCCCCGCCGCCGGCGCCGTTTCGCGGCATCGAACATATCGGATTGCTGGTGGCCGATGTTGACGCCGCGGCGGCCGAGCTACGCGGCAAAGGGGCGAAGTTTGTGGTCGAGCCACGGTCCCCGGCGCCGGGGATCAAGATCGCGTTCCTCGAGGGGCCGGACGGGGTGCGGATTGAGATTTTGCAGCGCGAGTAAGACATGAAGCGCTTCTTTTTTTCAAAAAAGAAGCGCTTCCTTTGCTATGCATGACCGGCAAAAATCAGCGTCAAACGCTATCCGCTATGGGCGGGCCTCCCATGCTCGCCAATTTGGATCAGATCAGTTCCCCGTCGGGGAGTGCCCCTGGTAAGTCAAGAGCCGCACGATCTGGTATATTGAAAAACGAACCTTCCGGATAAACACTGAGAAAGGTTCCGTTGTAGCCATTGTCTGATACATACAGCAAGCTGGGGTTGATCTCGCCGTACGTCGATACCGCGAAAGACTGGCTGTCGCTGGCGAGGGTGAGAACACCGCCCGACGCCGAACCGGCAAAGCTGACCAACACACCGGACGGGATCAAATCGATGACATTGATATGCATGCCGCTGGAGAGGCCGTTGATGAGATCGCCGAAAAAATCGGCAATGGTGCCCTTGAGCGTGTCGATGCCGGCGGTGCCCATGACATAGGCGGATGATGGATGGACCAGAAACACGTTCGACGACCCGGCGACAAGAAAGGTTGATCCAATTCCGGCAGAGTCGGTGCCGTTGCTGCCTATGTTGGTGATCGCGGAGGTCACACCGGCGGCGATGATATTGGAATCGCCGACGTCGAGGGCCAATGTAGACGCACCGGAATATATACTGTTGAATATTCCGGAAATGGCGATCGTGTTGTTGGCGCCGGCCCCGACAAGATTGCCGACCCCGGATATCAGCACCACCGAGTTATCGCCGACGGTGGTCTGGCTATTATTC
>CALQTN020000051.1 GCA_943333505.2 Asaia bogorensis | reverse complement strand
TTACAACGATCGCCCGAACATGGGCATCGGCGGCGTCACACCCGCACACAAATTGAAAATGGCCGCGTGAAGTCTACGAACGAACCCCATTAACAATGGGGGGATTACCTCTGCCCGCACGAAGGCAAGGGTGCGGCCCTGGTTCTGCCATACTGCGACACTCGGGCGATGAGCCTGCATTTGGCCGAAGTCGCCACGACGATCAGCCCGGGCCGACATGCCGTGCTCCTGCTCGATCAGGCCGGATAGCACCTGTCACGTGAACTGAACGTGCCGGCCAACACCACCCTGCTGCCGCTGCCACCGAAGTGCCCTGAGCTTAACGTGATGGAGAATGTCTGGCAGTTCATGCGCGACAACTGGCTCTCAAACCGCATCTTCCAGTCCTACGACGACATTGTCGACCACTGCTGCCACGCCTGGAACAAACTTACCGATCAGCCATGGCGCATAATGAAAATCGGATTGAGGGACTGGGCGCATCGGTACTAGGTTGTGGGAATTGGTATTACCACTATACTCCCCAGCATGGAAATTCTGGTGTGAGCTGCTGCCGGTTTCGCGGACACTTGGTTTAAGCCGCTGCGGCGATCCGCTCGAATTCCATAGGGCTGACATAGCCAATGGTCGAGTGGCGCCGGGTTGGGTTGTAGAAGCGTTCGACATAATCGAACACGTCTGCCCGGGCATCGTCTCTTGTCCGGTAGACCTTGCGGGCGACCCGTTCGGTTTTGAGCGATGAGAAGAAGCTCTCCATCACCGCGTTGTCCCACACGTTTCCCGACCGGCTCATGCTGCATGTCACCCCATTGTCAGTCATGAGCCTCTGGAACGGCTCGGCCGTATATTGGCTGCCGCGATCCGAGTGATGCAGCAGCGCATCGGGTTTGCCGCGGCGCCAGATTGCCATTACCAGCGCGTCAGTGACCAATTGAGCGGTCATTGTTGCACTCATCGACCAGCCGACAACACGACGAGAGAACAGGTCGAGCACTGCAGCTACATAGAGCCAACCTTCGGCCGTCCAGATGTAGGTGAAGTCGGCGACCCATTTCTGGTTCGGCGCATGGGCCGTAAACTGGCGATCGAGCAGGTTGGTGGCCACAGAACCGGGCACCCGTTTTCCCGTGTCAGCAGGCAAGCCACGCCGCCGCGGCCGTGCCCGCAACGCCTGGGCGCGCATCAGACGCTCGATGCGATGCAGCCCACAAATGCCGCCATCAGCCAGCACGTCATGCCAGACGCGACGGGCACCATAGGTGCGGCTCGATGCCACAAAGCTGGCACGCACCTTCGGTGTCAGCTCGTCGTCGGCCAGGGCACGAGCGCTGCGACGACGTGTCAGCCAGCCATGAAATCCGCTGCGCGACACACCGAGTGCCTCACAAAGCCACCGAACCGGCCAGGTCCCTCGGTGCTTCGCCACAAAGCCGAACTTCATATCGACTCCCTCGCGAAGTAGGCCGCGGCTTTTTTTAGGATATCACGCTCCGCCTTCAGCTTCGTGACTTCACGGCGCAGCCGATCAATCTCCAGTTGCTCCGGCTTCATCTGGCCTTGGCCAGGAAACGCGTGTGCCGGATCGGCGCTGCATTCCTTAACCCAGCGGCGCAGCACGTTCTCGCCAACGTCCAGGTCACGGGATGCCTGTGCCACAGACACCCCGCGATCCCGCACAAGGCGAACAGCCTCAAGCTTGAACTCGCGGCTAAATAATCGTCGTCCCATTTGCACTCTCCGTTCTCATCAAAACACCTAAACCAGGTGTCCGTGAAACCGGCAGCAGCTCATGTTACGTGATAACCGCGCCTATCAGCGGTCATCACGCTCTAACTTGACAGTGGCCCGATCAGGTACAGCGCCGATAGAAAGTGATCGGCGACTGTGACAGTCAGACCGTCGGCCAGGCTGGACCCGGTCGCTTCAACGGGCGAACCGTCGAACGGTGTAACGCGATAACGCTGGTCGGGTGCAAGCCCGGGCAATGCGACGATACGATCCGGCGCGCCATCGAGACGAAAGGCGAATAATACGCCACACGATCGGTCTTTGGTCGCGTACCAGATCACCGCCCAGTCGCCGCTTCCATTAGCTTGGGGCGCGTCGGTCAGCAGATACTGGTCGCCATGATGAATGATGGCGCGCAACTTTGCTTTGTAGAGCGCAACATGGGCGATCGTGGTGGCGATATCCGGCTCGGGCCACAGATCGACGCGTGCGCTGACACCGAAGCTGCCCAGCATCGCGACGCGCAAGCGGAACGACAGATCGCCGCGCTGGTCTATGATGCCATCTTCATCACCATAGCCGGCAACGCTGTGGGGTGGCCATTCGACCAGCCAGTCATTACAGGCCACCGCCGGATGCGCCAGGTGGCTGCCAAAATGAATGGCGAGCTTGCGAGGTGCGTTAGGCTGATCGCTCAGCCAGTTGAGATGGGCATGCGACAGAATGGCACCATCCATTCGGCCACCACCACTGGCGCACATTTCCAGGATCAGGTTCGGAAACGCGGCGCGGATCGCGTCCAGCAATCGGTACAGTCCGGTATAATGGGCAACCAGGGGGTCCTGGTCGGTAAAACTACTCGCAAGCCCGAGCGCCCAGCCGCCAACACCAAGATCGGTGTTGAAATCCCACTTGAGCCACCGCACCCCGACATTAACCACCAGGGCGGAAATCCGATCAAAGACGTGCTGCCGGGCCGCGGGAAGTCCGAGATTGAGCACCGCACGCGCCGCGTCCTTCGGTTTCTCACCGCCGATATGGTGCAACCAGTTTGGGTAAAGCCTACGGATCTCGGAAAGTGACCCGATCACCTCCGGCTCGATCCACAGGCCGAAATGGAGGCCCTGTTCGCGGCAGGCAACCCCGATTTCGCGCAGGCCGTTGGGAAAGCGCCGGCGGCTGACGTGCCAGTCTCCGGTGCGGGCCTCCCAACTGCCGGGACCATCATCATCCTCGGCCCGATACCAGCCGGCATCGACGACAAAGGCCTCGCAGCCGAGACGCTTGACGGTCGGAAGTATAGCAAGCATTTCCGCCGCGTTGGGCTCGCCCTGATAGGGATACCAGCTGTTGAACTGGACAGGAATGGCGCGGTCCCGGTTAGGGCGATGGCCGCGGCGATAATCGTGCAGACGTTGGGTGGCGGTATTCAGGTCGCCATCGATGGCGCCGAACACCATCGTCGGCAATGCCAGCGTGGCGCCGGACCGCAGCACATGGTGAAAACCTGCATTGTGCAGGCCTCCGCTGATGAGCATCCCGCCATCGGTCGGATCGCTCGATAGTTGCCAATTGCCCGACCACAGCAGCTGGCAAAGATAGGTGCGCTCTGGCGTTGGAACAGCCAAATAGGGCTGATTGTCGAACCCGGTCTTGCCCGCACGGCTTTCCAGGCGCAGCGGCGTACTGCCGCGATGGCTTCGCTGGATCTGGGTTTCCTGGCTCCAGGCGCCGCTGAGGTGCAGGACCTCAGCATCAGGCGCCGCGAGCACGATGTTAGCCGTCGTGCTCGCGCTGATGGCAATATCCGGCTGGTCACCACGATGACGCAGCACGGTGGCAATGCTGAGCAATGCGCTTCGGCGATGAACGGCAAACACGACCCTCGCCTGGCACGGGTCACCGATCGCGTTCAGAACCAGGACCAGCGAGTTCTGGGTCTGATGGGTTGAACGGGAAATTCGCCAGAGCACAGGCCTCCGGTCAGGGCCAATCTCCAGTAATGGCGCCGCAAACGGAAAGGGTACCGAGGCCGTCGTATCTGCCGCATCGGCGGTCAGCCAGTCGCAAACCAGAACAGCGCCCCGCAGTCGGACACGATAGGCCCCCGCGGCCGCAGGCAACACCCAGTGCAACAAGACGTCCTCCGCCGCGTCAGCAAGGCCCGGCGCCACCGAGGCGACTGCCCCCGATGGGATGAAGCGCTTGCGCGTCACCGGCATGTCCCCTCCTCGCTCGTCCGTCGCCGGAAGGTATGCGCCGCCGTCGCCGCTTGCGCCAGGGTATTGGCGACCCGTTACGCGGCGGCCGTTTTGTTGTTATACCCCGGCTATGGAAATTCTGCTGGATATCGGCATCATCTTGCTGCTGATCGTGATGAACGGCTTGTTTGCACTAAGCGAACTCGCCCTGGTGTCATCAAATCGTGCCCGGCTGACAGTGCTGGAGCGCAAGGGGCATCATGGCGCTGCGCTCGCGCGGCGTCTGGCGGAAGATCCGCATCGGTTTTTGCCGGCGGTGCAGGTTGGGATTACCTTGATCTCCATCTTATCGGGCGTGTTTGGCGGCGCGCATGTTGCGGCGCTGATCACGCCGACAATTGCCGCTGTTCCGGCGTTGGCACCGTTCGCGGACAGCCTGGCGCTCGGCATCGTTGTTGTGCTGATCACCTATTTCACCATGGTGATCGGCGAGTTGGTACCCAAGCAATTGGCGTTGCGCCGGCCGGAAATCGTTGCCGCCTACGTCGCCGGGCCGCTCGCCACCTTGGCCAACATCACCCGCCCGGTGGTCTACCTGCTGAGCCTGTCGTCGAATTTCGTGCTGTTGCTATTTGGCGCCCATCGTACCGCGTCGCAAACGGTGACCGAGGAGGAGTTGAAAGCCATTCTTGCCGAGGGCGAACAAACCGGCGTGATCGAAACCGAGGAGCGTGACATGATCGAGCGGGTGTTGCGCCTGGCCGACAAGCCGGTGCGGGCCATCATGACGCCGCGGACCGGCATTCCCTGGATAGACCGCAACGACAGCGCCGAGGACATCGCGGAAACGCTGAAGTCGAGCGCGTTTTCCCGCTTTATTGTCTGTGATGGCGCGGTGGATAATCCGGTCGGGATTGTACTCGCGAAAGACCTCCTCGATGGGTTGCTGGGCGGTAAAGCCCTATCGATCACCGACGCATTGCGCCATCCGCAAGTCATCCCCGATACGGCAACCGCGATGGACGCGCTGGAACGGCTGCGGTCGGACCCGCTCGGCATGGCGCTGGTGCTCGATGAATACGGCAGCTTCGAAGGGGTAGTGACCGCGACCGACGCATTGCAGGCAATTGTTGGTGACCCGGAAAACAGTGCGCCAGACCCGATAACCGGCACCCAGCAGGATGACAGCGCATTGTTGCTGGAAGGCTTGATGCCGGTGGATGAGGTGCAAGCGCGGCTTGGTTTGCCGGAATTACCGGCCGAGGGCTCGTATCACACGCTGGCAGGTCTGATCCTCGCCTTGCTGCGCCGGGTGCCGCGCGAGGGTGACCGCATCGCCTTTGCCGGCTGGCTGTTCGAAGTGACAGCAATGGACGGGCGGCGGGTCGAAAAGGTCAGGGCCAGCCGCGAGAAGCTGGCGGAATAGCCGGGTGCAACGGGTCGTACGCAATGACGACATGCTGTTTCTGGTTGGCGGCAGCAACGAGGTGCTGCGGCTCTACAGCGATACCGGCTTTGGGGAACTGGTTCCAATCGAAGCGTGGCGGGAACGATTGGCGGCACGGGAGGCGTTCTTTACCAGTCTCGGGGTGAAATGGTGCATGGTGCTTGCGCCAGAAAAGCTCAGCGTGCACGGTGATGCGCTTGTGCCGACCACATTCCGGCAACCGACGCTGCGGTTGAGTGACGCCATTTCCTATCCTCAAGTCGTAAACCCAACCGCAGCCCTGCGCGCCCTTCCCCAGCTCGGCTATGCGCGGACGGACAGCCATTGGCTGCCACAAGGTGCGGCCTGCGCGTTTGCAGAAATGATGCGAGCGCTCGGCATAGCGTTCGACCCCGAGGCGCCCGGCAGACTGCCATTGCGCGAGGTCAGCTATCACGGCGATTTGTGGGACACGTCCTACCCCGATCTAGTGGAAGATCGGTTTGCCCGCCGAGCGTCTCCCGAAACTATGCGCCGGGTTCATGCCAACCGGATTGTGATGTTCAAAGAGGCCAACGGACTGGAGAACGAAACCGGATTGCATACCGGGAGCCACGTGGTCTGGCGCAACAGCGCCGCCCCGAGGCCAGAACGAGTGGTGCTTTTTGGATCGTCGTTCTCAGACTACCGCGCCGAGTGCAGCCTGTTGAGCCAGCTTGCCGCGATCACCTTCGCCGAAGTGCATTTCGTCTGGTCATCCGACCTCGATCTCGGGATGATCAGCCGCATTGCGCCCGACATCGCGCTACTGGAGATGCCGGAACGCTTTCTGACCCACTGCCCCCACGACGAATTTGATCTTGCCGCGCATGAGCGCGCAGTGTTGGCGCGCTATGAAGGTTTGCCGGGGACTTCGTCTGCATCCTCGTCGTCTTCATCTTCGTCTTGCTGATCGTAGTACCACTCGACCAGTTCGTCGTGGAATTCGGGGTCTTTCAACAGGCGGGTCGCAAGGGCGACGATGATCTCAGCGGCCGCCGGGAGTTCAGGAGCGTCTTCGGGCATCTCGGTGCCAGCGACGATGCGCACCGACATGCCTTCGTCTTCCTCACCGATCACGAGGGCGATTTCATGAGGTTCGAGTTCAAGCGAAACCAGGGCTTTGCCGGGCATATCTAGGGTCCTTTACGATATGGGGCGCTGTCTAGACCTAACCGGAGATCAGGCATAGCCCGAATAACTGGCAGGCAGACCGTCTATTTTTTTGCCAAAGCCTCCTACTTGGCCAACATCGGCGCCACATGCAGCCACAAATCATGCCCGCCTTCCCAGGTCAGCTTCAGTGCAACCAAAAGCACGATCCCAAGACCGGCCCAGGCAAGCCAGCGATGCCGTTCAAGCAGATTGGCGATGGCCTGGGCGGCAAATCCCATGAGCAGTACCGACAGCAGCAATCCGATCGTCAAAATCCACACATTGCCATCAGCTGCACCGGCAACCGCAAGGACATTGTCCAAACTCATGGACACGTCGGCGAGCAGAATTTGCCACATTGCCGACCCGAGCGACTTTGCCGGCGGCTTACCCTGATGAACGCTGCCCAAGCGCAATTCGCGATAGGCTTTCCAGGTTACCCATAGAAGCAGCAGCCCTCCGGCGAACAGCAGACCGACTATGGCGAGCAATTGCACGGTGACGGCGCCAAACGCGATCCGCATTACCACCGCGCCGGCAAGGCCGACCGCGATTGCCTGGCGCCGCTGCTTTTGCGGCAGGCCCATGACCGCGAGGCCAACGATTACCGCGTTGTCTCCGGCCAAAGTGATGTCGATCAAGACCACCTGGAGCAGTAGCCACATATCAGCGAAGTTCAATGTACCAATCCTTGCCACCCAGAGGAGCCGGTCTTATGCAGGCGATTACAGTCACTGAGAAGAGATTTAATGATCCCGAGATATAGCCGCCCCACGATGACAGCCATCTGGGCTCCCGAGAACCGCTATCGCATATGGTTCGAGATCGAAGCCCTCGCCGCCGAAGCGATGGCCGAACTTGGTGACATCCCGCTTGAGGCCGCCCGCAACATCCGCGAAAAAGGCGGTGCCAAGCTTGCGGCCATCGGCCCCGAGGATGTCGAGCGGATCGATGCGATCGAGCGGGTGACACGCCACGATGTCATTGCCTTCCTGACCTGGCTGGCCGAAGCGATCGGAGAGGATAGCCGCTTCGTCCATCTCGGCATGACGTCGTCCGACGTGCTCGATACCTGCCTCTCGGTACAATTGACCCAAGCCTGCGACATCCTGATCGCCGATGTCGACGCCTTGCTAGTGGCCTTGAAGACCCGGGCGATTGAGCACAAGCATACGCCCACTATCGGCCGCAGCCACGCCATTCATGCCGAGCCGACCAGTTTCGGGCTGAAACTCGCTGGCCACTATGCCGAGTTTGTCCGCAACCGGGCGCGCCTGGTGGCAGCCCGCGCTGAAATCGCGGTGGCGGCACTCAGCGGCCCGGTAGGGACTTTCGCCAACCTCGATCCTGCGGTCGAGGCCCATGTCGCGGCCAAGCTTGGACTGGCGGTGGAGCCGGTTTCGACCCAGGTCATCCCGCGCGATCGTCATGCCGCATTCTTCTGCGCGCTGGCGGTGGTGGCGTCCGGCATTGAGCGCCTGGCGACCGAGGTTCGCCATTTGCAGCGCAGCGAAGTGCGGGAGGCCGAGGAATTCTTCCATCCAGGCCAAAAAGGCAGTTCGTCGATGCCGCACAAGCGCAACCCGGTGCTGTCGGAGAATCTCACCGGGCTTGCCCGACTGGTGCGCGCCGCGGTGATCCCGGCGCTCGAAAACGTGACTTTGTGGCATGAACGCGACATCAGCCATTCGAGCGTTGAGCGCGGGATCGCGCCCGATGCGACGGTGACGCTGGATTTCGCCCTCAACCGGCTTACCGGGATGATGGCGCAGTTGACCGTTTATCCTGAGCGCATGGCCGAAAATATCGAAAGCCTCGGCGGGGTCGTTCATTCCGGAGAAATCCTGCTGGCATTGGCCAAGTCGGGCATTTCGCGGGAAGACGCCTATCGGATCGTGCAGCGCAACGCGATGGCGACCTGGACCAAACTTGGCAAGCCGGACGCCCAGGATTTCCGTGCCAATCTGGCCGCCGATCCTGAAATCGCCGGGCGGGTGTCGCATGCGGCGCTGGATGCGGCGATGGATCCGATGCGGCATTTGCGACGGGTGGATGCGATTTTTGCGCGGGTGTTTGGAGAATAAGCAGTTATTTGTTTGAAAATAGAGAACTGCTTCCCGGCCTTCAATCTGCCGTCGCCGCCCCCATCTTCTCGGCGAGCGTCGGCAACGTCACCCGCCGCTTGGGCGACAACCAAGCCTGCAAGCGCTCCAGATAAAGATAGATCACCGGCGTGGTGTACAACGTGAGGATCTGGCTCAACGCCAATCCACCCACCATCGCATACCCGAGCGGGCGCCGCAGTTCCGATCCGGCGCCATGGCCCAGCATCAGCGGCAAGCCGCTGAACAGGGCGGCAAGGGTGGTCATCATGATCGGTCGGAAGCGCAACAGGCAGGCGGTGCGAATAGCCTCATGCGCCGACATGCCGTCGACCCGTTGGGCATTGACGGCGAAATCCACCATCATGATGCCGTTCTTCTTGACGATGCCAATCAGCAGCAGCAGCCCGATTACTGCGATCAGCCCCAGATCATAGCCGAACCAGGTCAGCATCAGCAGAGCCCCGACGCCTGCTGACGGGATGGTCGACAGGATCGTCACCGGCAAGATGTAACTTTCGTACAGCACACCGAGAATGATGTACACACTGATCAGGGCTGCCGCGAGCAGATAGGGCATGGTGGTGAGAGACGCTGCGAAGGCCTGGGCGGTGCCCTGGAATGTGCCCTGCAAGGTAACCGGGGTGGCCATCGAGCGCATAGCAGCGTTCACCGCTTGCACCGCCTCGCCCAAGGCGACGCCCTGGGCAAGGTTGAACGACAAGGTCACCGATGGAAACTGCGATTGATGGGCAATTGATAGTGGCGCCACCTTACTGGAATCGACCTTAACGAAGGTTGATAAAGGTACTGCCGTGCCAGAATTGGAACGGACGAACAGCTTGTTGAGTACCGCCAGGTCGCCCTGCATCTCCGGCAGCACTTCGAGGATGAGCTTGTAGGTGTTTACCTGGGTAAAATATTGCGTGACTTGGCGCTGCCCAAGCGCATCGAACAATGTTTCATCAATCACCTGTGGGGAAATGCCAAAGCGCGCAGCGGCGTCTCGATCAATGGTCAGATGAACTGTGGCGCCGCCATTCTTCTGATCGGTGGCCAGATCACGTAATTCTGGCAGGCTGCGCAACTTGGCGAGAATTCTAGGCGCCCAGCTGTAAAGCTCCCCGGTATCGGGGCTTTGCAGCGTGTATTGATATTGCGCACTCGACGGGCGACCGCCAACCCGGATGTCCGACCCGGCCTGAACGAAAAGCTGCGCCCCTTCAATCCGGGACACTGGGCCGCGCAACCGCGCCACCACCATTTGCGCGGTCACACCCGGGCGTTCATCAAACGGCTTCAAAGCGATGAAGAAGCGACCATTATTACCGGTTTGCCCCTGCGCGCCGGGTCCGACGATCGACGAGTAGCCGGCAATGGCGGGATCTTTCAGCAACACTTCGCCGAGTTTCAATTGCAGGCGGGTCATTTCCTTGAAGGATATATCCTCGGCCCCTTGCGACACCGCCATCAGGATGCCGTTATCCTGCTCGGGGAAGAAGCCCTTTGGCATCACAATGCCCAGGTAAATCGTAATTCCAACCGTCACCACCCAGGACAAGAAGGTGATATAGTGAAACCGCATCGCGATATCGAGGGTACGCCGATACCCGCCGACCAGCGCATCGAAGAACTTCTCGATAATGCGGTAGAGTATATTATGGCCACCGGTATTGTGACGAAGAAAGCGCGAGCACATCATCGGCGTAAGTGTCAGTGACACGATGGCCGAAACCACCACCGCGACCGACACGACGACGGCGAATTCGCGGAATAATCGACCTACAATCCCGCTCATCAACAGCAGCGGAATAAACACCGCAATGAGTGAGGCGCTGATCGAGACAATCGTAAAGCCAATTTCGGCTGCACCCTTGATCGCGGCCTCATATGGGCGTTCACCGTCCTCGATGTGGCGGAAAATATTTTCCAGCATGACGATCGCATCATCGACCACGAACCCGACCGCGATGGTCAGGGCCATCAGCGACAGATTATCCAGGCTGTAATTGAGCAGGTACATGATCGCAAAAGTGCCGATCAAGGCGATCGGCACTGTTACGCTCGGGATGATGGTTGCCCACACGTTGCGCAGGAACAGGAAAATCACCATCACCACCAGCCCGATGGTGAGCATCAGCGTCATCTGCACATCTTCGACCGACGCACGGATTGTCTGGGTGCGATCCATCACCTCAATCACCTTGACCGAGGGTGGCACGGCGGCAAGCAATCCAGGCAGCCGGGCTTTGATCTGGTCAACCGTCGAGATGATGTTGGCGTCGGGCTGTTTGAAGATGATCAGTTGGACCCCAAGCTTGCCGTTCTGGTGCCCGGCGATCAGGAGGTTATCCGCGGCATCAATCGCCTGGCCGATATCGCGCACCCGGATCGGGGCGCCATTGCGGAAGGCAATCACCAGGTCGTTGTACTCGGATGCTTTGGTCATCTGGTCATTGGCGTAGATAGTGAAACTACGCAATTCGCCGTCGATGCTGCCTTTCGGGGAATTGACGGTCGATTGCAGCAATGCGAACCGGGTGTCCTCCATCGTAAGGCCCATGGCTGCGAGACGCGCCGGATCAACCTGCACCCGCACCGCGCGCTTGCGCTCACCACCGATGAAGACCTGGCTGACACCGGAAATGGTCGAAATTTGCTGCGCCAGGATATTATCGGCGTAATCGTTGACAGTGATCAGATCGAGTTCGTCGGATTGAACGGCGAGAATCAGGATCGGGCTGTCTGAAGGGTTGACCTTATAAAACGTCGGCGGATTGGGCAGGTTGCGCGGCAACTGGCCGGCGGCGGCGGTGAGCTTCGATTGAATGTCGAGCGCCGCGCCGTCGATGCTGCGGTTAAGGTCGAACTGCACTGTCACGTTGGTGCGGCCAAGCACCGAATTGGATGTCATTTGCGCGACGCCCGGGATTTGCGCGAACACCCGTTCCAGCGGCTGGGCGACGGCGGTCGCCATGGTTTCCGGGCTGGCACCGGGGAAGGATACCTGGACCGAAATCGTCGGGAATTCGACGTTTGGTAAAGGCGCGACCGGTAGCAGCGGGTAGGCGACGATCCCAACCAGCACGATGGCCGCGATCATCAGCGAGGTTCCAATCGGGCGGCGAATGAAAGGGGTGCTGATGCTCATGCGGATGCTGCCTGCTGTGCGTAGTGGGTAAGACGGAAATCAGCTATTCGGCTTGCCTTGCGCGGCGATCACCTTGGTGCCACTGGCCAGCCGCGATTGGCCGGCAATGACGACCATTGCGCCTTCGTCCAGGCCTTTGGTCACAATCGCGACGCGACCATCATCCTGCCCGACCGTCACCGGTTGCACTGCGGCGGCATTGTCCTTGATGACATAGACAAACAAACCATCGGCGCGGCGCTGCACCGCGATGGACGGAACGGTGATCGCCCCGCGCTGGATTTCGGTTTGCAGTTTCATAGTGACGAACTGGCCCGGCCAGAGCCGGTTATCGGTGTTGGGGAACGACGCCTTGAGCTTGATCGTGCCGTTGGCGGGATCGATCGTGTTGTCGGTGGTCAGCAACCCGCCTTGGCCGAGCAGGGTCTTACCGTCCGGCGAACTGGCGAACACCGTGAGCTTGCTGCCGGTTCCCTGTGCGAGCGTCATCGCCGCCTGGATCGCCGGCAGGCTATCTTGCGGCAAGGTAAAAATCACCGCGATCGGATGGATTTGCGCGATGGTGACAATGCCGGCGCCTGCGGGATCTGCGGCACGGATCACGTTTCCAGGATCGGCCATGCGAATGCCGACCCGCCCATCGAACGGTGCCAAGATACTCGTATAGTCCAGATTGACCTTGGCTGCCGCAATAGCCGCGTCGTCCGATTGTAACTGGGCGGTCAGTTGCGCCACTGTCGCAGTCCGCTGATCAACCACTTGTTGGGCGGTAAATTGCTGCTTTGCTAACTCGACCGCACGGGCGAGATCGAGCCGGGCCGAGGTCAGCACCGCCAGGTCGGCGGCTTTGCGGGCCAATGCCTGATCATAGGCGGCCTGGTAAGGTGCCGGGTCTATCAGTGCCAGCCGGTCACCTTTTTTGACGTCCTGACCTTCCTGAAAAAACACTTCCTGTAAGGTGCCGTCGACCCGAACACGGATGAGCGCATTCTGGAAAGCCTGCACCGAACCGATATTGTTGAGCAGGATTGGCACATCGCGCTTGGTCGCCGGCACGACGGTCACCGGGATCCCGGGCGGTGCGGCAGGGGGTGTGGCTTGTGGGGCAGCCGGTTGGGCCCCAACTGGGTTCACGCCAAACGCTAGAAGGCTACAGACCAGAATAGTCGATAAAATTCTCGGCACGCATGAAACTCCGACAGGGAAACATATAGCCGGGACGACCGCTAACGCTGCACTGGTGGCAGAGCGGGTTCGACAGCACCATGCCGCGTAAGACATCCAACGCCACGGCCGGCAAGGGTTTTACGCCTTACCGGCCTGGCGGCCAAGGCGCAAGATTAATGCGCATTTCACGGGCGGGGAAGCGAGGATTCTAATCTGCTGGCACGCCGAGCGCGTCGCGCACCCGCCGTGTCAACAGCGCCCCGTCGCGGATTGGCAGAAAACGCGGGACCTCGGCGGGCGAAATCCGGATGACTGCGAGCAATGCCTCGGCCTGCAGGCGCGGTGCAAGCGCCACAACGCCGGCCATGTCGTCGATCTTGATCGTCGTACGCCAGCCGCAGCCAGCGGCGACTGCCGCAAGATCGGTGCCCAGCCCGGTGTGGCTGCGCTGATGGCCGGTTTCGCCAAACTGACCGTTGTCGAGGATCACAAGCGACAAATTAGCTGGTGCCATGGCCGCAATCGTCGCCAACGCCCCCATGCCCATCAGCGCCTCGCCGTCGCCGGTCACCACCAACACCCGCCGCGTAGGTTGCGCCAGGGCGAGACCAAGGCCGATCATCGCCGCCCCGCCCATCGCGCCCCACAGGTAGAAATTTTCCGGCCGGTCACCCGCGGCCCCAATGTCATAGGTCGCCGAGCCAAGCCCGCACACCACGAGCATTGGCCCGCCTGGTGCGGTGTTGGCAGTGCGGACCAGTTCGGCGGCAACTGCACGTCGATCAAGAGTTCCCTCGCTCATTTCACCCATACCTTCGCGCCGATCAGTCGTTGGGATAGCAGCACCGCCACCGGGATATGGCTGTCAAAGGCGAGCCTTGCACTCGCTTCCACCAGTTCTACCACCTCATCAGCCCGTTCGGCGCGGCGGACCTGGACGCCAGTGGCTTTCAGCACCGCCTCGGTGGCGCTACCCATCGGCACCTGCCACGGGTTGAACTCGCCCCATTCGCCGCGCATCGTCACCAGGGTGAAGAACGGCATACGGCAATTGATTGGCAGCGACAGCATGTTGATGCAATTGCCGACGCCCGATGACTGCATCAGCAGCGCAGAACGCTGGCCGCCGAGATAGGCACCGGCGGAGAGGGCAATACCCTCTTCCTCGGTCGTGCACACCACGGCGTGCATGTCGTTGTCGGCGTGGGCCATTTCGATCACACGGGCATGGCCGGCATCGGGCACATAGCCGATCTGGCGCACGCCAGCGCGTTTCAGGGCGGCATAGACGCCGTCCTGCCAGGGGGTGGGGTCCATCTGCGATCCTTAAACTAAGCGAAGGTTGCGAACATTTCCTCGATCGCCTTCAACTGCCCGCCGGCGGCCGAGGACGGCACGATGATCGGTGTTGATACGCCTGCCGCGCGCCATTCGCCAACCCGGTCGCGCACCGTGGTCGCCGACCCGAACAGGCTGACATCGGCGAGCCAGCGATCGGTCAGCAGGCCCGGTACATCGTCGCGCCGGCCTTCGTCGATGGCGCGCTCGATAGCCGTCATCTCATCGACGTAGCCGGCTTCTTTCCAGTAGTTCCGGTAATTCGGCAGGAAGGCGTACGCGATCAACGACTTGCGGCAGACCGCACGGGCCGCGGCGACATCGTCGCTGATACAAGTCGGGATCATGTTGCCGACCAGGAAATTCTGGTCGTCCCTTGCCTCGGACGGGAGCGCCGCGAGGGAGGTTTTCATGTGGCTCAGCGCCGCATTGGCGAAAATCACCCCTTGGCCGATCCGACCGGCGAGGTTAACCATTTTCTGCCGCATCGCCGCCACCAGGACCGGAGGCAAGGGCCCGACACCCTCCACTGCGCGGAATTTCTCGACAAAATTCGACGTGTCGCCCAGCGGCTTGCCGGGGGTTACCCCCATGCGGATATGGCTCGGGCCGTGGCTGATGCCGATACCGAGGCTGAAGCGCCCCCCCGAAATCTCGTGCATGAATGCCGCCGATTGGGCGAAATCACTGGGGGTGCGGCTGTAAATCGGCGCAATCGCGGTGGCGAAGCGAATCGTCGAGGTGTTCCACGCAATGCCTTCGCATAACGACATGTTGCCGAACATGCTGGGGGCAAAAATGCCCGTGAAGCCGCGCCGTTCGATGTTCTGCGCCATCTCGATGGTCAGACGCCGCCGGCCTGGTACGGCGGCCAGGCTGGTGGCAGGCATTAGGTCGGCCATATCGGAACCCCTGTTCTTGGACAATTAGCCGACCATATGTCGGACGACGCATACTTCCAATCCATCCGATGCGGGCGCATAGCCGCACGCATCAAGGAGCTATGACATGTCCGATGACGAAACGCCCCCCGCCGAACTCAGCCATGCCGGCGCCGTCGTGGACAAGGCGATCGAATACATGGCCGGGCAGAATCTGCCGCCAGTGGCGATCGCGTCCGCGTTACTGGGCGGCGCAATGGGATTGCTGGCGCGGGAAATGCCGGATGACGCGATTATTCGGGTCCTGAACAATGCGATCGCCTCGGTGCGCAACGGTGAATTGAAACGCACCGAGCATTGAAGGACGGGCATTGACGCAAGCCATGGAATTCGCGATAAGCCGCGACTTCCGTTCGTCCGGGCAGGCGGCATCGCTTGCCTGCGTTTTTTGTTGAGGGTTCCGAATATGGCTCGCCGCTGCGATATCACCGGCAAAGGTGTGCTGTCTGGCAATAACGTCAGCCATGCGAATAATAAGACACGCCGTCGTTTCCTGCCGAACCTGCAGGAAAGCTCGCTGTTGTCGGATACGCTCGGTGTTGCGATCCGCATGCGCCTCTCGACCCGCGCGATCCGCACTGTGGAAAAGAATGGCGGCATTGATGCTTTCTTGATGAGCACCAATAACTCCAAGCTGCCGGAAGCGGCGTTGGTGGTGAAGCGCCAGATCACGAAGGCCGCCGCTAAAAAGGCGACTGCTTAAAGCTTCGTCATGCCCTGCAGGCCGGTGCCGGCAGGGTTTTGTGCGACGACTTTAACGACAGCTTAAGATTGGCCGGCTTACTATTGCCCGATGTGGCCTGACCTTCTTATAACCAGCTTTCTGGCTGGCATCTGCGTGATCCTCGCCTGGCGGCTGTTCAAGATCAGAACAGCCTATCGGGCCTGTGTAAACGCCCGTGCGCTGGCGGAAGCGTCGCGGACGGAAGCATCACGGTTATTGGGGCTCGCTGTTCAGGAACTGCACCAGGCTGGCCTACAAATTCTTGGCCATGCCGGGGCCCGCGAGGCGCAGCCCGAACTGATTGCGGCCACCGCGGCCGACCTGCTCAGCTTGGCCGACGAACTACATGCCGCCGCGCAGCCTGATAACGCGCGGCATATTCTCCGGCCGGAATCCATTGATCTTGATGCCGTCCTGTCGCAAGCGGTCGAAGCTGCTGCTGCCCATCTTGCCCCCGGACAGCGCAGTTGGCGCCTTCCATCCGCCGGGCAATGCGCGAGGATCACTGCGGATCCGCGCGCCCTCCGACATGTTCTCGCGCGCGTTCTGGCAAACGCGATCCGCAACACCGGCCAGCATGACTGGATCGACATCAGCACCGCACAGCGTCCTGACGGAGTCGCCATCATCGTCCAAGACGAAGGCAATGGCCTCTCGCAGGGCAGCCATGGCAACGCCGTCCGGGACAGCCGTGGCATCGGGTTGCGACTGACCTTGGCGCGTAGCCTCATGCAGGCCCATGGCGGCAGGCTGGAGGTCGAATCGATGCCGGGAATTGGCAGCCGGATCAACCTGGTGTTCCCGTTCGCGGGCTAACCGACACCACACTCCATCGGCATCGGTATATTCCGAGGGTTATGGATTTTGCGGCCTTGGATCACGGTGCGGTCAGTCAATTCCTTCTGAATTTGACTGACTGCCGGTCCAATGACGCGCCGTTCCGTCGTTGCTTCGGCTCGATCGTATCCCAGTGCCGGCAAGAAAGAGCTAGCAACGAAAATCTCATCCATTTCGACGATCGCCGCCGCCTTCCTCGCCATCGGTGCCGGGATTGTCGCCAAGCCAACCGTTCAGGCCCAGGGCTTTGAGTGGGCTGGCGGTCGTTCGCCAGCGAGTTCTTCGACGTGTGCGCCAATCGAGTGGCATATCGTTCCCGTTGCCATTGGCGGGGCGGTTACGCTGAATGGCGTTGCCTATTTCAGCGACATGAGCGGCGTCAGCACAATCAAAGGCACCATCACCGCAGATGGTACAATATCGGCGGTCCTCAACCCGGTTTCTGGCAATGGCCCCGCGGGTTCTGTCACCGGCAAGCGCACCGCGACTTCCACACACATCGAAATGAATGGCGTCGGTTGCTCCAAGGCCAATTTCGACTTGCTGCGCCTGACCGGATCGCCGATGACAATGGGCCGCTAGTGTGTGTTCCCCAACATTCGCCATTCTATATCGCGTAAATCGGGGGGGGGGTAAGCGGACCGCAGGTAACACACAAACCGTGTCCTGAACTAAACATTCGCGCTCGATAGCGAACGTTTGAATCAGGACGCGAGCCCGCAAACGGCCCTGGCGATTGCTTTCCGGCAGTCGCCAGGGCTGAACTGCCGTTGCGCCAAAGCTGTTCCCCCGGCAATGTCGATCGACACAGTTGGAGCATGGCAATGGATGATATGGTCGGAACAATTATGGCGTCGGATGCCTATGCGCGCGCCGTCGCGCAGCTGGATTCCGACCATGATCGCACCGTCGCCGACATCATCACGCTGACCGAAATCCCTGCGCCACCCTTCGCCGAGGAGGTCAAGGCCGCCCACTACCTCGAAATGCTGCGAGCACACGGCCTCGAAGACGTTGAGCTCGACGGCATCGGCAACGCCATGGGTCTGCGGCGTGGCAGCGGCAATGGTGGCCTGATCGTGGTAGCCGCCCATCTTGACACTGTCTTCCCGGCCGGCACTGACGTCCGGGTGCGGCGTGAGGGGAGTAAACTATTCGCCCCCGGAGTCGGAGACGATACCCGCAGCCTGGCCGTGCTGCTGGCCTATATCCGCGCAATGGACGCCGCCAGCATCAAAACGCGCCACGATATCCTGTTCGTGGGCGATGTCGGGGAAGAGGGCCTGGGTGATCTGCGCGGGGTCCGACATTTGTTCACCGAGGGCAAATACAAAGACCGGATCGAGGCGTTCTTCACCGTTGACAGCCCAGAGATGGAAAACATCGTCACCGGCGGGGTAGGCTCGAAACGCTATCGTGCGATTTTCCGTGGACCCGGCGGGCATAGCTTCGGTGCGTTCGGCATTGTCAGCCCGATGAACGCGATGGCGCAGGCCATGATCGAGCTGTCGCGCATGCAGGTGCCGGCAAAGCCTAAAACTACCTACAGCGCCAGCGTGGTTGGGGGCGGCACCTCGGTGAACGCCATCCCGAATGAGGTGTGGCTGGAGGTTGATCTGCGGTCGGAAGCACCAAGCGAACTGGCGCGGATCGAGGCACGGTTCCATCGCATTCTCGCCGATGCCACCGACGCGGAAAACCACGCCCGATCCACCGATCAGGGCGGGATCACGGTCGAAGCCATCCTGATCGGCAATCGTCCGGCTGGCAGCACCGCCCCCACCACCGACATTGTGCGCCAAGCCACGGCAGCGATCACCGCGCACGGCTTCACGCCGCGCCATGTGTTTTCGTCGACCGACGCCAATATCCCGATGTCGCTCGGCATCCCGGCAATCAAGATCGGTTCGGGTGGCACGTCTGGCCGGGCGCATTCGCTCGAGGAATGGATCGATGTAGAAAAATCCAATTCGGTCAACGGAATGGCTGCCGGGTTGACGGCGATATTGACGGTCGCCGGCATCGCAGAATGATCCCGCGTGCCTTCTGGGGACCGGCACTGATGGTGCTGGCAATGGCCTGCTTCGCCAGCATGGATGCGGCGAGCAAATGGATGATCCGTGACCACAGCACCGCACAGCTCATGTGGCTCCGCTACGGTTTTTATTGCGCCTTCGTGTTCATCCTGGTGCGCAAGCAAGGCGTTGTGGCGGCGATGCGGACCAGCCGGCCATGGCTGCAAGGCAGCCGGTCCCTGCTCGCGACCGTTGAAGCCGCAGCTTTCGTGCTAGCATTCCGCTATCTGCCACTGGCTGACGCCCACGCACTGGGATCGGCATCGCCATTGATCGTAGTGGCGCTGGCCGGCTGGATTTTGGGTGAAAGGGTGGGCTGGCATCGGGCGGCCGCGGTCGTCGCAGGATTCACGGGCGTGCTGGTGATCATCCGACCCGGCTTTTCCGAACTCAGCTGGCCGCTGCTGATCCCGCTTACCGCCGCCTTCATGTGGGCTTTGTATCAGGTGATGCTGCGGATGTGTGCACGCACCGATCATTCCGACACAACCTTGTTGTGGTCCTCGGTGGTGGGGCTGGTGGCAACCACCATTGTCGGCCCGTTCTACTGGACACCGATGGCCGCAATCGACTGGGTCTGGATGCTGGTGATTTCGATCCTCGGCGCTGTCGCCCATCTGGCCCTGACCAAGGCAATGCAGTTCGGCGATGCGAGCGCCCTGCAACCCTACAGCTATACGCTGCTGGTCTGGGTCGCTGTGATGGGCGCGGTGTTCTATGGCGATTTTCCGGATGGCTGGACCTTGCTGGGGGCTGCGATCATCGTCGCCAGCGGGCTATATACGTGGCACCGCGACCGGGTTGACCCCAGCGACGCACAAGCGTAGCCGCGGCGCGACGGGAGTTCCGCCCATGCCGTCCGACGCCGCACACCGCCCCGCTCGCCTCGCCGACAAGCTCGCCAACCTGCCTGCCCCGCCGCCACCGCGCCGGCGGATGATCTGGCCAGATCGCGGCCTGTTCCTGCTCGCCGCAACTCTGGGCTTCGGCGGCATCATGGTCGCCCGCCTGACCGGTATATCCGGCTTACCGATCGCGATCGGTGCGGTCAGCATTATCGGTCTGTATGCGTTGATCTGCGGCATATTGGGCTGGTTCGCGGCCGAACCCGACCGGCTCGGCGATAATTGCTACTATCTCGGTTTCCTGTTCACCCTGGCCAGCCTGTCGGCCGCCCTGATCGCGGTCGAACAACAGCCGCGCGCGCTGCGTGACGATTTGATCGAGGCGCTGATCGGGTCCTTCGGCGTATCGCTGCTATCGACCGTCGCCGGCATCGCATTGCGGGCGGTTTTTTTGCAATTGCGCCCTGAAATCATGGAAACCGAGGCCGAGCTTGAACGGGAGACCCAGCACCTTACCGTCCGGCTGCGCGATCAGTTGGCCGCCGCCGTTCTGGAATTCGAAGCTTTTCGCTTCCGGACGCAGACCATGCTCGACAGCCAGATCGATCATGGCAGCCGGGTGGCTGAGGAGGTTGGGCGGCTGGTTGACCGGATCGGCGCGGTGGAGATGCCGCCCGATGTGCTGACCGCCAAGCTCGATGCGATGGGGGGCCGGGTGCTGGGCCTGGTCCACGCACTCGAAGACGCCGCCGAGGCTGACAGCCAACGCCAGCGCGCGCTTGCCCGCGTGGTGGAAAATCTCGATCGGATGTTTGCCCGGCTATCCGATCTTGGTCCGCTTGAAGCGGTGGGGCGAGAGGCCGCGCAGCTGGCCGCCGCTTTTGCCGCCGCGACGGCGCAAACCGATGCAACCCTGGCGGCGTTGCGGGGACAGGCCGAACATCTTGGGACAATGGGGGCCTCGCTCGGCGCCGACAGTGCCGCCATCATCGAGGCGCAGCGGGCCATCAGGCTCAATCTGGCGCAGTCAGGCGCGGCACTCACCCAGTTGCAGGACGGGCTGGTCGAACTGGTTGAGGCGGTGACCGCGCGGATGGCGCCGTGATGCGGAATTCAACCAAGTACCAGGCCTATCGTAACGGCATGGTGCTGGGACTGACTTTGGCAGAGATTATGCTTCTGCTGGTGTTTTTGATGCTGTTGGCCGCCGCTTCGTTGTTGTTGCGGCGCGACGGCGTGCAAGGCATCGCGGACGATCAGGCACGCGGGCTCGCCGCCGCGAAGGCCGATGCCGATGCCGCCGCTCGCCGGATCGTGGGATTGGAAGCGGCCTTAAGCCAGGCAAGACAGCTCACCATGGAGGTCGATCAGGCGCGCGGCCGAGCGGAAACGACTGCCAGCACGCAACACGCCCAGGCCCGGGCGACCGTTGCGGACTTGGCCAACGATCTCGGCGCGACTCGTGGTCAGCTCCAGGCCGTACTCGGCCAGAACGCCCAGATGCGTGGCGAAATCCAACGCATCCACGGCAATGCGGGCTCTGGCCTGCCATATTGCTGGACCACGCCGGACGGTAAGCCAATCACTCTGCTAAAGGTCACGTTGCGGGACACTGGGGTGATCGCGCAGGACTCGGCGCCAAGGCCAAAGCCGGGGGACCCGTTATGGACAAAACTCGCCGCCATGCCGCGCGACCAAGTGGTGCCGATGGCGCGTTTCCTGGCACAGGCGGAGACGGTGATCGCCCAGTCCAACAGTGACCGCTGTCGACACGCGCTTGAGGTGATTGACGGGACCGGCCAGACCAACAAGCGCGGCTACAAGGGGTTGATGAACCAGCTATGGGGCAATTTCCTGCTGCGTGAGGTGGGCGGCTGATGGCCGGTCTTGAACGCGCCTTGGCGCGGCTGAGGGATGTCGCCCTGGATCGCCTGGCCCAGCACGAGCAATTGCAGCGGTCAGCCTCGTGGCGCCGCTTGGCCCTTCGTCAGCGACGATTGCCGGCGGCCTTGGCATTCTTGCGCCAGGTCACCCGCGCCGGCAGGCTCGGGCGGATCTGGATATGGCTGATCGCGTCTTATCCCAAGCGCTGACCAAAAAGGTCGCGTCAGAGGCTGCCACTGGCGGCCTCTGACGCGGGGTCACCTATCACCGTTTGCGAAGCGATCGGTGGTCGAACAGGTCCGCAGTGCCGGCCCGCGTCGCGTGCTCAACTTCGGGGGAAGCTGGTCAACACAACCTTGAACCAGAGGTGTCGGGCCGTATATTGTCGGATTGGCCGCTTACCCGCGCCCGACAAACGGCATTTTTGTCGCCATCACGGTCACAAACAGCGCGTTCGCATCCGCGGTCAGCCCCGCCATATAAACAATCGTCCGCCCGACATGATCGACATCCATCGTCGGCTCGATCGCCATCGTGCCATCCGCCTGCGGCACCCCCTTGGCCATCCGAGCCGTCATCGGCGTAGCCGCGTTGCCGATATCGATTTGCCCGCACGCGATGTCGAATTTGCGTCCATCCAGCGCGATGGTCTTGGTCATGCCGGTGATCGCGTGTTTGGTCGCGGTGTAGGCAACCGAGCCAGGCCGCGGCGTATGCGCCGAGATCGAGCCGTTATTGATGATCCGCCCGCCTTGCGGGGTCTGGTCGCGCATCATCCGGAAGGCAGCATTGGCGCACAAAAAGGCACCGTTGAGATTGACGGCGACCACGTGCTGCCACTGGTCCCAGGTGAAATCGCCAAAATTGGTCGATGGCACATTGCCGCCGGCATTGTTGAACAGCACGTCAAGCCGGCCGAATTTCGCCTTGGTTGCTGCAAACAACGCCCCGACCTGGGCGGGGTCGGTGACATCGGTTGGCACCGCCAGCACGTCGGCGGCCGATGCCTTGGCGAGCGCGATGGTTTCTTCGAGCGCATCGGCGCGGCGCCCAGCCAACACCAGCTTGTAACCTTCGGCCAGCAACGCGAGTGCAGCCGAGCGACCTACGCCGCTGCCTGCCCCGGTAACCAGAGCGATCCGTGAAGTCATATTTGCCTCCCTAAAAAAATCGATTGAAGCATGATGCTTGACTGTTGTCGCCGGGCGCGCTGCGATGCGCTCAACAGTAGGGACCCAAGCCATGAACGTCACCCGCAACATCACGCTTGATGCCGCAATCGCCGACGCCAAGCGCGACTATACTGACCGCCACGCCGCCAGTCTCGCCAACCATCTGCGCGCGCTGGGGCCGATGCCCGGCGGCAACACAAGATCGGTGCTGTTCTACGACCCGTTCCCGCTGACCTTCGCCCGCGGCGAGGGCGCATACCTGTTCGACATCGACGGCAATCGCTACGCGGACTTCCTCGGCGAATACACCGCCGGCATCGCTGGCCACTCCCACCCCGCGATCCGCCGCGCGATCATCGAGGCACTGGATGGCGGCATCAATCTTGGCGGTCACAACACCTACGAACCGCGCTTTGCCGAAGCGGTGACGGCGCGCTTCCCGTCGATGGAGCAGGTTCGGTTCGCCAATTCCGGCACCGAGGCCAACATTCTCGCCATCAGTACGGCACGCGCCAAGACCGGGCGATCCAAGGTGATGGTGATGCGCGGCGGCTATCACGGCGCGGTCTTCACCTTTTCTGCCGGCGCAAACATCAACGCCCCGTATGACTATGTCTATGGAATCTACAACGATATCGAGGCGACGCTTGCCGAAATCACTGTCAACGCGACAGATCTCGCCTGCATCATCCTCGAACCGATGCTCGGCGGCGGTGGTTGCATCGCGGCCAGCCGGGAATTCCTGCAAGCGCTGCGCGACGCGGCGACCAAGCACGGCATCGTGCTGATCTTCGATGAAGTCATGACGTCGCGGCTGTCACCAGGCGGATTGCAGGCCAAAGTTGGGGTGATCCCCGATATGACCGCTTTGGGAAAGTATGTCGGCGGTGGCATGAGCTTTGGCGCATTTGGCGGCAAGGCCGAATTGATGGCGCTATTTGATCCGCGCCGCGCTGACGCACTGCCCCATGCCGGGACCTTCAACAACAACGTGCTGACCATGGCGGCCGGGCACGCGGCTTTGACCGAGGTCTACACGCCCGAAGCCGCCGCGATGCTGAACGCAACCGGCGAAAAATTGCGTGCGCGGCTCAACATGATCTGCGAGCGCCAGGGTGTGGCGATGCAGTTCACCGGGATCGGATCAATGCTCGCTGTCCACATGCTGCGTGGGCCGGTGCGGTCCCCGGCCGATGCCGCGAAAGGCAACATGGCGGCCAAGGAATTGCTGTTCTTTGATATGCTCAAGGCCGGGTTCTGGATCGCCCGACGTGGCATGATGGCGCTCAACGTCATGTTGAATCAGGGCGATTACGACGGGTTCGCCGATGCCGTTGAAGAATTTGCAGTCTCGCGGAAAGCGTTGTTGGTTTAGGATTGATCGTCGTATTTTGCAGGCACCCGGCCGAGCGGTCGGTCTTATCGGCGACCGCTCGGATTGGCGCTTCTGCTTAAATCACCACCCATTTTCACGGCTTCACGAACTTCACCACGTACTCATCCTTGGCCTGTGCCGGATCGGGGGTATTCTTGTCTTTGGGATCAGTCGGATTGGCAAGGAAATCCGCCTCTGCCAAAAGTTTGAACCCGGCGGCCTCGATCTCACGACGCAAAAACGCCGGTTCAATCCGGTGCAGGGTTCCAGACTCGGAGATCCCGGTGCCCGGCCTGCCGGCATGGTCGGCAAGGACGAACACGCCGCCTGACTTCAAGGCACGGAACACCGAAGCGTTCATCGCCGCGCGGTCCACACCCATCCAGCCGAGGTCGTGATAGTTGAACATCAACGTCACCAGATCGACCTTGCCCGCGAGTTCGGGTGGGGCGGCGTCCTCGAACGGACGGATCACCGCAGTGATCGGCGCACCGTTGCCGGATTTGGCGATGTTGGCTGCGCGATCAGCCAAAGTCACCGGCGGCGGGCGCGCGGCGGTTGGCGCGGGCGCTAGTGCGGGTGTGGCGGATGGATTGCTGTTGCCCTCGGGCGCCGCCGGCGTTGGCAAAGGACGGGCCGGATCGCGCGGCCGGTTCTGGCCGTAGACTGCCCCGGCTGGCCCCACCGCGCGGGCCAGCAATTCGGTCGTGTAGCCCCCGGCGGCACTGACATCGAGCGCTGTCATCCCCGGCTTGATCGCCAGGAACTCCAGCATCTGCGCCGGCTTGCGGCGAATATCGTTGGTCCGGTCGGCCGCGCTGCGATCGGGGCTGGCAATAATTTCGGCGATTCTGGCTGACGAAATCGGTTGCGCCCATGCCAACACCGGCTGCAGCAATAGCGCCCCGCCCAGGAGTGCGGCCAGGAGGTCTTTGCGGATCTTCTTCATTCGGTTACCCCTCTGCGGCGCTACAGCCAGCCGCGCAATTTGAACCAGATCACCGGGCATACCGCACTCAGCAAGATAAGCGCCAGCCCATACGGATAACCCCACGCCCAGCTCAGTTCCGGCATGTCGTGAAAGTTCATCCCATACATACTGGCAACCAGGGTTGGCGGTACGCCCACCACGGATACCACGGTAAGTACCTTGATGATGTTGTTCTGCTCAATATTGATCAGCCCAAGGGTCGCATCGAGCAGCAACTGCACTTTGTTGGTCAGATGCAAGTTGTAGTCGTTCAGGGATGCTATGTCGGCACGCTGGGTTTCGAGCCGCAGCCGCAAGGCCAGCGGCAGCGCCTCGGACGATTGGCCCAGCACATAGGGCACTATGCGCGCAACGCCGAGCAGGCTGTCGCGGATTTTGGACGCGATATCGCCGCTGCGACCGATCTGGCGCAGGATCGCCCGCAAATTGGCATCCTCGCGCGCCGGCGGCCCGCCTTTATGGACGCTGAAGACATGCAGCGACACGGCATCCAACTCGGAGCCGACTGTCTCAAGCACGTCGGCAATCCGATCGACGATCGCATCCATCGCGCCGACAAACGCGGCCGGGCTGCTGCGATCCTTGACGTCGGATTTGGTCCACGCGGTGGTAAAGGTCTTGAACGCGGTGAGTGGCTCGAACCGGACAGTAATCAGCCAGGATTGGCTCAGCACGAACCCGAGCGAGGTGGTGATCGACATCCCTGCCCCGTCGCGAAACACCACCGGGGTAGTTAGGAAGATCGCATTCGCCTCGGTGCGCAGCCGACTAGAGCTTTCGATTTCGCTGAGTTCGGCGCGATCTGGAACATGCAGGCCGGTTTCCCGCTCAACCCAGGCAATTTCATCGCCGGTGCCGTCGAGAAGGTCGATCCAAACCGCGCCAGCAGGCATGCCTGCGGGTAGATCGTGCACGCGAAGTCCATCAAGCATCAACATGTCGGCTGTCTCCCAGGCCAGGATGATCTACGCCGCACTGCACCCTGTCCAATCCAGATGCTTGGCCATTAATTGGACACAGCAGTACAATCAATGGTTCCAGCGCATCGCTATACCTATATCAATGGTCCACCCGTCCGGAGTTTGCCCATGCCCGCTACCCCGCGCCCTATCATGCTTGCCATCCTCGACGGTTGGGGCTGGCGCGAAGATCGCGCCGACAATGCCGTGGCACTTGCAAAAACCCCGCATTTCGATCGGCTCTGGGCGAGTTGCCCGCATGCGCTGCTCCGCACATCCGGCCTTGATGTCGGGCTGCCGCCCGGCCAGATGGGAAATTCCGAGGTCGGGCACCTGAATATTGGTGCGGGGCGGGTGGTGATGCAGGACCTGCCGCGCATTGGGGCGGCAATTGAGGATGGCTCCATCGCGAACCTGCCGACGCTCGTCGGGCTGATCGGCAAGCTGAAGGCATCGGGGGGAACATGCCATTTGATGGGCTTGGTCTCGCCGGGTGGGGTTCATTCACATCAAGACCACGCTGCGGCATTGGCCAGGATATTGACCAAAGCCGGCGTCAGGACCTTGGTCCATGCCTGGCTGGACGGCCGTGACACTCCGCCGCGCTCCGGGGGTGACGATATCGCCAGGCTGGAAGCAGCTCTGCCGGTCGGGGTAAAAATCGCCACCGTCAGCGGGCGCTATTTTGCGATGGATCGGGATAATCGCTGGGAGCGGGTATCAAAGGCCTATCTCGCTATGGCAGAGGCTGATGGGCCGCGTGCGGAGACTGCGGCCGCCGTGGTGGCTGCCGCTTATGGCGGCGACGTGACCGATGAATTTATCCTGCCTGCGGCCATCGGCGACTATGCCGGGATGCAGGATGGTGACGGTATTCTGAGCTTCAATTTCCGCGCCGACCGGGTGCGCGAAATCCTCGCCGCCTTGCTCGATCCCGGATTTTCCGGCTTCGCCCGGCCGCGGGTGCTAAAATTCGCCGCTGCCGTCGGCATGACCTACTACAGCGACGCCCTCGCGCCATTGCTTGCGACAATGTTCGCGCAAATCCCGATGACGCATTTACTGGGGCAGGTCGTTGCAGCTGCCGGCCGCACCCAGCTGCGCATGGCCGAGACCGAGAAATACCCGCATGTGACCTATTTCTTTAATGGTGGGGAGGAAACCGCCAACACCGACGAAGACCGGGTGATGGAGCCCTCGCCGCAGGTCGCAACCTACGATCTGCAACCCGAAATGTCAGCGCCGGCGTTGACCGACAAAGCTGTCGCCGCGATCAGCTCAGGCAAATACGATCTGGTGATCCTGAACTTTGCCAATGCCGACATGGTTGGTCACACTGGCAGGCTACCGGCCGCGATCCGCGCGGTTGAAACCGTTGACACCGCGCTAGGCCGAATTGCCGACGCCATCGCAGCAGCGGGCGGCGCATTGCTGGTAACCGCCGATCACGGAAATTGCGAGATGATGCGCGACCCGGTCACCGGCGGACCACATACCTCACACACCACTAATCCGGTACCGGTTTTCTTAGCTGGCACTCCCGCAACAGCGTTGCATGATGGCCGGCTAGCCGATATCGCCCCAACCCTGCTTGCCTTGATGGGTCTGCCGCAGCCGGCGGAAATGACAGGATGCAGCCTTATCGGTGCAAAATGATCGCCTGGCTGGCGCTCGCGGTCGCTGTCGTCGTGCTTTCCAGCGCCTGCCAGGCTGCGCCATCGGCCCGGGACGCCCAGCTTGCTGCCCAAGCCCGTGCCGCCACCGCCCGCGCTGAGGAACAGGCTTTGGCGCAGAGCCAAGCGGCAGCGATCGCCAAATTGCGCGTCGCCGAAGCCGCGACCGATGTAGCGGTGGCCAAAATCTCCGATCTGGCGCATCGGCGAAATTTGGTGGCCGCACGCCTGAACTCACGTGAAGCCGATATCGCCCCGCTTATCCCAGCGCTGTACCATCTCGACCGGGACCCAATAGCGGTACTGGCGAGCATCACCCTTCCAGCCGGGCAGGCGCTGGCAGGTGCCCGATTGGTTGGTGCGCTCAGTCGCCAGATCACGCTGGACGCCGCGCGTGCCCGCACCGAGCAGGCCGAGTTGGACAGGCTGCAAGCCGCCTTCGATGCGGAGTTGCCGCTCGTCGCCGCCGCCCAGATCGCCCAAGCGCAGGCCGCAGGCAGCCTCGATCTACAATTGCGCCGAACTGCGCAAAACCGGCGCGAGGCCGAGGATGAAGCGGCTGCCGCCGCGCGTCAGCTCGCGCTCGACGTTGCGCATGCCGAAACCGTCACCGCGGCGATCGCCCGGATTGAAGCCGCGCATGATCGCCGTGAACTGGCGACAATCGATCAACGCAAACCCGCGCGGGCTGCCGTGAGCCAGAATTTCACCGCCCCGGTGCTAGGAGCCATCACCCGTCATTTCGGCGATGCCACCGATGCCGGAGCTGCCACTGGCATCACCTACCAGCCCGCCCCTGGCGCGCTTGTGGTTGCACCTTGCGGCGGTCGGGTGGTCTATGCCGGCACGTTCCGAAGCTTCGGCATCTTGTTGATCATCGATTGCGGCGGAGGCACCCATGTCGTGCTGTCTGGGTTCGAACGGCTCGACGCCCAGGTCGGACGCGGCGTTGCCAGCGGCGCCCCGGTGGGCGTCATGCCAGGCTGGAACCCGCATGCATCCAAGCCCCGCCCACTCCTGTATGTCGAAGTAAGGCGCGCGGGTCGGGTGATCGACCCATTGCCGGTTCTGGCCGGAAAAATTGGACTATAATAGAAAGTAACGATACTATACGCATTCGGGGAAGGGATCCGAAAAATGCTTCTCGATTTGCACAGGGATTTCCGAGACTTTATGCAGGTCGCGTTTTTCGGGCAATCAACAAAACGGAGTAAAAATTAGGAGCAGCCGTGTTGAAACTGATCGCTCGTGTGCCTGAAACCATCAAATTGTGCTGCGCCTGCGTTGCAATTCTGATCAGCATACTGCCGTTTGCAGCTGTGACGCACTTACCCTTCGTTGACTATCCCAACCATCTGGCTCGATTTTATATCTACCAGCACCTTGGTTCCGACCCCTATCTCTCAAGCTTCTACGAGTGGCATTGGGCTGTACAGCCCACTCTTGCCCTCGATGTGCTCATTTTGCCGTTTGCTCGTTTTATGCAGATCGAACCTGCTGCCAATTTTGTGGTGATGCTTTCACTTATTGTGCTCTATGTCGGAACCATTGCGCTCGATCGCCAACTGCACGGCAAAGATTGGGGGGTATCGATTTTCTCGGGGGTCATTTTATACAACGGCGCCCTGAGGATGGGTTTCATCAACTATGTGATAGGGGTCTCGTTCGCAATCCTGCTCCTGGCGCTGTGGCTTCGCTTTCGCCCTCGGCTGGTAATCCCTCCGGAATTTAGGGGGCTTCACGAGTAGAATTTTCTCGGCAAGATGCATGAGGAGATTTTGTATGAAGACGAGCCGATACAGTGACCCGCAGATCCTTTCGATCCTTCGTCAAGCCGAGGGGGGCATGCCTGTGCCGGA
>CALQTN020000050.1 GCA_943333505.2 Asaia bogorensis | reverse complement strand
ATGGATTCCGCAGCGAATGGGGTGCAGAGGCCTATGCTGCCTTCAGGTCGATGGGAAGCACAGCGAAACTCACCGGACGATCCGTGCTCGATGCGACCCGAAATGCGTTATTCGGATACCCGTTGGTCGGGGTGGGGTGAGCAGTTACTAAAAAAGATATTTATTTATATAACTAACGTATTTTAAGTTCAGATAAAATTTGTAAGTAAAGTAGAACGTAGTTAATTTTCTTTTATTATTGATATTCAATTTCTTGTGAAGTTATTTACTTGTTTTTTAAAATTCTAATATTGTCGTTTAGTTATGGGCATGCCCACATTCCTTGCCGTCGCGGCGCTACAGCGACTTCTATTGTTTTTGGCTAGGGTCTATGCCGACAATGCCCTGGCGGCCTCCTGCGGGCGTCGCAGTGGGCTCTACGGGGGCGTTTAGGTTAGGGGCGTGCCCGACCAATCTGGCCGAAGCGCAAGCCCTTGGGGGCTGCCGCGCCCGTGCCGGTGCCGATGCCTTCGCCGCCAACGTGCTGCCCGTGGTGCGCGATCTGCAAGCCGCTGGCGTGGTGACAGTCCGGGCGATTGCGGAGGCGCTGAACCTGCGGGGTATCCTTATGGCGCGGTGGCGAGTGGCACGGTTCTAACGTTCGGAACCTGTTGGCGAGGGGCTAGGTGGCTGCGCTCAGCAGGCTGATGGCGGCGACGGATCGGTCGCAAAACGCCACAGACAACCACCAAAATGATCCACAAACGCCCGATTGGTTTGCGCCCCATGCCCGGTGAAACCCTTGGGCCGATCGATCATCAAAATCGGCCCGACCCGTGGTTTCAGCCGATCATTGATCAAGACCGTCCGCGCCGCCGGATCGGGGTTGAAATCATCCCCGTCGAATTGGATGAACGCGACCCGCGTCAAAGGCGACGCCGCAGCCCCGAACATTGTCCACAGATCGGCGAGAGTGCGGTTATTGCCGGGCCCCTGTCCGTAGGCGGCCGCAGCCCCCGAAATCACCACATCGGCCAGCCCCGGCGTATCAAGCACCTGCAATGCGTTATAGGACCCGCGCGACTGGCCGGCGACGACAATGTGTTTCCAGCCAGCTTTGCGCAGTTCCGCAAGCCCGGTCCGCAGCCACTGCGCGACGAGGTCCCGTTGCCCATCCCAGGCCGGATCGCGCGCGAAACGCACCACATCGTAGCCGTTATTGTTGAACACCCGCGTCCATGCCGGCGGCTGGGTCATGCGGGCGTCCTGCGCCGCACCGCCATAGCCGTGGCCGAACACCAGAATCCCACGCGCCTGTTTCGGGCCATACCAAAGAAAGCGCTGGTCGGGTGCCAAGTCGGAATGCTCAATCGTGATCAGCCGATCCGGGGTAGCCGCCCGCGCCGTCGGCTTGCGGCCCGGCCAGACGACATCGAGGTTCTCCGCATAAATCGCGCAGGCCTCGCCGCCTTTGCTGACACAGGACTTTACGGCGGCCTCTCGCGCAGCCTCAATCGTGTTTGCGTTTCCAATGATGCCGAATTTGCCGTTCGAGGAGATCGCGAACGCGCGGTTGGTCGGAAATACCAGGAAGCCGTCCTGGTAGGCCTTCAGGGCAGCCGTATCCGTAAGGGGCATCGCCTTCAGGTCGAGAATGTCGATCTTGGCCTGCGCGGCGGCCAGACTTGTCAACGAGATCGTCGTCATTACGCCAAGAATGAGACCCAGCATCCGCATGACAGCCTCCCAATCATAAACAGCCTGCCGAACGGACACCTCGACCGTAAATGAATCACGATAGCCACTAACCCGGGCGTTCGGCAACGGTGACACGCCGGGAAGAGGCTGGCGCATTGCCCACTGGTCGACGATCGCTGTGTTGGCAGAAATCTGCGCACGCACGCCTGCAGCCGCCAGCCAGATCGGCCCTGTCTGACGCTGATCCTCAACATCGGACCGGCGGCAGCGGATGCAACGTCGCGATGGTATTGAGGAAATCATGCCGATAATATCCAATATAATTTCACCTTTTTTGTAATTATATATAAATTATACGACTATTTACTATGACACTTTATGTTTGAACTGTAGTTAACGCAAAACACACGCCAGCAAACCTTGCACGGAAGGCGCTACAGCGGTCTTTACTGCTTTTGGCTAGGGTGGCTGCCGACAATGCCCTGACGGCCTCCTGCGGGCTTCACAGCCGGCTCTACGGGGGGCGTTTGGGTTGTGGGCGTGACCGCAACGCAGTCGACCACACTCCCGTTCTAAAATACCCGCCCAAGCCCAAACAGCAGTTTCACCCGGTTAAACCGGCCCAGCGGGTCATTCGAAGCTTCACGCTCGTATGCCACACCCAACGATGGCGACATGCCCCAGACGTTAATGAAGTCCAATTCGACCGACAGGCCAGCCGCCCAATAATGGTCGGCGCGCTTACCAACAGATGTCAGTGTTGGCCCGTTATAACCTCGGAACAGCGTTGCCGCCCACAGGTTGATAGGCAGCTCGAACGGACCAAGGAAGCCAGTGTGGACTTCAATCGTGGGTGCGGTGAAGGACTGCGACGGGATAGCGTAGCTGTCCCTTTCCAGACGCAGAACAGCGCCGGCAGACCACGTCCCGGAAACCAGTATGTCGCCGCCGACAAAGCCCCGCGCTGCCGTACCGGTGGCAGCAATCTGTACCAAACGTGACGTCCCGATTTCTCCACCAGCAGTAAGGCTGAAAGCCTCGGCGACATACTTACCGTCAATGTGCAGGCCATCTTCATCGGAATAAGGCTTGTTGTTGAAGAAACGCTGGCGGTGATAGGCCTGCGGCGCCATCTGCAACCGATCCATGTGGAATATTGCCCCGACGCCGAGGTTGATGTTTTCGTCGTTGCAGCATGCGCCGGCGAAGCGAATGCCGTTGTAACCAAGTTCAACCGCCAACCGCGTTGTATCGTCGAGCCACGGCGCATACCGCAGATTTGTCAGCACCCCCAGGCCCATGGCATTTTTCGCCTGCGTTGGCGTGTTGAGCACATAGGGAATGCCGCCAATGTTGACGACTTTCTGCCCCGAACTTGCCGCCGGATTAGTGTCTGGTTGCATGCGGGCAGAGAAGGAGAAGTTTAGGTCGCGGTTTTCCTCGATGATGCGCATGTATTTTCGGATATTGCGTCGCACAACACGATCATCGGCAAGACGCAAGCCTTCGTCGAAGGCGGTCTTGGCGGCGTTGTATTGCTTCAAACCGATCAGGGTTTGACCAAGTTCAAGATAGGCGCGCGGCATCAGCGGTTGTAGGCGAGTGACTTCCCGGAAGGCATCTGCGGCATCGCCTTGGTCACCGACCGAAACTCGGGCGATGCCAAGCAGGAACCATGCATCTGCGTTTAACGGATCGTCGTTGACCAGCGTGGTCAGGATTCTCAACGCCGTCTGCCTGTCGCCCATTTCCAGGATCAGGCGCGCGGCGGTGAGGTTGTCTACCTTGATTGTGTGCTGCTGCACCTGACCGCCGCCGGGGGGCGCTTGGGCGAGTGTGGGGTGCGATGCACACAGGCTGCATAAGAGCGCCAGAACAAGGCACCGCACCCATATGGTCATAGCGTTACTGCTTGGCGCCGTAACTGCCGATGGCCGTCACACCACCGCCGGACACTTTCCATGTGCCGCCAGTTTCAACCGCATTAGGGCCATAGAAGGAGCCAACCTGCGTTCCTGAAAGCCCCCCGCCACTCAGCGTGCCCAAGTATTGGTTGCCGGAAATCGTCGCAGACCCATTAATGTTGGAAAGTGTGCCGATGACGCTATTATTAATACTTTGTGTTTGAATATTTGATATATTTGTAGAAATGATTCTGCTGGAAAAATTTGCGACAAGTTGGATATTTCCCCATAGTGCCATAGGAGTAGAAGTCCTTGGGAAGTAGCTTAACGTTTCGGTAGCCGAACCTAATGTCGTGCCATTAAACGTCGCAGTGCCAGAAATGGGCATCGCCGTAGTTGGCACGCCAGCAGACAGAGTTCCAACATTAGTGTTACCACCATTTGCTGACCCCCATAGACCATAGGCTGTGTAGGATAGGGTGTTGGTCGAATTTATAAGCATCGACACAAATGCGTAGTTTGTATTATTATTAGGATTATTGAATCCTTGCGTCAACGTATTAAGATTAAATAAATTTGGACTCAATAATGCGAAATTTTGGTAGGTTTGATTGACGGTCGATCCATTAGTCAGAATGCTAAAACTTAAAGTTGATAAATTACCAGAAGCGTCGGTGGTCGCAGTTATCGTACTGCCTCCTCCAGCCTGATCAATACGCTCTTGGATAAATGCCTGATTTTGTACCAATCCAACAGCGGAATTGACATCGTAAGTTTTTGTCGTACCTGCTGCCTGTAGGGTCGAAGGGACTGGAACTGGGGTCGCCGAATTGGTCGCTGTCCCGCCGCCGCCCCCTCCACCACACCCGGCAAGCGCAATAACAGCGAACGAAGACGACAACATAAGTAGCTTTTTTTTCATTTTTTTAGCCTCAAAAATTGAAAGTCGCCGTGCTCCCAAACCGCTTCCAGCGCGCAAAAAGCTACAGAAAAGGCAGGAATAATGTGGACTTTAGTCCGTGTTATAATCGTCTACAAGATGATCTTTTTGCTGGATGCAAATTCAGGCGATCGTGGCGAGGAATCTGCGCAGAATCAGGCTTGAATGCGGGCTGTCGCAGGAAGCCTTGGCCGTTGATGCCGGGATCGACCGCACATACGTCTCCAGACTTGAGAAGGGTATTGAGAACCCTACCGTCGCCGTGTTGGAACGGATTGCGTTGGCGCTTGGAGCCGACATAACCGCATTCTTCCAACCAATACCTGACGGCGACATTATGCCGAACCCGCTCAAACGCGGACCTCGTCCTGGAAAGCAGCGCCGAACCCGCGAGCCAAAGACTGGCGCCATTGAGCTTTAATTCCAGCGGATTTCTCGGATGGGGCCGCCATGCATTTTCGTCGCCGCAACCGCATTACGGCAACGGGAACTACGGCACCATACCTGCCATATAAGTGCCGGCGACAAGACGTTTTACTTCAACCTGACACTGTATTGTGGTAATATTGCCCACATGAAAACCTCACCCAAGCACCCCGGTGGCAGGCCGAGCCTCTATCGCGCAGAATTCGGCGAGCAGATGATCGCCGCCATGGCCGATGGCTTATCTGCTGAGGCTGCTGGGGCGTCGATAGGTATCAGCGTGCGCGCCCTGCACGAATGGCAGCAGAAGCACGAAGAGTTTCAGAGCGCCATTCACGAAGGCCGCACGCGGGCGTTGCTGTGGTGGGAGCGCAAGGCATTAGCGATGGCCGGTGGCAGCCCTGGAAGCGCACAGATCGTCTCCCTGGGGTTGCGTAACCGCAGCCGGTCGGCATCGGGGTGGGTAGACATGCACAAGCTTGAACATGCCGGCGACGGTGGTGGGCCGGTGCAAGTTCAGCAGATTGCGACGATCGACGCCCGGTCTCTGCCCGCAGATGCGCGTGAAGCGTTAAAGGTCGCGTTGTTGGCGGCGAAGGCGGCGGGCTGAAGCCGATACCGACAAAGGTCCACCAAGATCAAGCTTGGGGGTAGGTATGGGGGTAGGATTTATATAACTCACCAAATACTATTATAAATCAATGGATTAGTTGACTAATTTGGCGGAGGGAGAGTCCGCTGACTATCATTGTTTTACAGTAGGTTAAAAGGCATACCCCTCTAAATTCCCACCTAAATTCCCACCCAGGATGGCAGGCTGGGGGCGAACGGATGCGGCGGCTTTGTCCCGTCTAACAGGGCGGCGGCAATTACGCGCGCATGTGTTTCAGCTTGGGCCACCCAGCCTATACTCCCGCTTTGTCGGGTCGCGCGCGTGCGCGTATCGGGCCATAAATTCCCCTGCCTCCGGTGCCCTGACAACGCGCGCGCGCATGTTTCGGGGCTTTATGCGCCGTGCTTGTGTCACTCGTGTCACCAGTGTCAGCCCCTCGCCAACAGGTTCCGAACGGTAGAGCCGTGCCACTCGCCACCGCGCGCCGTGCGGATGCCTCGCAGGTTCAATGCCTCGGCAATCGCCCGGACTGTCACCACGCCAGCGGCTTGCAGATCACGCACCACGGGCAGCACGTTGGCGGCGAAGGCATCGGCACCGGCACGGCCAGCGGCAGCCCCGAGGGCTTGCGCTTCGGCCAGATTGGTAGGGTTGCCCAACCGTGCGCCTTGGGACTTCTTTGCTGCCAGGGCTACGCGGGTGCGGTCGGCAATCATTGCGCGCTCTTTCTGTGCCAGGGCGGCGTAAATGTGCAGCATGAACGGGTCGGCATCCGCGCCGAGTTCGGCCACGATGAACGGCACCCGATGCGACATCAGGCCAGCGATGAAAGCCACGTCACGGGAAAGCCGGTCCAGTTTGGCCACCACCACCGCCGCCTTGTTGCGCCGGGCCAGTGCCAGGGCATCGCGTAGTTGGGGGCGGCGTTCCAGGGCATCGCTACCCTTGCCAGTCTCGATTTCGACAAACTCGCCCAGGACGGTCAGACCCTCGGCGGCGATGAACCGGGCGACGGCTTCACGTTGGGCTTCCATCCCCAGGCCGGACTTGCCTTGCCGGTCAGTCGATACGCGGAGATAGATGACAACCTGTTGCATGGGGAGGGTTCCGAATGGCGATGAACAAACGCTATACGTTCATATAGTGTTTAGTCAAGCGTATTCGATTGCCCTCGGTCGGACGCGGCCTTGATCCGATCGGCATCAATACGCGCGCTAAGCAACTGATTGGTGCGACGTAGTCTGATGCAGAGGTCGAAGAGACGCGCTTCAGCCTTCTGTTGGGCAGTGAAAATGCAAATGGCGGCAGCCGCGACAACAAATTTCGTTTCAAAGTAGAACGCTGTAATCACAAGGACCATTACGACGACCATCTGGGCCCAATGTCCCGAACGATAGCCTTCGCCTATCCGTTCCTCGTCCTCAGCCATACTTTTCGGTGCATTGGAAAGAAGCACAGCAATCCCCTTTCTAGGTTCCCCATTTTGATGCCAACAACCTTGCTTGCTATTTGGCGACGCTACAACCCGACTTCCTCTCTGTAACAGGCGAAAGCGGCCCGGTCCGGATCCCCCCGCGCCTCATTTGCGAGTGTGTAGGCTATGTAGGGTGTCCCCATTACAGACGTATATGTGTGCGCGCGCCTCACGCGTATAACGGTCTAAATGGGGAGGCCCTACATAGCCTACACAAACCGGGTTCATGCCCAGTTTCCAGGGTCGGCGGGCAAGAGGCGCAACCCGACAAACACCATTCCGCCTCCCCCCCTCTTCTTCGCGAAATGCCGCTGCAGTCCCTCGCTGAACCACGTCTGACCGCGCGGGTCGTCGCCCCGTGCTTTGGTGAACGCCTGAAAATCCCGAAACAGCGCCGACGAGGCGACGGTCATATGCTCAACCTTTTCGCACCGTTCGCCCATCCAGGTTGCGATAGCGTCTTGCTCCGCGAAATACTCGGCGCTTGCATCCCGCACGACAGTAGGCATCCCCAGCCCGTCACGCTGCCAGTCAAGGCAGCCTTCGATTGCCCAGCCTAGGATGCCAGGCAGTTCGGCTGCGAGGGCCTCAGCGAGTCTCAGATCGGGTTTGGTGGGGACATAGGTCAACGGCACCATGTGCAGCCGGCGCTTCATCGCGTCATCGGGGTTTTTCAGCGCCGGGCGATGGTTGCCAGCAATCCAGAGTTTGAATTGCGGGGCAAACTCGAACAGGTCACCACGCATGACGCGGGCGGATATTTTGTCTCCTCCGGTCAAGGATTTGATGCGGCTCTCTGCCCAGGGCTTTCCTTCCTCGACTTCCGAAACCAATACCATCCGGGCACCGCGTAAGTTTGCGACATGGGTCGGGTGTTGTTCGTTTCGCGTCACAGTGAACACGTCCGAGGAAGCCGTTTTCGCATAGTCCCCCATCACCTTGGCAAGCGTATTCAGCAGCACGGATTTGCCGTTGCCGCCCGGTCCACACAGAAACAAAAATGCTTCTTCGCGGATGATGCCGGTCAAACTATACCCCGCCCACCGCTGCAAATAGCCGATCAGATCGCTATCGCCCCGGGTGATTTCATTCAGGAAGTGTAGCCAGCGTGGGCAGTCTCCCCCAGGCGTTGCCCCGGTGACTTTGGTGTGCATGTCGTCCGTGCGATGTGCGCGCCTTCGCCCGGTCTGCAAATTCACAACCCCGCCCGGGGTATTCAGCGCCCATGGGTCAGCGTCGAAAGCATCGGGCGAGCGGGCATGGCGGGGATCGGTTTTTGCTATCCGTTCGACGGCGGCGATTGTTTGCGCACTGCGAAGCCGCTTTTTCTCGCCGGGCAGACGGCTTGTGCTGGCAGCCGTTCGGCAGATTTTCCGCACTAAATCGTAATGAAGCAACGTATCATCGGCACGCCAGCGACAGCAATCCCAAATCAGCCAATCGTTCCAGGCGGACACAAACAAAGCCTGTCCATCGTGCCGGTCGGAAAATGCCAACGCCAGTTCATCATCGGAAAATGACTGTTGATTGTCCCCCAGCGCCGCACCCGGGTTGTCGTCCTCGACGTGCGAATAATATTCGTCGGGCATTTCAAGCGCGGCCACACCCTCGGTCTCTGCGCCGGTTAAGTCCTCATGCTGCGACAAGATGGCTCTCCCGTGCGGTCCATGTTGCGATTTCCTCGGTGACAATCCGCTCTACTTGCCGCGCCGACATCGAGCCGTCCGCCGCGCGATAGGCCGCGATGACGATGTGCCCGCGCGCTTTGCCGGCATGGATGTGCGGCGCGATGGCGCGGGCAATTTTGGCGCTGCCCATGACAGGCGCGGCATCGGTCAGCGCCCGCATGGCGATCACCAGGGCAGCATCCCCAACGCTTTCGAGCAACTCGCCCATGACGATTAAATCGGGATGCGTGGCGCAGGTGTTGGCAAAGATTTCGGCTGCGTCGTCGAAAGTCAGATGCCCGGCCCCATAGGCGGCAACGACCTGGGTGCAGTAACGCGGGAACCATGGCGCGGCTTTCAAATTCGCCCCTCCATGATAATCGCTCACTTGCGGTCCTCCCTGCGGCCCTCGGTCAGCGCGGCGGTGATAGTGTCCCGCAACTCCTCCGCCCTAGGCGGCGGGTCCATCAACCGTGCCGCATCGCGCACATCGGCGCGGACTTCGATGACCGGGCGTCTTTTCCGCATGGCAGCCAGAGCAACGTTTTTCAGGATTTTGAGTTCGCGTTCGCGGGCGAGTGATGGCCAAAGCGGACGAGGCTTGAAATCGACGACGATCATGCCTGCACCACCAGACAAGCCATCAGGGCGATGGCGTAGCGCCGACATCACATCTATTGCGACAATAAACAGGGTTGAGTGTTCAAGAAAATGGGCAAGCGTGTAGGCCGCACAAACAACGGTTATACTGGTCATGAATTAATCCTTGAGCCGGTCAGTTAGGCGCTTGACGGGCGAGGATCATGTAGGCAGGTTGCCACTTCCAGACAGCAACTTCCTAAATCAACCTCGCCAGCTCAAGCAGGCGCTAATGCCGCTCCTAAGCCTGCGGTTGCGATTTCAGGCGGCGTCTTGTTCGATCAAGGCGCGAAGGCTGGCAGCATCTACCAACGTTCTGCCAGCGACTTTAATCAGCCGAAGCTTTCCTTCATTTGCCAATTTGTAGAGTGTTGTTCGGCCAAGTCCAACTATGTGGCTGGCGTCATCGATGCGGTAAGCTAATTGTGCGGGGCGAGAAGTGTTCGGGTTCATGGGTAAATACAACTCCGTATGCACGCGAAGTATAGCGGATGGGGGTTAAACGCCGGGCAAGTGATTTTGCTATGCCTGCACCCGCGATTTACCCTGAATGGCGAATCGACCGACTCGTTCGATCCCCCCTTGCGTGCGTCGCGGGGTGGATGGTCATGGCGGGTAGTGTCAACAAGGTGATTTTGGATGCAGGCGAACAGCAGGCGGAGATTTCCGCCCAGCGCGTCAACCGTCGCCAACGACGCGCCGAACCACCCGGCTAGAGGGGGTTGTGTCAGCAGAGTCAGCACTGTCACGGCTCCGCAGAGAAACAACCTTGCCCGGCTCGGCACTGGCGGGCGTAGTCGCAAAGGTCGCCCAATCATCCATCAGGCCCACGCGTTTGGTGAACAGATCACCGCGCCGATAGGCAGCCTCAACCGCATTCCCAACCGCATGGGCCAGCGCCATCTCCGCGACCTCGGGGCCATAGGTGGTCCGCTCAGATGCCCAATCGCGGAAAGCGGACCGCATCCCGTGTGTCGTCACATCATCGCGCTTCATCCGCCGCAGCACCGTCAACATGGCCATATTGCTCAGGCCGCGCTGACCACCCTTCCCAGGAAATACCGGCAAGGCAGGATCGTCACTTGCTCGCAGCTTGGCGACATCGGCCAGGATCGCCAGCGCAGCCGGGGCCAAGGGCACGCGATGCTCACGCTTGGCTTTCATCCGCACCGCCGGAATGGTCCAAGTCTTTTCGGCAAGGTCTATCTCGCCCCAGGTCGCCCCGATCACCTCGCCAGTTCGGGCGGCTGTCAGGATGGCAAAGCGGAGGGCTTGCGCGCCCATACCGTCCAGCCCGGCCAGCGCCACCATAAAGGCGGGCACCTCGCCCCATGGCAAAGCCGCATGATGTTCCACTGCCGCCACCTTGGACCGCTTGGGGAGCAATTGGGCCAGATGGCCACGCCAGCGCGCCGGGTTCTCTCCGGTCCGCCACTCGCGCACGCGGGCATAGTCCAAGGTCAATTCTATCCGGCTCCGCACCCGCGTTGCTGTCTCGGGCTTGGTGCGCCAGATCGCTTCCAGGGCGGCGAGGATGTGCGGCGTTCCCACCTCTGCGACCGGCAGCGCGCCAAAATGGGGATAGGCATAGGCTGTCAGGGTCGCCCGCCATTGGGCAGCATGTTTGATATTCGCCCACCCGGCTTGATTGGCGAGGATATAGGCTTCGGCAGCCCCCTGGAATGTCACGGCGCGGGCACGTTGGTCTTGCGCCTCGGCGGCAGCCCTCGCCTTTGCGGCGGCTTTCTCGGCAAGGGGATCAACCCCGCCCCGGTGCATGGTCCATAGGGTATCGCGGCGGGTGCGGGCATCGGAGAGGCTGACAGCATCGCCACCACGGGCAGCCCCCAGGCCGGCATCCCGCTGCTTTCCAGCCTGTTTATAGCGGACCACCCAGGAAGCCCCGCCCGCCTCCTTAATCAGCAGGTAAAGCCCCTTGCCGTCGGCATGACGCCCCGGTCCGAGGGTTCGGACTTGCACCGCAGTCAGCAGGTTGATCGGTCGCGCCATGGAGCACCCCAGCGGATGGGGGTTTTTCGTTCCCACCCATATTCCCACCTTATATACGCGACTGGGGGCGAACGCTAGCGAATATGCGCGATGGGTTTAGAGGGTATTTTTGAGTTATTTCAGGGGTTTAGATGGGGGTTCCGGTCAACTGCGGACACAGAAATCCAATGGCATGGCGGAGGGAGAGGGATTCGAACCCTCGGTACGCTTTCACGCACACACGCTTTCCAAGCGTGCGCCTTAAGCCACTCGGCCATCCCTCCAGCCGTATCGTCGCGCCAAGCACGCCGGCAAAATAGCATCACGCCCTGACAGCGCAAGCCGTGCCGGCGGATGCTTTCCACGCCGCCGTCACTACCCTAGAGTTGGCGGCCTAACAACCATGGGATTGAACCATGTCCAAGACACAGGCTTCAGGGCCGCTCGCCGGCGTGCGTATTGTGGAATTCGCCGGCATCGGGCCGGGGCCGTTTGCCGCCATGTTGCTGTCGGATATGGGGGCCGAGGTGGTGCGCATCGACCGGCCGGGCACCCAGCGCCGTGCCACTGATTTTACCATGCGCGGGCGCCATAACCTCGAACTCGACCTCAAACAGCCAGCCGATGTGGCGGCAGCACTCGCATTGCTGGCCCGCGCCGACGCGCTGATCGAAGGCTTCCGGCCAGGGGTGATGGAGCGGCTGGGGCTGGGGCCAGATGTCGTTCTGGCGGCCAATCCGAAGCTGGTCTTCGGCCGGATGACCGGGTGGGGGCAGACCGGACCGCTGGCCCACGCGGCGGGGCACGACCTTAATTACATCGCCATCACCGGCGCGCTGCATGCGATCGGGACCGGCGGCGATGACGGCCATCCGGTGCCACCGCTGAACTTGATCGGCGATTATGGTGGCGGGTCACTCTATCTGATCATGGGCATGCTTGCCGCTTTGCTGTCGGCCAAAAGTTCCGGCCAGGGCCAGGTGGTCGATTGCGCGATTTCAGACAATGTCGCCAGCCTGATGACCATGTTTTATGGCATTTCAGCCGCTGGCGGCTGGGCAGATCGGCGCGAAGCCAACACGTTGGATGGCGGTGCCCATTTTTATCGCAATTACCGCTGTGCCGACGGCAAGTTCTTATCGGTTGGCTCGATTGAGCCGCAATTCTACGCGATCCTGCGCAAGATCGCCGGATTGGACGACCCGGCCTTCGATGCGCAACGCGATCAGGCCGGCTGGCCGGACCTGCGCGCCAAGGCGGCGGCGGTTTTCGCCACCAAGACCCGCGATGAATGGTGCGCCCTGCTTGAAGGCACCGATGCCTGCGTGGCCCCGGTGCTGACCCTGGCCGAAGCGCCCGATCACCATCACATGGCGGCGCGTCAGGCGTTCGTCGAGGTCGATGGCTTGCGCCAGCCCGCACCGGCGCCGCGCTTTTCCCGCACCCAATCCGCGGTGCAGGCAAGCGTCACGCACGCATCCCCGCAATCTATGCTCGACACCTGGGGCGCCCGCTAGAATCTTGGTGTTACGATCATCTTTACCCCTTCAAGCAAAAGCGTTTGGAGGGGCGATGCTCTATCGGGCGCGTTTGCGCGCCACCCGCAGGCTGCGTCGGGTCAGGATGAACCACAGCAGACCAAGGGCGACCAGCGCCAGATTCGCGATCAATGTCGGGTTAACCATGCCCGGCGCCGAGGAGGCAGCCCATCCGGTATCAACAATCTCGGTCCATGGCTGGCACAGGGAACGATCGACACACAGCGCTTCACCGGCGACGAGGGCCGGCGTCAGCGTCAGGACTGGCATGGCCGCTGGCAGCTCAGCCGCCCCAGCCACCCTGACCTGGGCCGGCACAACGAACGCAGCGTTTGCCGGGAGCGACGCACATAGCCCAATCGCCGCCAACGCCACGGCCAACAGATAACGACACGGCATCTTCCGCCCCCAAGCGCAATTTTTTCATGCGATCGTTTTCAGGCCAAGCAATTCACATGCCACATCGAAAATTCAATGACTTAAATTTACATTGGACAGGAAGTTGTAAAAATTCCTGACTCATTTTGCGCTATCCCTCCCCCTCAAGAAGATCCTGCGGAGCCACGCCATGCCCGACCAGAATTCCTCCGATCCCGTCCTGGACCAGCTCCGCAAGATTGTTGGGCCGGCCGGGCTGATAACCGCGCCAGGCGAAACGGCCGGTTATCTCGAGGACTGGCGCCGGCTCTATCGTGGTCGGACGCCGGCAGTGGTGCGGCCCGGCAGCACCGATGAACTGTCGCGGGTCATGGCGGTGTGTCACCGTCACGGCATCGCCGTCGTGCCGCAAGGTGGCAACACATCGATGGTCGGCGGCGCAGTCCCGTCAGACGCCGGCGATCAGTTGGTGATCAGCCTGTCACGCCTGAACCGGGTTCGTGCGATAGATCCGGTGGACATGACCATGACCGTTGAAGCCGGGGTCACTTTGCGTGCCGCCCAGGAGGCTGCGGCTACAGGCAACGGTCTGCTGCCGCTCTCGATCGGTTCAGAGGGCACGGCGCAGATCGGCGGCGTGCTCTCGACCAACGCAGGCGGCAACAACACGGTGCGCTATGGCAATGCGCGCGATCTGGTGCTGGGACTGGAGGTGGTGCTGGCCGACGGACAGATCTGGAACGGTTTGCGTCGCCTGCGCAAGGATAATACCGGCTATTGCCTGCGGCAGCTATTTGTCGGCGCCGAAGGCACGCTGGGCATTATTACCGCTGCCGTGCTGAAAATCGTTGCCCGGCCACGCGAAACCGCCGTGGCATTTTGCGCCGTTGCCAGTCCGGAAGCGGCGCTCGCGGTGTTCGCGCGCTTTCAGGGGCATGATCCGGCGGCCATCCAGGCATTCGAGTACATGTCTGGCCTGGGCGTCGATCTCGTACTGCGCCTGGTGGAAGGCACAATCCTGCCCCTGGCGGCGCCGGCCGATCACTACGTGCTGATCGAACTCGCAACCCCGCGCCCCAATGCCGGGCTACGCCAAAGCCTTGAGGATGTGCTGGAAGCAGCGATGTCCGATGGCGAGGTCATTGACGCCGCAATCGCCGAAAGCGAGGCACAAATAAGGGCCATCTGGCGGCTGCGGGAAGAACATACCGAAAGCCAGAAGCGCGCCGGCGCCAGCGTCAAAAACGATGTTTCGGTCCCGGTGTCATCGGTGCCGGCGCTGATAAAGGGCGCAACCGCCGCTTGCGAGGCGCTGTTGCCCGGCATCCTGGTGGCGCCGTTCGGCCATATGGGCGACGGCAACATCCACTTCAATCTGGTTCAGCCGCCCGGCATGGCGGCGGCGGATTTCCTCGCGTTCGATCACGCCATCATGGACACCGTGGCCGAAATCGTCCGCACACTTGATGGCAGTTTCTCGGCCGAACACGGGATCGGCCAGCTCAAGCCTTACATGATGGCGGATTGGCGCGGCGGGGCGGAATTGATGATGATGCAAAAAATTAAGCAGGCGCTTGATCCGGCCGGACTGCTGAACCCCGGGAAGGTCCTGCCGACATCGTAGCCGCAAGGCTGTTTTACCGACGCGATCAGGCAAGCTAGGCTGGTCGGATGATCATCGCCACCACGCTGTCGCTCTACGTCGCGCGGGTATTCTCATTTTTCATGGTGGGAATGCTGGCGGTGCTGACGCTGGTGTTCAGCCTGTTCGACTTCATTGAACTGCTGCGCCGCGCCGCGCCCCGCCCTGCAGTGAGCTTTGCCCTGGTCGCCGAGCTTGCGGCACTGCGCATGCCGTGGATTGCCATCCAGACCTTGCCGTTCGCAGTCCTGCTCGGTGGCATGTTCGCGTTCGAAAAGCTCACCCGATCATCCGAGCTTGTCGTTGCCCGCGCCGCAGGCCTGTCGGCGTGGCAGTTTCTCGCCGGCCCCACTGCCTGCGCGATTGCGCTGGGGGTGTTCGCCACCACAATTGTCAACCCGCTCGCGGCGGCAATGTTCGCCCGCGCCGACCAGCTTGATGCGCAATTCCTCAAGACCGGCGGCGGCCCGCTCGCGCTCAATGGCGGGCAACTTTGGTTGCGCCAGGGCGACCGGGTGCTGGACCCCAAGGGCATCGCCATCATCCACGCCTATGATGTGAAGCTCAAGGCAGGTCAGCTGACCGCGGGTCTGCTCAGCGTGATGCGGCTCGACAGCGCTGACCGCCTGCTCGAACGGATCGAGGCATCGGGCGGGACCCTCGATGCCGGCATGTGGCGCCTGTCAGGGGCGAGCGTGAGCAGGCCTGGCAAGCTGCCCGATCCGGCGAGCACCATACGCCTGCCAACTGACTTGACCGTTGAGAGGGTCGAGGACAGTTTCGCCTCGCCCGATGCGCTGTCGTTCTGGAGCTTGCCGGGCTTCATCCGTGAGCTGGATCGGGCCGGGTTTTCGTCGGTCCGTCAGCAACTGCGCTTCCAGTCCCTGCTCGCGCTGCCACTGGTCGCGGGGACCATGGCCTTGCTCGCCGCCGGGTTTTCGATGCGGCCGGCGCGGCGCGGTGGGGTCGGGCAAATGATCGCGAGCGGCATCGGCGCAGGCTTTTTACTCTTCCTGATCACCAAAATCGCCGAGGAATTCGGCCAGTCCGGGGAACTGCCGGCGCTGCTCGCCGCCTGGGCCCCGGCGGCAGCTGGGATGATGCTGTCAGTGGCACTGCTGTTGCACCTGGAGGACGGTTAGATGCATGCGGCAAGCGCGCCGATCAGCCGGTTCTTCAAGGGGACGCTCGGCGTGGTTAGCTTGGCGTTGGTTGGGCTTGCGGCGCTGTCGGCGCTGCTGCGCGATGACGCCCAGGCCCAGCAGGCTCCTACCCAAACGCCCGCCAGACGGACGCAAGCAGCCACCTTCGCACCGATTGCGCGGGATGCGCCGGTGTTCTACCAGGCTGATCGCGGCGACTATGACAGCACGACCGGGATCGCCACGCTGAGCGGGAATGTCGAGTTCTGGCAGGCCGACCGGGTCTTGAGCGCCGACCGCGTTACCTACGACCGGGCCACTGGCGTTGCGGCCGCAAGCGGGCATGTGGTGCTGCTGGAACCTGACGGCCAGACGGTGTTCTCCGACTATGCCGAGCTGTCCGACGGGCTCAAGAGCGGGGTGTTGTCGGGGATGCAGGCATTGCTGCCCGAAGGCGGCCGGCTGGTCGCCAATGGCGTAAGGCGCACCGATGGCCGCATCAATGAACTGAGCCGGGCGGTGTATTCGACCTGCCTGTTATGTGCCGATGACCCGACCAAGCCACCTTTGTGGCAAATCCGCGCCACTGAGGCCACCCAGGACCGCGACAATAAGCGTATCGAATATCGCGATGCGATGGTGGATTTCTTCGGCATCCCGGTCGCGTGGTTTCCCTATCTGACCCATCCCGACCCAACCGAACGACGCGCGAGTGGGGTCCTGTCGCCGAGCATGGGCTATTCCAAACATCTCGGCGCGTTTTTTGGCATGCCATATTATTGGGCGATCGATGCGCAATCCGACCTGACGATTGAGCCGCTGGTTGGCACCCGCAACGGCCCAGCGTTGAATTTCGATTATCGCCGCCGCTTCAACAGCGGCATGTTGACCATCGATGCCGCGATCGCCAATGATCGGTCAGTACTGGCCGGGCATGTGTTCGCCAAAGGTGAGTTCGCCATCGATGACACGTGGCGCTGGGGCTTCGATATCAAACGGGCCAGCACCGACACTTATTTGCGCGACTTCCGGGTGCATGGCTGGAACGAAACCCTTACCAGCAGCATTTATCTCGAAGGCTTCGGCCAGGGGTCCTATGCGCGCTTCGATGTCCGCGCCTACCAGGCGCTGTCACGCAGTATTTCCGCCACCCGCCTGCCCCTGGTACTGCCGCGCTATGCCTATAGCCTGACCACCCCGGTTGAAGGTGTGGGCGGGCAGCTTGGCTTCGATTTTGATGCCTTCAACGTGTTGCGCACCGTCGGCACCAACACCCAGCGCACCCGCGCGAGCGTGAACTGGGAGCGTCCGTTCATTGGCCGCGCCGGCGAGGTGTGGAAAACCACCCTGCATTTCGATGGTGCGGTCTATCAGGCGTTCCAGTTCAATCAGCAACCGAATTACGGGCAGTTCAGCCGGGTGTCGGCAGTCCAGACCCTGCCGACCGCCGCAGTTGAAATGCGCTGGCCGCTGATCCGCAGTACTGGCGCGGGCGGCACCCAGGTACTGGAACCGATCGCCCAACTGATCATGGCCCCCCGCGCACCGAGCTACGCGCGCGGCATCACCAATATTCCCAACGAAGACAGCCTCGACGTCGATTTCACCGACGCCACCCTGTTCGCGCTCAACCGCTATCCCGGCATCGACCGGCTCGAAGGCGGCGTGCGTGCCAATGTCGCCCTTCATGCCGCCTGGAACTTTCCCTCGGGCGCGCTGATCGACGCCCAGATCGGGCAGGCCTTCCGCGCACAGCCGGACAACAACTTCGCCCAGGGCTCGGGGCTTGAGCGCACGACGTCCGATATTGTCGGGCATCTGTCGGTTACGCCGAACAAATACCTCGACATCACCACCCGCGAACGGTTCGATCCGCGGCGCGGCCAGCTGCGCTATGCCGATGTGCTCGGCAGCGTCGGCGGCGACAAGCTGCGGGTGACGGCGGGTTATATCTACACCTTCAATAACCCATATTTGCTGTACGACAGCGCTACCCCGCCCGCCGCACTTACCAGCCCGCGCAATGAACTGACGCTCGGCATCAGCACCCGTCTGGAGCATTGGCGCTACAAAGCGTCGGCCCGCCAGGACGTGCGGACCCGGCAGATGGTGGCGCTCGGGCTCGGGGCCGCCTATGAAGACGAATGCTTCATCTTCGACGCCACGATGTTTCGCCGTTATACATCCGTGAACGGTGATCGTGGCGCCACGACCGTTCTGTTCCAAATCACCCTCAAGACCGTTGGGGAGTTCGGCTTCAATGCCCAGTGAGTGCCCGCGCATGTATCGTTTGACCCAGGCCGCCCTGTTGTTGTCGCTGTGTTTTCTGGCCCCGCTGAGCGGCGCGGTGGCGCAAGGCACGCAAGCCAAGCCGCCCGCCCTGTTCACCCCGGATGGATCGCGGATTGCCGCCGTGGTCAACGGCGACATTGTTAGCGACAGCGACATCGACGCACGACGGCGGTTGTTTGCGATCTCGGTCGCGCTGCCGACAAGTTCGGACGTGCTCGACCGGCTTACCCCGCAGGTCAAGCAGCAGCTGATCGATGAACGGTTGCGCCTGCAGGAAATGCTGCGGCGGCATATCATCGTCCAGGACAGCGAAATCGCCGGCATGATCGCCGGCATTGAGCGTCGCAACGGCATGGCGCCTGGAACACTCCAGCGTCGTCTGGCCGCGGACGGGCTATCGATGCGCAGCATGATCGACCAGTACCGGGTGCAGATCGGCTGGACCAGGGTGCTGCGCACGATCCTCGGGGCATCCGCCGAGCCAACCGAGGGTGAAATCCTCGAGCGTGAAACCGTGCTGAAGGGGCAGACCGGGCAAACCGAGTATGATGTCAGCGAAATCTTCATCCCGATCTCGGACCCTGCCCAGGGCGCAGATGCCCAGCGATTTGCCGAACTGGTCATCCAGCAACTCCGCAGCGGTGCCCCGTTTGCGGTGGTGGCGGCCCAGTTCAGCCAGAGCCAGACCGCCTTGCAGGGCGGCGACATGGGCTGGGTGCAGGCGAGCCAGCTTGATGAGGAAGTTCTGGCCGTCGTCAACGTGATGCCGGCAGGCGCGATCAGCAATCCGGTTCGCGTCGCCGGCGGGATCAGCATTATCCGCCTGCGTGGCAAGCGTGAAATTGGCAATGATGTGGCGTTGATGGCCCACATCAAACAAAGCGTTCTAACGTTTGACAGCCCGCTGTCCCAAACCCAGCCCCCGAGCGAAAACCAACGTCGGGCCATCGAGCGGATGCGCGCGTTGGCACCCACCCTCCAAGGCTGCGAGGCGCTCGAAACGGCGATGAAATCCGTTCCAGGCGCCAAGACAACCGAATCTCTGGATGTGCGGGTCGACCGGATCGCCAATCCCGGCTTGCGCCAGCTTGCCGCCACGGCGCCAGTTGGACGTGTGACTGACCCGGTGATCGCCCAGGACGGCGTCGGGCTGATCATGGTGTGTGCGCGGGAAACCCGGAATGTCGGGGTGCCGGGCAAGAAGGAGCTGGCCGATCAACTGTTTTCAGAACGCGTCGATTTGCTGTCGCGCCAGATGATGCGCGGCCTGCAACGACGTGCGGTGATCGATGTGAAGGCGTGATCATGGGCACGGCTATCGATCAAACCCGATGACCACACCAACCCTGCCGGCGCTGCGCGATGTTATTTCGCGCTATGGGCTGGCGGCCAAGCACAAGCTGGGGCAGCATTTTCTGCTTGATGCCAATCTGCTGGACCGGATCGTCCGTTCGGCTGGCGACCTTAGCGGATGCCACGTGGTTGAAGTGGGGGCGGGTCCGGGCGGGCTGACCCGGGCGTTACTCGCCTCCCAGGCCGCCACTGTAACCTCGGTGGAAATCGATACGCGGGCGATAGCAGCACTCGGCGATCTCGCGGCCGTGTACGGTAACCGGTTCACCCTGATCGAAGGCGACGCGCTTGCGGTTGACCTGGCCGGACGCGTGCCGGCGCCGCGCCAGATCGTGGCCAATCTGCCGTATAATATTGGCTCCCCCCTGCTGGTGGGCTGGCTGCGGCAAGCTGCGTCGTGGGAACGGATGACCTTGATGTTCCAGCAGGAAGTCGCCGAGCGGCTGTGTGCCCCACCTGGCACGTCCGCCTACGGACGGCTGGGCGTGCTGGCGCAATGGACATGCGAGGTTGTCATGGCGTTGCGGGTGCCGCCCGAGGCGTTCGTGCCCCCGCCCAAGGTCCATTCGGCGGTGGTCCGGCTGACGCCACATGACGTGCAACCCCCGGCGGAATTATTCGCCGCGATGGAACGCCTGACTGCGGCCGCGTTTGGTCAGCGGCGCAAAATGCTGCGCGGATCGCTGAAAACCCTGGGCGGCGAGGCGTTGCTGGAAGCCGCCGGGATTGCGCCCGACCGCCGCGCCGAGACGCTCACGATCGCAGAATTCGATATTTTGCTACGCCAGATGGTAGCGCGAACATAGGGCTGGCATAATCGGTGGGGACATCCTATCGTAGCCGCAAGCGGTTCATACCGCAGCTGCATTGGGAGGCACACGAACGCGCATGGCCACAGTTTCGATCCGCGCGGTGCGCAAGGCGTTCGGTAGCACTGAAGTGTTGCATGGTGTCGATGTTGAGGTGGCCGATGGCGAATTCGTCATCCTGGTCGGCCCGTCCGGCTGCGGTAAATCGACTTTATTGCGCATGATCGCCGGGCTGGAAAACATCAGCCGCGGTGAAATCGCGATCGGCGGCACCGTGGTCAACAACGTTGCGCCGAAAGAGCGCGATATTGCCATGGTGTTCCAGAACTACGCGCTCTATCCGCATATGACGGTGCGCGACAACATGGCGTTTTCGCTATTGCTGGCCAAGGCGCCGCAATCGGTGATCGACGACAAGGTTGGGCGCGCCGCCGCAATTCTCGGGCTTGATCCCTATCTGCATCGCTATCCGCGCCAGCTATCCGGCGGCCAGCGCCAGCGCGTGGCGATGGGCCGGGCGATTGTGCGCGATCCGCAGGTGTTCCTGTTCGACGAACCGCTCTCCAACCTCGACGCCAAATTACGCGTCCAGATGCGGGCCGAAATCAAGGAATTGCATCAGCGCCTGCGCACCACCACGGTCTACGTCACCCATGACCAGATCGAAGCGATGACCATGGCCGACAAAATCGTGGTGATGAACAGCGGCAATATCGAGCAGATGGGCGCGCCACTCGATCTTTACGATCGTCCGGCCAATCTGTTTGTTGCAGGCTTCATCGGATCACCGGCCATGAACCTTCTTCCAGGCGAGATCTCGGGCGGGATGTTCCGGGTTGGCGACGTAAGCCTGCCTTTGCCGCGCGGCAGCGAAGCCCTCGAAGGCCGCAAGGTTACTTACGGCATCCGCCCCGAACATCTGCGGCTGGACCATACCGCCGGCGTCGGCGTGCAGGTGACAGTTCTTGAACCGACCGGGGCTGAAACCCAGGTTCTCGGGCGGCTTGGCGGCAAGCCGGTGGTTGGCGCCTTCCGTGAACGCATCACCACCAAACCGGGCGAGATGCTGATGGTGTCACCCGACACCGCGCTGGTGCATCTGTTCGATACCGAAACCGGCCAACGTCTGAACTGAAGGCTGGATCAACTAAAACCTGCGGTCGGTCCGACCGCTTTTCTGGGAGGCTACGATGGATCGTCTGACACGTCGTGAAACTATAGCAATCGGAGCGGGCGGGCTTACCGCCGCCGGTTTGATCGGACAGCCGGCACATGCCGCCATTCCGGTCGCCAACGTACCTCTGCCCAAGCACCCGATCGAAGCCGGCGCCACGCTGCGCGTCATCCGCCCGACAAAGTTCGTCGATCCCGATGAAACCATCTGGAACGAAAACACTGCGCGCTTCACCAAGACGACCGGCATTCCGGTGCGCACCGATTTCGTCGGCTGGGAAGACATTCGCGCCCAGGTCGCGGTTGCCGCCCGCACCGGCGCCGGCCCCGACATCGTCGCCGGCTGGGCCAATGATCCGCATCTTTACGAGGACAAGATCCTCGACATGACGGAACTCGCTGGCTATCTCGGCAAGAAATACGGCGGCTGGGGCGCACTTCCCTTGGTCTACGGGCGCAAGCACGGCACCGAGAAATGGCTGTCGATCCCGATGGGCTGCGGCGGTGGCGCGTTGGTCTATCGCAAGTCGTGGGTGAACCAGGCCGGCTACGAGAAGCCGCCGAATGAACTCGACAAATTCCTCGACCTGTGCCGCAAGCTGAAAGCCAACAACCATCCGGTTGGTTGGGCGCTGGGCAACAGCCAGGGCGATGGCAATGGCACCGCGACGTGGCTGCTGTGGGCGCATGGCGCCTATCAGGTTGACGAGGCCGGTAAGGTCGCGATCAACAGCAAAGAAACCGTCGCCGCGTTGAAATATTCGGCCGAGCTCTACAAGACCTTCATTCCGGGCACGCTGTCCTGGCTCGACCCGTCGAACAACAAAGCCTTCATCGCTGAAGAAATCAGCATGACCAGCAATGGCGTGTCGATCTATTTCGTGCTGAAAAGCGATCCTAAAACAGCCGCTATCGCCGCCGATACCGAACATATGCGTCTGCCGGGCGCCAAGGGTAACGTTTACCCGGAAGCTGCCAACACGCTCAACGCAATGGCCTTCAAGCACACCAAATACCCCAACGCGGCCAAGGAATACCTCCGCTTCATGATGGAAGCCGAACAGTATGACCCGTGGCTGACCAAGTGCCTGGGCTATTGGGCGCACCCGCTGCTGGCCTATGACCAGTCGGATTGCTGGAAGATCGACCCGAAAATTCTGCCGTATCGCGATGCGCAGAAAATGACCCGGTATGACGGCTATAAGGGCCCGATTTCGTCGGCGGCGGCTGCCGCTACTGCGGAATACGTGCTGGTGCAGATGGTCGCCTCGGCGGCATCCGGCCAGTCGACGCCCGAAGACGCGGCCAAGGAGGCCGAGCGCCGTCTGGCCCGCATCTACCGTAAAGCCTGATGCCAATCTCCGGGGCGTGACACCACGCCCCGGAGCACCGCCTGATTTCGAAGGGATGTCGATGGACGCCACCACTTGGGTTGCGAAACGGACCAAGCCGAACTGGCTTGCGCGACTGTTCGACTACAAACCCTTCCTGATCGCGATTTGCCTGGCGCCCGCTTTGGGCCTGCTGCTGATATTTCTGACCTACCCGTTGGGATTGGGCATATATCTTGCCTTTACCGACACCGAAATCGGTGGCAACGGCACCTGGGTCGGGCTCGAGAACTTTATCGCATTAGCCGAGGACCCGATCTTCATCAATTCAGTGTGGAACACGATGTTCTACACAATTGTGGCGACGCTTGGGAAGTTCGTGCTTGGGCTGTGGCTGGCATTGCTGCTGAACCAGCATATTCCATTCAAATCGGTGCTGCGGGCAATCATTCTGCTGCCGTATATCGTGCCGACGGTGCTGAGCGCGATTGCGTTCTGGTGGATTTATGATCCGCAGTTTTCGATCATTTCCTATGTGCTCGTCGATCAGTTGCACATCATGGACCATTACATCGACTTCCTCGGCACGCCCTGGGCGGCGCGCTGGTCGCTGATTGTCGCCAATATCTGGCGCGGCATTCCGTTCGTGGCGATCACCCTGCTCGCCGGATTGCAGACCATTTCACCGTCGCTTTACGAAGCCGCGCTGTTGGATGGTGCATCGCCGTGGCAGCAGTTCCGCCATATCACCTCGCCCCTGCTGATGCCGATCCTGGCGATTGTGATGACGTTCTCGGTTCTGTTCACCTTCACCGACTTCCAGCTGGTCTACGCGATCACCCGCGGCGGGCCGCTGAATGCGACGCATCTGATGGCGACGCTCGCGTTCCAGCGCGGTATTCCCGGCGCCCAGCTTGGCGAAGGCGCGGCAATCGCGGTCGCCATGATCCCGTTCCTGATTTTCGCAACGCTCTTCAGCTACTACGCATTAGGGCGCCGTAAATGGCAGCAAGGCTCCTCCGATGAATAAAACTGCCGACGAAGCCCCGGTGACCGAAGCCGAAGGCCCGCAGCTGCTGTCCTGGGACAGCCTGCCGCGCCGTATCGTGACGGTCTATGTCCCGCTGGTCTGCTTCCTGATCATCCTGTTGTTCCCGTTCTATTGGATGGGGGTGACGACGTTCAAACCCAATTCGGAGCTGTTGAACTACAAGGACAACAACCCGTTCTGGATTTCCAATCCGACGCTTTCGAACATCAACAAGCTGCTGTTCGAAACCGATTATCCGCGCTGGCTGGTGACCACGATGGGGGTCGCGATCGGCTCCACCATCCTGTCGCTGCTGTCGTCGGTGCTCGCCGCCTACGCCATCCAGCGTCTGCGCTTCAAGGGCAGCGACTATGTCGGCCTCGCCATCTACGCCGCCTATCTGGTGCCGCCGTCGATCCTGTTCATTCCGCTGGCCCAGGTGGTCTACCAGTTCGGCCTGTTCGACACGCCCTTCGCGCTGATCCTGACCTACCCGACCTTCCTGGTGCCGTTCTGCACCTGGCTGCTGATCGGGTATTTCAAATCGATCCCGTATGAGCTGGAAGAATGCGCGCTGATCGATGGCGCGTCGCGCTTGCAGATCTTGCGCCGCATCACCTTGCCGCTTGCGGTGCCGGGGCTGATCTCGGCGGGGATTTTCGCCTTCACCCTGTCGTGGAACGAATTTATCTACGCGCTCGCGTTCATCTCATCGACCGAGAACAAGACCGTGCCGGTGGCGATCCTGACCGAGTTGGTGCAGGGCGACGTCTATCACTGGGGATCGCTGATGGCCGGCGCGCTGCTGGGGTCCTTGCCGGTGGCAATCTTCTACATGTTCTTCGTGGAATATTATGTGTCGAGCCTGACCGGCGCGGTGAAGGAGTAGGTCACCGCCGGTCGCGGAAAAACTGTCGGAGCAGGTCACCAGCCGCGGTTTCAGCGACGCCACCGATGATTTCGGGGCGATGCAGGCAACCAGGTGCCGCGAACACGCGGGGGCCGTGCTCAACGCCGCCGCCTTTCGGGTCATAGGCACCAAAAATCAGCCGACGCAGACGGAAATGGCTGATCGCCCCGGCGCACATCGGGCAGGGTTCCAGGGTCACCACCAAATCGCATCCGGTCAGCCGATGGGTGCCAAGATGGGCCGCCGCCATCCGCAGCGCGAGGATTTCGGCATGGGCGCTGGCATCACGATCCCGCTCGACCTGATTGCCTGCAGCGGCGATAATCACCCCGTGCGGATCGAGCACAACAGCGCCCACCGGAACCTCACCACGTTCGGCGGCCAGGCGGGCCTGTTGCAGGGCATGGTCCATCGGGCGCATGAAGCGCACTCTGCATTGCAACCGGCCCGGAGGCCAGACCACCATTATGCCCCGCAAGATCATCGGCGTGACCCTCGATAGCGAACAGCCCGGCGGCTATTCGAAATTTCCCTGGTATGCGCTGCGACAAAACTACATGGGTGCGATTGCTGACGCCGGTGGGCTGCCGATTGCGCTGCCGCATTTGCCCGACCTCGCGGACGCGATGCTCGACCGGATTGACGCGCTGGTTATCACCGGCGGCGCATTCGACGTCGATCCGGCGATGTATGGCGATACCGACATGCATGAAAAGGTCAGTTTGAAGCAGGGGCGCACGGCCGCCGAACTGGCGTTGCTGCGCGGGGCACTGGCGCGGAATATGCCGGTGCTGGGGATTTGCGGCGGGCAGCAATTGCTGGCGGTGGCCCTCGGCGGCAGCCTGATCCAGCATATTCCCGACAGCGTGGCCAATGCTTTGCCGCATGAGCAACCCAATCCGCGTGACGAGGCCGGACACACGGTGGCGGTCCTGGCCGGCAGCCTGCTGCACCGGATTGTTGGCGCCACCGAAATGGCGGTCAATTCATCGCATCATCAGGCGGTACGCGCGCCGGGGCCGCATGCGGTGGTGAACGCCACCGCCCCTGATGGGGTGATCGAGGGGATCGAGGACGCGCGTTACAGATTCTGCCTCGGGGTGCAGTGGCATCCGGAATTCCTGATCGACCAGGGCGACGGCAAGATTATCGCAGCCCTCGTCGCGGCGTGCGGATCATGAGCGAAACTGACGACGACGCCCCGGTTGGCAAGGCGGCCCCGCGTGGTGACCGGATTGCCAAGTATCTCGCACGGGCGGGCGTTGCCAGCCGTCGCGATGCGGAAAAGCTGCTGGCGGACGGCAAAGTGCGGATGAACAACGTCGTGATCACCCATCCGGCGACATTCGTCAGCGATGGCGATCTGGTGACGGTGGGCGGCAAGCTGGTCGATACGCCCGATAAAACCCGGCTATGGCGCTACCACAAGCCCGAGGGGCTGGTGACCACCCATCGCGACCCGGAAGACCGGCCGACTGTGTTCCAGAAAATGCCGGCGCATTTGCCGCGGGTGGTGAGCGTTGGGCGGCTCGATCTCAACTCCGAAGGGCTGCTGCTGCTGACCAATGACGGCGCGCTTGCCCGCCAGTTGGAACTGCCGAGCAATGGCTGGCTGCGGCGCTATCGGGTGCGGGTGTTCGGCGCTGTCGATGCCCACGCGCTCGCGTCGCTCGCCAAGGGTGTGACGATTGAAGGCGTGCGGTATGGCGAAATCGAAGCGGCCATCGACAGTCGCAAGGGCGATAATACCTGGCTGACGATGAGCTTGCGCGAAGGTCGCAACCGGGAAATCCGTCGGGTGCTGATGCATCTTGGCTATCGGGTGTCACGCCTGATCAGGGTCGCGTACGGGCCGTTCCAACTCGGCATGTTGGAACGCGGCGCGGTGGAGGAAGTGACCGGCAAGGTGCTGCGCGAACAACTGCCGAAACTCGGCTGATGCGGATCGTAGCGGGGGCTTGGCGCGGGCGAAATTTGGTCGCGCCGACCGGGGATGTGACGCGCCCGACCGCCGATCGGGTTCGGCAGGCGCTGTTTGATCAGTTGCAACACGCTCCGTGGGCCGGGCGGGCCACGCTCGAAGGGGCCGAGGTGCTGGACGCGTTTGCCGGCACTGGCGCGCTGGGCCTGGAAGCGTTGTCGCGCGGTGCGGCGCGGGCGCATTTCATTGAAACCGATCGGTTCGCGCTGGTGGCATTGCGGGCGAATATCGCCGCGTGCAAGGCGGGAGATCAGTGTTCGGTGATGCCCGGATCGGCGTTGCGGCCGCGCGCCGGGGTACCGTGCGGCTTGGTGTTTCTCGATCCGCCCTATGGCATGGGATTGGTGCCACAGGCGCTGGCGGCGCTGCGGGCAGCCGGTTGGATCGCCGACGGGGCATTACTGGTGGTCGAGACCGGGCGGGACGAAATCGTCGAGGAGATTGGCGCGTTGCTGGACGAGCGCGTGCATGGCGCGGCGCGGATTGGGGTTTGGCGGCTCGCGATCGGTGGGGGCACAGACAGGAGTACATCATGACGGTCATCATCGCCGGCGCCGGGATTGGCGGGCTGACCCTCGCGCTCAGTCTGCATCAGATCGGCATCCCGGTCGCGGTCTATGAAACAGTGTCCGAGATCCGGCCACTTGGTGTCGGGATCAATCTGCTGCCGCATGCGGTGCGCGAATTATGCGAACTTGGGCTTGAGGATAAACTCGCCGAGATCGCCATTCCGACCCAGGCGCTGGCCTATTACTCCCGCCACGGCGCGCCGATCTGGCAGGAACCGCGCGGGCGGCAGGCCGGGTATCGCTGGCCACAATTCTCCATCCATCGCGGCGCGCTGCAGATGTTGCTGCTGGAAACCGTGCAGGCCCGGCTCGGTGCGGCTGCGGTGCAGTTTGGCCACCATTTGGCTGCTTTCCACGATAGCGATGCCGGGGTGTCGGTGGCGTTCGTCGGGCGGGACGCGGTCCAGGGCAGCGTGCTGGTGGGTGCGGACGGCATTCATTCGGCGGTGCGGGCGCGCTTGATGCCCAATGAGGGACCACCGATCTGGAATGGCGCAATACTTTGGCGCGGGGTGACCGAAGCGGCACCGTTCCTGGGCGGCCAGACCATGATCATGGCCGGACATGAGTTCCAGAAATTTGTCGCTTACCCGATTTCACGCGCCGCCCATGACCGGGGCCGGTCGGTGATCAACTGGATCGCCGAGCTCAAATTCGCCCCCGATCATGCCTGGCGGCGCGAGGACTGGAACCGGCCGGGGCAACTTGGCGACTTCCTGCCGCAATTTGCCGATTGGCGGTTTGACTGGCTCGACGTGCCGGCGGTGATCAATGCGGCGAACTATGTGTACGAATTCCCCATGGTCGATCGCGATCCGCTGCCGGTATGGACCCAGGGCCGGACCACCCTGCTGGGGGACGCGGCCCATCCGATGTATCCGATCGGGTCCAACGGGGCGTCGCAGGCCATTCTCGATGCACGGGCTTTGGCGCGCGAATTGCGGGCCAAAGGGCAAACCGAGGCGGCGCTGCTGGCCTATGAAGCCGAACGCCGGCCGGCGACATCGCGCATCGTGCTCGCCAACCGCGCCAACGGGCCGGAGCAGGTGATGCAGATGGTGCAGGAACGCGCGCCGGATGGCTACGAACAGATCACCGATGTGCTGAGCGCTGCCGAATTGGAAGGTGCCGCTGCCGGCTACAAGCGCCTGGCCGGCTTCGACAAGGATGCGCTGAACAACCGGCCGTCGTTGATCGACGCCCCGGCATGATCAGGCGGCAGGTTACGTTGGGCGATGGCAGTGTCGACCTGATCGAAACCGGCGCTGGCGACGACACCATCATTCTGGTCCACGGCACGGCAAGCTCGCCGCGCGCGATGGGCAAGCTGGCGGCGCTGTTGGCAGAAGCCGGCTGGCGGGTGCTGGCGCCGGCAATGATTGGCTATGGCGCGAGCGTGATGGACGGTGATGACGGGGTGGTGGCGCGCAACGCCCGCCTGCTGACTGGGCTGCGGGCGAGCCTGGGCGCTGGTCGGGTGGTGGTGATCGGTCATTCGATGGGTGGGCTGGTGGTGCTGCGCGCGCTGCGGGGCGGAATGGTGGCAGACGCGGCGGCGCTATACGAGCCGGTGGCGTTCGCGGTGCTGGACCGGACAGACGAAGCCCAGCGCGCCGCCCACGCCTGGGATGCCGATGTGGTGGCGAGAATGGCAGCACAGATCACCGCAGGCGATCACGAGGCCGGGGTGCGGATTTTCATTGAAGCGTGGAACGGCCAGGCCTGGACCGACCTGCAGGCCAATGCGCGCGCCGGGTTGGTCGCCAGTGCGGCCGTGCTGCTGGCCGACGTTACCGCCATCGGCGCCGATGACGCGGCTGCGGATGCCTACACGACGATAGCTGCGCCGGTTTTGCTGATATCCGGCACGAAATCGCCCGTGGTGGCACAGATGGTTTGCACCGTTCTGGCCGGTGCAATGCCGCATGCGACGATTGCCAGCATCGCGACTGCCGGGCACATGGCGCCGGTGCAGCAGCCCGATGTGGTGGCGGGTGCGGTGCGGCACTTCCTTGCTGGCTTGATGTGATCCACCGTTGATGCTGGGGCGGAGGCCAGCATGAATGGGGAAGACGCTCTCGGTTGATCTTCGGTCGCGGGTTATCGCTGCCGTTGAAGGTGGTTTGTCATGTCGCTCGGCGGCGGCTCAGTTCCAGATCGGGATTGCCACTGCGGTGCGCTGGGTTTCGGTGTTCCGGCAAACTGGCGTCT
>CALQTN020000049.1 GCA_943333505.2 Asaia bogorensis | reverse complement strand
TACCGTCGGCCTACGGCCTCCGTTCGTGCCGTCACCGGCCGCCGCATCGATCTGTCTCGGGAGCATGGGCATGACTCAGATGATCCTTCCGCGCCCTCAAGTCTAAATTCCCGGGGGGTAAATGTCTCATCTTCATTGGCACGGAGGGGGTTGTCCTGGCGGGCAGGTCGGACTATGGCTTTGTCCAACCTGGGTGGCAATGCATGCGACCTGGCGCGGAGCGGCCGATGTCCTTGTCCCTGTCGCCCAAACCCTGGCATTTCCTGACCGCCCCCGCGTTGGTCCTGGCCATGTCCCTCGCATTGGCGGGCTGCGCCAACACTGGCGAACAATTCGCCCCCCCTTGTCCGACCCTGACCCTGGTGACCGATGCCGGCGACCTGACCCGCTTTGCCGGCACCGGCCGCGATATCACCGATCTTGCACTCGTCGCCCGGATTTCGGCAGTCGGGGCGAAATGCGCCCGCGAGGGCAAATCCGCCGTCAGGGCCACATTCAACGTTGTCGCCGACGTAGCACGCGGACCGGCCTTTGCTGGCCGTGTGGTCGATATTCCCTATTTCATCGCCATCACCGAAGCCGGCCAGATTATCGACAAGCGCAATTTTGTCGCCCACGTCGAGTTCCCATCCAATGTCAGCCGGGTGCCTTTCCTCGGGCCGGAAATCGATCTTTCCCTTCCGATCAGCCCTGAGAAGAATGCTGCCGCTTACAAGATCTTTGTCGGCTTCAGTTTGTCCCCGGATGAACTCGCCTATAACCGCCGCAGCGGGGGCTGAAACACCGCACGATGCGCCTGATGCCGCACCAACCCTGGCCCCGTCTGCTCCTGGCAGCTTTGCTGTTGCTGGCGCAGCTTGGCGTGCCTGCCCACGGGCTGGCAATGCGGATGGCGGCGTCGGACAGTATCGCGACCTTGCTCGCCGATCCTTCGGCGTATTGCCACAGCTCTGATCGCACCATCGCGCCAGAGCAGCCTGGCCCTGCCCAGGCGCCGATGTCGCATGGTGACTGCCTGGCCTGTGGTGTCTGCCAGATGGCCGGTGCCGCGCCATTGCTATCGGCTTCGGTACGACTGCCAGCCCCTGTTCTGGCCGTGGCGGTCCTGATCACACCGGTGCGCCAGGACCGTTTGATCCAACTTTCGACGTCCCCGACACCGCCGGCCCGGGCGCCACCGATCTCTGTCTGAACCCAACGCGTTCCGCGGCTGTCATGCCTCGCATGACCGACCTTGCTGTTTGTCCGTTCAGATGGAAGCCCCATGATGTCGCACATCCTGTCCCGCCGCAGCGCCCTGCTGCTGCCGCTTGCCGCCGCCCTACCGGGCCGCGCGCGTGCCGCCATGCCGCCGATTACCGATGCGATTGGCCGCATCGTCGCCCTCAAAGCACCAGCCGAGCGCATCGTGCTTGGGTTCAACTACGAGGAGTTCACCGCCATTGCCGGCACCGCGGGCTGGGACCGGGTGGTGGGCTTCGGCCGCACCTTGTGGGCAGGTTGGCGCCCGGCGGTGTTCAGCCGCTACTGCGCTGTCATTCCGCGCCTTGCCAATATGGTCGATGTTGGCAACACCGATGACAGCAGCTTCAGCCTCGAACGCGTGCTGTCGCTGCGGCCCGATCTGGTGATTTTGGCGGAATGGTCGTTCGGCGCTCTCCAGCCCCAGGTCGCCCAGCTTGAAGCGTTGGGCATTCCGGTCATGGTGATCGACTATAACGCGCAAATCCCTGCCCGACACGCCGCTAGCACCATTGCGATGGGCATTGCGACCGGCAATACCGAGCGTGGCCAGAGCCTCGCCGCCGGCTATCTCGACCGGGTCGCTGATATTCAGCGCCGGATCGCAGGGGTTTCGCGCAAGCCGCGCGCCTATGTCGAACTCGGCCAGGCCGGCGCTGCCACCATCGGCAATACCTATTGGCAGGGTATGTGGGGCCGCATCCTCGACCTGATCGGTGCCGACAACATCGCAGCCGGCCACATCGCCAAAGCCTGGGGGCCACTATCGGCGGAGTATGTGCTCGCCGCCAACCCCGAGCACATCTTCATCGCCGGTTCGTCCTGGGTGAAAAGTCCGAATGCGGTGCTGACCGGGTTTGACGCCGACATCGCCACGACCCGTGCCCGCCTCGCCCCCTATGCCCAACGCCAGGGCTGGGGCGGTCTCGCCGCCATTCGCATGGGCGAATTGCACGCGATCGAGCATGGGCTGTGCCGGGCGTTGTTCGACTATACCGCGATGCTCTACCTCGCCAAGCAGATGCACCCGGACCGCTTCGCCGATATCGATCCGGTTGATGAACTGCGGCGCTATCACGAGCAATATTTGCCGGTGAAGTTCGAGGGCACCTGGATGACCCGCCTCGGCCCCACCACCACATGACCCAAGTTGCGGCCGGCTGGCGCGCCGCCAACCTGCGGCGGCTTTGCGTTCTGGGCCTGGTGGTGGCCGGCCTGGTGGCGAGTTTCGCGCTCGATCTGGCCACCGGCCCGGCCATGCTGCCGGTCCGCGCGGTGCTTGCGGTGCTCGCGGGCCAGTCCGCCGATCCGATGCTGGTGGTGATCGTGCAGCAATTGCGCTTGCCGATTGCCATCATGGCGGTTCTGGTCGGGGCGGCGCTGGGGATATCGGGGATGGTGATGCAGACCATCCTCAATAATCCGCTGGCGAGCAGCTACACGCTGGGGATTTCCGCTGGCGCCGGGTTTGGCGCGGCACTGGCAATCGTTGCCGGGGCCGCGTTGCCAGTGTCGGAAGATCTGGCGGTGCCGATCGCCGCCTTCGCCTTTGCCGGGCTTGCCTGCGCGATGGTTGGCGGGGTCGGGCGCTTGCGCGGGGCGACGCCGGAATTGCTGGTGCTGGCCGGGATTGCGTGTTTGTTCCTGTTCCAGGCGCTGTTGTCGCTCCTGCAATTCCTCGCATCGCCCGAAGCCCTGCAGCAGATCGTGTTCTGGCTGTTCGGCAGTTTGCAACGCTCGAGCCTGGGTAAAACTGCGCTGGTCGGGGGTGTGCTGGCTCTGGTGCTGCCAGTGCTGCTCGCCGATGCCTGGGCGTTGACGGCGTTGCAACTCGGCGATGAACGGGCGCGGTCGCTTGGGGTGCGGGTCGATCGCCTGCGGCTGCGCGCGTTCGTGGTGGTGTCGCTGCTGACCGGGGCGGCGGTGGCGTTTGTCGGCACCATCGGTTTCGTCGGGCTGGTCGCCCCCCATATCGCGCGCATGCTGGTGGGGGAAGATCAGCGCCACGCGCTGCCAGCGTCAGCCTTGATCGGCGCGTTACTGCTATCGGCGGCGTCGGTTGCCAGCAAGGCGATCCTGCCGGGCACGGTGTTCCCGATCGGCATCGTCACGGCTCTGCTGGGCGTGCCGTTCTTTGGTTGGCTGGTCCTGCGCCGAGGTACGGCATGAAACTCGATATCACCGCCGTCAGTGTCCGCTATGGCCGCCATGTCGCGGTCAACGCGGTCGACCTCACCGTCGCGCCCGGTGAAATCCTGGCCGTTCTTGGCCCCAACGGCTCGGGCAAATCATCCTTGTTGCGCGCGCTCGCCGGGGTGCTCGACCATGACGGCGAAATCACCTGGAACGGCCCCGCCAGCGCTATCGGCTACATGCCGCAGGATACCGCCAGCCGCGCCATGCTGACAGTGTTCGAAGTGGTTTTGCTCGGCCGCATGCGATCGCTGTCGTTCCGGGTCGCGCCCGATGACCTTGCCGCCGCCGAAGCCGCATTGGCTGAAATCGGGATCGCCGATCTCGCCAGCCGACGCATCTCCACGCTGAGCGGCGGGCAGCGCCAATTGGTATTCATCGCCCAGGTGCTAGCCGGCAATCCGCGCGCATTGCTGTTGGATGAACCCACCAGCGCGCTCGATATCGCCCACCAACTGGCGGTTCTGGCGCTGTTGCGCGACGTCACAAGACGGCGCGGCCTGACCACCATTGCGGTGCTGCACGACCTCAACGCCGCGGCCCGTTTCGCCGATCGGTTGGCGCTTCTGCATCGCGGGCGCCTGGTGGGGGTCGGCGCGGCGGCGGAAATCCTGACGGTGGACCGTCTGCGCGCGGTATTCGATGTTGAGGTTGCCATCGATGCCGGCTCCGACGGACATCCGATTGTGCTGCCCTTGCGCGCAGTCTCCGCTGACCGAAATCCCGCCGCCCGGGCGCTGAGCTTTAGAGAGTGATGACCGTAGCTAGAATCACACGAAGGTCTGACCACGCTCTAATATCCGTAGTTGATGCGCGGGTGGATCGCGGGCAAACAGGAAAAGCGTCTGGTTTGGCGCGATGAATTTCTCGCGCACTGCACAGGACCGATGACCCAGACTTTGCTGGAACCCCTGACCATCGGGCGTTTGTCCGACGATGCCGACGCGTCGCACCGCGCTGCGCGCGGCTTCTGCCTTGATGTCATCAAGGAGGTTTATGGCTTTGACTATCGCGCCGATTGGCATGCCGATCTGGACCTGCTGTGCGCCGGCGGCCCAGACAACCAATATGCCGCCACCAACCAGGGCGGGTTCTGGCTGGTGACCGACGATGGCGGCGGGCTGGTCGCAACCATCGGCATTAAACGTTTGGCCTGGCAGCCGCGCCTGCTGGCCAATCTGGCGGCGCGTTACAAGGACAGCAGCCACGTCGCAACCTTAACCCGCGCCTATATCCGCCAGGATTTTCGCGGCCAGGGGCTCGGCGCGCGCCTCACCCGGATATGCGAAGCGGCGGCGCGGGATATGGGCTATCGAACAATTTATCTGCACACCAATGCCGACGCCGATGCCGCGATGCGGTTCTGGCGTGGGCAGGGCTGGGCCGGCTTCGGCCAGTTCGGTATCAGCGCCCATTTCGAAAAGCACCTGTACCATGAGTGATCCCGTGGCGACGTCGTTGACCCATATCGGCCGCCGCGCGGCCTTGGCGCTGCCGCTTGCCGTGGCATTGCCCGGCAGGGCGCGGGCGGCGCTATCCGTCGTCGATGCCATTGGCCGGCAGATCACGCTTGATCGCCCGGCAACGCGCATCGTGCTGGGGTTTAATTTCGAGGAATTCACCGCCATCGCCGGCAGTGCGGGCTGGGACCGGGTGGTCGGCTACGCGAAAACCCAATGGTCGATCAACCGCACTACTGCCTTCGCGCGCTACGCAGCAGCCATCCCGCGACTGAACACCTTGCCTGATATCGGCAATCAGGAGGCAGGTAATTTCAGTGTTGAGACCATTCTGGCACTGCGCCCCGATGTGGTGATCCTGCCGGAGGTCTGGATGGCCCCGTTAAAGGAACCCATCGCGTTGATCGAGGCGACCGGCGTGAAGATCGTGCTTGTCGACTACAACGCGCAAATTCCTGCACGCCACGTTGCCAGCACCCTGGCCATGGGGGCGATCACCGATGCAGGCCCGCGCGCGGAGGAGCTGGCGGCACTTTACACCGCGCGCCTCGCCGATATTCAGCGCCGGGTGGCGAGCGTCGGGGCCAGGCGTTCGGCCTATATCGAGCTTGGCCAGGCCGGCGCCGGCAGCGTCGGCAACACTTACTGGAAGGCGATGTGGGGTTGCCTCCTCGATCTGATCGGCGCCGACAACATCGCGGCCGGCAAGATTGGTGGCGGCTGGGGCCCGATGAGCGCGGAGGCAGTGCTGGCCGCCAACCCAGACACAATTTTCATTGCCGGATCATCGTGGCAGAACCGGCCGAGCGCGGTGCTGACCGGGTATGGTGTGGCGCTGGCAACTGCCCGCGCGAGCCTCGCCCCCTATGCCCGGCGCCCCGGCTGGCAGGGCCTCGCGGCGATCCGCACCGGGGAGGTTTATGCGATCGAACACGGGCTGTGCCGGGCTTTGTACGACTACACCGCTATGCAATACCTCGCCAAACAGCTTTACCCGGCAGCGTTCCGCGACATCGATCCGGTGGCCGAACTGCGCCAGTACCATGAACGCTATTTGCCCGTGGCTTTCGACGGCACCTGGATGATGCGCGCGGCCGACGCAGCGTAGAGCGTGATGACCGCGCCTTTCAGCGGTCATCACGCTCTAACTCTTTGTTTGGTCGCGTGATTCAGACCTTCGTGTGATTCCACCTACGGTCATCACGCTCTAAACCCGCGCCACCGCCTCGCTTGCCATCGACCGGATCTTCGCTTCCAGCACCCGCATCGCCTGGGTGCCGTCGGCAATTCTGCGCGCGTCATTCACGTCGTCGCCGCATCGGACACCTGGAACGTTGGGCTGCGGAAATGGCGGGCCTCGTGCACGTTACGGACCTCGACGCGCTGGTAATCGCCCATTACCGCAGTTGCCAGCACTCCCGAGGCGAACCCGAACCCGACATGCAGCAGCACTTTGCTGCCGGATCGCCGGTGAAATAGATCATTATTCGTTCAATCAGCTTCGATTGGACGGATAAAAATGATCGTGAAAACAAGAATCTAGAGCGTTTCTGCTGATTCAACTTCAACGTATTACGCTCAAGCTCGCTGCAGTCATATATTCGCCGAGCAGGCTGGCGGCGGGGCCGAAATCTGCCGCGCCAATTAATCTGCTGCACCGCGGGGCCGATGCATTACCCCGTAACGATTGCCGCAGCCGATCCAGCCGATATTGACCGTCATCGCGCACCCGCCGCGTGCAACGCGGCATGCAGCAATCCAGCGGCACAGGCCATGTCCGTGTCTTCATCGTCCGTCGGTGGCCGCCATTGCGCGAGCGGCACCGATAGCCGGTAATCGGTGCGACGAAACGGTTCCAGGGTGATCGGCCCAGCATAGCGCACCTCGCCCAACGCCCGGCAGATCGCCGACCAGTCGAGATGGCCGGTGCCCAAAAAGCCGCGATGGTTTTCGTTGGCCTGAAAATGCACCAGATGGCGCCCGGTCCGGCGGATGGCGCGGCCGAGATCGTCTTCCTCCATGTTCATGTGAAACGTATCGAGCATGACACCAACCGCGTCCGATCCAACCATTTTCACCAGCTCGACCGCCTGTCCGGCTGTGTTGCAGAAATCGGTTTCGAACCGGTTGAGCGGTTCAACCGCGAGCTTCACGCCGTTATCGAACGCATAGGCCCCGGCATCCTGCAAACCGGCCATCACCCGCAGCACCCGCTCGATGCGGTGGTCGTCATCAATCGGCGCCGGCGCCCGCCCAGCGAACACCAGCGGAGCGCCGTAGAGCGGCCCGCCGACGATCTTGGCGCCACAGGCTACCGCGACATCGACGCAATATTTCAAATAGGCAATTCCGGCCGCATGGCTGTCAGCGTCGTCTGACGCCAGATCGCGGCTTAGATTGACCCGCGCGGCCAGCACCAGATCGAGTCCGGCGCCCTGGGCGGCGGCGGCGGCCTCGGCGGGATCAAGCTCCCCGGGTTCCGGCACCAGTAGCTCGCAGAACTCCAGTCCGGCATTGACGATCCGTTCGAAGATCGGAAAATGCTCGGCAGTGAATGGCCGTGCGTAGGACATCGAGATGACCCCGATCGACGGCATTGCCCAATTGCTCATGGTCTACCCTTTGACAGCGCCACCGGTCTGGCCGGCGGCGAGATGGCGTTGCGCAAACAGAAACAGCGCCACGACGATCCTCGATTGAATATCGATAATTGGTCCAAAGACTAGGTCGCAAAACCCCCCGTGACAAGCGCGTTGCGGCAGGTTTGGATATGCGCTTCACTATTCGCGCAGACTTTATCCTCGGGAGGAACATCATGATTTTGTCACGTGCCATGCTGGGTGCGGCTTTCGGTGTGCTGGCGCTCGGGGCATCAGCCCCTACCTCGGCCCAGGTCGTGATCTATTGCAGCGTCGATGAAAACTGGTGCCGTGGCATGGTCACCGCCTTCATCAAGGAAACCGGCATCAAGGCGGAAATGACCCGCCAGAGCTCCGGCGAAACCTATGCCCGACTGCGCGCCGAGAAAGACAATCCGCGCGGCGATATCTGGTGGGGCGGCACGGGCGATCCGCATTTGCAGGCCGCCGAGGAAGGCCTGACCGAGGAGTACAAATCCCCGCAACTGCCCAAATTGCGCGAATGGTCGCAATCGCAGGCGGAACGGTCGAAATACCGCACCGTCGGGATTTACATGGGCGCTTTAGGCTTCGGCTATAATACCGAGGAACTGGCGCGCAAGAAATTGGCCGCGCCGACCTGCTGGGCCGACCTCATCACGCCGCCCTATAAGGGCGAAGTCCAGATGGCGGACCCGAATTCTTCCGGCACCGCATACACCATGCTCGCAACGATGGTGCAGCTGATGGGCGAGGAACCGGCTTTCACTTACATGAAGTCGCTCCATCGCAACATCAACGAATACACCAAAGCTGGCGCCGCCCCGGCGCTCGCGGCCGGGCAGGGCGAGACCTTGGTCGGCGTCGCTTTCCAGCATGACATCATCGATGTTGCCAAACACGGTAAGCCGGTGAAAGTCGTGTCGCCCTGTGAAGGCACCGGCTTCGAAATCGGCTCGATGAGCTTGGTCAAGGGCGCGCGCCATCCGGAGGAAGCGAAGAAATTCTACGAATGGGCGCTCGGCGCCTCCGCGCAAGCCATCGCGCCAAGCTTCGGATCGTTCCAGGTGCCATCGAACAGTGCGGTACCGCCGCCACCGGAAGCGCCTGACCTCAGCAAGATCAAGCTGATTAACTATGATTTTGCCAAGTTCGGCTCGTCGGCCGAGCGCAAGCGGTTGCTGGGTCGGTGGAGCAGTGAGGTTAAAAGCGCGCCCCGTTAATGCGTGCCTGGGCGGGCCTGCTATGGGCGGCAGCGTTGCTGCTGCCCTGGTACGGGTTTGAAAAGCTGAGCTGGTCGGCGGCGCTGCCGCTGGTCGGGCATATCTATGCGGGAAAGTTCTGGCTGGCACCGCTGTTGCTGCCGCCGCTGCTGGCGTCCACCGCCCGGCCACGCTGGTGGATCGCCGCGGCAGTGATCGGCATTGGCTGGATGGCGCTCGAAGGCTTGGCGGTCACCCATCGCGGCTGGGGCTTTGCCGGGTTATCGATCTTCGGACCGGCTCCCACCCAGCCGGCGTTGGGCTGGGGCGCGCTGGTTTACGCCACTGCCTGCCTCGCGATTGCCGCCTATGGCCTGGCGCGGCGCGGCTGGATGCGCGGCGATGTCTTTGTTGCCGGCAGCCTGTTGCTGGTGGTTGGCACAATTCTGCTGTTTGTCGCCATTCCGGTCGGCACGATTCTGCTGTCGGCGTTGCGCGACAATGACGGCCATCTCGCGCTTGCCGCGTTCTGGGACAAGATCAGCGACAAGTCGATCTGGGGGCTGTCGTGCCTGCACAGCGACAAGGCCTGCGGCGTGGCTTGGAACAGCCTCCAACTCGCAATCATCGTCGGCGTTTTGTCCACCTTGCTGGGCCTCGCGCTCGCGCTGATCGCGCAACGCACGCGGTTTCCGTTTCCGGGATTGCTGCGCCTGCTGTCGCTGCTGCCGGTCATCACCCCGCCTTTCGTGATCGGCCTCGCGCTGATCCTGATGTTCGGGCGTGCTGGCTTCATCAGCAACTTTCTTTACACAAACTTCGGTATTCCGCGCAGTCGCTGGCTCTATGGCATGACCGGCGTTGCCATCGCACAGGTCCTGGCCTTTGCGCCGATTGCGTTTCTGGTGCTGCTCGGCGTACTGCAAAGCGTCGCCCCCAGCCTGGAAGAAGCGGCATCGACCTTGCGTGCCGGGCGCTGGCGGATTTTCCGCACTGTCACCTGGCCGCTGATCCGGCCGGGGCTCGCCAACGCATTCCTTATCGGGTTCATCGAGAGCCTTGCCGATTTCGGCAATCCGCTGATGCTGGCGGGGAATTTCAACGTTCTGGCGACCGACATCTTCTTTGCCGTCGTCGGTGCCGCGCATGACCAGGGCCGGGCGGCGGTGCTCGCGCTGGTGCTGCTGATATTCACCATGGCGGCCTTCGTCGCCCAGTCGCGCTGGGTTGGGGGCCGCAATTACACCAGCGTCAGCGGCAAGGGCGATAGCGGCATGCCGGCGCGGCTGCCCAATGTCCTGCACGGCGTCTGCCTCGCGGTGGTGCTGCCGTGGCTGGTGCTGACAGTGGTTGTCTACGGCATCATCATGGCGGGCGGCTTTGTCACCTCGATCGGCCGAGACAATGGCTTCACCTGGAAATATTTCCTGACCGCTTTTGGCGTCGAACACGGGGTCGGCGGCTGGTTCCTGTCCGGCTCAGCGTGGTCGAGCTTCATTACCACGATGGAATTATCCGTGGTCGCCATGCCGGCCACCGCGATTATCGGATTGCTGACCGCCTGGCTGATCGGGCGGCAAACCTTCCGTGGCCGCGGCGCGTTCGAGTTCCTCACCATGATGAGCTTCGCGGTGCCGGGCACTGTCATTGGCGTGAGCTATATTCTCGCCTTCAACGTGCCACCGGTGGAACTGACCGGCACAGCGGCCATCCTGGTGATCGCCTTCGTGTTCCGCAACATGCCGGTTGGCGTGCGGGCGGGCCTTGCCAGCCTCGCGCAGATCGACCGCAGCCTTGATGAGGCATCGGCAACCTTGCGCGCACGATCCTTCCGCACCTTGCGGCTGGTGCTGGCCCCGATCCTGCGGCCGGCGATTGTGGCCGCGATGATCTACAGCTTCGTCCGTGCCATCACATCGGTCAGCGCGGTGATCTTCCTGACCACGGCGCAGTATAATCTCGCCACCGTCTACATTGTCGGCCGCGCGGAAATCGGCGAGCACGGCATCGCGCTGGTCTATTCCGCGGTGCTGATCGTGGTGATGGCGCTGGCCCTGGTGTTGATCCGCGCACTGGTCGGCGAACAGAAAATTGGCAGGCGCAGCGCCATGGTGATCACATGACCCCGACCGTTCGTTTCAATACCGTTAGTAAGCATTACGGCAGTGCCGCCGCCGTCGATGCGGTGAGCTTTGAGATCGAGAAAGCGACCCTGGTAACCCTGCTCGGCCCGTCCGGCTGCGGCAAGACCACCACTTTGCGGCTGATTGCGGGATTGGAACACGCGACCGGCGGGCGGATCGAAATCGACGGCCGCGATGTCACCAAGCTGGCAGCCTCCGAGCGCGATGTGTCGATGGTGTTCCAGTCCTATGCGCTGTTCCCGCATATGAATGTGCTGGAAAACACCAGCTACGGGTTGCGGGCTTCCGGGCTGAACCGGGCGCGGGCTGAAGCAGCGGCGCGGGAGAAATTGGCACTGGTCGGGCTTGCCGGGTTCGAGATGCGGCTGCCCAGCGAATTATCCGGTGGCCAGCAGCAGCGCGTGGCAGTGGCGCGCGCGATTGTGCTGGAGCCGAAAGTGCTGCTGTTTGACGAGCCGCTATCCAACCTCGATGCCCGCTTACGGCGCCGGGTGCGCGAGGAAATTCGCGGTCTGCAACAGCAATTGGGCCTGACCGTGGTTTACGTGACGCACGACCAGGAGGAAGCCCTGGCGGTATCGGATCGCATCATCGTGATGAAGGATGGCCGCATCGCCCAGGACGGTGCGCCGCGCGCCTTGTACGAACGCCCGGCGAGCCGGTTCATCGCGGATTTCATCGGTAATGCGAACCTTGCCGACACGATGGTGACACGACTTGATGCCGACCGCGTCGAAATCGTGCTGGCAGGGATGAAACTGGTGTTGCGCGACGCAGACGCTTCGGTTGGCCCGGCGCTGCTGGCCATCCGCCCGCATGCCATATCCTGGGGCGACGGCTTGCCTGGCACCATCGCCAAGGCGGCCTATCTCGGCAGCCATATGGAATACGAAATCGTGGTTCCAGGACTGCCAGAGCCACTTTTCGCCATTATCCACGATGTCGCCCGTCCCCGTTCGATCGGTGATCAGGTGCGGCTGGGCTTCGATCCAACCGGTCTGGCGTTGGTGCCGCGCGACTGATTGCCAGCCGCGCCCGCCCGTCCTAGGCTGCGCCCAACAATCATTGCACAAGGAAAAATCGGCCATGAAACTCGGCGACGCAATTGCGGAAATCCTGAAGCGCGAGGGGATCGAAATCCTCTGCGGCTATCCCGTTAACCATTTGATCGAATACGCCGCCGCGGCCGATATCCGCCCGGTGATGTGCCGCCAGGAACGGGTCGGCATCCACATGGCCGACGCGATTTCGCGGGTCACATCCGGTGACACCATCGGCGCGTTCTGCATGCAGCATGGCCCGGGTGCGGAAAACGCCATGGGCGGCGTGGCGCAATGCTATGGCGAGTCAGTGCCGGTGCTGATCCTGCCGATGGGCTATGCCCGCCGCCTCGCCAACATCGACCCGAACTTCAATTCCAGCACGGCGATGAAGCCCTACACCAAATCCGCCGAGCCGATTACCACCGCGAACGAAGTCGGCAACATCTTCCGCCGCGCCTTCACCAATTTGCGCAATGGCCGCGGTGGCCCCTGCATCGTCGAAATCCCCGGTGATATGTGGAACGATGAAGTGTCGGAGCCGCTGAACTACACCCCGGTTCTGCGAACCAAATCCGGCGCTGATCCGAAAGACATCAAGCGCGCTGCGGCGATGCTGATCGCGGCGAAAAACCCGATGATGTATGCCGGCCAGGGCGTGCATTACGCCAAGGCGTGGCCGCAACTGCGCAAGCTCGCCGAATTGCTGGCGCTGCCGGTGATGACATCCCTCGGTGGTAAATCATCCTTCCCGGAAACCCACCCGCTGGCACTCGGCTCGGCCGGTGTGGCGATGCCGCGCGCGGTGACCAAGTTCCTTGCCGAAAGCGATCTGCTGTTTGGCATTGGCTGCTCGTTCACCGAAACCAGCTTTGGCGCCGCTATCCCCAAGGGCAAAACCATCATCCATTCGACCGTTGATGCCATGCACATCAACAAGGATGTCGAAGCCAAGATCGGCCTGGTTGGCGATGCCGGCCTGGTGCTCGACGCGCTGATCGAGGAAATCAGCAAGACGGTAAAAGCCAACCGCGACGCAACGGCGGTTTCGGCAGTGATCGCGCAATCGCATGCCGAGTTCATGGCCAAGTGGATGCCGAAGCTCACCAGCAACGAGACCGCGCTGAACCCGTACCGGGTGCTGTGGGAACTGCAGAACACGGTTGATATGGAAAACACCATCATCACCCATGACGCTGGCAGCCCGCGCGACCAGCTGTCGCCGTTCTGGAAGTCGACCAAGCCGCTGTCGTATATCGGCTGGGGCAAGACCACCCAGCTCGGCTACGGGCTGGGCCTGGCGATGGGTGCGAAGCTCGCGAAACCCGACCAGCTTTGCATCAATGTCTGGGGCGACGCGGCAATTGGCTTCACCGGCATGGATTTCGAAACTGCGGTGCGTGAACGCATCCCGATCATGTCGATCCTGTTGAACAATTTCAGCATGGCGATCGAGCTGAAGATCATGCCGATCTCGACGGAAAAATATCGCTCGACCGATATTTCCGGCGATTACGCGGCGATGGCGCGCGCGTTCGGCGGCTATGGCGAACGCGTGACCAAGCCGGAAGACATCGTGCCGGCGATCCTGCGCGGCATTCAGAAGACCAAAGAAGGCGTGCCGGTATTGCTGGAGTTCATTACCAGCAAGGAAACTGAGGTGGCGCGCGCCGGGACTTAGTCCGGAGAGGCCGGCGGTACAAATTGTATCGCCGGTCTTCGCTTCGTTGGGTAAATGAAATTCGCCTTGCGCGGGGCAGTCAGTTTGCAACAACCCCCAACCCAAGATGCACCACCATCGGCTCGAAATCCCGATCATTGTGGAGCAGCGCGTGCCCAAACGCGCTGCAGAACGTGCCGATGATCATATCAATCGTTTTGCGGACCGTGACTCCCCGTCCGCGCAGCAGCCGATAATTTCGCGCCGCTTCAACCGCAAGATCGCCATTCAGCATTGGCACAACCGGAAACAGTCGTAATGCGTGCTCGATCCGCACGGCATGCGCCTCATTCCGCGCGCCCTGCAGGACTTCGAGCAAAATCAGATCGCCAACCAAAATCTGATCGTCATCATCGGCAATGATCGCGTGCAGCATGCGGGTTGCGGGCGTGACTTCGGCACGCAGATGGGCGATCCAGACTGAGCTATCGACGACAATCACCCTTGCGAGCCAGGGTCCCGCCCATCCCGCGTCGTGGCCAAGTCGCCATCCCAGCCGAGCCCGGCTATGTCAGCAAGCCCCGCCAATCGCTGGCGACGCTGGACCATGCGGCGCAAAGCTTCCTCGACCGTCGCCTTTTTCGTCGTCAGGCCGGAAATTGCCATGGCGCTGGCAAGAAGCGTGTCATCAATGTCGATGTTCGTACGCATGGGACGCCTGATGTGTATGCACAAGCAATCTTATACACATACTAGTGCCCGCCGTCCATCGAATTCACCGCTGCCCTGTTCTGCTGGGCCGCTGCCGACACCTATCCGGCGTCCGAACGCCGAAGAACAACACGATGCGGTATCTCAACCAATGAGCGCAACAATCCTCACCGCTTTGGCTGGCTGCGTAGGATGGAAGGCGGCATCGCCTTCCATCCTACCGCCCAAACGTCCCGCTAGCGGTACCTGGGATCAGACCAGTTCTTTCGCCAGGATCGGCTTGAACGCTTCGGTCGCCTTCTTCATTTCCGCACCCGCGTCCGCGCCGCTCAGTGTGTTGGTCAGGCCAACCCCGATTGTGTCGCGGAATTCAGTGACGGACACGATTTCCGGCAGGCCGGAGCGCGCCAGTTTCAACGATGCGTTGACCGTGTCGAACCATTCCTTCGGGAACACTGCCGCGTCCTGGATGGCCTTCACGCCATAGACGCTGGCGCGCGGCGGGGTGCCGGCACCGGTGCGGAGGAATTCGCCCATCATCGTCTTCGACGTCGCCCACTGCACATAAAGCCAGGCCGCGCCCTTGTTCTTGCTGGCGGCCGGAATGCCGATCGCATCGACAAAAGTTGCCGTGTTGTGCGCCTTGGGACCGCGCGGTACCACCGCGAAGCCGGTTGTGTCGGCAACCTTGGAGACTTTCTTGTCGATCAGCGGCGCCGAGAACCCAACCCCGTCGAGCCACATCGCCGCACGGCCCTGGCTGAAAGTGGTCTGGCTTTCGCTCCAGTTGAAGCCAACGACGCCGGCCGGGCCGTAATCGCGCAGGATCTTCTGGTAGTATTGCGCTGCCTCGATGGCCGCCGGCGTGTCGGTCAGCAGGGTCTTGCCATCCTTGCTGATGGTTTCCTGGTCCCAGCCGAGCAGGAGCGTGTCGTACAGCACCACGTTGGCGTTCTTCACGCCGCGGCCAACAAAGCCGGCAATGCCCTTGGATTTGTCGGTCAACTTGGCGGCGTATTCCATCATCTCGGCATAGGTCTTCGGCGGACCGGCCAGGCCTTTTTCGGCGAACAGCGCCTTGTTGTAGAACAGGATGAACAGATCCTGGTTCAACGCGATGCTGTGCACGCTGCCATCGGCACCGGTTGCGGCCCGCACGCCAGGGCCGGAGAAATCCGCATAGTCGTAGCCAGGCGCGGTCAGCTTCGGATCTTTGATCATCGATCGCAGATCGGCCATCCACTTGCCTTTTTCGATCAGCTTCTTCTGCACATGCAGTGCAATGTTGACCACATCGAAGCTCGGTCGCCCGGCGCTGAGTTCCAGTGCCACTTTCGGGCGCTGCTGCTGTTCCGGCACCTGCTCGAAGCCGACTTTGATGCCGGTCATTTCTTCGAATTCTTTGTGGTGCGCGGCCAGGATGTCCGGGCGCGGTGATTTGGCGAAGTTGACTTCGATCTTGCTGCCCTTGAACTGCTTCCAGTCAAACGCGGACTGCGCTCCGGCAGTCTCGATGAGGGCGGGGGCGGCGAGCAGCGCTCCGGATGCTTGCAACAAGTGACGGCGACGGATCATCGGTGGAACCTCCCAAACTTGGCCTCTCAAGGACCAGGATCACGACACTACAGGCGCTTGGCGCGCCGCGCTACTCTGCTGCGATATCAACCACCACGGTGCCGCGTTTCTCGCCCGCTTCAACCGCTTCATGCGCGCCAACGATTTGGTCGAGCGGGAAGCGCCCGGCGATGCGGTGCCGCGCGAGACCTGAGGCGAGCAAGTTTGTGATATCCCGCTGCGCTCGTGCCATGTCGGGCCGCGGGATGGTGTTGAGCACGATAGTCTGAAGCACCACGTTTTGCCGGGCGAGGCGGAAAAACAGCCCGTCGGGCAAAGCGCCGGCGCTGGCGTAGCAGGCGATGGTCGCGGCAGGCGCCAGGCAGGCAAGGGTGACATCGAGGTTGCCAGCGAGATCGACCTCAACCACGAGGTCAACCCCTGCGCCGCTGGTTGCCGTGCGCACTGCGGCGCCGACATCATCTTGGCGGTAGTTCACCACGAGATCGGCGCCGGCATCGGTGGCATCGGCGGCCTTGGTCGGATTGCTCACGGTCGCGATCACCTGGGCTGCACCGCCCCATTTGGCCCATTGCACCGCATAGTGGCCAACCGCGCCCGCGCCGCCAGTGACCAGCACGCGCTTGCCGGCCACCGGTCCGCTGCCAAACACAGCGCGATGCGCGGTCATGCATGGGATGCCGAGGCAGGCGCCTTCCGCCATTGTGGTTCCCGCTGGCAGAACCGACAAATGCCAGCTTGGCAGGCAGATATATTCGGCCGCAGTGCCAAACGCGCGGAAGCGTTGGCCGTTGAACAGCCAAACCCGTTGGCCCGTCCAAGCCGGGCTGACCCCAGCCCCGATCGCTGCCACCACGCCCGCGCCATCGCTGTTGGGAATGATGCGCGGAAATTCCATCGTATAATTTGGGTTTGGCACACGCCGTTTCACATCGGCGGGGTTCACGCCTGACGCGTGCAGCCGGACCAACACCTCATCCGGTCCCGGGCTCGGTGTCGGCAACTCGCCGAGTTGGATGATGTCGGCGGCTGAACCCAGGCGGTCATACCAGGCGGCGCGCATCACGGTGTCCTTCATGTCTCAGGGGCTGGTTGGACGGGCGGGGCAGGTGGTTTTAACCACGCATCGAAGCGGTGCTTCAAATCGCGCAGCCGATTTTCGAGCTTCTGCGTCAGGGTCGGGCGCTGCGCGACAAAGTAGAACATATCAGGCCCGGGCTTGCCGAGATTAGATTTGTAGCGATTGTCGCCAGCCATGAAGTCGTAAATCGCCGCACCTTCCGCAAGATGTGCGTCAATGCAGAGGGTATGATTGACGAGGCCGGGTTTGAGCTTCGCATCATCCTCGTAGAGCGTGCCGGTCAAATACGCATAGACATGTCCGCGATAGACGAAGTTATAGACATAGCCGATCGCTTGTTCCCCCGCGGTAATTCTGAAAAGTTCCACCGTGCCGGTTGCAAGGCAGCGTCGCAGCATATGCTGCTGGAACTTAATAAAAAAAGGATAGGCGAAACCACCGGCTTCACCGCGCGCAGTCCAGTAGATTTGATGCAGGACGCCCATCTTGTCCAGCCAGTCGAGCGCCTGATCGACCGAGGCAGCCCGGGTCGCCACCAATGCACCACGCTTTTCGTAGAGCCGCATCGAACGGCGGATCTGCTGGCGCGTATTGGCGCTGAGCGTATCGAGATAAGGCTTGCCGGTCGCCCGCACGGCGTTGAGATCGATCCGATATGAAAGTTTACTCTGCACCTCGGAAAACGCGACATTGCTCCCGACAATGGCAGTATCGATTGGTGCGGAAGCGGTCTTGATGTGCAGTTCATCCCGCCGATGCCCGGCGACGATGATCCCACTGGTCAGGAACCGGATTGCCTCTGCCTCGAACCGCCCCTCAAGGCCGGTCTCAACCAGGAAACCATTATATTCGATCGTGATGACATCCTGGGCCTGCACGCCGGAAGCATTGAGGTGCAGCGTGTGAACCATCAAACCGGTGACACCGCGGCGCGACGCCGGCATCAGCATTGCCAGCAGCACGGTCCGGCCATCGTGGCGCCCGATCAGGATCGTCGGGACGATGTCGGCGGTTTCAATCCAGCCACCGATCCAGTCCCATGACAAAAAGAACATCGGGTTTGCCCTGGTCTCAAGATCAGACCACAACGCCTCACATGCTCGACGGGGCATTCCCTCGATGATTTCGAACATCACAGACATCGTTTGAATTCGATCCCAGGTTGGAAATGAGCATTTATGGGTCGTAAGGATTGTGACGGTAGGTTACACTCGCCCTATGGTTATAGCTACCCCCGCGCCGATCTTCCCAGCGATACGTCTTGCGCGACTGCCGCCAGGTCCGCCGCTCCTGCAAGTGGTGGTCGATACCGAGGAGGAGTTCGATTGGTCCGCGCCGTTTGATCGCGCGTGTGTCGCGACCACGGCGATTGCCGCCCAAGGGCTGGCCCAGGCGATTTTTGCGCCCTATGCCCTGCGCCCGACCTATGTGATTGATTATCCGGTAGCGACCTCCGGGCCGGCGATTGCGGTCCTGAGGGGATTTTTCGATGCCGGGCTGTGTCAGATCGGAGCCCATCTGCATCCCTGGGTAACGCCCCCTGATGAGGAGGTTGTAGGCGATTTCAACTCCTATGCCGGCAACCTGCCCGCGACGCTTGAATATGCCAAACTCGCGCAACTGACTGCGGCGATCACCAAGAATTTCGGCACCGCACCCATCATGTTCAAAGCCGGGCGCTACGGCCTTGGGCCGAGCACCGCGGAATCGCTGCGGGCGTTGGGTTACCGGATCGACCTCAGTGCGCTGGTGCACACTGATTTGCGAGCGTCCCACGGTCCGGATTACCGCGCCACACCCGATCGCCCCTTCTGGTTTGGCGATGGGATGTTCGAAATTCCCATGTCGCGCGGCTTTTCAGGAGCGCTTGCGCGCATTGGCCCGGCAGTCTTTCAAACCGTCGGTACCGCTGCGGGACATCGGGCACGGCTGCCTGGCATTTTCTCCCGGCTTGGGTTGCTGGAACGTGCGACGCTAACCCCAGAAGGAGTGGATTTTGCCACCCAACGTAGGTTGGTGCTGGCAATGTTGGCACAAGGGCACCGGATCTTCACCCTGACTTATCATAGCCCGTCGCTGGCGATCGGCCACACGCCCTATGTGCGTAACGATCGCCAGTTGGCTGATTTCCTCGACCGCCTCAAGCGGATCACAGCGTTGTTTTTTGACGAGCTTGGCGCGCAAGCCACCACGCCTGAGGCGGTTATGGCGCTGGTGGGTTAAGCGGCTTTGACGTCAGAGACAAACTGGCGAACCTCACTCGCTAAGCGTTCGGCCTGACGCGACAATTCGCCCGACGCATCACGGACCTGCCTTGCGGTGAGGTCTGCTTTGCCAATGGTTTCGCTGACGCCTGTGATGTTGGCGGTCACGGTTTGCGTCCCGACGGCCGCGTGTTGGGTGTTGCGGGCGATTTCCTGGGTTGCTGCCCCTTGTTCCTCGACGGCAGCTGCAATTGCGGCCGCAATCGTGCTCATTTCATCAATCGTTCGACCGATGCCATGGATGGACGTCACAGCCTCCCCCACCGCGGCCTGGATGTGGGTGATCTGGGCGCCGATGTCCTGGGTTGCCTTGGCGGTTTGTGCGGCGAGGCTTTTGACCTCGGCTGCCACCACCGCGAAGCCCTTTCCGGCATCGCCTGCCCGCGCGGCCTCGATCGTGGCGTTAAGCGCAAGCAGATTGGTCTGTCCGGCAATATGCGAAATCAGCCCGACGACGGTGCCGATTTTCTGCGCGCTTTCGGCTAGGTCCTGCACGATCGCGTTGGTGCGTTGTGAGGTCTCGACCGCTTCACCGGAAATACGGGTGGAATGGGTAACCTGACGCGAGATTTCGCTGACTGACGCCGAAAGCTGCTCGGCCGCTGCCGCCACGGTTTGCACATTGGTGCTGGCTTGCTCCGCCGCGGTGGCGACGCCGTTTGCCTGCTGGGCGGTTTGCTCAGCCACTGATCGCATGGTTTCGGCACTGGCTTCCAACTGCGTGGCAGCGGAGGCAACGACGCTCACCATTTGGGTGGACCGGTCTTCGAACTGGGTCAGCAACCCTTCGATCCGCTGGGTGCGCCCGTTGCGCTGGGCGTCCTGATAGACCGAGATTGCCAGATCCATGTCGAGCATGACAGCGGCGTTGAGCGCCCGGATCAGCTTCCGCTGCTTCTCCGGCGACCAGCGCCTGCTGGTAATTGCCAGATCGGTGAGGCGGCTGAGAACGAAGTTATAGCCGCCGATATACCAGCGTGGCTCAAGCCCGATACGGTTATGGATGGTGCCGATGGTCCTCACGCCGACGAAATATTCATCGTCGAAGCGGCCGGAAAACAAACGTTCCCAATGGGTGCCCTGGGCGGTCTTCAGGCGGGCGATATTGGTTCCGAGCATCTCAGCGAGGGCCGGAATTTTGGTAACGTGGCGGTAGAAATCCTCCAGCAAGGTTGGAAGATTTTGCGCTACAATGGGCCAGAACGCTGCGAGTAGAGGTGCGGTTTCTGCGTCGATTTCCATGAAGGCCAACCGGGCCTCGCGGTCGTCGCTGGTGCTGGTTCTGGTGTTCATGCCGTGTGGTCCTAAGTCGGAATGGATCACGGCATTTGGCTATAATTATATGAACAAAGTATGAGATTTTACTTTGAAAAAATCGGCGCCCATTGGGTGGAATACGATAATGCATTCCACCCAATGGGTTATCCAAGATCCGGCCTGACTACTCCACGGTTTCTGGCTGGCGCGCAGCATCCCCAGAATCGCCTTCCGGCTTGGGCAGAGCAGGCACGGCCGCAGGGATGAACACGAAATCGAGCGCATTCTCCACCAGCGTCACCTTGACCGCCCCACCATTGACCAGGCGACCGAACAGCAATTCCTCGGCCAATGGCTTCTTGATGTGCTCCTGGATCACCCTGCCCAGCGGCCTTGCGCCATTTAACCGGTCGTAGCCGCGCTCGGCGAGCCATTCCTTGGCGGCCGAAGACAGCTCGATCGTCACGTTGCGGTCAGCCAACTGGGCTTCGAGCTGCATGACGAATTTTTCTACCACGCGTCCAACGATTTCCGGTGTCAGGCTGGCAAATGCGATCGTCGCGTCAAGCCGGTTGCGGAATTCCGGGGTGAACATCCGCTTGATCGCGTCGTCATCCTCACCAATCCGGGCTTCACGGCCAAAGCCGATGGCTTCCTTCGCCATGTCGGCCGCCCCGGCATTGGTGGTCATGATCAGGATCACATTGCGGAAATCGACTGCCTTGCCGTTATGATCGGTGAGCTTGCCGTGATCCATCACCTGCAACAGGATGTTGAACAGGTCGGGATGGGCTTTTTCGATTTCGTCGAGCAGCAGCACGCAATGCGGGTGCTGATCGATCTGGTCGGTCAGCATGCCGCCCTGATCGAACCCGACATAGCCCGGCGGCGCACCGATCAGGCGGCTGACGGCGTGGCGTTCCATGTATTCAGACATGTCGAAGCGGATGAGCTCGATACCCAATGTGGCGGCAAGCTGGCGTGCCACTTCGGTTTTGCCAACGCCAGTCGGCCCGCTGAACAGGTAATTGCCAATCGGCTTCTCCGGTTCCCGCAAGCCTGCGCGTGACAGCTTGATCGCCGCCGCCAGGGCATCGATCGCGCGGTCCTGGCCAAACACCATCGATCGCAGGTCGCGTTCGAGGTTGCGGAGCGTTTCCTTGTCATCCGTGGACACTGACTTGGCCGGGATGCGCGCGATCTTGGCTACCACATCCTCGACGTCCTTCAACGTCACGATCTTGCGGCGTTGGGCTGCCGGAACCAGCATCCGGCTCGCGCCCACTTCATCGATCACGTCGATCGCCTTGTCAGGCAATTTGCGATCGTTGATGTATTTCGCCGAGAGTTCCACCGCACCGCGGATCGCTTCTTCGGTGTATTCGACCTTGTGGTGATTTTCGTAGTTGGCCTTCAGGCCGCGCAAGATCTTGATTGTATCTTCGATCGACGGCTCGTTCACGTCGATCTTCTGGAACCGGCGGACCAGTGCGCGGTCCTTTTCGAAATAGTTACGGAATTCCTTATAGGTCGTGCTGCCGACGCAGCGCATGCTGCCCGATGCCAACGCGGGCTTGAGCAGGTTGGACGCATCCATCGCGCCCCCGCTGGTTGCGCCGGCACCAATAACCGTATGAATTTCATCAATGAACAGAATGGCGTTCGGATGGGCTTCCAATTCAGTGACGACAGCCTTGAGCCGTTCCTCGAAATCGCCACGGTAACGGGTGCCAGCCAATAGCGCGCCCATGTCGAGGGCGAAGATCGTGGCGCCGATCAGCACTTCCGGCACATCGTTTTCGACGATGCGCTTGGCCAGACCTTCGGCAATCGCGGTTTTGCCGACACCGGGATCGCCGACATAAAGCGGATTATTCTTCGTGCGACGACACAGGATCTGGATCGTCCGCTCAATTTCCAGGTCGCGTCCGATCAACGGGTCGATCTTGCCGGCCTGGGCCTTTTTGTTGAGGTTGGTGCAATAGGTCGATAATGCATCCTGGGCGGCGGGACGGGCTTTCGGCTTTTCCTCGCGGTCAGCTTCGGGCTGGCCGGGTTCGGCGTCCTTGCCTGCGGTGGGCGGACGGGTGCCGCTGCGACCGGGTGACTTGGCAATGCCATGGCTGATGAAATTGACCGCGTCGAGCCGGGTCATGTCCTGGGTTTGCAGGAAATAGACCGCATGCGATTCGCGTTCGCTGAACAGCGCCACCAGCACGTTTGCGCCGGTCACTTCGTCGCGTCCGGATGACTGGACATGAATGGCTGCCCGCTGCACCACGCGCTGGAAGCCTGCAGTCGGCTTCGGGTCGCCGGGACGGTCAGTGGCTAGTCCAGCCAGATCCTTATCAAGGAACTCGGTCAGGTCGCGCCGCAACCGATCAACATCGACGCCGCAGGCGCGCAGTACCGTGATGGCGTCACCATCGTCGATCAGGCCCAACAGCAGATGTTCGAGCGTGGCGTATTCGTGCTTGCGTTCGGTTGCCAGGCCGAGCGAGCGGTGGAGCGTTTGTTCAAGAGTGCGTGAGAGCATGGCGGAACGCTCCTTGTCGGAAAAATCTCTTTGTTCATTGTGGGTAAGGCGAAGGTAATATTCAATCTGTCGCACGACTAACCGAGACTAGGTTACGCACGATGGACCGGGATCGGCGGGCCTGTCCAGGCGTCGCAACACTCTGATCCTAAACTAGGCTCTTGAATCACGCGGTACGTTCATCCGGGACCTTAATTTTTTGTCAGGTGGCGAGACGCGCCGCCGGTTATTCCTTTTCAATCGTACATTGCAGCGGGTGCTGGTTCTGGCGCGCGAGGTCCATCACTTGCGTCACCTTGGTTTCGGCGACCTCATAGGTGAACACCCCGCATACGCCGACGCCCCGGCGATGCACATGCAGCATAATCTGCGTGGCTTCGTCGCGGTTCTTTTGGAAGAACCGTTCGAGGACATGCACGACGAATTCCATCGGCGTGTAGTCATCGTTCAGCATCAGCACCTTGTACATGGCAGGTTTGCGGGTCTTTGGCCGCACCTTGGTGACCGTGCCCACATTCGGAGTGTTGCCACCCCGGCCGCCATCCTGTTTGTCGTCGTCGCTCATCGCTGGTACCGCATGTTTAAACCCAGGCTGTCCTAGTGGAAAACTCTAACCAAGCGGCGGAGGCGCCGGCCGTTCTAAATCATCATATCGGAGTTCGGCCCGGAATAGAAAGAGGCCCGGACTTGCGTCCGAGCCTCATCCTGGTTCCACCGCCATTGGGGGGAAGGTCGGTGGAACACTGCCGCCGGCAAATCCGGCACGGCGGCAATGGTTAAGTCGCCGAAATCAGGCGGCTTTGCCGAATTTTTCGATCGCCACATTCACGCGCGCGGTGATCGGAGCAAAGGTCTGTTCGGCGAGCTTCATGGACGCATCGGTGAGCTTGCCGGTCTCTGCGACAACGGATTGAACCGAGCTGCGGGCAAGCGTGGTCTGCAGTTCGATCGCGTCCTTGAAGGATTTTACGCTGGTGAACGCCTTCAGGGTCGCCATGGTGGCGTCCATCTGCGCCTGCGCGGTGGCGGCAAAGGTCTTGCCGATGTCCTGAACGCCCGCGGCCCAGATCTGGCTGGACTTCACCATGGCTTCGACATTGGCTTGGCTGAAGCTGACGAGTTCTTCGGTGGTCTGAGTGATTTTTTCCATTTTAGTCTCCATTGGGGTTTGCGCGGTGGCATCGGCCAGAATGGCCGGGATTTCTGGAATGCCGGCGTCGGCGATCGGGGTCTCCGCTACGGCAAGCGGTTCGACCTCGGGATGGGTAATCGCAGGGGCGGCGACCTGCCTGGCGGCAGGCGAGGGTTTGATTGCTTTGGCCATAGCGTCGTGCTCCTCAACGTCCCGCGCCGGGTGGCACCCTGGTGGGGGCCGTTGGCGTCACCTGAATGTATGCTGCGGTGCAGCAATTGGGGTATAGGAGGCCGATCCGGCGTGGTCAAGAAAAACTTGTGCGCTGCAACATAGTCAAGCCCCGCGGCATACCTCAGAATTGTCACCCCGTACCCAATCGAGAGTCGGGCGTTAAGTTATTCAAATAACAATTTTTCTTCTCACCAAGGGCTGGACAGCGCGCCGTCGCAGCCGGTAAGGTTATCGCTGAATTGGCAGGAGACTGGCCGGAATGGCCCTACGCGGAACAGGTTTGCGCGCCCGCGCATGGCAGATTTGCGCCGTGATGATGATCGCCCTCGGTACCACAGCATATCCAGCGCAGGCGCAAATCGGTTCCCCCCGCTACGCCTCGCTCATCGTCAGGGCTGACAGCGGTGAGGTCCTCTCGTCGGTCCAAGCCGATGAACTGCGCCATCCCGCCAGCCTGACCAAGATGATGACCTTGTATATGGTGTTCGAGGCGCTGCGTGACCGCCGGATCACCCTCACTCAGAATGTCCCGGTCAGCGCCCATGCCGCCGCCCAGATGCCGACCAAGCTGGGACTTATGCCAGGCACCCGGATCACCGTTGAAGAAGCGATCCTGGGACTGGTCACCAAATCCGCCAATGACGCCGCGGCCGCCTTGGGTGAAATGCTGGGTGGTGAGGAAGCGCGCTTCGGCCAGATGATGACCCTGCGGGCGCGGGCGCTTGGCATGACCCGCACCGTATTCCGCAACGCATCGGGCTTGCCCGATGCCTCCCAGGTTACCACCGCACGTGATATGGCAGCCCTTGGTCGCCATCTGCTGCAGGATTTTCCGCAGGAATACCGCTATTTCGCCGTGCCGAGTTTCCGCTTCCATGGCCGGATCCACTTCAACCACGACCAGTTGCTGCAGCGCTATGCCGGCGCCGACGGCATCAAGACCGGCTATGTCGAGGCATCTGGCTACAACCTCGTCAGCTCCGCAGTGCGCGGCAATACCCGGCTGATCGGGGTGGTGATGGGGGCTTCCCGCGGTGGCGAACGCGATTTACATATGATGGCGTTGCTCGACCAAGCCTATATCAAACTCGGCATTGCGCCCGCCCGGCGTGATCCGCATGTGGTCGCCGCGGCCCCAGCCACGCCTGCTGCGGCCGTCAGGGTAGCGGCGCGTGCGGTGGCAAAATGGTCGGTCCAGGTTGGGGCGTTCAGTAATGAAATTGCCGCCCGGCACGCGGCGCGCACCGCACGGCAGGTGGCCGCAGTTGGCGAACCAACGGTCGAGAAAACCGCGCAAACTCATCGTGCGCCGGTTTGGCGTGCCGTCCTGGTCGGGTTGACCCAGGCCGAGGCGAGTGCGGCTTGCGGCCCGCTGCAGAAGCGCCGGCTGTCCTGCATCCCTCGCCGGCCAGCCGCCAGCAATCCGTGACCGAGCCTGCCGCCAACCCGGCACCAAGCCTGGCGGGACTGTTTGCCGGCTTTCTGACTGTTGGACTGGTCGGCTTTGGCGGTGTGCTGCCATGGGCGCGCTGGATGGTGGTCGAACAGCGCCGCTGGTTGACGCCGGCCGCCTTCACCGATTTGCTCGGTCTGTGTCAGTTCCTGCCTGGGCCAAACATCATCAACATGTCCGTGGCCCTCGGGGCGCGGTTTCATGGCGTGCGTGGCGCGTTGGTGGCGCTGGCCGGGATCACTCTGGCGCCGATCGGCGTGGTCTTAAGTCTGGGCGTGCTCTATGAACGCTACGGAGACTATCCGTTGGTTCAGCACGCATTGGCGGGCATGGCGGCCGGCGCGGCGGGGCTTGTGCTTGCCACCGCCTTGAAAATTGCCGCCCCATTGCGTGGCCGCCCCCTCGGGCTGGCGATTGCCGCGATCGGCTTCGTCGCTATCGGCTTGCTGCAATTGCCCTTGCTGGTGACGCTGCTGGTGCTGGTGCCAGTAAGCATTCTGCTGCATCGCCGCGCCCGATGAATGCAACTCTGCTGTCTTTGGCGGCATTGTTCAGTCAATTGAGCCTGGTGGCGGTTGGCGGCGGCAACACCATCCTTCCCGAAATGCAACGCCAGGTGGTCGACGTCCAGCACTGGATGGGCCCGGCCGAGTTTGCCGCCCTGTTCGCTTTGGCCCAGGCGTCACCGGGCCCGAATATGCTCGTCGCCACACTCATTGGCTGGAGGGTGGCCGGCGGCTGGGGGGCGGCGGTGGCGACGTTAAGCCTGTTCGGTCCGCCAGCCTTGCTGACCTTTATTACGTCGGACCTGTGGGAACGGTTCCGCGAACGGCCCTGGCGGCATCAGGTGCAGGCGGGGCTGATGCCGGTAACGGCCGGGCTGGTGTTGGCCGCGTCGCTGCGTTTGGGAATGGCCAGCGCCCACACCCTGTCCGCGGTTGTCATTTTAGGTGCAACGGCGGCCGCTGTGCTGTTCACCCGACTGCATCCATTGCTGCTGTTCGCGGTCGCGGCGGTGGCTGGTGCGTGCGGCTTTAGTTAGCTCGTTTATAGACAAAACTTTACCTCAATATACTTATTGTAACCTTTCGTCTCATTTTGATGTCTGCTATCTAGTTAGCATTACGTTAAGATAGGGACGTCTGTCCGATGAAATTGGTCCTCGAGCCACGCTTTCTTTTCGATGGTAGCGTGAGCGAGGCAGTTGGACGCGGGTCGGACCAAGACCGGCACGCCGAGACGAGCCGCGTGGAATTTCATGCCGATTGCGCCCCGGGACGTAGTTACGGCGATAATCCGTCGAGCGGCCCCATGTCAGTCGATGCGCACGCTCCGGCGATGGCGAACCCGGCCGCGACCCAGCTCATGTTCGTCGATCCTCGCGTGGCCAACTGGCAGCAGCTGATCAAGGGCGTGGCGAGCGATGTCGAAATTATCGTCATCGACACAAACCGCAACGGCATCGACCAGGTCAGCGCGGCGTTGGCCGGGCGGCAAAATCTTGCCGGTTTGCAGTTCGTGACCAATGGCAGCCCGGGCGCGATCGAGCTTGGCCGAGGCGCGGTCAATTCCGCGACCCTGATGGCCCAATCAGACGCGGTTGCCGGTTGGGCCGATCATCTCTTGGCGCACGCCGATATTGCGCTGTGGGGCTCCGAAGTCGGCAACGGCAATGCTGGCGCGGCCTTCCTCGCGGATTTGCACACCCTGACCGGCGCCGATATCGGCGCGGCGTCGCATGCGGTTGGTGCGGATACGATGGGCGCGAGTTGGGTGCTGGACGCCAAGCCCGGCACGTTCGATCTGCCATCGCCCTTCACCGCCGAGGTCCTCGCTGGGATTCCGTCTGAAATTCTGACCAATATTCCCGCGCTTGCGACCAACATGGCCGCCACCGACCTGATCTTCATCGATCCGCGTGTTGCCGGATGGGACCAGTTGGCGGCGGGTGCCGACGGGAACGCCCAGGTGATCCTGATCGATCCGTCGCGCGACGCGGTCGGGCAGATCACCTCGGCTTTGCAGGGCCGGAGTGGCATAACTGCGATCAATCTCGTGGCCTATGGCTCGGCGGGTGCACTCGATATCGGGGTCACGCCGCTGACCGCCGCGCTGGTTGCTGCCAATGCCGATCAGATTGCGACTTGGGGTGGTCATCTTGCGATCGGTGCGGACATCAATCTTTGGGGCTGCGACGTGGCCGATGGCGATGGCCGCGCGTTGTTGACCGGTCTCGCCAGCCTGACCGGCGCTGATGTTGCTGCATCGACAGAAACCGTTGGAAGTCCCGATTTCGGCGGCGCTTGGACGCTGAACACCGCGACCGGGGTGGTTGAGGCCAGCGTGCCGTTCAATGCCGCAGCGCGGGCGAATTTTACCAATGTGCTAGATCCGAGCAACCTGTCGGTGACCGTTACCCAGGACAAGGCGGTCGCCCAAAGTGGTGATATCATCACTTATACGATTGTGGTCGCAAATCCATCCAGCCATTTTGATGGCGATGATGCTATTAACCTCACAGTAACCTTGTCGTCCAACGTCACCCAAATCGGTGTCATCACCCCGGCGGTTGGAAACCCAATTGCGCCAGATTCAAGCACCGCGCTAAATATCAGATACGATAGCAGTACTCTTGCCACGGGTGAGTCGCTCACCTTTACGGTTCGCGCCATGGTGAATGATAATTTACCGACCCAAACCGCGATCCTTACTTCGGCGCGCGCAACTTATGAGAGTTTCTTTGTCGGTTCTCGGGCCAACGATAGCGGTCCCACCCAGTCTCCAACCTTGGCGGCATATACGCCCGCGTTCACCAGCAATATCGAACTGGTGGGTGAATCCAACGCCAATACAGCCGGGTTAGCCAACGCAACACCCGCAAGTGCGATTTCGGCAACCATCGGTGATATTGTGCGGGTTCAGGCCTATATCGGGGTGCCTGAGGGCAGCAATCCCAGTTCGGTTTTAGACATTACCTTGCCGATAGGGTTGGCGTTTCAGAACGACAATTCTGCCAAGATCGCCTTTGCCAGCCCGGATAGTGCATTGCTGTCCTCCACGATCGACCCGACCGGCACTTTGGCGCAGGTCTCGGAGAGCGGTGGCGCGATCAACCCGGCAACTTTCGCGCCGACGGCGTCGCCAGCCAGTTTGCTGTCCAACATTGATACCGCGACCAGTGGGCATGTGAAGTTCAACCTCGGTACGCTCAACAACAACGCGCATTCCGCCACGCCGAATTATATCGTAGTCGCTTTTAACGCGATTGTTCAGAACGTTGGTGGAAATGCGTCGGGTGTGACCGATACGCTCAAGGCGGTGCTGTCGACGACTGCGGTGGTGGGAACTGCTAATGTCGAGACCTTCGTGGTCGGCAATGCAACCCCGCCGACCCCGACCGCACGGGAGAACCTGTCGCAGACAATCGCTCTACCGCTGTTTGATGCAGGCCTCGGTACCTTGACTGGCGCGAAGCTGACACTGACTGGCGCTGTGGCGGCGATCGGATCGCTGACCAACACGGGTAGCTCGGTGCAAAGCGGCGATGGCGGTGCTAATGCGACCTTCACGGTAGCCTCCAGCGGGTCGCCGGCATTGACGCTCCCGGTTGGACTTCGCCTGACCGGAGCTGCGGGTACCGTCTATGCGGGGGACAACAATAGCGGTCTCAGCTATACTATCGCCCCCAGCGCCACCCAGGTCCTGAACAACCCGACCGGTAGCCGGACCACTGCGCCGCAATCGGTTCTCGCTGGTAACCTTTCCCAATATACGAGTGCAGTACCAGGCGCGACGGCTCCGCTCACGATCTCGGCAATTGGCCAAACTTATGTTGCCTCGACCGGCGGCAATTTCGTTGCCACTACCAATTATAGCCAAGCTGCGTTACTCTCGGTCACGTATACTTATACCAATTCCCACAGCCTAGTACCGATGTGCCCAGTCCCTCAATCCGATTGTCATGATGCGCCATGGCTGATCGGTAAGTTTGTTCCAGGCGTGGCAGCAGTGGTCGACAATGTCGTCGTAGGACTGGAAGATGCGGTTTGAGAGC
>CALQTN020000048.1 GCA_943333505.2 Asaia bogorensis | reverse complement strand
CTTCACCACCATCAAGCACATGGCGCATAACCTGCTACGAAAAGCTGCAACCAAGGACTCCTTGCGCCTGAGGCGTAAGCTGGCAGCATGGGACGACGACTTCCTCGTCAGCTTGATCGCCGAATGAAAAGTTCACCCGATTCCCCTGCCCAACCCCACCGTGATCTGGTCGTCGGCATGGTGCAGTTCCCGCCTGACATGCACCCCAACATCACCAACACCTCGATCAAGGACTACATCGCCAATACCTCTCGCCGCCCGATGACCGGGTTTTCGGCTTCGGGCCAGGTGATCTGCCTGCTGTGCACCGAAGTGCCGACCCTCGGCAACGGCCGCGCGAAAATCGTCACCCGGGCCGATGGCAGCGCCGGCATGGAGGTCCGCTTCACCCTAAAGCCCGATTTGTTCTGGGGGGACGGCAAACCGGTCACCGCCGGCGATGTCGCATTCGCCTTCACGGTTTCGCAAAGCTTCACCCCCTCCCCGACAGTGGATGCCGTCGACGCGGTTGACGCCACCAACATCCGGGTCACCATGAAACGCGTCGCTTATGATTTCGACCGCTTCGGCTCGGCGTTCGCCGTGCCGCTGCCTGAACACATCGAAGGCCCGATTTTCCGCGCGGCCAGCGACCCACTCGATTACGGGCGCAAGTCCGAAATCAATCGCCATCCAGACAATCCGGGCCTCTGGTTTGGGCCCTATCGGGTCGCCGATTTCCGTCCCAACGAACAAATCACCCTGTTGCCCAATCCGCACTGGAGAGGCAGCAAGCCGCATTTCGCCAAAATCACCATGCGCCTGGTGGAAAACACCGCCGCACTCCAGGCCAATCTGCTCGCCGGCGATGTCGATATAGTCGCCCCCGGCAATCTCGGCATCACCCTCGACCAGATCAACGGCCTCGCCAAGACCGCGGTCGACAAGTTCGATATCGAGTTCATCCCTGCCGTCACAAGCTACGAACATCTCGCACTCAAGCTCGAAAACCCGCTCCTTGGCGATAAGCGCGTGCGCCAGGCCATGGCGATGGCCATCGACCGTAAAACCATCATCGCCAAGCTGTTCGAGGGGCGCCTCCAAATTGCCGACAGCTTCATGCACCCGAGCCTCGCCAACTACGATCCGTCGGTTCGGTCTTATCCCTACGACCCCAAAGCCGCGCGCGCTTTGCTCGCCACCGCCGGCTTCAAGCCCGGCCCGGACGGCATCCTGCTAAGCCCAACCGGGGAGCGCTTCTCCCTCGAAATCACCTCCACCGCCGGCAACCGGTCGCGCGAACTGGTCGAGCAGGTGCTGCAGACCATGTTCAAATCGGTCGGCATCGAACTCGCGGTCAAAAACGTGCCGCCCCGGGTGTTCTTTGGCGAAGTCGTGCGCCGCCGTGAATTTACCGGCATTGCCATGTTCCAGTCCGATCCGCCGATGGACTGGGTGCCAATCACCTATTTCCATAGCCGTTTCATTCCAAGCGCTGCCAATAACTTTTCCGGCGTCAATTATTCCGGAATTGCCAATCCGGGCCTGGATGCCGCCCTCGATGCCGCGCTTGGCGAACTCGATCCCACCAAGCGCAAACCCTTGTGGAAAACCATTCTCGATATCGCCGCCGACGAGCAGGCCGAGATTAATCTGTTTTTCTCCACGAGCGCAGTCGTGGCACCGAAATGGATGACCGGGGTGCGCAAAGTCGAACGGTTCGGCACGCCAACCCTCTGGGTAGAGGATTGGCGCCCCAAATAATCAGGCCGGCGCGAACAGGTTTTCTTTCTTCTCGACCACAGCCTCCGGCATCGGCGCCTGTGGCTCGCCACCTCCACGGAACGCCGGATCGCGTTGCAGGATCGGCATCACCCGATCGGCGAATAGCCGCAGATTGACCTCGGCATCCTCGGCCGGCATGCCACCGAAGGAGAACTCGGCGGTCAGGTGATCCAATCCAGTCAGGCGCGTCAGCTCGGCGATTTGCTCAAGGCAGTCATCCGGCGTCCCCGCCACCTGAATGCTGACATAGAAATCCGTCGCCTTGGCGCGGTGTTCAGCCTCTTTCAGCTTGGAATAGGTCTTGGCGACCGCACCGTAGGATTCGTAGCCCTTCACATTCGCCAGATGCCCGTCGGAGAACTTGTAATGGGCATCGATTGAATCCCATTTTGCACCCAGGAAGGTCGCCGCCCGGTCCCGTGCCTCGGCCCGGGTCGAGGCGATCGAGATATTGGTCGATACGATCGGCGGCCGCGGGGTGTGGCCCATCTCGACAGCCAAGGCGCGATGGCGATGAATATCAGCCGCCGCCTTGTTCCATTCGTTTTGCATGATCACCAGCATGCCGAAGCCCAACCGCGCCATCACCTCGGCAGATTCCGGGCTGACCGCGCTGGCATAAAACCGCTCATAGGGCTTCGAAATCGCTTTGGGCCGGATCGACATGCGCGGGATGTCGAAGAACTCACCCTTATATTCGAAACTGTCCTGCGACAACGCCATGGTGACAATCTTGGCGGCCTCGACAAACCGCGCGCGTGCTTCGCCCATCGGCACCCGGAAGCCGGCATATTCCACGCTCGCCGCGCCGCGCCCAAAGCCAAACACGGTCCGCCCGCCGCACAGGATATCGAGCAACGCAATCTGTTCGGCAACGCGAACCGGGTCATGCCACGGCAGCACCACGACCGACGTGCCAAGGGTGATGCGCTTGGTCTTGCCGGCAAAATAGCTCAGCAATTGCAGGGGGTCCGGTGACATCGCGTAACCGGTGAAGTGATGCTCGAGGGCAAATAGCGAATCGAAGCCCAGTGGCTCAGCCAGGCTCCCCAGCGCCAGATGATCCGCGAGCACCGACGCATCGCTGCGGCCAGGCTTGGTGAGCATGTTCATCGACATTCCGACCTTCATGGTCTGGTTCCTCCTGTTGAATTCGCGCTAGGTTAGGGTAGCGAAGTCGGGGAAGGAAGCTGTTCTTTTTGTGAACAAAAACAACCAAAAAAACTTTTCACAATTCCCCTATCGTTGGCCCACCCACTGCCCGCCCCTGTCACCTTTCCGAGGGCCAGCGGGGCCTTCAAGTTCTTCTTTGTAATTGCTATTTCATAACATTAAAGTCGCAAAGCGGCGCCACTGCTCAAGCCCCTGAAAAATGCACGACTGGCAAAACGCCAACGCCTTCCGGGGCCAAGGCCGCAATCGGCTCTGGCATTGCCGGCTTCTCTGGACGAACCAAATCCGGCAGAGGCTCAACTCCGAGCATCCGCAACAACGGCCGCAGAATGCGCCTTGCCTGCGGCACAGCGGCAAGAAACGCCTGACACTCCGCATCAGTCAGAACCTGCGCCAACTGCGTTCCGTACGCGCCGACACCCGGAACCCGCGCGATCAGCCAGACCCGCCCTGTTGGACATCTGACCCGACCTTCACCAACCGGCGCCGAAGCCCGTACGGCACGTGGCGCCCGCTGCTTGGGCAGCGTTCCGGCCCGCCACTGCGCAATCAGGCGTTCAAGCCGCGCGCCCATCCGGGAAATCCGCCCCCACACCGCTACCAGCAATACTGTCAGCGCCCGATCACGCGCCGCCCGGGCCGCAATCGCGGCGCGCAGGTCAGAAAGGATGATCGGGATCATGTTCATGAAGATCCTCTAACACGAAAAATTTTATTAGTCATTTCAAATAACACATGACCGCACAATAAAGCGATCCAGGGCTTTCCCTTCTTGGTCGCAAAAAAAAGAACCTTCCTCCCTCCGAATTGACCAGATACTCTCCCTGCCAAGGAGACCCCATTATGCCCACGACCAAGTTAGACGCCCTGATCATCGGCGCCGGTTTCGCCGGCCTCTACCAACTGCTCTGCCTGCGCGACCGGCAAGGGCTCAACGTGCAAGTGGTGGAAGCCGGCGCGGGTGTCGGCGGGACCTGGTTCTGGAACCGCTATCCCGGCGCGCGCTGCGATTCGGAAAGCCATTCCTATTGCTACTCGTTCTCGCCCGAACTGACCCAGGAATGGCAGTGGTCGGAACGCTATCCGCAGCAGCCCGAGATCATGCGCTACCTCAACCACGTCACCGATCGCTTCGATCTGCGGCGCAGCATAAACTTCGACACACGGGTCACCGAAGCCCATTACGACGCTGGCCAGAACCGCTGGCAGGTCACCACCGAAGCCGGCGAGCATTATTCGGTCACCTACCTGATCACCGCCGTCGGCTGCCTGTCGACCGCCAACGTGCCCAATATCACCGGCCTCAAGGACTTCGCCGGTGACTGGTACCACACCGGCGAATGGCCGCATGACGGCGTCGATTTCACCGGCAAGCGCGTCGGCATCATCGGCACCGGCTCAACCGGCATCCAGGCCATCCCGGTCATCGCCGAAACCGCCGCCCATCTCACCGTGTTCCAGCGCACCGCCAATTACAGCGTGCCGGCCCGCAACGTGCCGCTGACCCCCGAATTCCAGCAATATGTCCGTGACAACGCGGCGAAAATCCGCGCCACCATGCACAGCACCGCCAACGGCCACCCCTTCGTGGTTGAGGATAAATCGGTCTTCGACGTCACCGACGACCAGCGCACCGCGATTTTTGAGGCCGCCTGGGCCAAGGGCGGCCTGCAATTCCGCGCCAATTTCCGCGATATCACGACCGACCTTGCCGCCAACGCCACGGCGGCGAATTTCATCAAGGCGAAAATCCGCCATATCGTGAAAAATCCTGAAACCGCCGAGAAACTCGCCGATATCGACCACCCCTACGCCGCCAAACGCCCGCCGATCGATAGCGATTATTTCGAGACCTATAACCGCGACAACGTCGAACTCGTCGATGTCCGGGCGGCCCCCATCACCCACATCACACCGACCGGCATCGCCAACGAAAAAGCCGAATATCCCGTCGATATCATCGTCTTCGCCACCGGTTTCGACGCCATGACCGGCCCGATGCTCCGCATGGACATCACCGGCCGCGATGGCCTCAAGCTGCGCGACGCCTGGGAAGCCGGCCCGACCAATTATCTCGGCCTGCAAATCCCCGGCTTCCCCAATTTGTTCACCGTCACCGGCCCCGGCAGCCCGTCAGTGCTGTGCAACATGCCCGTCGCCATCGAACAACACGCCGAGTGGATCGCCGATTGTATCGCCCATATGCGCGCCAACGGCATCGCCACCGCCGAAGCCACCCAGGCCGCAGCCACCGAATGGGTCGAACAGGTCAACACCGCCGCCAACGCGACGTTGCTGCCGCAGGCCAAGCATTCCTGGTATCTCGGCGCCAACATCCCTGGCAAACCGCGCATCTTCATGCCCTATGCCGGCGGGATGGCGCGCTATCGCGAGATTTGTGCAGACGTCGCGGCGCAGGGATACGTTGGATTTACCCTGGCAGGCGCCAATTAGGGCGTGATGACCGCTGATAGGCGCGGTCATCACGCCCTAGGTGGCTACAGCCGATAAATCCCCATCGCATTTCCCCTAAAAACCGCCCGCCGTTCCGCGTCCGACAGCCGACACGGAAACGCGTGCTCAGGGTCGTCGAAATCCCAATGCGGGTAGTCCGACGCAAACACCAGATGGTCCCAGCCGATCCATTCCAGCGTTCGGCGCAAATCCTCCGGCCGCTCCGGCTCCTCCATCGGCTGGGTCGAAAACCAGATATTGCGCCGCATATAGGCCGATGGCGGCATGGTCAGATCAGGCACCTCGCCGCGCATTTTCTGCCAGTTCTTGTCGAGCCGCCACGCCAGGCTCGGCGCCCAGGCGAAGCCGCCCTCGATGCAAATCACCTTGAGATCGGGGAAATGCTCGAACACTCCCTCCAAAATCATGCTGGTGACCTGGGTCTGCATCGAATGCACCAGGACATGATGGTCCTCGGCATAGAAACTCGGCCAGCCGCCGGCTGATGGCGCGTGCCCGGCCTCGCCGCCAATATGCATTCCAATCGGCAGACCATGGCGCGCGGCCGCCTCGAAAATCGGCCAGTAGCGGCGTTGCCCGATCGGGGCGACGCTGCGCGAGGTCAATTGGATCTGCGCGAAATTGCGATCCCTCGCCCGCCGGTCAATTTCGGCAACGGCTGCCGCCGGGTCCTCGAAGGGAATCAAAATCGACGCCCGCAACCGGCTCTCCTGGCTGGTAAACGCCGCGACCTGCCAGTCATTGATCGCGCTGCACAAAGCGGCTGCGAGGCCGGGATTGCGCACCAGATTGCAATCCATCAACGGCTCAAGAATACCGATCTCAATGTCATAGCGATCCAGCAATTGCAGCCGCATGAAATCCAGATCAGACCCTGGCGCATTGCCATTGGCCGGCCAGGCGTCACGCCGCGCGGTATTCGGCGAAAAGCGCGGATAGGTGTTGCGTCCGGCAAATGGGCGATGCGACAGCTTGCCGTACTCGGCAATATGCTGACGCCAGCGCGATGACAGAAAAGGGTTGAGGTCGCGATCGGACGCCAGCGACGGGTGGATGTCGCTGTCGATGATGCGCAGCTTGGTGGTCTGGCGGTCGAGGACTTCGCTCATTGTTCTAGTCTCCCGGAAGGCACCGCATGGTGTGCGTGTTTGGCCAGCCTGTCACCCCTGCCGGCATTACCCTACCCCGGGCCGGAAAATCGTTCGATGCGAAAATAGGGTGATGGGACGTCCCCCCGCAGGACCGCGTCCGCCGTCAACCGTCCAACCACCGGCCCCAACGTGTAGCCGTTCGCTGTCAGGGCGTTGAAGAAGCCTGGCAGGCCGGGGGCCTCACCGATGATGGGGGCGCGGTCGATGGCGGGGTTGATCCCGGTCCAGCTGCGGATAATCGACAGGCCACGGAGCGCGGGCAGGACGCGGGCGGCGACCCAGAGATTGCCTTGGATATTGTCGCGCAGGTTGCGGGTGCGGCCATCGCGCGGGTCGAAGGCGCCGAACCAGCCACCGCCGATCAGCAGGCCGCCGCTATCCTGTTGCTTCAGGGACAGATGCCGGTGCGACAGCGCGACGAGGTGGTCGACCATGCGGGGGGCGGGTTCGGTGACGATGACCTGTTGGACGGTGCCGGTAACCGGCAGATCGAGGCCGACCATATCGCCGACCCGGCCACCCAAAGCACCCGCGGCGTTCACCACTTTGTTGGCGGTGATACGGCCTTTGGAGGTTTCCACCTGCCAGGTGGCGCCCGCACGCGCGATGGCGGACACCTCGGCCCCGCGCAGGACACGGGCGCCTTTGTCCTGGGCCAGACGCAGCAGCGCCATGGTGCCACGCAGCGGATCGATACGGCCTTCAGTGGGGCAGAACACCGCGCCGTGCAGGTCCCCCGCGAGATGCGGGGCGAGGTTGCGCAGTTCGTTGGCACCGATGACATGGGTTTCGATGCCCCAGCGCTTTTCCATTGCGGCCTTGGCCTGGAGCCAGGCCATGTCGGTGGCGCTCGCCGCGAGCATCAGGCCGCCTGGGGTGGAAATCCCCAGGCTCTCGCCGGCATCGGCGGCAATTTCCTTCCACAACGCAATGCTGTGTGGGGCGATCGGCATGGTGTGGGCGGCGGGACCACCATCATCGGGCATGCCGGGATAGGCGAAATCATAGGACAAAAGTTGCACATGCAGACTGCCGGCATTGGCGGTGGCGGCGGCGAGGCCAGCTTCGTCGCGCTCGACCACCAGCACGTCTGCACCGTCTTTCGCGAGGTAGTACGCGGTGGCAAGCCCGACCGCGCCACCGCCGATCACCAGCACATCGCAGGCGCGGTCCTGCTGTTCCGCAAAAACCACCGGCACGCGGCGTTGATTGGCCGGCAGTTTGCCGAGCAAAGGGGCTTCGAACTCAGCGGCCTCGAACATCAGCGCAGCGGCGGGCACGGGTTTCACCGGAACGCGCGGCGCGGCGAAGCTTTCGGCGGCCGGCGCGTGCGGGCAAAGCCGGGCGATGCTGGCGGCGCAGAAACGGCCCTGGCAGCGCCCCATGCCGGCGCGGGTGGCTTTTTTCAGCGCGGCGACCGAGACCAGGCCGCCAGCAATCTCGCCGCGGATGCGCCCGGCGGTAACATCTTCGCAACGGCAGATGATGGTGTCGTCGGCAACCGGATCGGGGGGCGGCGGGGCAAACAGGGTCCACAAGGCGGCCTGGAATTTTTCCGCCTGTTGCACTTCGTCCAGCGCGTTGGCATCCGGCGTCGCAACCCCGCCTGCCGCCTGCCCGGCGAGCCAGCCCCGTGCCATCGCGATGCGCGATCCGCCGAGGGCTGCGCCATCACCAACCGCGAACAGATCAGGGATCGAGGTCCGGCCGACCGGGTCGGTCACTGTCGCGAGATGGCCGAGGCCGATATCGACGAAAATATGCGCGGCATCCAGGGCGCGGGCGAGGCCGGTTTCGGGCTGAAAGCCCATATTCATCGCGACAACATCAACCGCGATCCGCCTGGTGCCGGCTGGGGTGGAGATGATTGCGGTGCTAACCCGGTCATCGCCTTCCAACGCCACGACGCGGCTGCCCCAGGACAGATCAATGGCGTGGCGGCGCAGGCGGCGGGTCATGCGCAGGCCCTGGCGGGTCAGGGTGCTCGATGCCATGAACATGCGCAGGCCACCGACCATGCCACGCAAACCTGGACGCGGGGCAGCTTCGAGCAGGGCGACCACTTCCAGCCCCGCGTCGATCAATTCGACCGCGAGTTGGATATTGAGCGGCCCATTGCCGGCGATCAGCACCCGCTGGCCCGGCGAGACGCGCTGCGCCCGCGCCAGGGTTTGCAGGGCGCCAGTGGTCATCACCCCGGGCAAGGTCCAGCCCGGCAGCGGCATCGGGCGTTCATGCGCGCCGGGCGCCAGCACCAGTTTCTTCGGCCGGAAGGTGATGGCGCGGCCGGCGATTACGGCGGCGACCTCGTGCGGCGAAAATGCGGCCCAGACCTTGGCGTTGGTCAACACGGTCACATGGGCGGCGAGGACCTGATCGCGCAACGCCTGGCCCTCGGCAAATTGCGGGTCGGGGCGCATGTTGCTCAGGCTGGGGGCCATCGGTTTGTGATACTGGCCGCCAACCGCGTCGCGTTCGTCGAGCACGATTACCTCGGCACCCGCTTCGGCCGCCGCCAGGGCTGCCGACAGGCCAGCCGGTCCGGCCCCCACCACCAGCACGTCGCAGACCTGTTCGCCCGGCAAAGGCGTGGTCGGGTCCGGGGCGAGCGGGGCGAGGATTTCGGGCATTCCGCCGGCGACCACCATGCCGTCGGCAACCTTGGCCATGCAGGCGCGCTGGCCGATGCGGCCATCGACGGTCACCACGCAATCGAAACAGGCGCCAATGCCGCAATAGAGCCCGCGCGGGGCGCCGGACGAGGTTTGGCGGAACGCGACAATGCCCGCGGCCGACAAAGACGCAGCGATGGTTTCGCCTTCCAGCCCCTCGATCTCGGCGCCGTCGAACTGGAACCGAATAACCCGGCCGGCGGGGCGGATGGTGCTGCTGAGCAGACGCATAAAGTCAGTCCTTGTGGTCGTCCGGAAAATCGGATGCACTGCACGCCGAAGCGCACGGGATGGCAAGATGGCATTGTTGGGAATCGACCGCCTGCCCCCGCGCAATGGCCGATGATCCGGATATTGACCGGATGTTTTTGATGAGGAACCTGACATGACCCGCGCCCGTTTGCGTGATCTTGGGATCACCACCGGAACCTTGCCGCCCGGCAGGTTCAACGCCATCACCGATGTTGCCGGCGTGAAGGTCGGGTACGCGACCGTGACCGCCGACACGCCCCATATCGCGCGCACCGGGGTCACCGCGATCTGGCCGCGTGGGGATGATCTATGGGGTGATTATTGTTTCGCCGGCACCCATAGTTTCAACGGCAATGGTGAAATGACCGGCATGGCCTGGATCGCCGAACAGGGGCTGCTGTCCTGCCCGATCGGCATCACCAACACCTACCAGGTCGGCATTGTCCGCGACGTGATCTGCGACATCGCACATGACCATGACGCACCGTTCCATCTGCCGGTGGTGGGTGAAACCTATGACGGCTGGCTGCACGAAATCGAATCGTTCGCTGTCACAAGGGAACACGCCCACGCAGCCTTTGCCAATGCCACTGGCGGCGCGATCGCCGAGGGCAATGTCGGCGGCGGTACCGGGATGATCTGCCATGAATTCAAAGGCGGCACCGGAACCGCATCGCGCATGGTCGACGGCTATACGGTCGGCGCGCTGGTGCAGGCCAATTACGGGATGCGTGGGCAATTAAGGGTCGATGGCGTTCCGGTTGGCCGTGAAATCGGGCCGGACATCGTGCCGGCGCACCGATCTGGGCGGGTGACCGACGAAGCGGGTTCGATCATCGTGATCCTGGCAACCGACGCGCCCTTGTTGCCGATCCAGTGCCAGCGCCTCGCCCGCCGCGCCACCACCGGCCTTGCCTGGGTTGGCGGGATTGGCGGCAATGGCAGCGGTGATATTTTCCTGGCGTTTTCCACCGGCAACCACGTGATCCCCGGTCGGGCGCTGCATGATGTGCAGATGCTGGCGCCTGATGCGATGACCAATCTGTTCCAGGCCGCCGCTGAGGCCACCGAGGAAGCCATCCTCAACGCGCTATGCATGGCCGAAACCACAATCGGGCGCCAAGGCCGCATCATCCACGCCTTGCCGTTGGATCAGCTCCAGGCGGTGATGCGGCGGTATCGGGGGTTGTAGCGAGACTGGGCGCGCCCTGTTTCGCTATTTTTTCCGGGGGCTGAGAGCATGCGGACCGCGCCTATCAGCGGTCATCATGCCTGCTAAGCTGCGGCGTCAGATTTCCGACGCGGGGTACGAAGAATGCCACCGAGACCGACAATACCCACGAGCATCAAAGCCCAGCCCGCCGGCTCCGGTACGGAGGTCGACTCCACTAAGGCGCCGAACGCTATGTCGTTTACCCCGGCTCTCGTGGTGTTTACCGCAGTTGAGAAGTTCGGGCCTGCATCGTATTCGCCACTGCCGTCTGTTCTTTTGACGTAGCTTAGTATCACACCTAACGAACAGGTGCTGCTGAACAAGCCACCAACGTTCGTCGCGCAAGCGCCCACGTAGAGATTGCCAACTGTATCGATGGCTATTTGGCCGAGTTTGGCGGCCCCGCCTAGCGTGGCGATGTTTGTTAATTTGGCGGCGTCGGGCGAGCCGTCGGTATTTGAGTACTCATTAATGACCCCGTTTTTTACATCGGTCACAAAAAGATTACCGTTTCGGTCGATCGCTATACCGTGGGCGCTTCGGTTGGTCACGGTCGTCGGGCTACCGTAGGCGTCTGCGAGAGTGGTGGCGAACGTGGTGGTTACGCCAGCTTGCGTCGTTTTGGAGATCATGCCGGAACCACGAGGGTAATCAGTGGCCCCCCCATCGCCGGGCAGTCCGTAGCGCGATGTCGCGTAAACGTTATCGTCTTTGTCGACTGCCAATTGTGCCACGCCAATACCGATTCCGGCGCCCGCAAACTGGGTGACAGTCGCGGACCCCCCAGCGGAACCGGGAGCGACCTTGTAGATATAGTTATATGGATTGTGAGCGGGGTCACCACTTTGAATAGAGTTGTCGGCGACGTAAAGGTTGCCCTGGCTGTCGAATATCATTCCGCGCACGCTATAAGATACCGTACCCGCCGGACCAGGATTGGTTGGAATCGTGGCGTATACACCGATGTAGACGCCTGCCGCCGAAATTTCATAAATGGTATTGTTTGCACTGCTCGCCACATAAACATTGCCGCTAGAATCAACGGCGATGCCCTGCGGGGCCAAGCTACCATCGGCGTTCGACCAAGCGCCTGGCGTTCCGTCCGGTTTAATTTTCGTTCCGTCCGGCCCAATTTTGTAAATATTAGGCCCAGCGATCGCGTCTGACGCGAACAAATATCGGTCTGGCGTTGCGCAGGCAATGCCAGGAGCGATGGCGATGAGGGCGGCGAGCGCGGACACTGAAAAAAGCATTCTCATAAACTTAATCCTTATAAATCGCGCACCGGCAACGGCTAAACCAATCAATGCGAATAATTCATCTATCTAAAAAGTCTGAGTTTTTCGGGGCAAAATACCCCTTCGATCTTTTTCGTTAATGTCCGGTTAATCCAATTATTCCCTTTCGTCAACCTCTGCCGATGGGGCAGACAGGGCTATCGCGGATCAATTTCAGCCAACCGGACCACCAACCGTTTGACCCGCCCGCCATTGACCAGCAGGCCGGTCACCTTGCCATCGTCGTCGCGTTGCAACCTGGCGTCCATCCAGCTTTGCCCCAGGCTGCCAGATGACACAATCCGCACATGGTCTGGGGCGAGCGACTCCAGGTTCCACATTGCGGAGCGCGCCACCGGGCCATCGACCTGTGCGCACGCGCCGGCAATCACCCAGCGCGTCGCCATTTCGTCGGAGATATAAATACCCGCGAGGTCGTCGGGCAGCGGCGCGTCATCCAGCACCCGTTCCCAGCGCCGGATGATGCCGGCATCTTCCTCGACGTGCAGCGCCGCGCCATCGTCGATTAAACGGCAGGTGAAATCGGGGGCGGAGCGCGCTGCCGCCATTCGGCCGTCCGGCATCGGCTTGAACGGGCCGGGCGTGCCGAACTGGTTGCCGAGCAGGTCGCCATCGGGGCTGAGGGTGAAATCGATGGATTGCGGCGCGACGGGATCGATGAAGCGACCCACATAGGCGCCGAGATTATCCGGCCGGGCTGGCACCGGATGGGCACGCGGCTCATGTTCAAGCAGTGCCGCGAGAAGCTGTTGGCCGATCCGGTATGGGACGGTGCCGCCATTATTGGAAATCACCACGATCGCAGTGGCCAATGCCGGAATACGGAGAAATTCCGTGACAAAGCCCGGCCACAGCCCACCATGGCTGACCGTGCGGATGCCACGGACATCACTGATCGTGAGGCCACGCGCGTAATGGTTGATGACCCCGGTGGGGAAAATGGCGTGCGCTTCCAGGGCTTCACGCAAAGCAGTGCCGCCAACCAGCCCGGTTTCATAGTTGCGATGCCACAACGCCAGATCGACGACCGACGACACCAGCGCGCCCTCGCCATGGATCGGATAGGCATGCTGGGCGCGGCGGAAACCGGCGCCATCCGGCAAGTAGGCGGTCGCGAGGCCAGGCACCACTGCGGCAGGATTTTCGACCATGGCGGTGCGGTTCATGCCGAGCGGGGCGAACATCCGGGTGGCCAGGAAATCCGCCAGCTTGCTGCCGCTGACCTGTTCCACGATCAGCCCAAGCAGCAGGAAATTGCTGTTACTATAAAGATAGCGGGTGCCGGGGGCGAAGTTCAGGGTGCGTTGGCGCATGATGCTGGCGACCAGATCGGACAGCTTGATCGGCATCGCCAGATCGCAGCCGCCCATCGCCATGTTTTGCAGCATGTCGCGCAGACCGGAATTATTATGCATCAGATGGTCGATGGTCACCGGGGCTTCGTACTCGGGCATCTCGGGGAAATATTTCTGCACCGGATCGGTGACCGATAATTTGCCCTCGGCCGCCAGCATCAGGATGGCAGCGCAGGTGAACTGCTTGGAAACCGAGGCGATGCGGAAAGTGGTGTCAGGCCCGACCGGCACCCCGAGTTCAATGCTCGCCATCCCGGCCGAACGATGCAGCACCAGCGCGCCGTCCCGCACCAGCCCGACCGAGACACCGGGGCTATCGCGGCGGTCATGCCCGGCGATCAGGCGATCGGTGATGGCTTCCAGCCGGCGCAGGTCGAGATCAGTCATTGCAGCCTCCAAATTGGCGATGGGCAAAACTCTAGCCCTCGATGATTTCCGGGTCTAATCTATCGGCAGGGAGACCTGAATTGACCCAAATTATCCAACCGGGCGCGATCGACTGCGATATCCATCCGAACGTGCCAAACGTCGCCGCGCTGCTGCCCTATATGGAAGATCACTGGCGCGAGCAGGTGATTGTGCGTGGCATCGATGAACTCGCATCCATCGCCTATCCGGCCAAATCGCCACTGACCTGTCGTGCCGATTGGCGCCCGGCGGATGGCAGCCAACCGGCGAGCAGCCTGGCGCAAGTGCGGGCGCAGGTGTTGGACCCGTTCGGGGCGTCCATCGCCATCGCCAATTGCCTCTATGGCGTGCAGTTGCTGTTCAGCGAGGATATGGCCGCGGCCTATGCACGGGCGGTGAATAAATGGATGGCGGCGGAATGGCTTGATCGCGAGCCTCGGCTGCGCGCGTCGATCATTGTGGCTGCGCAGAATCCGGAACTGGCGGTCGATGAAATCGAACGCTGCGCCGGGGATAAGCGCTTCGTGCAGGTGCTGCTGCTGGTCAGCGGCGATCAGCCTTTGGGCAAGCGCCAGATGTGGCCGATCTATGCCGCGGCCCAGCGCCATGGCCTCGCGGTCGGTATCCATGCCGGATCGAGCTACCATAATCCGCCGACATCAGTGGGCTGGCCGAGCTATTACACGGAAGACTATGTCAGCCAGGCGCAGGCGTTTCAGTCCCAGCTCACCAGTCTGATCTGCGAGGGGGTGTTCAATAAATTCCCCGATCTGAAAGTGGTTTTCCTCGAGTCCGGCTTCACCTGGGTGCCGGCGCATCTGTGGCGGCTGACCAAGTTCTGGCGCGGGCTGCGGATGGAAATCCCCTGGGTGGACCGGGCGCCGGCCGATATCGTGCGCAGCAATGTGCGGTTTTCGCTGCAACCGGTCGATGGCCCGCCGGATCGCGACAGCCTGCTGAGAATCTTCGACCATTTGCAGTCTGATGAGCTTATCCTGTTCTCGACCGACTATCCGCATTGGCAATTCGACGGCAGTGCCGCCATCCCCGATGGCCTGCCGGCGGCGCTGGTGCGCAAGATGACGCATGACAACCCGCGCGCGACCTATGCGCGCCTGCTGGAGACCGTCGCATGAACGTCCAGTTGCGTGAAACACCGTTGGTGCAAGCCACCAGCAAAATCGCCATCGCCGATGGCGACATCCATCCCGCCCGCTTCAAGGCGAGCGAATTCGATCCCTGGCTCGACCAAAAATGGCGCGACCGGATTGCCCTGTTCGGCACCCGCCAACGCCAGCCCTGGCAGACCGGGCCGGCCTATCCGAAAAGCCAGCCCAACGCGTCGCGCCGCGATGCGGTCCCGCCCGAAGGCGGCAAGCAGGGCAGTTCGCTGGCCTTCATGCAGCAACAGCATCTCGACCCCAACAACGTCGTGATCGGAATTTTGAACCCGCTTGGCTCGGGGCAGGGCATCCAGGACGTTGATCTGTCGGTGGCACTTTGCCACGCCACCAATGAATGGCAGATCGCCAAATGGACCAGCCAGGATAAGCGGCTCAAGGCATCGGTGGTGGTGGCCTACGAGGACCCGATTGCATCCGCGGCCGAAATCCGCCGCTACGCCGACAACCCCGACTTCGTTCAGGTGCTGCTGCTGAGCCGGACGTCCGAGCCATTGGGCAGCCGCAAATACTGGCCGATCTACGAAGCTGCCGCCGGAGTTGGCATGCCAATCGGCATCCACGCCTTCGGCTATGGCGGCAACCCGATGACGCCAGCCGGCTACCCGAGCTATTACATCGAAGAAATGGTCGGCCATTCCCAGGCCCAGCAATCGCTGCTCGCCAGCCTGGTGGTCGAAGGCGTGTTTGCCCGCTTCCCGACCCTTAAAGCCGTGATGATCGAGGGTGGCTCGGCCTGGGCGCCGGCCTTGGCATGGCGGCTGGATGCGGCGTGGAAGCGCCTGAAAGCCGAAACCCCGCATCTGACGCGACTGCCGAGCGCGTATATTCGCGATCATGTCTGGTGGACCACCCAGCCGATGGAAGAGCCCGAACCCCGCAGCCACATCGCCGACACGATCGGCTGGACCGGCTGGGACAAATTCATTTTCGCCACGGATTATCCGCATTGGGATTATGACGACCCGGCGACCAGCCTGCCGTTGCAACTGACCGAGGCCCAGCGCCAGGATTACTTTATCGGCAACGCCAAGCGCGTTTATCGGGGCGTCTGAGCATGTCCCGCCACGTGGTTGCCGCCGCACGCGAAATCGCCCCGGGGGAGCGCAAGCTGGTCAGTGTGCGTGGCCGGCCGATCGCGATCTTTAATCTCGGTGGGGAATTCCACGGCATGCTCAATCGCTGCCCGCATCAGGGCGGGCCGATGTGCGAGGGCAAGATCACCGGGCTGGTGACGGCACCGGAACCCGGGAAATACGTGCATTCGCAAGCCGGCGAAATCGTGCGCTGCCCTTGGCATGGCTGGGAATTCAACATCCGCACCGGGCAGTCCTATTGCGAGCCAGAACGGTTCAAGACGAGGACGTATCCGGTCGAAGTGGCGGATGGCGCGGCAGTGGTGGAAGGGCCCTATGTCGCCGAACGGATCGCGGTGAGCGTGGAGGAGCGCTATCTGGTGGTGGATCTCTAAGTGGTGGATCGGCTTTAAGCCTTCAGCATGCTAAGCTGGCCTTGCCCCGCGCAACCAAGGTCCCACCCCACCGATGATCCGCAGTTTCTTTTCTTACTACGCCCCATGGCGCGGCTTGTTCCTGCTCGATTTCGGCTGCGCGCTGCTTTCGGGGGTGCTCGAGCTTGGCTTTCCGATGGCGGTGCGCGGATTTGTCGATCATTTGCTGCCGACCCATAGCTGGGGCCTGATCCTGATCGCGTCGGGCGCGCTGCTTGCCGCCTATATTGCCAACACCGCCTTGAACGGCATCGTGGTCTATTGGGGCCACATGCTGGGGATCAACATCGAAACCGAAATGCGGCGGCGCAGTTTTGATCATTTGCAGAAGCTGTCATTCAGGTTTTACGACAACCACAAGACCGGCCATCTGGTGGCGCGGGTGACCAAGGACCTCGAGGAAATCGGCGAGGTCGCCCATCACGGTCCCGAAGATCTGTTCATCGCGGTGATGACCTTCATTGGCGCGTTTGCGCTGATGCTGACGGTCAATCTCGAACTGGCGTGGATCACTGCCGCGATTGTGCCGGCAACGGTGCTGCTGGCGACGCGCTATGGCACGCGGATGACGTGGAATTTCCGGGCGCTGTTCAATCGGGTCGGACAATTCAACGTCCGGGTCGAGGAAAATGTCGGCGGCATGCGGGTGGTGCAGGCGTTTGGCAACGAAGCCCATGAACGGGCACGGTTTGCCGAGGACAACGCACAATATCGCCGCACCAAGCTGCAAGCGTACCGGCTGATGGCGGCGTCATCGTCGTTGAATTATCTGTCGATGCGATTGACGCAACTGGTGGTCATGCTCGCGGGCAGCTATCTGGTGCTGCAAGGCACCCTGTCGAACGGCGATTTTGTTGGGTTTTTGCTGCTGGTGGGGGTGTTTTTCCGCCCGGTGGAAAAAATCAACAACGTGCTGGAATCCTATCCCAAAGGCATCGCCGGGTTTCGCCGCTACACCGAGTTGCTCGATACCGCGCCGGATATTGTGGACCGCCCTGCGGCACGCACGGTCGGCAAATTGCACGGCGATATCAGCTACGAACGCGTAAGCTTTGGCTACACCGCAGAACGCCCGGTGCTGACCAATATCGATCTGCGCATCACCGCGGGTGAAACCATTGCCTTTGTCGGCCCGTCGGGCGCCGGCAAGACCACAATCTGTTCGTTGCTGCCGCGCTTTTACGAGGTCACCGGTGGCCGGATCTGCATTGACGGCATCGACATCCGCGACATGACGATGGCATCGCTGCGCCGCCAGATCGGTATCGTCCAGCAGGACGTGTTCCTGTTTGGCGGCACCCTGCGGGAGAATATCGCCTATGGCCGGCTGGATGCGCCGGAGGCCGATATTGTGGCCGCCGCCAGCCGGGCACGGCTCGACGAATTGATCGCCAACCTGCCGGATGGGCTGGATACGATGGTCGGCGAACGTGGGGTCAAGCTGTCGGGCGGACAAAAGCAGCGCCTCGCCATCGCGCGGATGTTCCTGAAAAATCCGCCGATCCTGATCCTGGATGAGGCGACGTCGGCGCTTGATACCGAAACCGAACAGGCCATCCAGCGGTCGCTGGCCGAACTGGCGCAGGGCCGCACGACCCTGGTGATCGCGCATCGCCTGGCGACGATCCAGAATGCCGACCGAATTGTGGTGGTGACCGAGGACGGAATTGCCGAACAGGGCAGCCATCGGGCGCTGCTGGCCCAGGACGGGCTGTATCGGCGGTTGCATGCGGCACAGTTTGCAGCGGTGATGGGGGAAGTGGCGGAATAGGGAAGGTCTTCTTTTTGTGATCAAAAAGAAGCCAAAATCATCCATTCGGGGTGGTACGCGCCTGCCTGCCGTCGGCAGGCGGCCCGGCGGGGATTTCGGTGGCACGAGATTTCATTGCGTTTTCGGACTCCATGCCTTTGACGAGGTAGAAGAAGAACAGATAGCGGCGCTGTTCGGCGTTCGACATCGGATCGGGGAAGCAGCGCAAAAAAGCTTGCATTTGAGGTGGCACTGCGCTAAGAACAAATCATGAACGAACCAACTCCTCCCTTCAGCCTGCCTGCGACGACGCCAGAATTGGCGCTGCGGCTTGGCGTGGTAATGGCCGGGCTGGTGGCATTGGTGGCGCGGCGGTTTTTACGGATGCCGGGTTTGATGGGGTTGACGGGGCTGTTATGCGGCCGGATCGCGCGGGCGGTGTGGCGGTTTGCGCGGGTGTTGACGCGGCCGGCCAAGGCGCTGGTTGCGCGGCCGCGGGCAAGCCGGGCGGGCGGGGATCGGGCACGGCCTGTCAGCTTGCCGCAAAGGCGCGGCTGGCTGGTGCACGAACTGGGCTGGGAGGCCGCGGGCTATGCGGGCCAGTTGCAGGCATTGCTGGACGATCCTGCACTGCGCGCAATTTTGGTCGCCATGCCGGCGGCGGGGCGGATTTTGCGACCGCTGTGCCGGATGTTGGGTGTTCCTGGGCCAGTGACGGCGCCGGAATTGGCGATTGTGGTGGTTGAGACGCGGCCTACCGCGTCGGGCTGGTCTGATGTGGTGGGGTTGGTTTTGCCTGGGCTGGTGGAGGATCGCGCGGTGATTACAAAAATTGCCTGAGTGGGCTTGGTAGATTTATGTCATTTTTGTTACGATATCGTAATTATATGATTATTCCGGCGGTTGGCGTGGCAAGGTCGCACAATGAGAACGAAGAACGCGACGGGATTCGGTAACACCGCAGCCCATGGTTAAAGTTTTTTTGGTTCTTTTTGTTCACAAAAAGAACATTCTTGCCTTAAATCTTCTCGTCCCCAACCCCAAGCTGCTTCAATTTCCGATGCAAAGCACTGCGTTCCATCCCGACAAACTGCGAGGTCCGACTGATATTCCCGCCGAAACGGAGAAGCTGGGCCTGGAGATATTGGGTCTCGAACAAATCCCGCGCTTCACGCAATGGCAGGCTCATAACATCGGCGGAGGGATCGGCGTTGAACAATGCAGGCGCAGCGCCGGAGATTTCGGGAGGCAGCATATCGGCGCGGATCGGGTCATGCGCGTTGCCCGGGGCCATAATCTGGAGCCAGTCCATCAGATTGCGCAATTGGCGGACATTACCTGGCCAGTCATAGGCTTGGAGGGCGGCAATTGTGTCGGTGGAAAGCTCGCGTCCGGGCGCGCCGGAGGTTTCGGCTGCCCGGGCAAGGAACAAGCGGGCAAGGCTTGGCACATCTTCGCGACGTTCACGCAGCGCTGGCAGGCGGAGCGGCACGACGGCGAGGCGGTAGAACAGGTCCTCGCGGAAGCGGCCGGCGGTTATTTCGGCTTGCAGGTCACGGTTGGTGGTCGAGATCACGCGGACATCGACCTTGACGCGGGTGGCGCCGCCCAGGCGCTCGAAGGAACTATCCTGGAGCGCGCGGACGATCTTACCCTGGGTTTCGAGCGGCATGTCGGAAACTTCGTCGAGCAGCAAGGTTCCGCCATGGGCGCGTTCGAGTACGCCAGCACGGCGTGGGACGTCCGGGGCGGCCTCGGTGCCGAACAATTCTTCCTCGAAGCGTGCCGGGTTCAAGGTGGCGCAGTTCAGCACCACAAACGGGCCATCAGCGCGGCGCGACTGGGCATGGATCATCCGGGCGACGACTTCCTTGCCAGCGCCGGCCGCCCCGCTGATCTGGACCCGCGATCCGGTGGGGGCGACCTTTTCGATGGCCGCGCGCAGGGCGGAAATAGCGGAACTGTCCCCGGTGAGTTCGGTTTCCGGGCCGGCACGCAGGCGAAGTTCAGCGTTTTCGCGGGCGAGGCTGGCCGCTTCCAGCGCACGGCGGATGACCAGCAGCAGCCGGTCGGTATTGAAAGGCTTCTCGAGGAATTCATAGGCGCCGAGTTGGATCGCCGAGACCGCCATTTCGATGGTGCCGTGGCCGGACATCATCACAATGGGGACGCTGGGATCTTCGGCATGCATCGCTTCGAGGATACCGATGCCATCGAGTTTGGAGCCTTGCAGCCAGATATCGAGCATCACCAGCGCCGGCCGGCGGCCGCGGAACAGCGCGAGTGCCGCATCGGAATCCGCGGCCTGGCGGGTTTCGTAGCCTTCGTCCTGCAAAATCCCGTCAACCGCCATTCGGATGTCGGGTTCATCATCGACCAGAAGGATTTCATGCGCCATGAGCTAAGACCCCGCCCCAGAAATGGGCCAGCACAGACTAACCGACGCGCCGGTTCCGGGCCAGTTTGCATCCGCGATGCGGTCGGCCAGCAGCAGGGCGCCGGCATGGTCTTCCATGATCTTCTTCACAATCGCCAGGCCCAGCCCGGTACCCTTGGTTTTATGGGTGACGTAGGGCTCAGTCAGGCGGTCGCGATCCTCAGCCGGCAGACCCACCCCATTATCGGACACGGTGATGCAAACGCGGCCGCCATCTAACGTCAATCTTACCCCAATGCGCGCATCGCTGACCGCGGCAACTGCATCGGCCGCGTTCTGCAACAAGTTGGTGAGCGCCTGGCCAAGCAGGCGCCGGTCGCAGGGGGCGATGATTTCAGGCTCGGGCAGGATCACCGCCCAATCGATTTCGGGGTGGCCGGTTTGCTGAAGAACCAGGGCATCACGCACGATCCGCCCGATCGGCTCTGGTCGGAGCACCGGTTGCGGCATACGCGCAAACGATGAAAACTCATCGACCATCCGCCCGATATCGCCGACATGACGCACGATCGTATCAGCGCATTGAATGAATGTTTCGGGGTCCGAGGTAATTTCCCGCGCGAACCGGCGTTTGAGGCGCTCGGCGGAAAGCTGGATCGGGGTCAACGGGTTCTTGATCTCGTGGGCGATGCGGCGGGCGACATCGGACCAGGCGGCTTTACGCTGGGCGGATTGCAGCTCGGTAATGTCGTCAAAGGTGGCAACGAAATGGAAGCTGCGCGATACATCATCCTCGGCCATGGCCAGGCCATGGTGATCGGCGCCGATGCGCAGAAGCAGCACCCGACGATGGCTCGGGGGGCCGATGGCTATTTCGGCGGTATGGGCCTGGCCAGGCGCCGCCACCGCACGGGCGAGCAGGGGCGCGAATTCGGGCACCACATCCGCCAGTTCGCGACCGATTGCCGACAGGAGGTCGATTTCGAGCAGCAATGCGGCGATCCGGTTGGGCAGTTCGATCCGCCCAGCCTGATCGAGCCCGATAACGCCAGCCGAAACGCCGGACAACACGGCTTCGATGAAGCGCCGCCGTGTGTCGATCTGGCTATAGGCGTCCATCAACTCACCGCGCTGGGCGGCCAACTGCCCGGTCATGCGGTTGAAAGCGCGGCCAAGCCAGGAAATCTCATCGCCGGTATCCCGTTCCGGCACCCGCACCGACAGATCGCCGGCGCGTACTCGCTCAACCGCTGCAATCAGGCGTCCGACCGGGCGCGCGATCTGGTTGGCCAGCAACAACCCGGTCAGTACGGCCGCGGCCAAAACCACCAGCGCGATCAACGTGAAAATCAAGGCGAAGGTCACCTGCAACCCGGTACTGTTGGCATCCTGGCGCTGGTATTCTGCCACGACCTGTTCGGTGCGGCTGATATGTTCGAGAATGGCGGTATCGACCGGCCGGCCGATCGACAGCAGCCGGATGGCGCCAAAATCGAGACTGACCAGCGCCCGCACCTGTGTGCCATCGTCGCTGCCAAAGACCGGAATTTCGCCGGCGACGCCGCGCGCCACAATGGCATCGGGCGGCATCGATGGAACAACCGTATCCGGGTAATGCCGCACGACATGCCCAGTCAGCGGCTCAAATATCGTCGCCTCGGTCAGTCCGCGCAATGCGGTCTGCTCGGCAAGCACAAAGTCGAACTGATCGGGATCATTGGCATAAAGCAGGCGGGCACGATCCAGGTCGTTGCCCATCTCAATAGCATCGGCGCGGATCTTGTTGCGGTGTTCATCAGCGTAGCCGCGCGCGACCTGAAGGCTTTCGCTCAATGCGGTGCGGACATTGTCGTTGAACCAGTTTTGTACTACCATGTTGAAGAAGACGCTGGCGAAAACCGCCACCACAATGGCCGGCGCTACAGCCACGCCACCGAACAACAACACCAGTCGGACATGGAGTTTGGCACCCGCCACGCCACGGCGACGCTCGACCCAAACCCCCGTGACCCGCGCAGCCATCAACGCCAGCAGGGGCAGCAGCACCACGACCGTCGCCAGGACCAGGCCGAACACCACAGTTGGCGACGGCACTTCGCCATTGAAAACCGCAAAGGCGGTTGCGCCCAGCGCCAGTGCTGCCACCGCAAGAAACAAGGTCATTGCATTGCTCAGCAGCAACCCGGCAATGATCCGTCGCCAGCCCCGAACTGCGGCCTGCCGCGTCGGTAGATCCGTCATATCACCCAAGCCCACGGACAACCGCGATATCGAGGTCGCGGATTTTCTTCCGCAAAGTGTTGCGGTTGAGCCCGAGCATGGCCGCCGCCTTGATCTGGTTGCCGCGGGTAGCTGCAAGCGTCATCTGGATCAGCGGTCGTTCGACCTCGGCCAGCACCCGGTCATAAATATCCGCAGCGACAAACCCGTCCTGATGGGCCGAGAGGAATTGCGCAATGTGACGCTCGACCGCGCGGCTTAAGGATTCCGCGCCTCCGCCACCTGGCGTCGGGGCGGCTTGGGGATCGTGCAGCGGCGCCTCGCCCATGCCGTCGGCAAGTTCGATCGCGACCACCGCTCCGGAAATCACCTCATCGGCGCACAAAGCGGTCAGCCGATGCATCAGATTTTCGAGTTCGCGGACATTGCCCGGCCAGCGATAGGCGGCCAGGGTGTCGATCGCGGTCTGGTCCAAAGATTTGGCTGGCTGCCCGTCGATCCGGGCGCGTTCGAGGAAATGGCGTGCAAGATCGGCGATATCACCGGCACGCTCCCGCAACGGTGGCAGGCGGATCGGCACCACGTTAAGCCGGTAATAGAGATCCTCGCGAAACAGCCCCTGCCGGATCGCAGCGCGCAGGTCACGATGGGTGGCGGCGATAATCCGGACATTCGCACGGATCGATTGCCGCCCCCCGACGCTGGTGAACTCGCCCTCCTGGAGCACCCGCAACAGCCGGGTTTGCGCCTCGGGTGGCATGTCGCCGATTTCGTCGAGGAACAGCGTGCCGCCGGCCGCCTGCTCGAAGCGGCCGGGGTTGCGATTGGTGGCGCCGGTGAAGGCACCACGTTCATGGCCGAACAATTCGGCTTCGATCAGTTCGCGTGGGATGGCGGCCATGTTGATGGCGACAAACGGCCCGGCGCGGCGGCGGCCGAAATCATGCAGAGCACGGGCAACAAGTTCCTTACCAGTGCCGCTTTCGCCGTTGATCATGACCGTAAGATCGGCAGCCGTCAGCCGGGCGATGGTCCGATAGATATCCTGCATTGCCGCCGATCGTCCGATCAATGGCATCCGTTCGTCACTGTCCCGGCCTGGCTCCGGCGGAACCGGGATGGCGGCGGTGGCCAAGGCGCGGTCCACCACAGCCAGCAATTCCTTCAAATCGAATGGCTTGGGAAGATATTCAAAAGCGCCGCGCTGGGTCGCCTTGACCGCTGTCATCAGGGTGGACTGCGCGCTCATCACAATCACCCGCAGCTCGGGGCGGATACGACGAATGCGCGGCACCAGATCGAGCCCGTTTTCGTCCGGCATCACCACGTCGGTGATCACCAGATCCCCCTCACCCTCCTCCACCCACCGCCACAGCGTCGCCGCGGTGCCAGTGCTGCGAACCTGATAGCCCGCCCGCCCCAGCGCCTGGGTCAGCACAGTGCGGATCGAACGGTCGTCATCGGCAATAAGGATGGTGGGCACGGTCATGTCAGGGTTTGCCTGTTATGGTTTGGCAGCAGGTGGATCGTTCGGTTGGGCGCATCGACCCATAGGCCCTCATATCTGGGTCGCGCCGTCATCCGGATGCATCGCGAGATGGAGGCGGAACTCGGTTCGTCCGGGACGGCTATCGACCTCGATCAGCCCTCCATGATCGGCAACAATTTTCGCCACCAGCGCGAGGCCCAAGCCGCTACCGCTCGGCTTGCTGGTCACAAACGGATCAAACAAATGCGGCCTGATGTCGTCGGAAATCCCCGGTCCGTTGTCGCGCACCGCCACCACCAGCGGCAGATCAACCCGCGCGTTCGAGCCGGGGACCGCCAGACGGACCCCCTGCTGATAGCCGGTTGTCAGGGTGATTTCGCCCGTCCCATCAGTTGCTTCCGAGGCGTTTTTAACCAGGTTCAGCAGCACCTGAACCAACTGATCACGATTGCCGAGCACAGGCGGCAGGCTGGGGTCATAGATCTCGGCAAAGCGAATATTCTCAGCAAACCCCGACTGGGCGAGCCGGCGGACATGCTCGAGCACGCGGTGGATGTTGACCGGCGCGAAGGTCACCGGCTTTTCACCGAACACCTCCATCCGATCGACCAAGGCGCGAATGCGGTCAGCCTCATCACGGATCAGCACAGTCAGTTCCCGGTCATCGGGATGGACGCTGGCCTCAAGCAATTGCGCCGCGCCACGAATGCCCGATAGCGGGTTTTTCACCTCATGCGCCAGGATCGCGGCCATCCCGGCGACACTGCGGGCGGCACTGCGAAACCCAAGCTGGCGATCGAGGCTGCGGGCGGCAGAGGCATCCTGCAGGACCAAAATCACCGACCCCGCCTCCCCAAGTAAGGGCGAGCCCTGCACCGTCAGTCCCTGCTTGTTGATGCGCGGGCTTTCGAGGGTCATGTCGTGATCGGAGACCGTGGCGCCCACCCGGCGCACCTGATCGATCAGCAGGAAAATCGGGTTGTCGAGCGGCACCAGGTCGCCCAGCGTCAGCTGCGCCAGACTGCCGGCCGAAATTCCGAAGAACTGCTCGGCATCATGATTAGCAAACCGAAACCGATTATCGCTGTCAAACACAATCACCGGCATCGGCAAGGCCGCTATCAGGGCACTGGCGTCGATCGGCTTCGGTGTAGGCAGCCGCCCCCTCGCACGCTGGGCAAGAGCGGTCATGCCGCTTCCGCCAGCGCGTCGTCCCGGCGCATAATCCTTGTGGCCCCCCGTTCGATCAACGGATCGTAGAACCGATCGATCAGCGCCAGCACCGCCGGCACCTCCGCCACGCGGGTAACCGTCGCACGAAACTCGGCCGAGCCCGCCAATCCGCGCGAATACCAGGCCAAATGCTTGCGGGCCATCCGCAGCCCAGGCTCCACACCAAAATATTGCAGCATCAAATCATAGTGCCGCAGCAGGATTGCTTTCTGCGCGGCCAGATCTGGCTCGGCCGGGGTCGTGCCAGTTTGCAGGAAAGCGGCAACCTGCGCCGGGAACCAGGGCCGGCCATAGCAGCCGCGGCCGATCATCACCCCATCCGCCCCCGATCGCGCCAACGCCTCACGCGCATCGTCAGACGTAATGATATCGCCATTGGCAATCACCGGGATGCGCACGGCATTCTTGACCTCGGCAATGAAATCCCAATTCGCCGTGCCGGTGTAGAATTGCTGCCGCGTCCGCCCATGCACCGTCACCATCCGGATGCCAAGATCCTCGGCAATCCGCGCGAGCTTGGGGGCATTCAGCGTCGTGTGATCCCACCCCATCCGCATCTTCAGCGTCACCGGCACGTTAACCGCCTTGACTGTCGCTTCGAGAATGCGTGCCGCCCCCAACTCATCCCGCATCAGCGCACTGCCCGCCGCCTGCCCGACCGCGACTTTCTTGACCGGACATCCGAAGTTGATATCGACGATATCCGCCCCACGCCCGACCGCGATCCGCGCTGCCTCGGCCATCGCCGCCGGATCGCAGCCCGCCAATTGGATCGAAGACGGGCGCCCCTCCAGCGTTGCCATCCGCAACGTCGCCGCGTTTTCGCGGATCATCGCCCAGGACGCGATCATCTCCGACACCACCAGCCCAGCCCCAAGCTCGCGCGCCAGGCGCCGGAACGGCAAATCCGTCACCCCCGACATCGGTGCCAGGATCACCGGGACGTCAATCACCACCCCGCCGAGATCGATCGGTTTCAACGCGTGTGGCTGCGGATGATGCAGCCCATCAGAAATATTGCCCATGATTTGAGCATAACTAAGCGAAGCGCCAGCGCCGTGCAATCCGTCAATCACGGGGTTGACGGCTTGCATCCCGCCCGGCATGGCACTGCGCTATGCCCCCATCTCCCCTCATCGCCGGCATCCTGGTCGCTGCCGGCAGCGGCAGCCGGTTTGGCGCCGAAACCCCCAAGCAATTCCTCAGCCTGGCTGGCAAGCCGGTCATCGCCCACGCCGCTTTGGCCCTGGCGCGCGAGGTCACGCTGATCCAACCGGTCGGTGACGCCACCGCCATCACCGCGGCCTTGGCCGGCATCGCCCATCTGCCAACCGTGCCCGGCGGCGCCACCCGCCAGGCCAGCGTGCGCGCCGGGCTCGAAGCCCTCGCCCCCCACGCCCCCGATATCGTCCTGGTGCATGACGCGGCCCGCCCCTTCCTGCCGCCAGGCACCATCGCCGCCCTGATCGCAGCCCTTGCCAGCCATCCCGGCGCCATCCCCGCATTGCCGGTCGCCGATACGCTCAAACGCGGCATCGATGGCGTCATCACCGCCACTGTTTCCCGCGACCTGCTGTTCCGCGCCCAGACCCCGCAAGCCTTCCATTTTGCCCTGCTGCGCGACCTCCATCGCGCCGCCCCGGAAGGCGCCACCGATGACGCATCCATCCTCGAAGCCGCCGGCCACCGCGTCACCCTGGTGCCGGGCCACGAAGACAATATCAAACTGACCTACGCCGCCGACCTCGCCCGCCTCGAAAGGATTTTCACCCCAATGATGCTCCCCAGGGTCGGCACCGGTTTCGATGTCCACGTCCTCGTCCCTGGCCGGCGGCTGATGCTGTGCGGGATCGAAATCCCCCACACCCACGGCCTGTCAGGCCATTCCGACGCCGATGTCGGCATCCATGCCCTGTGTGACGCCATTTACGGGGCGCTCGCCGAAGGCGATATCGGCCGCCACTTCCCCCCCAGTGACAACCAATACAAAGACGCCGACAGCGCCCGCTTCCTCCGCCACGCCGCCACCCGCATCGCCGCCCGCGGCGGTATCCTCGCCAATGTCGATGTCACCCTGATCTGCGAGCAACCCAAAATCACCCCGCACGCGCCGGCAATGATGGCGCGGCTCGCCGATCTGCTCGGCGTCGATGTCGGGCGCATGAGCGTAAAGGCGACAACCACGGAGCGCTTGGGCTTCGCCGGACGGAAAGAAGGTATCGCGGCGCAGGCAGTGGCGACTATTATGGTGCCAGCGTAAGGCAAGGCGTTCTTTTTGTGAACAAAAAGAACCAAAAAAACTTTCCCCGACTTGGGCTTAAACTCCCTCTCCCCCCGGGAGAGGGCTGGGGTGAGGGTGCCAGGGACCTTAATTAATTTCGATATCGAAACAAAATAGACAAACCAACACCACCGTCATTTCCAGCTCGTCGAAAATGCAACCAACCCCACCCCGCCAACAACCCGCACCACGGGCGCCGCCGCCCCCGGTTCCACAAACCTCGGCACAATCTTCGGCGCCTCCGCCACCACCACCCCCAGCATCCGGCAAATCGGTCGCAAGATCCGCGCGGCCCCTGGCGCTGCCGCCAGCGTCGCCCTTGTCCCAATCTCCGCCAACAGCGCCTCCAACTGCCCCATATAGGTCGCCGCCTCCCACCCGAGTTCGCGCACAATCCAACCACGCCCCGATGGCAACGACATCGACCGCACCCGCACCACATCCGCCCGCACCACCGGCGCCCGCTTGGCACGAAGCTTGCCCGGCTTTTGCGTCAACGCCCGATGCAACCGCCGCACCGCCCGGTTGAGCCGCCCCCACAACAGCAACGTGAACCCCGCCAGATGCGGCATCTTCAAAAACCGCCGCGCAATCAACGCCCCCAACCCCGCCATGATCACCGCAAAACGCCGCGCCAATTCTGGCGCAGTGTCGGGCAGACCGAAGGGTTCAGCGGATGAGTTCATGATATGTTCTTACTGCAGCCGATCCGCCAATGCAAGGTTTTTCGGCGGAGCAAGCGACAATAAGCGCCGCCCCTCGCCACCGTGCCCCCGCCCTCCCTCGTCCTCGCGAGCCCTTGCGTGGCGATCCAGACCCACCGCACCCAACCATCCGCAGGCCCCGCCCGAACGGCGCGCAATGCCGGCGAACAGCCGCATTGGCGCCCCCCTCACAAACCAGCTACCGTCGTCCCGCTCCCCCCGCTAGGACCACCCCATGTTCGAACAAGCCTTCAAAAACATCGATGACGTCCTGTGGAAAGAAGCCGGCTGCACCACCGAACTCGACTACACCGAACAAACCTCCTGGCTGCTGTTCCTGAAATACCTCGATGGTCTGGAAGCCGATCGCGCCTCCGAAGCAGCCCTCGATGGTAAAACCTATAGCCACATCCTCGCCCCAGCCTACCGCTGGGCCGCCTGGGCCGCCCCCAAGGGCACCGATGGCAAACTGGACCATAATACTGCGCTCACCGGCGATGACCTGCGCGATTTCGTCGATCAGAAGCTGTTCCCCTATCTGCAAGGCTTCCGCCAGCGCGCCGCCGGCCCCGATACCATCGAATACAAGATCGGCGAGATTTTCAGCGAAATCACCAACCGCTTCCGCAGCGGCTATTCACTGCGCGACGTCATTTCCCATATCGACGAACTGCGCTTCCGCTCCCAGGCCGAAAAGCACGAGCTTTCCGCGCTCTACGAGGAAAAAATCAAGCGCATGGGCAATGCCGGCCGCAATGGCGGCGAATATTACACCCCGCGCCCGCTGATCCGCGCCATGGTCCGGGTGATCGCCCCCAAAATTGGCGAGAAAATCTACGATGGCGCCTGCGGCTCGGCGGGGTTTCTCTGTGAGGCGTTTGACTACCTCAAAGCCCAACCCGGCCTGACCACCTCGGGCGAGCAGATTTTGCAAACCCGGACCTTCTACGGCAAGGAAAAGAAATCCCTCGCCTACGTCATCGCCATCATGAATTTGATCCTGCATGGCATCACCGCGCCCAATATCCTGCCCACCAACACCCTGACCGAAAACCTCGCCGATATTCAGCCCAAGGATCAGATGGATATCGTCCTCGCCAACCCGCCTTTCGGCGGCAAGGAACGGAAGGAGGTGCAGCAGAATTTCAACATCCGCACCGGCGAAACTGCCTTTCTGTTTCTGCAACATTTCATCCGCATGCTGAAACCCGGCGGGCGGGCCGCGGTGGTGATCAAGAACACCTTCCTGTCCAACAGCGACAATGCCGCGGTGTCACTGCGCAAGCTGCTGCTCGAAAGTTGCGATTTGCACACCGTGCTGGATTGTCCGGGCGGCACGTTTCAGGGCGCGGGGGTGAAGACCGTGGTGCTGTTCTTCACCAAGGGTGCGCCGACACGGTCGGTTTGGTATTATCAGTTGGACCCTGGGCGGAATATGGGGAAGACTAATGCGCTGAATGATGCGGATTTGGCCGAGTTTGTGACGTTGCAGGCGGGGTTTACGGCGTCGGACAAGTCCTGGAGCGTGGAGGTTGCGGGGATTGTGGCGGGCGCGTTTGATTTGTCGGTGAAGAATCCGAATGGCGGCGAACTGCTTGTTCACCGCACACCAGCCGAAATCATCGACGAGATTGCCGCCCTGGACGCGGAAAGTGCGGAACTACTGGAAAGCATCCAGGCACTCCTATGACCAAGAATTGGCCGTCATTAACGCTAGATCAGCTTTGTTTGTTCAAGGGCGGTGGAACACCATCCAAGGCAGTTGGGCGCTACTGGCAAGGTGATATTCCTTGGGTATCACCAAAGGACATGAAGTCTGAAATCATTGGAGATTCTATCGACCACATATCGGCGGAAGCGATCAAGGATAGCGCGACGTCGTTGATCGCCGAAGGGTCGATTTTGATCGTTGTCAGATCGGGGATCCTGGCCCGTACTATCCCAATCTCAATTGCAGGCCGGGAACTCACGATCAATCAAGACCTGAAAGCATTGTGCCCGAAGAAAGGCATTGGAAGTCGGTTTCTCTATTACTTCCTCCAGTCGCAGTCTGAGCTTCTGCTATCAATGGTTACCACAGGGGCTACGGTCCATCGCTTGATGACCGATCAATTGCGGTCACTCAACCTTGCGCTCCCCCCCCCTCCCCGAACAGCAACGCATCGTCGGCATTCTCGACGAGGCGTTCGCCCACATCGCCACCGCCAAAGCCAACGCCGAAAAGAACCTCCAAAACGCCCGGGCCCTGATCCAGCCAATGTTCATGGAAATTCTGGACCAGCTGGATCAGCAAGATTGGGTGATGATGACCGTTGCTGACGCGGCGCTGTCAAAGAAGGGCTCAATCAGAACAGGACCATTTGGTAGTCAGTTGTTGCACAGCGAATTCGTCGATGACGGAATACCGGTGCTCGGCATTGACAACGCCGTTCGAAATGAATTTGCGTGGAGCGAGAGACGATACATAACGCAGGACAAATTTAAAATATTGTCCCGTTACCAGGTTTTTCCTGGGGATGTGCTCATCACGATCATGGGGACCTGCGGACGCTGCGCTATCGTTCCTAAAGACATACCAATTTCGATCAACTCGAAACATCTTTGCTGCATTACGCTCGATCAGAAAAATTGTCTTCCCGAATACCTTCATTGCTACTTCCTTTACCACCGAAATGCGCTGGACTTTCTCGAGAAGCAAGCGAAGGGAGCAATAATGGCCGGCCTTAACATGGGGCTGATCAAAGAGCTGCCCCTCCTGCTTCCACCGGTTTCGCAACAACGCGAGGTCATTCGGTAATCCCTCCGGAATTTAGGGGGCTTCACGAGTAGAATTTTCTCGGCAAGATGCATGAGGAGATTTCGTATGAAGACGAGCCGATACAGTGACCCGCAGATCCTTTCGATCCTTCGTCAAGCCGAGGGGGGCATGCCTGTGCCGGAG
>CALQTN020000047.1 GCA_943333505.2 Asaia bogorensis | reverse complement strand
TTCGCCGAACGCCAGACCGTCCCTCGGGCACGGCCAAATCGACCGCGTCCGAGGGAAGCTGGCTGAAAGCGCCTGGATTAAATTCCGCCCGACCTAAAATGGCGCCGGGGGACAAAAACTGTTCCCTTTCCGGTGGACCAGTCTTTAACCAAGGTCTTGCTACAAAAACGTTTCAACCAGGCGGACGTTGCGCGCGCCATCGCGTCAGGCCCGCCAGTTCCGGCACTGGGGTCAGGACCTCGAAACTGCCGGTCCAGCGCAGCCCCATCTTGGGTGGGTCGGTGCCCGCTGGCACCACGTCAAAATGCAGCGCCACGCGCTCTGCCATCAGATCAAACATCCCGGTGCCCTGGATCGATCCAGCCGGCGCCGACAGCGTCGCCTGGGTCAGGTTCAGCAGCCCGTGATCGACTGCGGCGCGCAAGGTCAGTTGATCGAAGTTGGATCGTCCCGAGGTTAGCGCGGCGGTAATGCGCGGTTCGGCGAAATCATCGCGCAATTCGGGAAGGTTGATCCCGATCAGCTCGCCGTCGCGGATGGTCGCGGCAATTGTACCGGTAAGGCTCGCCAGCAGCGCCGCCGGCGCATAGCCGGTCGCCTGCACCACCACCCGGGCGTCGGTGGTGCCGCGTCCGACATCCAGCGCCTGGTCAAACAAGGCGGCCCCGATCGAGGCCCCGGTTAACGTCGCGTCGAGCGCGAAAGCCGGCGGGTTGGCGGTCGCATCGATGCGGGCCTCGGCGATCAGACTGCCACCCGCAACAGTCGCCGCGAGGCCTTTTACCGAGAGTTTCTGCGCCTGCAGAACCACAGTTGCCCGGGCTTTTTCCATCAGGGTCGACAGGCCCGCCGTCACCTGGCCGGCATCGATCTGAATTTCAGCGTCCCATCCCGTGAGCGCTGACAGCGGCAAGGGATCTGGCGCGCGCGGTTGCGGCAACGGCAAAGGCAGGGTCTCAACCTTCACCCGGCCGGTAACGCGGGGGGGGTCGCCAAGCGCAAGATCGAGCTTGCCGGCCATGCGCAATCCACCGGCCACCAACTCGATCGCATCGGCGGCAATCCGGGCCGGGGTCACCGCAAGCTGGCTGACCACGCTGAACGATCCGTCGCCCAGCCAACTGCCGGCGCGATCGAGGCCAAGCTGGGCCGCCAATCTCGGCGCACCGGGGTGGCGGAGCGCGAGGCGCGCATTCCAGGTTTCGGCGGAAAAATTCACTGTGGGCTGCGCCTCGACGTGCAAATCGCCGAGATCGCCGATCAGCTTGAAGCCAAAACCATCGATGAGCCCGGCACCTTGCAGACTGACCGCGAGCGGCGCGCGCAGCAGGGTCGCCAGCCGGTCAAGACCCTCACGCGCCGAAGCCGGTGCCAGGGCTGCGAGCGCGCTGGCATCTGCCGCGCGCACGTCCAAGGCGACGTCCACCAGCCTTGTGCCATCCAGCAATCCGCCTGACGCGGCGAGCTTCACGCCTTGGCCGTCGAAGGCGAGCCGATCGAGCGAAAATTTGCCTTGAGTACTGGTGACCCCGAGGCTGAAAGGCTCCAACCTGACCGCACCCAGCATCGCGACGTCGGCGCTGAGTTGCAGATCGATATCCAACCCGTCCACACCGCGCGCCAAACTGGCGAGGGAGGGCCATGGCCCCGACCACCACGGCACGATCCACGGATCGAGTGTCAGGCGATCAAGCGCGAGAGTGGCGATCACCACCGGACGCTTACCGAGCCGCAAACCGAATTCGCCGCTGATGGCGGCCGTATCGAGGCGGCCTTGCAGCTTGGTCATCCGTGCCTGCCGCGGGGCCAGCTGGAGGTCGCCACGCAAAGTCGCGGCGTGCATCACGTTGGCCGGTAAATTATCCAGCAATTTCAATCCAGCCCGGCTTGCCCAGGCCAGAGTGGTCCGCAAGTCGGGGGCGGCAAGCTCCGCCGTGCCGACAAAACGCGGCGCATCAGCGAAATCCGGATTGGCCGGCAACATCCGTCCGGCAAGGCTGAGCGCCGCCTCCCCCGGCAGGATGGCACGGGCTTCGCGCAACAGCGCGCCGGCAGTATCGAAATCGAGCGCCAGGCGCAGTTGGCGGAGCACCCCACCCTCAAAGCTCGCCGCTTCGACCGAGAGATCGAGCCCGAAGCCCAGCCATCCCGGCACGCCGCTATCGGCGAGCTGCCGCAATGCCGGCGCCCACAAGTCGAGATCGAGCCGCGCACTGGTGATCGCGGCATCAATCCGGGGGCGGGCGGCGAGGCGCAGCGACAGGGCGCCGCGGAACGGAGTGCCGGCAACGTCGCCGACCAGCGCGTCGGCGACCGCGAAGCCATCAGCGAAACTGAACCGACCTTCAAGTCTGAACGGCACTGCGGAGGTCGCGGCCAACCGCGACAGGTCCGCGCCTTTCGCGCTGATCCGTCCGCTTGCCGTGCCATCTGGGGCAATCTGGGCGGACATCGTCATGCTGGCCGGCGAACCGCTGACAGTCTCGACGGTGAGATCGAGCCCCGCCACACCATCCGCCCCGGCCGGCAGCAATCTGCCGGTGAAGCGCATGGTATCTGGTTTGTCGGCGGCGCCTGTGCGCAGGTTCGGCGCCCGCATGGTACCGGCCAAAGCATAAAAGCCACTGTCAGGGTCGGTGGCGATCGTGGCCTTGACGTCATTGAGAACAACATCACCAACCGTGATGCGGCTCGCGTCGATCCGCGCTGCAAGGCCTGACAGCCAGTCCGGGCGATGCGCCAGCAGGATCTCCCCGCCAGACGGCCATGGCATGCTGATATCGGCGCCGATCAGCACCAGTTCACGGGCGTCGATATGGCCGGACACTAACGGCCACAACCCCAGGCGCAGCCGCAATTCGCGCGCCGACACCAGCACGCCCTGGCTATCCTGATCGGACAAGCTGATCTTGCCGGCGATGAGCGACGGCTCGGGCAGCAATCGCAGCACGATCGGCCCGTCGATGATAACGCCCCGGCCCAGGGTGCGCGACGCGAGCCCTGCCACAGTCTGGCGATACTGGTTCCAGTCAAGCGCAAGTGGCACCAGCCAGGCCGCGAGCAACAGGCTGGCGACCAGCCCGGTCGGGACCGCCCAAGCCAGACGACGAAGCCGGGTGCGAAGGGTGCTCACGCCGCCACCCACCTGACCTTGCAGGGGGGCAGTTGCGGCCACATCAGCTCAATGGGCGAAAATGTCGGGTGCATCCCAGCCGAGCACATCGAGCCGGCCACGGGTCGGCAGGAAGGCGAAACAGGCCTCCGCGAGGTCGAGCCGGTTTTCGCGACGCAAAGCAGCTTCGAGCTTGGCCCATAATGCATGCAGGTGCAGCACGTCGGAAGCCGCATATGTCAGTTGTTCGCTCGACAACTCCAGCGCGCCCCAGTCGGAGGTTTGCTGCTGCTTGGACAAATCCACGCCCAGCAATTCCTTGCACAAATCCTTCAGCCCATGCCGGTCGGTAAAGGTGCGGATCAGCTTGGACGCGATCTTGGTGCATTTGGTCGGGCTGACAGTGATGCCAAGCGCGTGTTGCAGCAGGCCGACATCGAAGCGGGCAAAATGCATCAGCTTGGTGGTCGTCGGGTCCGACAGCAGGCGCTTCAAATTCGGGCAATCGGCGCCACGGCCGCCATGCTCGGGCGGGATGATCTGCACCATGTGGGCGCGGCCGTCACCAGCGGAAAGCTGCACCAGACAGAGCCGGTCGCGGCGGGAATCGAGGCCCATAGCCTCGGTATCGACCGCGACAACCCGTCCAAGGTCGAGACCATCTGGCAAATCATGCCGGTGAAGATGCACAGTCGCGTCGGCCATGAACAGGATCATTTCCAGAACAGGATTATTTCCAGCCGAAGGGTCGGCCAAATCTGTTTGGCACGCCTGCAACACTCGCCCCGAAAAAACTTGGTGCCCAGGAGAAGACTCGAACTTCCACGACCTTTCGGCCACAGGTACCTGAAACCTGCGCGTCTACCAATTCCGCCACCAGGGCATCACCACTCCGCAGTTCGGGGGAACATGCGGAGGGCGGCGATGTAGCCGCAAGGCTGGCCGCCGTCAACAGGCAAGGCGGCGATCATTGGCAACCGACGCTCCCGAGGGTGGTGCGCAGGCATCAAGTCCCCATATGATCTGAACAGTTAGAGGCGGGGTTCGGTTATGGGTATGGACAAGCTTGCCACCGTTTTCGGAGGCTCAGGCTTTATTGGACGCCAGATTGTCCAGCGCCTTGCCGCGGCGGGCTATATCGTTCGGGTCGCGGTGCGCGACCCGGAGGCGGCGGGATTTCTATTGCCGATGGGCAATGTTGGCCAGATCCAACCGTTTCGCGCAGCGATCACCGATCCGGCCTCGGTTCGGGCGGCCGTCGCTGGCGCGACAGTGGTGGTTAATCTGGTCGGCATCCTGGCGGAGCGACGGCCGGGGGACTTCCTGCGCATCCAGGCCGAGGCGGCGGGCAGCGTTGCCCGCGAAGCCGCCGCTGCCGGGGTACGCCATCTGGTGCAGCTTTCGGCGATCGGCGCCGATCTGGCGAGCCCAAGCGCCTATGCACGGTCAAAGGCAGCGGGCGAACAGGCGGTGCTTGCCGCATTCGCCAATGCGGTGATCCTGCGGCCATCGATCGTGTTCGGGCCGGATGATGCGTTTTTCAACCGGTTTGCCGGGATGGCGGCAACTTTGCCATTCCTGCCGGTGATCCATGGGGCGACCAAATTCCAACCGGTGTTCGTCGGTGACGTGGCTGACGCCGTGATGGCGGCGATCGAACGGCCAGACGTACGCGGGCGCCTGTTCGAACTGGGCGGCCCGGAAATTCTGACAATGCGGGCATTGATGGCCTGGATTGCGCGAACGATCCACCGCAGCCCGTGTCTGCTGTCGATCCCCGACAGGGTGGCGAGTTTGCAGGCCAGGATACTGGAACGCCTGCCCGGCAAGCTGCTCACCAGCGATCAGTTGCTGCTTCTGGCGCGTGACAATGTTGCCGACCCCAGCCTGCCCGGGCTGGCCGCGCTTGGCGTGACGGCGACCCCGATCGCGCTGGTGGTGCCGTTGTATCTGGCCCGGTTCCGCCGCGCCGGCAGCCAGATTGATACGGGAAAGTAATTCTTCTGTGGTGATGTCGCCAAGCGCCGCCAAGTTACCTATGATGGAGGTAATTGGATTGGAACCATGACGCATTGTCGGCACGCTGTGATCGCCGTGTGCCGTGCTTTAAAGGGAGAGCTATGATGATCCGCTTCGCAACCACCGGCAGCAGCTTCAAGGCGCGCCTGGCCGCGACCGCCCTCGCCATTGGCTTCGCCGCCCCGTTGGCGAATGCCCAGACCCCACCCGCCAAGCCGGCGGCCCCCGCGCCGGCCGCCCCGGCAGCAGCGCCCGCAAAACCGGCCGCACCCGCCGCCGCCGCACCCGCGCCTGCTCCCGCCAAGCCGGTCGCCAAGGTGCCGAGCGATGAAGCCCGCAAAGAAGCCCGTGCACTCGGGGACCGCCTCAGCTTCGGCGTTCAGACCCAGAATATCCTGGTCAACGTGCGCAACCAGATCGCGGTTGCCTTCGCGCGTGGCAACCAGAAGCCACTCGACGACATGATCAAAGTGGTGGACGAGGTGATCATGCCCGACCTCAACGGCCAGAGCATCGAAATCACCAACGCCATCGTCGACGCCTGGGCGAACACCTACACCCTCGATGAACTCAAGCAGTTGCGCGCCTTTTACAGCAGCCCTGTCGGCGACAAGCTAATCCGATCGCAAGCGGTGCTGAACCAGGAAGTTACCGCATTCGCCCAGCCTTGGGCCCAGCGGATTTTCCAGCAAGCGCTCGAAGGCCATGCCGACGAGTTGCGCGCGCGCGGCGTGTCCCCAAACCCGACCACACCGTAACCGGCCGGGCGTTAAATCTGATGCGCTTTGTGTTTCATCTCCCGCTGTCGCCATTTTGCCGCAAGGTTCGATTGGCGCTGGCGGAAAAACGTCTGCCGTTTGAATTGCGGGTGGAAAAGGTCTGGGAGCGACGGCTGGAATTTCTCGACCTCAACCCCGCCGGCACGGTGCCGACCATGCTGGAAGACAACGGATTGGCAATCCCTGGTTCGGGGGTGATCTGCGAATATCTCGAAGACGCCTATCCCGACACGCCGCTGATGGGCCAGACCCTGAGTGAGCGGGTCGAGGTGCGGCGTCTGGTAGCCTGGTTCGATGAAACCTTCGCGTGCGAGGTCACCGATCGGCTGAACGGGCAGAAATATCTGCGCCGCATCGCCGGTGGCGGGGAGCCCGATGCTGCAGCCCTGCGGCTCGGCTATGCCGCCTTGCGCGAACATTTGAAGTATATTGGCTGGCTTGCCGATACCCGCCGCTACCTTGCCGGCAGCACCATCTCGCTCGCCGATTTTGCTGCGGCGGGGCATTTATCGGTGCTCGATTTTGCTGGCGATGTGGATTGGAGTGTCAGCCCGCAGGCCCGCGAATGGTATGCGCGGATCAAGTCACGGCCAAGTTTCCGTGACATTCTGGCCGACCGCGTGCCTGGGATGGTGGCGGCCGCGCATTACGCCGATCTCGATTTTTAGATCATCATTCGTTCAATCGGCTTCGATTGGACGAGTAAAGATGATCGTGAAAACAAACCTCTAGGCGTTACGACCTACCGGCTTGGCCCTGCATCGAGCAGTTCCAAGTCCTGGGTCGCCAAATCGGCGGCTTGCGATTCCGGGGCGATCGCCACCACACGCATCCAGTCGCGTCGCGCCCCGTCCGGGTCATCACGCCGCTGACGCAGCACGCCGCGTTCCAGCAATGCTTCCGCATTGTCGGGATCGGCATCGATGGCACGGTCAACATCGCCCAGCGCCGCGTCCAGCGCGCCGCGCAACCGGTGCGCCGCCGCCCGTAACACCAGAATGTCGGCCCGGTTGCGATCCAACGCCAAGGCGCGGGTCAGATCATCGACGGCGACGGCATAGTCTTTGCGGACGAGCGCCACTCGTGCGAGTTCGATCCAAAGATCGGGGTTGTCCGACACCACCCCAACCGCCGCCCTGGCCGCGATCAGGGCATCATCGACGCGCCCCGCCATCAGCCAGGCTTGGCTGGCCTGGCTGTGCATCGCGGCCCGCACCGGCGCGCTGGCGGCCGCCTCTGTCGCCAGACCTTGCAGCAAGCGGGCGGCGAGTTCGGTATTGCCGAGCGCGAGTTCAGCCATCGCCAGGCAATGCAACGCCGGCGCGCCTGCCCCGCTGTCGCGCCAAGCGCGCGCTTCAGCTGCCGCGCGCTGCGGGTCATCGGGGACCTGGGCAAGGCATCGGTCGTATTGCGCGCCATCGGCCAGCCGGGGTGGCAAAGGCGGGATTGGGAGGTTGGGCTCGGCCTGTTCGACGACACTATCGGGCGGGATGCCGGTATCGGATAAATTCCACGCCACTCCTGCACCGACCAGCAGCAGAATTCCCACGCCAGTCAGGAGTGCCACCCGTGCTTTCATGATAGATCAGTGTAGGCTGCCCGGGCGAGAGGGTGCAAATTCAGCAAGGAGCGGCGCTTGAGATCGTTGATGATTTTCGGCCTGGGCTACACGGGTCTGGCGACGGCGCACGCAGCCCTCCTGGCCGGCTGGCAGGTCGGCGCAACCACCCGTGGCGCGGGGGGCGGACAGCCTGGCATCACGCTGTCAGCGTTTCGTGCGGTTGATCTTGCCGGGGTCACCCACGCATTGATCACCGCGCCCCCGGGCGAGGATGGCGATCCGGTTCTGCGCGCCCATCTCCCGGCACTCCAGGCCGCGCGGGACTTGCGTTGGATTGGCTACATGTCCACCACCGGGGTGTATGGCGATCGCGGCGGCGGCTGGGTGGATGAAGCGACATTGCCTGCGCCATCATCGCCACGAGGTGTGCGCCGGGTGCAAGCAGAAACGGCATGGGCCGGATTTGGCGACCGGATTGCTGTCGACATCATGCGCCTCGCCGGGATTTATGGGCCGGGACGATCGCCGTTCGACGATCTGCGCGGCGGAACTGCCCGCCGCATCGACAAGCCCGGCCACGCCTTTGGCCGCATCCATCGCGACGATGTTGCCGGCGCGGCGCTGGCGGCGATGACCCAGGCCCGACCGCCAGGGGTGCGGATGCTGAACTTCAACGACGACCTCCCGGCCGAAAGCGCCGCAGTGGTGGCCGAGGCCGCCCGGCTGTCAGGGATGCCCGAGCCGGCGCTGATCCGCTTCGAGGATGCCGCCTTCAGCCCGATGGCGGCAAGCTTCTGGGCCGAGAACCGCAAAGTATCCAGCCGGCTGACCCAGGAAATGCTGGGCCGACGCTGGGCCTATCCAACCTATCGCGAGGGCCTAGCCGCCATCCTGGCCGCGGAGGGTGGCGACGGTCGCGGCGAGGATCGCGAGGTCCTGCGGCCGTGACAGGCGGTGATCGCCGTCCTTGATCAGCCGGATTTCGACATCGGTGCTGTCGAGGGTTGCCGCCAGGCGCAACGCGGTTTCCCAGGGCACATCCGGATCGCGTTGGCCTTGCAGCAGGCGTACCGGGCAGGTGATCGGAAGTTTTGCGCCGAGCACCAGGTGATTGCGACCGTCCTCAATCAGCCGCAAGGTGACCCGATAGGGATCGCCGTAGTCGCTTGGGACATCGAGGTAGCCCTGTTGGGCCATCGTTGCGCGCTCGGCCGGCATCATGGTGTCCCACATCATGGTTTCGGTGAAATCCGGCGCGGCCGCGATGCCGACCAGCCCGACCACGCGGGCTGGCATGGCGCGGGCCAGCAGTAGCGCGATCCAGCCGCCCATTGACGACCCCACCAGCAGCACTTGCCCGGTGGTCTGGCGGTCGATCACCAGCCGCGCGTCTGCGGCCCAGCGGCCGATGGTGCCGTCGGTAAAAGCGCCGCCGCTTTCGCCGTGCCCGGAATAATCCAGCCGCAGCATCGACCAGCCGCGTGCGGCGCAGAGATCGCGCAATACCGTAGCCTTGCTGCCTGCCATGTCGCTGTTGTAGCCGGGCAGAAACACGATTATCGGCCCTTCGCCCGGCAGCAGCGCCCAGGCCAGTTCGACCCCGTCGCCGCGATCCATTCTCCCGAACTGTTCCATGCCCTGCCCTTTCCAACATCGTCGCGCGTGATATAGCCCGGCGCATGGACGATTTCCCAGCGACTCCAACTCCCGGCCCGGTGATCCTGCAAGTTCTGCCGGCGCTGGAAACCGGCGGGGTCGAGCGCGGCACGGTCGAAATTACCGCCGCCATCGCGCGCGCCGGCGGGACACCGCTGGTGGCGAGCGCGGGGGGGCGGCTGGCGGCATCGGTCGAACGCGCCGGTGGGCGGAACATTCTGTTGCCGCTGGTCGGTCGATCGCCCTGGCAGATCTGGCGCAACGCCGCGAAACTCACCGATATCATCCGGCGCGAGAACGTGGCGCTGGTGCATGCGCGGTCACGAGGCCCGGCGTGGTCGGCGTGGATTGCCTGCCAGCGCACCGGGGCGAAGTTCGTCACCACCTATCATGGCGCCTATAACGAGGACCTGCCCTATAAGCGGCACTACAACGCAGTTATGGCCAAAGGCGAGATCGTCATCGCGATCAGCCATTTCATCGCCGATCTGGTGCAAACGCGGCATGGCGTGGACCCGGCCCGCATCCGCGTCATTCCCCGCGGTGTCGATCCGGCGATCTTCGATCCGGCGAAGGTGACGACGGAGCGCCTGATCGGCCTGGCGCGCAAATGGCGGCTGCCGGATGGGGCGCCGACCATCATGCTGCCCGGGCGGCTGACGCGCTGGAAGGGCCAGAACCTGCTGGTGGCGGCGCTTGCCAAGATGAAGCGGCGCGATGCGGTGGTGATGCTGGTCGGCGCCGATCAGGGGCGGGACCGGTTTGCGCGGGAGATATCCGCCGAGGCCGCGCGCCAGGGTGTGGCCGACCGGGTGCGGATGCTGGGGCAATGCGACGACATGCCGGTGGCCTACATGCTCGCCGATGTGGTGGTGAACGCCTCGACCGACCCCGAGGCATTTGGCCGGGTGGTGATAGAAGGCCAGTCCATGGCGCGCCCGGTGATTGCGGCCAACCATGGCGGGGCGGCGGAGACCATCACCCACGATGTTACTGGCTGGCACGTGCCGCCCGGCGACGCCGATGCGCTGGCGGCGGCTTTGGATTTCGTGCTGTCGCTGAGCCAGGACGCCCGCGCCGAACTCGGGGCTGTTGCCCGCGCCAATGTCGCCGAACATTTCACCGTCAAGGCGATGCAGGACGCGACCATTGCGGTGTATTCGGAATTGCTGGGATGAAGGTTCAGGTCATCCGGCACGGGGCGCTGGGCGATTTTGTGTTGTCATTCGGCCCGTTTGCCGCAATTCGCGCCCATCATCCCGACGCGCGGATCACGCTGCTGACCACGGCGCCGTTCGTGACCTTGGCGCAGGCGGCACCGTGGTTCGACGGCGTTATCGTCGATGCCAAGCCGGCGTGGTGGGATATCCCTGGCCTGTTGCGTCTGCGCGCCCAGCTTGCCGGCTATGATTTTGTTTATGACTTGCAGACCTCCGGCCGGTCGGGTCGCTATTTCCGGCTCGCCGGGCGCCCGGCCTGGTCTGGGATCGCGGCGGGCTGCTCGCACCCCCAGGCTGATCCGGCGCGTGAGACCATGCACACCATCGAACGCCAGCGCGACCAGTTGCAACTGGCTGGAATTGTCGATTTTCCCGGGCCCGATCTGAGTTTTCTGACCGACCGTCCAAGCCCTGCCAGCGACGGACCGTTCGCGCTGCTGGTGCCCGGCGCGGCGCCGCATCGGCCCGAAAAACGCTGGCCGGCCAGGTATTATGGCGCATTGGCTGGCGTCCTGCGTGATCGTGGCTTGCATCCGGTGGTGATCGGCGCAGCGGCCGACGCGGCGCTGGGCGCGGAGATCAGCGCGATCTGCCCCGAGGCGATCAACCTGATTGGCCACACATCCCTGCTTGATCTGTTCCCGCTTGCGGCCCGCGCGGCGCTCGCCATTGGCAACGATACCGGCCCGATGCATATCGCCGCCGCCGCTGGTTGCCGCAGCGTGGTGTTGTTTTCCGCCGCCTCTGACCCGGCGCTGACCGCCCCGCGGGGGCCGGATGGCGCCTGGCCGATTGTGCTGCGCGCGCCCGTTCTGGCCGATCTGACCGTGGAAAGGGTTGTCGCCGCGTTGGGCTGACGGCATAGAAGCCGGCTGTTTCATCAGGAGCGCCACCTTATGCCCGCAATCACCCTGCCCGACGGTTCCGTTCGCCGTTTCGATGGCGCGGTGACCGGCACTATCGTGGCCGCCGATATCGGCCCCGGCCTCGCCCGGGCGGCAATGGCGATGAAGCTGGATGGCAAGATCGTCGATCTGTCCACCGTGATCGACAGCGATGCCGCAGTGACCTTCATCACCCGCCGCGACGAAGATGCCCTGGAAATGATCCGCCATGACTGCGCGCATGTGCTGGCCGAGGCGGTGCAGGCGCTGTTCCCCGGCACCCAGGTCACCATCGGCCCGTCGATCGAGAACGGCTTCTACTACGACTTCGCGCGCAACGAGCCGTTCACCGTTGATGATTTCCCGGCGATTGAGGCGAAGATGCGCGAAATCGTCGCCGCGAACGCCCCGTTTGTGCGATCGGTGATGGACCGCGACGCCGCCACCGCCTTCTTCACCGCCAAGGGCGAGGCCTATAAGGCCGAACTGATCCGCGACCTGGGTGCCGACCAGACCATCACCCTCTACAGCCAGGGCGAGTGGATCGATTTGTGCCGTGGCCCGCATCTGCGTGGCACTGGCGATATCGGCACCGCATTCAAGCTGATGAAGACCGCCGGTGCCTATTGGCGCGGCGATCATCGCAACACGATGCTCAGCCGCATCTACGGCACCGCCTGGCGTGACCAGAAGGAACTCGACGCGCATCTGCACATGATCGCCGAAGCCGAAAAGCGCGACCATCGCCGGATCGGCAAGGATATGGATCTGTTCCACATTCAGGAAGAAGCCACTGGCAGCGTGTTCTGGCACCCTAAAGGCTGGAAGCTTTACCGCACCGCCGAAGACTATATGCGCCGCCGCCTCGAAATCGGTGGCTACGAGGAAGTGAAAACCCCGCAACTGGTCGATCGCGTGCTGTGGGAAAAATCCGGCCACTGGGAAAAATTCCGCGAACACATGTTCCTGGCGCGGGTTGAGGAGGAGGAGAAAACCCTCGCCCTCAAGCCGATGAACTGCCCCGGTGCGGTGATGATCTTCAACCAGGGCCTGCGCAGCTATCGCGAGCTGCCGTTGCGGCTGGCCGAAATGGGCCAGTGCCATCGCTATGAACCGTCGGGCGCGCTGCACGGCATTATGCGGGTGCGGGCGTTCCAGCAGGATGACGCGCATATTTTCTGCACCGAAGACCAGATCGCCGATGAAACCGTGCGCTTCGTCGATCTGCTGTCGCGCATTTACCGCGATTTCGGCTTCCCTGAATTCCGGGTGAAATTCTCCGACCGGCCGCCGGTGCGGGCGGGATCGGACGAGACCTGGGACCGCGCCGAGGGCGCGCTGCGCGAAGCCTGCGCGGTGGCCGGGGTGGACTACACGCTTAATCCAGGCGAGGGCGCGTTTTACGGCCCCAAGCTCGAATTCGTGCTGCGCGATGCGATCGGGCGCGACTGGCAATGCGGCACCTTGCAGGTCGATTTCGTGCTGCCGGAACGGCTCGACGCGGAATACGTGGCGGCTGACGGCACCCGCAAGCGTCCGGTGATGCTGCATCGGGCGATCCTGGGCAGCTTCGAACGCTTCCTCGGCATCGTTATCGAGCAATATGCCGGGCGCTTCCCGCTATGGATGTCACCAGTGCAGGTCGCGGTTGCCACCATTGTGTCGGACGCCGATCCCTATGCCGAAGAAGTGGCGGCGGCCTTGCGGGCGGCGGGGCTGGCGGTGAAGCTTGACCTGTCGAACCAGAAGATCAACGCCAAAGTGCGTGACCACAGCTTGCAGCATGTCCCGGTGATCGCCGTTGTCGGGCGCAAGGAAGCCGAGCAGCGGATGGTGGCATTGCGGCGCCTTGGCGGACAGAATCAGGAGTTGCTGCCGCTCGAGGAAGCTGTGGCGCGGCTGAAGGCGGAAGCCACCGCACCGGATTTGCGCGCCCAGGCCTGACGGAACACTTGAAACTACGCGCCCACAAGCGCAATGTTGTACCAGATATCCGAACTTCTATAGGAGACCACCATATCCCGAGGACCCATGCCGGCACCGCCCACACGAGACGGGCCCCGCGTTAACGAAGAAATCCGCGTACCCCAGGTGCGCCTGATTGACCAGGACGGCGAAATGCAAGGCGTGATGAGCGCGCGGGACGCAGTGCTGCGCGCCTACGCCGTCGGCCTCGATTTGCTTGAAATCAGCCCGAACGCTGATCCACCGGTCTGCAAAATCCTGGATTTCGGCAAATACAAATACGAAATTCAGAAAAAGAAGAACGAAGCGCGCAAAAAGCAGAAAGTGGTCGAGATCAAAGAGATCAAGGTCCGACCCAACATCGATGAGAACGACTACCAGGTGAAGCTGCGCGCGATGAAAAACTTCGTGGAAGAAGGCGACAAGGTGAAAGTCACCCTGCGCTTCCGTGGTCGCGAAATGGCGCATCAGGAACTCGGGGTGAAGGTGCTGGAACGTATCCGTGGGGATATGGAATACGGCACCAAGGTCGAGCAGATGCCGCGGATGGAAAACCGGCAGATGGTGATGGTGCTTTCGCCTAAATAGGATGTGGCGACAGGCTGGCTGGAGCGGGTGGAGGCGGAAGCTTCTGCCCGTTTTTTGTTGGAGAAGAAGGGGAATTGATTTTTATCGCACCAAGTGTTATAGTTTTCCTGAGATTGGTGTGAGCGCTACGTATGCCAGCCTGTGCGGCTCTTTAAAAACAAGCCGTTTGCGCGATTTGCCCGGAAGGCGCGGCTCCCGGATGCGGTCCTGTGCGCGGCAATCGCGGACGCCACGCGCGGCCTGATCGATGCGGATCTTGGCGGCGGCGTGGTGAAACAACGGATCGCCCGCCAAGGGGGCGGAAAATCGGGCGGGTTCCGCACGATCATCCTGTTCCGTCTCGGCGAGAAGGCGTTTTTCGTTCATGGCTTTGCCAAAAGCGAACAAGACAACATCCGCGACGACGAAGCCCTGGCCAAGGCATGCGCGAACGGAACCCTGACGGAGATAATGTGCAATGACTAAGCAGTATCGCAGTGCGGTAATGGCCTCAATCCACGAAACGGCCGAAGGGCTGCATGCGGCCGGCGTGATGACCAAACAGACGATGCGCAAGTTTGACGAGGCGTGTCTGACCCCGGTGCGCCCCCTGACTGCGGACGAAATCCGCGCCTTACGTGAGCGTGAAGGCGCGAGCCAGGCTGTTTTTGCCCGCTACCTGAACGTTACAACCGGGCTTATCAGCCAATGGGAGCGGGGCGAGAAACATCCGCAGGGCAGTTCGCTTAAGCTGCTGTCTCTTGTTGCACGGCATGGGTTGGAGACAGTGGCGTAGAGGTCGGCGGGAGGGGTTTTGGCCTCTGCCCGTATTTTTGGCGCAGGACGCGCGTTCAGGGCGCCGGACTCTGCAAGCTTGAAAGATTTCCATGCTATTTTACCGCAGGCGGCGATCTTTCGACGGGTACTTGGATCATTGATGGATACTCAAGACGTCAAACTTCGCTGCTACATCCTGATAAAGAACCTTCCCGGTGAGCCGATCCAGAATTTTTAGCGCCAAGACAAGCGTGCTGTGAGAGTTTTGTGCGGCGATTGAAAAATCTGGGCGTAGATCGATGTAAAATCCATCTCTGCGCTCCGTTCCGATACTGCTCATATTATAGGCCTTATACATGCCTAACTGGTCACCATTTTTGAGCTTCAACTCTGTCGCGACGCCATGCGAGCCTTGTCCTGCAAAACAGGCCAAAATGTTGATGTGCTGCTTATTCATCCCGCACGTCAGAATAGCGATATAGGGAAATTCCTTCGCTTGCTCAGCGAGGCGTTTCTGTTCTGCGGCATCCTGCTCTTTTTGAGCTGCCTCTATCCGACGATTCTCGGCGTCACGATGCGCCTTTGCCGATTTTCCGGCCTTCTTGCCTTCGATCTCATCGGCGAGGAATTCGGGAAGATCGGCTGCCTCGGTTGCGTATTGCAACGCCATCATCCGCGCGACAGCTTCTTTGAAGGATGTCTCGTTGGCGATACCGAGCTTTTTGAGTGTCTTGATTTCGGCGGGAGACCGTCCGCCGATCGCGTCCGAAAATTTTAATTCCGCCCAATCCTGGTAACCGGCCGCCAAGGCGAAAGGCTCCTGAGCCTCCTCCCGGTTCATCGTCGGGCCGACATTGAACGCAAACATCCCGTCGCGCCCCATTGCCGCCATGTAGCGTTTCAGGTTCGCCGCGTTGTCGATGACGATGCCGCATTTATCGTTTCCAATCGCGGCGAACAGCGCCTCGGACGTATCGAACACTTGGCTAAAACGGCTGGATTCGGGGATTTTTGACCAGGTCAGAAATACCGGCGACGCAGCCAAACCCCGCAGCAAAACCCCATCTTTGGCGGTGACAGTGCAAAACACATCTTGCGGCTTGGCGAGCAAGCCCTTGCCTTTGCGGTAGATCCGCAGCGAGCCAGAAAGTTCTGTGTTTTGTGCGACAGCGTCGTCGATGCGGGCGATGCGGCTGAGCATCTCCTTGGTCGCCCGATCACTCTCGCCCTTCTGCGCCTGCAGTTGAACGACCCGTTCCGCCGACAGATCTTCGGTGGAGAGGGTGGCGAGACGCTCAAAACTGGCATCGTTCAAGCGCGCTTTGAACTGCAAGACACGCTGTTCGTAGGCAGCGAGCTGTTTGGCATTCTCTGGTTTAGCAACCGATTGCCGGTACATGACAATGTGGGTGCCCACGACCGGGGCTATTTGCGCATCGAAGGCGATGATGATTGGGAAATTCCGTCCGATGAGCTGAAGCGTTGCGCCACGGTTTTGGGCCCAATCGAGCGGGACGACTTCGAAGCTGAAACGGGGCTCGCCGCCTTGTTGCGGCGTGACGGGGTTAATGCCTTTATCTTTTAGAATTTTGCCAAGCAGGTTACCGAGTGTTTGCAGGTAATCTTTGGTGTCGGTGGAGGCTGTTGACCGGTCGGTGGCAAGGCCAAAGCTGAGTGCGGCGGATTGCAGCAATGATTGGCGTGGAATGCGCGTCATGGAATCCAGAAGCAGGATGCGGATCGGGGACGAGGGATCACCGAGCGTTGCGCTGCCGGATAAATCCCGTTTGAACATCGGGTCCTTCTTGTCGAGAAAGATATTCAATCCAAGGGCATCAAGGGAGTTCAGCACCGCGAGCGTCGTGTTTGCATCCTCGCGTGCACTCTTGGCGGCTTGCTCTTCATTTTGATCACCGGTCTGCGCGGTATCTTTCGCCAGCAATCGGTCCATCAACTCTTTCAGTCGTTTCTCATCATCCGTCCCTCGGAAGAGCAGCGTCGTGGGATCTTCGGGTAACGACTGAGGCGCGGCTGTCGGCGCCGGGGGTTTTGCCTGTACTGGTTGCGCAGGCACGCTGGGCAGCGGGGATGCAGCCGGCGTGACCTTCGGTGGGGCCACGCCGTCCGCTTGGCGACTTGGCGCAGCCGGACTGGCTTCGTCAGGCCGCTTTTGAGCCGATTCTGGCGCTATTTTTGACTGAGCGGCGGTCAATATCGCAAGTTGCTGGGCAATTTCATTGGTGCGCTTTTCGGCGTCGTCCGCCTTCTGTTTTGCGGCCACGACCTCTGCTCGGAGGCGTGCCGTCTCTTCTTCTGCTTTGCGGACGGCATCAGCCTCGCTGGCGACCCCGCGCTGCCGTGATTGCTCGCCAACCAGTTCCGCCGTCCTTTGCTGCTGCGGGGCGTCCTTGGGACGGGCTTCCTTGGCAATGGGATTACTATCGGCGGAACGCGACGGATTGACTGTGGGAGGCGGGCTAGGTGTGGCTGGGGCGCTGGCCTGGGCAGCGCTGACGGGCTGCTTTTCCAGTGCGTACACGCATTTCGTGCGGATGAGTGTTTTTTCGTCCTTACGGAACATGGGGCCTTCTGCCACGAGCCGATTAGCCGTCGCCGATCCAGTTGCCCTGACAACCCAATTCTTGTCTGGGTCCGCTTTGCGTTGGCCGATCAATGCCACTGCGACGAGGCCTTTGCCGTCGAAAGATAATTTTACCTGTTCGGCGAAATTCGCATTATTGGTCGTGATGAGCGCTACACGGCTAGAGACCGCGAATTCGATAGGGTATGAAAACGGCTTTATGCCATCCGCAGTACCAACACCCACAGAGCAGGAATAGGTACCACTCCATTTGCCATCTTCGGGTAGATTGGCAGACTGGGCAATGCACGGCGTGATCGCGCAGAGGGCGATCGCCAACCAAAATTTAGAAACAAGAAGCTTCATACGACTCACAGGCCTCGTGACGAGATGTGTCGCGAGATAACTATTTTTTGAGATTTTAGTCCAGGTCGCGCCTCGGAAAACGGCCATCAGCCCGGGCCGACATGCCGTGCTCCCGCTCGATCAGGCCCGATGGTAGGTCTGTGGATCGCCATGGCGAGGATCAAGGTCGGCGGTGCTGCGAATCTGCCGAGGATGAACAAAGAAAATAATCCTTGAGTTGGTGAAAGAAATTAGTTATTAATTTAAACATGAATGCAAACCACCCCTCCCCCAACCTGTTCGCCGACGCGCCCGAATTGGCGTTGCGGCTGGCTGGGATTTTGCTGGCGGTGGCGGCTTTGGTGGCGGCGCGGTTTCTCAAGAACCCTCGGCTGGTGATGATGATCCTGCCGCTGTGGCGCAAGCTGCGGCGGGCGGCAACGCGGATTGAGCGGGGGTTTTGGCCGATCACACGGCGGCGCACCTCGCGGGCTGGGCGACCGGGCGGGGCGGCGCCGTCGGTGCGGCTGCCGAGCGGGCGGAACTGGTTGGTGCGCGAACTGGGCTACGAAGCCGCGGGGCTTGGTGCGCAGTTGGAGCATGCGTTGGCCTCGCCGGCGGCGCAGGCGCTGCTGGCGGCGACCCCGGCATTGGGCAAAATGCTGCGCCCGTTCGCGCGGATGCTCGCAGTGCCCGACGCGGTTACCGAGGTTGCGGCGCCCGTGCCATCAGATGCGACGGCGGCGGTGTATGATGCGGGTTCGGCGATTTTGGACGAGGAGGGGGTGGAGGATTTGACCCTCACATTTGCAAATTCGGCTTAGCAAGACTAGGGAAAACTGCGACTATTTTTGTTGCTATACCGTCATTGTATTGCCGCTACAACCCACTCTCCCGCACCACCATGGCCACCGCCCGATCGTAGATCCGGCGCAGCGGGCTTATTCTTGCGCCATCGATGCTGATCGCTCCGCGTTGGCGGCGCAGCACCGGCATCGGCGCCTGCAAGCGCAACAGCACCCGGTAAACCGCGTGTTCCGGCACCAACCGGCCGGCCGCGTCGCGGCGCACTGCGACGCCGCCGCCATGGATGGATGCGAGATCCTGCGCCTCGAGCACGCGGGCCGAACCGGGGCTGGTGGCGATCACCGTGAGGCCAAGCACATCGCCGCCATCTTCGGGATAGAAACGCGCGGCCGCGCCAGGGGCGAAGCGGGTGACATCGCCTTCATCGACATAGGCCTCGACCACCGGATCGGCCGGATCGATCAGCACGCCGAGCAATTCGCGGCGCGGCAGGGTCGATCCCAGACGCAAGGCCCATGGCACGTCGGTGAGCACGCCGGCGAAAGGCGCGGTGATGATTTGCGCGTCCTGCTCGACGATAATGCTGCGGAGTTCGGCGAGCGCCTGTTCGAGGGATTTTTTCGCCTCGGCGAGGTTCGCGGCGCGCGTGGGGTCAAAGGCCAGGCCAAGCAGGTCGGCGCGCAAGCCATCGACGGTGGCCTGGGCCTGGCGGCGGCGCCACATCAGTGGTTCGGAGCCGAGCTGGAACAGGATGTCCCCGGCGGCGACCTTGCGGCCATCTTGGCTGGCGCGCTGCAATTCGCCGGCGGTGGCGGTGAAGATCGATGTTTGGCGGTTGGCGCGCAGAATCGCGGGGGCGGTAATTTCGATGCGCCACGGCAACGCCAGGATCAGCAGGACCAGAACGGCGAGGCCGATGGTGACCCAGGTGCGGGCGTTGATCCGGCGCGGGCGCAAGCTGGTGAGCCAGGCCCGTACCTCGCGGATGATGGGCCGGGCGATGAACCACCAGATTTCCACCGCCATCAGAAACAATCCCAGCAGTTTGAAGGCAAGGTGATAGACCAGCACCGCGATGCCGAGGAACAGGAAAAACCGGTAGACCCAGGTGGAATAGGCATAGACCAGCATCAGCCGGACAGTGTGGGCGGGCAGGATCTCGGGCGGCTTGTCGCCGAAATTGAACAGGGTTTCGCGCAGCCGCCAGCGGCCGAGGGCAAAGGCACGGTCCTGCAGGTTGGGGATGTCGAGCCCGTCGGACAGCAGATAATACCCGTCAAAGCGCATCAGCGGGTTGAGGTTGATGGCAAGCGTAATGAGCCAGGTTGAGCTGCACAGCAGAAAGGCAGCAGTGCGCAACGATCCATCCGACAGCATCGCCCAGGCCAGGGCCGCGAACACCGCCAGCACCAGTTCGGCGGCCATGCCCGAGGCATCGACAATCAACCGGTGGCGTCGATCGGTGAGGCGCCAGGCATCGGTAGTATCGGTCCATAGCACCGGCCACAGCACCAGCAGCGCCACGCCCATCGCCGGCACCTTGCAGCCGAAATGGCGAGCGGCAAGGCCATGGCCGATCTCGTGGATGACCTTGGCGCAGGACAATGCGACACCAACCAGGAACGCCCCTTCGAGGGAAAACAGCTCCTGGAAACTATGGGTGAAGCCATCCCATTGGCGGCCGACATGGTAGAACGCCACCAGCGCCAGCACCGCCATCGCGGCGACAAAGCCTCGGGTGAAGACGAAATTGGTCGCCGGCACCAATGCTGCCAGGAGGCGATCGGGGTTGACCAGCCGAAGGCGCAAAAACAGGTAGTTCTTCAGCAGCCAGCCGGCCGCGTTGAGCTTGCCGGCTCCGGATTCGGCCAGCAACTGCGCGATGCCGGCCGGGCCGGTTGGCGCGACCAATCCGGCATGGGCGAGAAACCCGGCCATCACCTCGACATCGCGGACCGTGGTGCGGATTGTGGTTTGCCCGCTGACCGCATGGGCAATCGCGGTCGCGTCGCCCAGATCCCAGCGCGACAGGATCTCGAACTCCATCCAGCCGATGCGGATGAAGCGGTGGCGCGCCGGGTCGTGGATGGTCCAGCTTGGGATGCCGTCGGCGCTCGCTGGGCCGGGCAGCAATTGCAAGTCCTGCCGCACTGCCGGCAACGGGGCCGCGGGACGCTCCACCCGGCCGGAAATCCCGGACGGGAGGGCTACAACGCCAGCCATTGTCGCATTGTCGCCATCGGACGGCGCAGTAACCAGAGCAGCAGCGGGCGGGGTTCGCCGTAAACTTTAGCGGTGCCTTTCAGGCCCAGGCGTTGTGGCTCGACGTCCGGATCGAGGGTTGCGCGAAACACGTAGGACAACACGCCGTCGGCCGCCATCGCGCTGCCATAGCTGGCGAAGCTGAGCTTGGCGCCCACCGGTTGGTCTGGGGCAATGTTGCCGAAGAACTGGACCTCAGACCCGATCGCGAAAGTTGCGATTTCAGCAACTGGGACCTGCAATTCGATCAGCCGCGAGGCTGGGCCCGCGATCAGCATGATGCGCTCGCCGATCTCCACCGGGCGGCCGATCCAGTCGCTGGCATCGTTGAACACTGCAATACCGTCGGTTGCGGCCACCACCCGGGCGCGTTGCAACAGGCTGGTCTGGTAGCCGAGTTCGGCGGCCTGCTGCTCCATCTTGCTTTTCAGCAACGCCAGCCGGCCACGGGCACGCAGATCGGCGACGGCTTCACGGGACACCTGGGAATATTCGACCTGCGCCAGTTCGAGCGCTTTCTGCGCAACCTCGACCCGGCTGGCGAGCTGGGTGGTGTCGAGCGTCAACAGCGCTTCGCCGGCCAAGACCCGCGCGTTCGGAGCGACCAGCACATTCTCGATCACCCCGGCGAAAGGCGCGCGGATCGGGGTTGGATCAACCGGCACCACTTCGGCGGGCGCGAGGATTGAACTGCGCACGGGCAGCATCATCGCGGCGACAACCATCAGGCCAATGGCTACGAAAACCAGGTTGCGGCGTCCGTGATGCAAGCGCGGCAGACGGCGGCGACGGCGGAGATTGTGCCAGATCAAGGCTTGGGAATAGCTCGCGGTCAGGGCTTGGAGCAACGCCGCCTCGCCATCTGTCCACGGATCATGCCGGGCGAACACCAACCCGCCGGCAAGCATCCCATCGGGGGTGGCAAGCGGGCACCACAGGACATATTCGGGTAAATGCTCGTTCCAGCTGGCTGCAAGTGCAGGCGGCAGATTGGCCGCCGTGCAAGCGCGGATCTGGCCAGCATCGGGCAGGCGCGACAACTGGCTCAGGACCGCGCGCATCCAGGTCGCATACGGTCCGTCCTGATCCGGGTTGCCGGCCCCGGACAGCACCAACTTGCGTGTGTGGGGCTGCCACAAGGCGGCCTGCATGTACGGCACAATCGAAATGGTTTCGTTGACCATCAGAAAGCCGAGTTCGGCCTGCTTGGCGGCGCGCGCTTGCAACTGCAACTGCAATAACGCTGACAGGCGAAGCATCTGTTGATTGGCACCAACCGAGGCGTGGGAAAGAGTGTCGCCCATCACGGCGCGCTGGGCGGTGGGCTCAACTCCGCCTGCCCGCTCATCCCTGGCAGAAAGCCCGTCACCACGCCACTGATGCGGCCATAGGCCTTCACCGACTGGCTGACACTATCGACCTTGCCGGACAGGCGGATAAGGGTGGCCGGGTAGGATTTGCCAGTTTCCTGGATGTGGGCGGTAAAGACTGTGCCTTCGTGCAACCAGGCGAGCCAACGCGACGGGAGGATGAGCTCGAGCTCGAGCTCCTGTTCGCTGACCAGTTCCAGCAAGGGCGCACCGGCGGCGACCCATTCGAAATTGCGAGCAACGACATTGCCAACCCGGCCGGCAAACGGGGCATGGACCACACAGCTTTCGGCGTTGGCCTCGGCGATGACCAGATCGGCCTGCGCCTCGGCCACTTCGGATACTGCGAGCTGATATTCGGCGGTGTTGTTCGTGCCGAGTTGGCGTAGCTTGGCGCTAATGTCGAGCTGGCGTTGTTTCTTGCTGAGGGTGGCCTTGCTGCGCGCGACGACGCCCTCGATCTGGGCACAGAAAAACCGCGCGATGACCTGGCCAGACTGGAAACGATCGCCATCGCGCAATGGAAATTCATTCAATCTTCCAGCCATCGGCGCACCGATCAGCGCGTCGAGCCGGGCGACAACCTGCACGCCGATCCCGGAATCCTGCGGGAATGCGCGCTGCGCCGGCTGGCCTTTGGCCATCGTTGCAACCAGCATTAGCACAATCGCCAGCACGCTGCCCAGGACACCGCCGCGCGAAATGCTCGGTCTGCACGACATTCCGACTATCCCGCTCGCGTTGTCGAGGCCACAACATCCATCCCGGCAGGTTTGCCGGGTTTACGGCGCACAACCGAAACCGGCTCGGCGGCGGCGGTCCGGGCTGGGATCAGATCCGGCAACTGCCCGGCTTCCCAGCCAGCAATTGCCATCGTTACCCGCTGGATCAGGGCCGGGAGATCGTCGAGGTCGGCATTGGGCGGCACCAGATCGACACCAACGGATGAGTAGACAGTCGCGAGTGAGCTGTGCACCGCCGCCGTCGACCGATCGCGTTGCAACCGGGCCACGAGCCCCGAGAGATTGCGCCGCAAAACTTCGGCTTCCGATTCCGTGCCAGCCTGCGCGGCATTGCGGGCATATTTCTGGATTTCGCTTTCGACCTCGTCCGCTTGTTTTGCCATTCGCAAATCGTCGAGAGTGCCGAGATATTGCCGGTAGGTGAGGTTGATCTGGGTCAGCGCCGCGACACTCAGAGCGAGGCGTCGCTGCTGAGTGATTTCGAGAGATTGTTCGGCCACCGCAATCGCCTTGGGCCCCTGGATCAAAGAAAGCAGGTTCCAAGTTGCGCGGACCCCGAGCAAGCCCCAGGCATTGTTGTAGAGATAACGATTGGAATCGTAGTTCACACTGCCAAGCACGCCAATGCCCGGCATCATGCGGATCATTTCTTTGTAGATATCCTGCCGATCGATCTTTTCCTGATAGGCCTCGATCCGCAATTCCGGCCGCAACGCCAGGCCGGTTTCTTCAAGCCGGCTCACATCCAGGTTGAGAACTTGCGGCGCGATCGTGGCCGACACCGGCACCAATGACAGTTTTTGGGTAGGTGGCACGTTGATCAGCGACGCCAACTGGATTTTCGCATCAATAAGATCGGCGCGCATATGGTGCAGCTCGGTGATGACCTGCAGTAAATTATGCTGAAAATCGAGCGTCGCCAGCTGCGGCTGCAACCCATTGCGCGATGCCGCCCGCGATCCATCTAACACTTTTTGCGCACGGGATAGCAACGGTTCGACCTGGGGCAGTAATTCCTCAGCCGCTGCCGCCCGCCAATAGGTATCGGTCACCGATCGCAGGATGTTTTCGATCACTTTTCGGCGCCGTTCTAACGCCACCAGCGCGCGATAACCCTGCTGCTTGGCCTGGAAATAGCTCACCCCGGCGTCAAGCAGGTTCCACGACAGTTCCATATTTCCATAATAGTGCCGCGGTTCCTCGGAATAGGAATAATCGAGCGACTCGAGCCCGGTACGCTCGGAGACGCTTTTCGCCGAATTCCTGTTGTTGCGCCAAGTATAGCCGGCATCCGCTGCCAGGCGCGGCAGCATTTGGGCAAACGCGAGATCGACCTGGCGTTCCTGCAAGGTCGTTTCTGCTTTAGCGAGTTGGGTATCGTAATTATATTTCAGCGTCCGCGCGATCGCCGTCGCAAGATTGAGTTTCCCCTCGTGCGGGATATAGTTCTTCTGCAACGCGGCAAAATCGCTGCGCGCTCGGTCGAGGTGCTGCTCGGCGGTGATTGACTCGGGGCGAAGATTACATGCGCCCAACAACATCAGTGTTCCCAGTAGCGATGCACGAAAAACACTGCGGGCCATGGCAGCTGGTTTGGTCCGGCGATCTAGAGTCGGGCGCATGCAGGTATCTTCCGTTGGTCGTAAAATATTGTTACGCTGCGGGTCGGCTGGTGTTAGCCAGATCCAAAGTGCGGAGCAACGCCCGCGCCTGCCCCAACCGGCCCGAACGCCCGGCATCACGCAATTGCTGGCTGAAGCCCGCACGCGCGCTAGCAGTATTGGTTTGTTGACTGAGAGCAGCGAAGAACGATGTCGGGTCAACTGCATTTTGCAAAGACTCTGCCTGGACAACCGGCGCAGCTTCTGTCTGCGCCACTGCGGCAAGGGCGAGCCCTTCAACCTCGGCCGGTTCGCCAAGTGGTGCGAAAACCGGCCCCCTGACATTGAGGCGAGGCAGCGGACGCTCCACTCTCGGCGGCTGCAACAGCTCCTGAAGTGCTGCCAGATCGCGCCCCACCAGGATCCGATACTCGCCTTGGGCACGGTGGCCCTGCTCATCAACCGCCGAGATCGCAATATCGACCCGACCGTGGAAGGTGGCGGGCGGCGTGCCATAAAAGACCCGGGCGCGGCTATCGAAAATCAACCAGTCCGGCAATGGGCGGCCATCGGTTTGGACTGCGTTCAAGGTCAACTGGGAACTCGGGTCAGTATCGTAGAACATATCCGGTGGCAGCGGTTCGACCGAGCGCTGATTGGCAATGATGAACCGTCGCACGTCGCTCCCGACCAACCAGTTTTCCGGCCGGCCCACACGGTCCTGGATCAGGGAGCGATTGCCGCTGCCGAAGCCGAATTTCTCGATCGGATCGGGCGGCAGGTCTGGCGGCGGTGGCGTCAGGATCGGCAGAGAAGGCGGCAGTGGCGTAATTGCAATCGTCGCGATCACCAGATTGCTGGTCACCGGGCCGCCAGTCCCGAGATTGAACCCAGGCGAGGTGCCACCATACGAGGTGGTGTTACGATCATTCAGCGACGCGCCTATCGAAATCAGGTTGAGCCGGGTCGGGTCAGGGCTGGTGTTGGCATAGGTCAGATGATCCAGAACGCTGGCGACCTGCGGTGCGGTGACATTGTTGGCGAAGGTAATGACCAGGCTACCGCCGGATTGGGTAAAGACCCCGATCAGGGTGTTGCCCAATGTCACGGTGCCGCCGGTGATCAGCAATGCGGTATCGCCGCCGAACAGGTCCGCCGGGTTCGGCCCGGTGGTCCGTTGCACGGTCAGCACGGTGCCACCGTAATTGCCGCCAAGTGCATCAATCGGGGTATCGCTGACGCTCGCACCCAAGCCCCGCAGGGCCACCGGCGTTGAACCAGTGCCGGGGATATTGGTTCCGCCCCAGCCGGCGATCACCGGTGCCACGTCTGGCTTTTCATAGATGAAGTTGACGTTCGCCACCGGCCCGCCGCTGAGATTGATCGTCGAGGTCGCGGGCCCGGTGCCGACTGTACCGAATTGCTGAAGCACCAGATTTTCAGTCGTGCCCAAGCCGGCACTGCCAGGCGCGGGCAACCTGATCGTGATAGTGCCATCGGGCAAAGTCCCGGCAGCGAATGTGTAGGTTCCATCTGCGGCCGTGGTGGTGGTGACCGTGGTAGTGATACCGCCCACGACATAGCTCGCCGAGACCGTGATACCACCCAGCGCGGTGTCAATATCGCCGCCGGTGCCAAACACCAGATTTGCCGGCCCAAGCACGTCCCACACCCGTCCGGTGATGCTACCGGCAGGCGCCAACGCCACCGTCGCGATCGCGGTGCCGGTCAACGGACCGCCCACCCCAAGATTGCGCCCGATCGATGCGGGATCGAGGCCGGTATAGAGAGTGGTGTTATGATCATTCAGCGATGCAGTGATCGAGGCCGTCTGGCCCAGCACCGTCACAGGTGCGGTATTCGAATAGGTCAATCCGTTCAGGACGGTCGTCGCCACCGCGGCGGTCGTGCCGTTGGCGAAGGTAATCACCAGACTGCCGCCGGTCTGGGTGAAGCTGCCAACATCGGTGCCGCCAACCGTTACGATCCCACCCGCCAGCACAACCGTGCCGGACGCGGCGAACACATCGGTCGCAACCGGGCCACCAGTGCGCGCGAGGGTCAGAATGGTGCCGCCATAATTGCCACCCAGGGTGTCGATCGGGATATCACTGATCGTGCCGCCGAGACCTTTCAGCGCAACGGGAGCGCGGCCGCTCTCGGGAATGCCGGTCCCACCCCAGCCGCCGAGGGATGGCGCTATGTCGGGTTTCTCATAGATGAAGTTAACGTTTGCCACCGGCCCACCGGCGAGGGTGATCGTCGAGGTTGCAGGTCCCACCGCGACCGTTCCGAATTGCTGAAGCACCAGGTTTTCAGTCGCGCCCAAGCCGGCACTGCCAGCTGCGGGCAACCTGATCGTGATGGTGCCATCGGGCAAAGTCCCGGCAGCGAATGTGTAGGTTCCATCTGCGGCCGTCGTGGTGGTGACGGTGGTGATGATACCGCCCATGACATAGCTTGCCGAGACCGTGATACCACCCAGCGCGGTGTCGATATCGCCGCCGCTGCCAAACACCAGATTTGCCGGCCCAAGCACGTCCCACACCCGTCCGGTGATGCTACCGGCAGGCGCCAACGCCACCGTCGCGATCGCGGTGCCGGTCAACGGGCCGCCCACCCCAAGATTGCGCCCGGTCGATGCGGGATCGAGGCCGGTATAGAGGGTGGTGTTGTTGTCATTCAGCGATGCTGTGATTGAGGCCGTCTGGCCCAGCACCGTCACCGGTGCGGTGTTTGAATAGGTGATGTTGTCCAGCACCCCCGCCGCCTGCGCCGCCGTGGTGCCGGGATCGAAGGTCACAACCAGACTGCCGCCCGTCTGAGTGAAGGTGCCGATCGGGGCGCCGCCAAGTTTCACCACGCCACCGGTGAGCGTGAGCGTGCCGCTGCCGGCAAAAACATCGGTCCCGACCGGCGTTCCGGTGCGGGAAATCGTCAGGATCGTGCCGCCGTAGTCGCCGCCAAGCGTATTGATCGGCGCATCGGTAATAGTTGCGCCAAGCCCCGCCAACGCCACCGCAGCTGAGCCACTTTCAGGCACGTTGGTGCCACCCCAGCCGGTGATCACCGGCGCTGTGTCGGGTTTCTCATAGATAAAATCGACGTTGCTGACTGCAGCACCGGCAAGTGTGATCGATGACGCGGCAGCGCCGGCGCCGACAGTGCCGATCCGCTGCAGAACCAGCGTTTCATTTGCGGCCAACCCGCCGGACCCCGGCACAGGCAAGCTGATCCGCACGGCGCCATCCGGCAGCGTGCCGGCGGCGAAGCTGTAAGTACCGTCAATCGCGGTCGTGGTGATAACGGTCCGCACAACATTCAGCGCGTCGGTGAATGTCGCGGTGACCGTGATGCCGGCCAGACTGTTATCAACTTCAGTCGGCGGATTGAAGGCGAGGTTCGCAGCCCCGAGCGTGTCCCAAACCCGACCGCTAACGGCACCCGTTGGCGCGACCAGCGTAATCGGCACAACCGCCGTGGTGCTTGAATAGCTGAACGCCAGGGCGTTCGGACCGGTCGCACTCGGCCCACCCAATACGCCATCGGTCGGGATCGCCGACAATGTGCCGTTGCCAACCGCGTTGTATTGATCCCATGCACGGAACGTGAGCGCGGTTGGCAAAGTGCCAGCGCTTGCCCCGACATTGGGTTGAAAATAGACACGGGTATTGGCGTCACCAACCAGGTGCAGCGCATTCGTCGCCGAGATCGCGGATTGCCCGCCGCCGGCGAACTGGGTCCAGGTGGCGCCAGCATTGGTCGAGTACCACCAGCTACCCTTGGTAATATCGACCGCGACCACCGAAAGCCCGCCCGTGGCGGGCGCACCGCCATTGGTTTGCGACGCGCCATCGGGGTCGGTCACCCCTACCGTGGTCAGCAGCGCGGACACCAGCGTACCTGCCACCCCGGCCGGTGGCGCGTAGGCGAAAATGCCGGCATTGCCCAAATTGGCCACACCCGCGCCGAGAATGGGCGAACTGTCGAGATCGACCACGTTGATCGTTTCGGTGCTGGTGGTCGCCACCGCGCCCGTGGTGTATGTCGTGGTCACGGTTCGCGCGGGCAGATTGGGAATTGGATTAGTGTCAACGAACTTCACCCCGCGCAACGCGGTCTGCCAATCCGCGGCAGTCGGCGTTTGGCCGACGACTTTGGTGATCGTCAGCACCCCGGTCGTCACGTTATAGTTCGCCTGCAAGGTCGCGCCCAGATCGGTGTTTGAAACGCCCAGCACATCCTCGCCGGTACGGAATCCGACGGTGATGGCAAGCGTGACTGTGTCGGGTGCGGTGGCGACCGTGAGCGTGCTGTCGAGCGCGACCGCATTGGTGTCCGGTGCGATATCATTGGGCTTGGTAAATGTGACGGTTACCGCTGCTGGCACAACATTGATGGTCGCAATGACGGCGTTGCTGTTCAGCGCCCCGCCAGTGCCGAGATTGAAGCCAGGTGAGCCCGCGATGTTACCCGGCGCTGCCGCGTAGCTGGTGGTATTATGGTCATTCAGGATCGCGCTGATCGAAATCGCGTTCTGCACCAAATTCCCGTTCGAATTGGCATAGTGCAGATGGTCGAGCACCGCCGCGACCTGGATCGCGGTCGTGCCCGTCGCAAAGGTAACGACCAGCACACCGGAGGTTTGGGTAAAGCCGCCAACCGTCGTCACGCCCAGTTTTACCACCCCGCTGGCAAGGCTCAGGGTCCCGTCGCCGCTGAAAATGTCAGCGGTGTTGGGGCCGCCAGTGCGACCCACGGTCAGGAATGTGCCGCCATAATCCGCGCCACCGCCGCCGCCAAGCGTGTTAAGCGGAGTATCGACGATCGAGGCGCCCAGGCCTGCGAGCGATACCGGAGCGGTGCCGGTCACCTGCACATTCGTGCCACCCCAGCCGGCCAGAACTGGCGCAACATCGGGCTGCTGGTAGATGAAATTCACGCCGGTTGTACCACCGGTCCCTAACGTGACCGATGCAGTGCCGGGATTGGCCGGAACCGTGCCGAAGGCGTCATAGACCAGGGTTTCTGTCGCCGGCAGGCCGCCCGCGCCGGCGCTGGGCATGGAAACCGTCACCGTGCCGGCGCCAAATGTCCCGGCGGCGAAGCTGTAATTGCCGTTCAAATCGGTTGTTGTGGTGGCCGTCAGCGTTCCGGGACTGCCATCCGGTTTTGGCCCGCTGGCGCTGACGGTGACCCCAGCCAAGGCAGTATCAACGTCGCCCGGCGCACCAAACGCCACGCTCGCGGCAGGGCCAAGCCGGTCCCAGGTCCGCCCGCTGACCGCGCCGCCGGGGGTGAACAGGACAATCGGCACCACCGCGATAGTGCTGGAATAACTGAACGCGAGCGCATTCGGCCCGGTCGCGCTCGGGCCACCCAGCGTTCCATCGGCGGGGATCGCCGATAGCGTGCCATTGCCGACCGCATTGTACTGGTCCCAGGCGCGGAACGTGAGCGCGGTGGCGGTCGTGCCGGCGGCGGCGCCGACATTGGGCTGGAAATAGATCCGCGTATTGGCGTCGCCGACCAGGTGCAGCCCATTTGTTGCCGAGATTACCGGCAGCACGCCGCCGGCGAATTGGGTCCAGCTGGCACCAGCATTGGTCGAATACCACCAGACGCCCTTGGTGGTATCGACCGCGACCACCGACAAGCCACCAGTTGCCGGCGTGCCGCCGTTGGTCTGCGAATCGCCGTCCGGGTCGGTCACGCCAACCTGGCTCAGCAACGCCGACACCAACGTGCCAACCGCGCCGGTTGGTGCGGCGGTTGACAAGGTGTTGGTCGAACCAAGCGTCGCAGCCCCCGCCCCCAGAATGGGTGAGCTGTCGAGGTCCACCACATTGACGGTTTCAGTGCTGCTGGTGACCACCGCGCCCGTCGTGTACGATACGGTCACGGTGCGGGCGGGCAAATTCGGGATTGGATTGGTATCGACGAATTTCACCCCGCGCAGGGCAGTCTGCCAGTCCGCCGCAGTCGGGGTTTGGCCCGCAACTGCGGTGATCGTCAGCACACCGGTCGTTGCATTAAAGCTGCCCTGTAAAGTGGCGCCAAGATCGGTGTTCGCAACCCCGAGCACATCTTCCCCGGTGCGGAACCCGGCGGTAATCGCAAGTGCAACGCTGTCTGGTGCCGAACCCACGGTCAGCGTGCTGTTCAACGCCACGGCGTTGGTGGCAGGCGCGATGTCGTTCGGCTTGGTGAAGGTTACAGTACTGGTTGCGGGCGTGATGTTGATCGTCGCGACCACGGCGTTGCTGTTGAGCGCCCCGCCAGTGCCGAGGTTAAAGCCGGGCGAACTGGTCTGGCCAGGAGCCGTGGCGTAGCTGGTGGTGTTATGGTCGTTCAATACCGCAGTAATGGACACGCCGTTTTGCAGCGCGTTAGCGTTGGTGTTGGCATATTGCAGGTGATCCATCACCCCGGCAACCTGGGCCGCGGTGATGGTGGCGGCGGTATTGAAAGTGATCGCCAGCGCACCGCCGGTCTGGGTGAACGTGCCGATCTGGACACTGCTCAAGGTCACCGCGCCGCTCGACAGCGTCAGCGTGCCGTCACCGGTGAACACATCGGTGGCATTGGCACCGCCGGTGCGTTGCACGGTCAGCACAGTGCCAAGATAATTGCCGCCTAGTGTGTTGATCGGGGTGCTCACGATCCCTGCCCCGACGCCCTTGAGCAACACCGGCGCGCTGCCGGTCTCGGCGATATTGGTGCCACCCCAGCCGCTGATGACCGGCGCCACATCGGGGCGCTGATAGATGAAGTTGAGGCCGGTATTGGCCGTGCCGATCGCAATCGTTGCGTTCGCGGTGGCGGGGTTCGAGGTAACGGCGCCGAGGGCGTTGTAAACCAAGGTTTCGGTGGCACCGAGGCCGCCGGTGCCTGGGGACGGCAAGGTGATAGTCACCGCACCATTGCCGAAGATGCCAGGCGAAAACACGTATTGGCCGTTGACATCAGTGGCGGTCGTAACGGTTTTGGCGCCGCCAGTGTTGGGATCCAGCCCGGTCGCCGAAACGGTTACCCCGGTTAAGGCCGTGTCGATATCGCCGCCGAGGTTGTAGGTGGTGTTGAACGGCCCTAGTTCGTCCCAGAGGCGCCCACTCAGCGCGCCGAAGCCGAGGGTAACCGAGGTGGTGTACGTATTGACTGCCAAGGCCGCGCCGACCGGAAGGCCGGGCTCGGTCCGCGCGCCAGTCGCCGAACCAATTGCACCGGTGGAGGTACCAAAGGCGGTCTGGGTATCACCCTTGAGGCTGCGCCAATTCACGGTCGCGGTTGAATTCGGTAGCGCGGCAGTGCGGTCGGCGACAGCGACCGTGTAGGTGATGGTTTCCGACGCGCCCGGCGCGAGCGAGAAGCTGCCAACGACAGCGGTTCCGCCGCTGACCGAAAAGCTTGCTGCCCCGATGCCGGCGGCACCGTTTGCCGCACCGGTCGCTGTCAGCCCCGTAATGGCGCCGGCATTGATCGCGGCTTCCGGATCATTGAGCGTGGCGCCATAGGCGGTTGCGTTGCCGGTGTTGGTGATGACGTCCTGAAATGTGATCGCGCCGGTGGTAGCGTTCACGGCGGTGACGGTCTTGGTAAGCGTGAGGCCAGGTTCAACGATCGCGATCGTGGCATTGCCCGAGGCAGCCGTGTTGGTCGGGTTGGCGGTGTAATACCAACGCCTTTGGCTTCTGACTCACGGTGGGGATTCCCCGACGCGGCGATGATGTGATTCAACCTGGCGAGCATTGGAGGCTCGCCCATGGCCCGCGCAATCGCGCTTCGATCTGACTTCACTGGCCCTGATCTTCGCCGCC
>CALQTN020000046.1 GCA_943333505.2 Asaia bogorensis | reverse complement strand
TAGCGGATCAGGTCGCGCATGGCTTCGTCGGTGATGGCGAATTCACCGGGTTTGAGGCTGTGGGCCTCGACCACCTTGCTGAGCAGATGGCGTTTGGCGATTTCGACCTTTTCATCCTCGGTGTAGCCGGGGATGCGGATGATCTCCATCCGATCCATCAGCGGCTGCGGCATGCGCAGGCTGTTGGCGGTGGTGATGAACATCACGTCCGACAGATCGTAATCGACTTCGAGGTAGTGATCGGCGAAGGTGCTGTTCTGTTCCGGATCGAGCACTTCGAGCAGTGCTGATGACGGATCGCCACGCCAATCAGCGCCCAATTTGTCGATTTCATCGAGCAGAAAGAGCGGGTTCGATGTCTTGGCCTTCTTCATGCCCTGGATGACCTTGCCGGGCATCGAGCCGATATAAGTCCGGCGATGACCGCGCACTTCGGCTTCATCGCGCACGCCGCCGAGCGACATGCGGACAAAAGCGCGGCCAGTGGCACGGGCAACCGATTTGCCCAGCGAGGTTTTACCCACGCCCGGTGGACCGACCAGGCACAGGATCGGGCCTTTCATCTTATCGGCGCGCGATTGCACCGCGAGATATTCAAGGATGCGCTCCTTGACCTTCTCCAAGCCAAAATGGTCGGCGTTGAGGATTTTTTCAGCCTCGTTGATGTCCTTCTTGACCTTGGAACGCTTCTTCCAGGGGATCGAGAGAATCCAGTCGAGATAGTTGCGGACGACCGTCGATTCAGCGCTCATCGGCGACATGCTGCGCAGTTTTTTCAGCTCGCCCAGCGCCTTTTCGCGCGCTTCCTTCGACAATTTGGTCTTGGCGATACGTTCCTCGATTTCGGCAGTTTCGTCCTTGCCGTCCTCGCCTTCGCCGAGTTCCTTCTGAATGGCCTTCATCTGCTCGTTCAGATAGTACTCGCGCTGGGTCTTCTCCATCTGCCGCTTCACCCGGCCGCGGATCTTCTTTTCGACCTGCATGACCCCGATTTCGGAATCCATATGGCCGAAAACCTTTTCAAGCCGCTCCGAGATCTTGGTGATTTCGAGCAGTTCCTGTCGCTCGGCGATCTTGATGTTGAGATGCGCGGAAATCGTGTCGGCAAGCTTGCCGGGTTCCTCGATCTGATTGATTGAGACCAACACTTCCGGCGCGATCTTCTTGTTGAGCTTGATATACTGCTCAAACTGGGTCACCACCGATCGGCTGAGTGGTTCGAGTTCTTTCACCACGCCAGGGGTTTCCGGCAGTTTTTCGACATAAGCTTCGAAAAACGCTTCGGTTTCTTTGAACTTGGTGACCCGCGCGCGGCTGCCGCCTTCGACCAGCACCTTCACGGTGCCGTCGGGCAGTTTCAGCAACTGCAGCACGGTCGAAACGGTGCCGATGGTGTAGATGTCGTTGATCGACGGGTCGTTCTGCTCGTGATTTTTCTGAGCGACCAGCAGGATCTGCTTGTCTTCCTTCATGACCGCTTCAAGCGCGCGGACCGATTTCTCCCGCCCGACAAACAGCGGCACGATCATGTGCGGGAAAACCACGATGTCACGCAACGGCAGAACGGCGAGCACGTCGCCCAGTTCGGCAGTATCGTCAGGGTGATCAGAGTTCGACATAAAATGACCTCCTAAGGGACAGTCGGCAGGCCACCGCCCCAATCATGGGCACGCTGGCTTGCCGGGCCAAGCGGATCACCGCCTGGCCGTTATAGCCGAATATCGGCAGCCTATGCGCGCGCCGCAAGACCTTGACAAAAATCCCCCCCAACCAGGGCGGGGTAGAAACGCTAGGCGGATTGCTCCAGCGGTTCCTGGCCGTAGGTGTAAAGCGGCTCGGCACGGTTTTCGGCCACTTCACCGGAAATCGTGACTTCTTCGACACCTTCGAGGCCGGGCAGTTCGAACATGGTGGTCAGCAGGATCTGCTCCATGATCGATCGCAAGCCGCGCGCGCCGGTTTTGCGGGCGATCGCCCGCTTGGCGACGGCCGCCAGCGCTTCATCGGTGAAGCCGAGCTTCACGCCCTCCATCTCGAACAGGCGGGCATATTGCTTGATCAGCGCGTTCTTCGGCTTGGTGAGGATTTCGATCAGTGCGGCTTCATCGAGATCTTCGAGCGTCGCCACCACCGGCAAGCGGCCGATGAATTCCGGGATCAGGCCGAAGCGCAGAAGATCTTCGGGTTCAACCTCCCGCAGCACCGCGCCAATCTGACGTTCTTCCGGATTGCGGACCTCGGCGCCAAAGCCGATACCGCCGCCCTTGCCGCGCGCCGAAATGATCTTGTCGAGGCCCGAGAATGCGCCGCCACAGATAAACAGGATGTTGGTGGTATCGACCTGGAGGAATTCCTGCTGCGGATGTTTGCGCCCGCCTTGCGGCGGCACCGAGGCAACCGTGCCTTCCATGATTTTCAGCAAGGCCTGCTGCACGCCTTCCCCACTGACATCGCGGGTGATCGACGGGTTGTCCGATTTGCGGCTGATCTTGTCGACTTCGTCGATATAGACGATGCCGCGCTGGGCGCGTTCGACGTTATAATCGGCGGCTTGCAGCAGCTTCAGGATGATGTTCTCGACATCTTCGCCGACATATCCGGCCTCGGTCAGCGTGGTTGCATCGGCCATGGTGAACGGCACATCGATGATGCGCGCCAAGGTCTGCGCCAGCAGCGTCTTGCCGGACCCGGTTGGCCCGAGCAGCAGGATGTTCGACTTGGCGATTTCGACATCGCTGGATTTGCCGCCATGGGCGAGGCGCTTGTAGTGGTTATGGACCGCCACCGAGAGCACCTTTTTGGCGTGCTGCTGGCCGATGACATAGTCATCAAGAACCTTGCAGATTTCCTTCGGTGTCGGCACGCCGTCGCGGGACTTCACAAGATGGGTCTTGTGTTCCTCGCGGATGATATCCATGCAAAGTTCGACGCATTCATCGCAGATGAATACGGTCGGGCCCGCAATCAGCTTGCGCACCTCGTGCTGCGACTTGCCGCAGAACGAGCAATAAAGCGTGTTCTTTGAGTCGCCTGACTTGCTCATAAGCACTCCTGCCCCGGATCGCCGGGAATCGATCGATCACTCTAGGCCCCCAGCGCTTGTGGGGACAAGGGCTGGGAATAAACGGTAAAAGCTCAGAAAGACGGAAGGCTGGTCCGTTATTTTTACGGACCAAAAAAACTTTCTCTCACTTGGTTGCCGGGCACACTCGTCGCAGCCCCGCGCCTTGTCGCAACGAAGTGAGGAAGTTTTTTATCCTTTGTTTTCAAACAAAAGAAACCGTCCTTAGGCCTTAACCTCGCCTTCCGGAGTCTCCGGGCGGCGATCCACAACCTCATCAATCAAGCCAAATTCCCGCGCCTCGCTCGCCGACATATACGTGTCGCGCTCGAGCTTGCGTTCAATTGCCTCAACCGGTTGGCCGGTATGATGCACGTAGATGTTGTTGAGCAGGCGGCGGGTGTAGAGGATTTCCTTGGCCTGGATGTCGATATCGGTCGCCTGGCCCTGCGCGCCGCCTGAAGGCTGATGCACCATGATGCGCGCGTTGGGCAGCGCATAGCGCTTGCCCTTGGCGCCCGCTGTCAGCAGCAAGCTGCCGGCCGAAGCCGCCATGCCGATGCACACCGTGCTGACCGGGCTGCGGATATACTGCATCGTGTCATACATTGCCAAAGCGGCCGAAACCACGCCGCCGGGGCTGTTGATGTAGAACGAGATGTCCTTGTTGGGGTTCTCGCTTTCCAGAAACAGAAGCTGCGCGCAGATCAGCGACGCCACGCCATCATAAACCTGGCCCGTCAGGAAGATGATTCGTTCCTTGAGGAGGCGGGAATAGATGTCATAGGAACGTTCACCGCGGGCGGTCTGTTCGACCACCATCGGTACCAAATTATTGGCGTAGATCTCTAGCGGATCCCGGTCTCGCATCTTTCGGCTTATCCTTCGAACAATGGGCGTGCATTTCAGATAGGATGCACGAACAGGGTTACGAGTCCGTTGCTGAGGTTAGCCAGCGATTTCGGGCTCGGGTTCCTTGGCGAGTTCTTCCGGGGTGACGACCTGGTCGGTGACTTTGGCGAGTTCGAGCACGAAATCGACCACTTTCTCCTCGAAGATCGGACCGCGCAGGTTGTCAGCGGCTTGCGGATTCTTGCGGAAGAAATCCATCACCATCTGTTCCTGGCCCTGGTAACGCCCGGCCTCGGCGCGCATGGCGCGGGCGAGTTCGTCTTCGGTCACCAGAATGCCGTTCACCCGGCCGATTTCGGCGAGCAGCAAGCCAAGCTTCACACGGCGATTGGCGATCGCCATGTATTCGGCGCGCAGTGTGTCGTCGTCCTTGCCGGCGTCATCAGCGTCGAGCTTGCCTTCCTTGCGGTCGGCTTCGACGCGCTGCCAAATCTGGGCAAATTCGCCTTCCAGCAGGGTCGGCGGGACGTCGAATTCGGCGACCTTGGTCAACGCATCGAGCAACTGGCGCTTGATCTTCAAGCGTGACAGCTGGTCGTATTCGCGCTGCATCTGCTTGCCGATGAGGTCTTTCACCTCATCCAGGGCACCAAACCCGAGTTTTTCGGCGAAGCTGTCGTCCAACGTCGGCAGCGTCTGGATTTTCAAAGTCTTGGCGGTGATGTCGAAGGTTGCGGCCTTGCCAGCGAGCGCGGCTGCACCGTACTCGGCCGGGAACTGCACATCGATGATCTTGAATTCGCCGGCTGACATGCCTTCAAGCTGATCGGTGAAGCCGGGGATGAACCCGTCGCCGCCAACTTCGATGTCCACATCCTTGCCATCGCCACCATCGAACGGCACGCCGTCGACCTTGCCGAGGAAATCAACCATCAGGAATTCGCCCTTAGCGGCCGGGCGGGCTTCTTCAACCGCCGTCAGCTCGCGCTGGCGTTGGGCGAGGCCTTCGAGCGCCTTGGTCAGCGCCTCATCCGACGGCGCCGCGGTCATGCGGGTCAGCTCGATGGTCGCGAAATCCGGCATGGTGATGGTTGGCAGCAATTCCAGTTCGACGGTGAATTCGAGATCCCCGTCCTCCTCGGATTTCACCAGCTCGACCTTGGGCTGGATCGCCGAGCGCAAGCCACGGCTTTCGAGCAATTCGGAGGTCGCGCTGTTGACGCTTTCTTCCAGCACTTCACCGGTGACGCCGGCGCCGAAGCGGGTCTTGACGACCGACATCGGGACCTTGCCAGGGCGGAACCCAGGCAGGTTCACGGTCTTGACCAGCTCGGCGAAGCGCTTGGCGCGCCGCTGGGCTATGTCGGCTGCAGGAACCACCACGTTGAACGCGCGTTTCAAGCCCTCGGAGAGCGTCTCAGTCACCAACATCTTAAGAAGAATCCTCGTTCATCGCACCATCAACTCAGGGGCGAGTGGTGCGGGCGGAGGGACTTGAACCCCCACGACTTGCGCCACCAGAACCTAAATCTGGCGTGTCTACCAATTTCACCACGCCCGCATGCGCGCCCGTGAGCGTCGGGACTTAGCGCAGCCCGCGAATTGTCACAAGTCGGGGCGTGCGGACTTATCCGGACTGCTGTTGTCCTCTATGGCGCATGGCGGGATTTTGTGCGATCTAAGAGCTTGTTCCGATCCATGAGGCTGGCAGTGACCGCACCATCAGACGCCGCGCGTTTTATCAAGCTGGCCGGTCCTGCGCGCTGGCGCCGGCGAATGGTCGAAGTGGCGGCTATGTGCGGTGCGGGCGGCCGGGCCGGGCGCGCGGCGCTGCAGCGGCACTTGCTGGAACTGACGATCGACCGCCTGACCCGGGCCGGCGACCGGGCTTTGGCCCCATCGGAGACGGCGATCATCCGGCTCGCGCAGGCGACAACAGCGTTGGCGGCCAGTCTGGCGCCGGATGGCCGTGCCAGGTTGCTGGCTGAAATCCGCGCCGCTCTTGCCGATGAGAGCACTCTGGTGCCGCTGTTCCACTTAATCCGCACTGCCGCGATGCAGCGGGAGCGTGGCTTCGCGGTGCGCTTTGCTGGCTTCGCCGATGCCGCACCCTTCGATTTGCTGATCACCCGCGAGGGCGTTGAGGCCGAAATCGCCTGCGACACCATGTCGGCCGAAGATGGTCGCGACGTGCATCGCGGCGCCTGGGTGCAATTGGTCGACCGGATCGATCCGGATCTGCAAACCTGGCTCGAGGCCCATCCCGGCCGGTATTTGTTGAAGATGACCCTGCCGCAAGGGTTGAAGCGTGAGCCGGAAAGCCTGGCGAGCCTGCATGCGCGGATCAAGGTGATGCTGTCGGGCACCACCCGTCAGGACCATGACGCGGCCGCGGTCTTGCGGCTCGACCCGCTGATGCTGGCCGCAGCCCAGGCCGATGAGGCCGGGTTGCTTGCCGGGGTGCGACGCGAGTTCGGCAATGAGGCGCATCTGGCGGTGACCGCTGCCGGGCAAGGCGTGTTCGTGCTGGCGGCGCGCGCTGGGCGGGAAAACGAAATCGCGGTGGCGATGCGCCATCGGCTTGGCGTGCTGGCGCCGGCGCGGCTGTCGGGCACGCGGCCGGGGATACTGGCGATGTTCATCGAGGACACTGATCGCGCCGAATGGAGCGAACTGCGCGACCGGTTGCGGCTGGAGGCGGAGACGCGGCAGTTCCTTGCGTATCCCAGCGCGCGGCAGGTCGTGGCAGTAACCTGCGCGTCACGGCATGAAATGCTGGCCGATGCGGGGGAGATGCGGTTCCGTAACACCGGGAATGCGTTCGCCAAGGTGGCGGCGCTGGCGCCGGCGGTGATGTCGACGATGTGAGGTTGCGGCTGCCAGGCTTATTTCCTGGAATACCGCCACCGGTTACGACTGGAATTGCACTCGCAGTTTCTGCACGATCCGCCCATCAATCGCCGCCAGCCCCGCCGCGATCAGCCCCATCCCGGCGAGCGCCGCCCAGGTGATCGGCTCGTGCAGAAACACCGCCGCCATCGCCATCGCGGTCACCGGGATCAGGAACGTGACCAGCATCACATTCCCGCCACCGGCCACCGCAATGATCCGGAAGAAAATGACGTACGCCAGCGCGGTGCAGACCAGCGCCAACACCAGCAGCGCGATCCAGGTGTTTAGCCCTGGCATCGGCAGGTTCCATGGCTGATCGAACAGCGCCGCCAGTGGCAACAGGATCAGCGTCGAGCACGCCAATTGCCCGCACGCCGCCTTGAACGGGTCGATGCCCTGCAAGCGCCGGCTCCACAACGCGGAGAACGCATACGAAACCGTCGCCAGCAGGCAGGCGAGTTCGGCGAGCAGATCGGGGCTGGCGCGCCACGCATCCGGACCGATCAGCACCGCGACGCCGGCGAAGGCGAGGCCAACACCGGTCAAACGTAGCCCGGTGAGCCGTTCCATCCCGAAGCCGGCCAGCACCAGAACGGTCATCACCGGGGTGGCAGCGTTCAAGATGGCGGCAAGCCCGCTTGGCAGATGGCCGGCGGCCCAGGCGAACAGCACGAACGGGATCACGTTGTTGAGCAGGCCCATCACCATGAAGGCGCGCCAAGGGATATCCATCCGTCCGCCGCGCAGCCGCACCACCGCATAGAGTACGGGTACCGCGATCGCGGTGCGGGTCAGCACGATGGTGAACGGTGGCAGGTCGTGCGCCAAGATACGAAACAACAGAAACGTCGCGCCCCAGGGCAGTGACAGGGCCAGCAGCAGCAGCCAGGCCTCGGCGGTCAGGCTTTGCGGTTTTGACATGATTGGCCCCAGGGGATCGATTTCGGCGCACCCTGCCAAGCCCGCGCCCGCGCCGCCACTCCGCCTGTTGCGATGGCTGCCACGATAGGTTCAAGCAACGGTCATCGTCCCGTCATTGTTCGGCGCGGGTCGGTGGCGTAATGGTTGGCGATGAAGCACGCCCCGCACCGCCCAAAGCTGCGCCTGCCCCGGACCCATGTGCCGATGGACGTGCTGGCGCCGATGCCGCCGCGCCGCCGCGTCTCGGGCGCCATCCGCGCGGTGCGCCGCCTGCTGCTGGTGGCAATCTGGACCGTGATTGCGATGGTTATCCAGTCGGCTTTGTTGTTGCTGCCGGGCCGCACCGGGCTGGGTGCCGCCAAGCGGGCGTTTCCGCGTTTCTACTGGGGGAGCCTGTGCTGGCTGATCGGCCTCAAGGTTCGCACCATCGGCGCGCCGGCGCAGCGCACCGCCGATGGCCGCCCGGTGGTTTATGTCTGCAACCACACATCCTGGCTCGACGTGCTGGTGCTCGGCGCGCAGCTCGATGCGTGTTTCATCGCCAAATCGGAAGTTGGCACCTGGCCGCTGATCGGCTGGATTGCGCGGCTTGGCCGCACCGCCTTCACCTCGCGCCAGCGCACCCGCACCGCCGGGGAACGCGATGCGATGCGGGAGCGGATGCATGATGGTGACAGCCTAATCCTGTTCCCTGAGGGCACGTCATCCGACGGCTCCCGGGTGATGCCGTTCCGCTCCGCTTTCCTGTCGCTGGCCGAGGCGCCGACTGGCGCGACCAATCGCCCGCCTTTGGTGCAGCCGGTGTCGCTGGTGTTCGACCGGCTTGCCGGGCTGCCTGTTGGCCGATCCAACCGGTTGGTGTTCGCGTGGTATGGCGACATGGACCTCGCCAGCCATGCCTGGCCGTTGCTGCAGATGACCGATATGGGGGCGACGATGCTGCTGCATACGCCGATGAACCCGGAAGGCTTCGCATCGCGCAAGGCGCTGACGGCTGCGACCTATCGTGCGGTGGCAGACGGGGCGGCGACGTTGCGGCAAAACCGACCGGCGCGCCCGGCGAACGCGGTCAGCCCGGATGCCGAATTGGGCAAGGCGGCGTTCGCTTGAGGTAAGGCGTTCTTTTTTGCGGACAAAAAGAACCGAAAAACCTAGGGTGTGATCCGATGAAGTTGAATCAGCAGACACGCTCTAGAGTCTAGTTGTAACGATCATCTTTATCCGTCCAATCGAAATCGATTGAACGAATGATGATCTAGCATATCATATCGTATCGGTAGTTTCCGGGCCTAGCACAGCCCCACGCGATGCCCCTATAGCTTGGCAAGCGCCGCAAGGATCCACCGTGACCCAACCCAGTTCAACCAGCACGCCACGCCCAGGGCTTGCCGCCCGCGTGCACGCCGTCCGCCATCCGACATCCCAGCGCCGCAAGGGCGTGTGGGCGATGCTCGGGCCCGGACTGATCACCGGTGCCTCGGATGACGACCCGTCTGGAATTGCCACCTATTCCCAGGCCGGTGCCGCCTTCGGCTTCGCGATGTGTTGGGTGATGCTGTTCTGCTACCCGTTGATGGCCGCGATCCAGGAAGTCAGCGCCCGCATCGGCCGGGTTTCGGGCACTGGCATTGCGGGCAATATCCGTGACCACTATCCACGACCATTGCTCTATTTTATCGTCTCGCTGCTGCTGGTTGCCAATATTATCAATCTTGGCGCCGATCTTGGCGCCATGGCCGACGCGCTGCGGCTGCTGGTGGGCGGACCATCCTGGCTTTACGTGGTCGGTTTCGCGGTCGGGTGCGCGGTGCTGGAGGTGTTTTCGACCTATGCCAGCTACGTCCAGGTGCTGAAATGGACCTGCGCCACGCTGTTCACCTACGTCGCGGTGGTACTGGTGGTTGATGTGCCGTGGGGGATTGTTGCCTACAACACATTCGTGCCGAATTTCAGCCTCACGACCGAGTATGTCACCACCGTCGTCGCCGTGCTCGGCACCACAATCACGCCCTATTGCTTCTTCTGGCAAAGCTCGAGCGAGGTTGAGGACATGCGCGCCGATCCGCGGGCCAAGACCTTGATCAGCGCCCCCCGGCAGGCCCCTGCGGCGATTTTCCGCATCAGGCTCGATACCTATGTCGGCATGGGCTACTCCAACCTGATCAGCCTGGCGATTATCGTGGCGACCGCCGCCACGCTGCACGCCAACGGGATCACCGACATCCAGACCTCCGCCCAGGCCGCCGAGGCGCTGCGCCCGATCGCCGGAGTTGCCACGTTTGCCCTGTTCGCGATCGGCATCATTGGCATTGGCTTGCTCGCAGTGCCGGTGCTGGCCGGGTCCTGCGCCTATGCGCTGGGCGAGGCGCTGGGCTGGCCGATCGGGCTTGGCCGGCTGCCCAAGGATGCGCAGGCTTTTTACGCCACCATCGTTGTCTCAACCCTGGTCGGCATCGGGTTCAACTTCGTCGGCATCGACCCGATCAAGGCGCTGTTCTGGTCGGCGGTGCTCAACGGCGTGGTGGCGGTGCCGCTGATGGCGGTGATGATGGTGATGGCGATGGCGCCCAGGGTGATGGGCAATTTCGTGCTGCCGCGCGCGCTCTGGGCGATGGGGTGGCTGTCAACCGGGGTGATGGCGGTTGCGGTGGCGATTATGTTCGCGCGTTGGTAGCCCAAGCGCGGCAACAGGGCTGCTGCTGGTGGCCGCGCATAGAGCGCAGGCGCAGGCCCGAAAATCTTGACGCGGCGCACGAATCAATGTTGTTAATTGTGACATGAATAAACTCACCGCCATCCTCACCGACCTGCGCGCCGCGATTGCGGCCCGGGCGGCGCGTGACCGGGCGATGACTGCGGTGCTGGTGCTGGTTTGGGGCCGATTGGCGCGGGCGGCGGGCCGGTTGGAACGGCTTTATGGGCTGTGGCTTGCGGGCAAACTGCTGGCGCCGCGTCAGGCTGGGCGGCGCAAGGGAGTGGCGCGGGCGATCGCGCGGCCGAGGCTTCCCGGCGGTTTGGGGTGGCTGGCCATTCAGGTTTGGGAGACGCGCGCTTACGGGTCGCAGTTGCAGCATTTGCTGGCGGAACCAGGGTTCGCGGCGTTTGTCGCGGCGGTGCCGCGCGCGGGCCGGGTGCTGCGGCCGGTGTTGCGGATGTTGACGGTCGATGCGCGACCGGCGACACCTGCCAGTCCGGTCGGAAAAATTGCCGCCGTTAAGGCGCGACCGGGGCGGGCATCGGTGGAGACGGTCTGGCCGCGCAAAGGCTTGCCGGAATTGCCGAAAGGGGCGTGGTTTGCGCCACCGGGGAAAAACTGGGGTTCGGCGGGATGAGGATTGGCGTGCTTTATTTGTTACGATAACGTTATTAAATGCCAGGCTATTTCTTCATTTGCCGATTGACAGCGCGGTTTACGGTGGCTTGCGGCGCAACAGGTCGCAATCTCGGCGGTTGTGTCAGATGCCATGTATCCTCGGGTAGCCCGCGCCAACGGCGATAATAACTGCTATTGTTGTGGCCATGTCCATCGCGCTTCCGCTTCACATACCTCCCACCGCCCCGCTCGCGGACCGGCTGCGCCCGGCAGAGCTTGGGCAGGTGGTCGGCCAGGACCATCTGGTTGGCCCGACCGGCAGTCTGACCCGGATGCTGGCGCGCGGATCGCTCGCCTCGTTGATTTTGTGGGGCCCGCCCGGGGTCGGCAAGACCACGATTGCGCGGCTGCTGGCGGAGCGGGCGAATTTGCATTTCACCCAGATTTCGGCGGTTTTCTCCGGGGTCGCCGATCTGAAGAAATGCTTTGAGGACGCCACCAAACGCCGCGCCATCGGACAGGCGACGCTGCTGTTTGTCGATGAGATCCACCGCTTCAACCGCGCCCAGCAGGACGGGTTTTTGCCGGTGGTGGAAACCGGCACCGTGACGCTGGTTGGCGCGACGACGGAAAATCCGTCTTTCGCGCTGAACGGGGCGTTGCTGTCGCGCTGCCAGGTGCTGGTGTTACGGCGGCTTGATGATGCCGGGCTCGAACTTCTGTTGCAGCGCGCCGAGACCGAGTGCAATCGCCGGCTGCCGCTGGTGCCCGAGGCCCGGGAAAATCTGCGGGCGATGGCCGATGGCGATGGGCGCTATCTGCTCAACATGGCCGAACAATTATTTGCGGTGCCGGCCGAGGATGCCGATCTCGACGCCGCGGGCCTGTCGGACATTCTTGCCCGGCGGGCGGCGCTTTATGACAAGGATCGGGAGGAACACTACAACCTGATCTCGGCGCTGCATAAATCCATTCGGGGTTCGGACCCGGATGCCGCGCTTTACTGGCTGGCGCGGATGTTGGCTGGGGGGGAGGACCCGCGCTTTCTGGCGCGGCGGCTGACCAGGTTGGCGTCGGAGGATATTGGCCTCGCCGATCCGCAGGCGCTGGGGGTGGCATTGTCGGCGTGGCAGGCTTTTGAACGGCTGGGCACGCCGGAAGGCGAATTGGCGATCGCGCAATGCGTGGTCTATCTGGCGACGGCGCCGAAATCGAATGCGGTTTATAAGGCGTTCGGGGCAGCCCAGGGCGCGGCGAAGGGTACGGGCAGCCTGATGCCGCCGGCCCATATCCTCAACGCGCCGACCAAGTTGATGAAAAACCTCGGGTACGGCAGCGGTTATGCTTACGACCATGGCACGGAAGACGCGTTCTCCGGGCAGAATTATTTTCCCGACGGGATGGCGCGGCATGATTTTTATCAGCCGCCGGAGCGTGGGTTCGAGCGGGAAATCGGCAAACGGCTCGCTTATTGGGCGGATTTGCGGCAGAAGCGGGCCCGATAGGAACCTGACCCATGACCGTTACCAATAATTCCGTGACTGCAGATGAGGCCGATATCCGCCTCGACCGCTGGTTGCGCCGCCATTTCCCCGATCTGACGCAGGGCGTCATCCAACGCTGGTGCCGGACCGGACAGATCCGCGTTGATGGCAAGCGGGTCGAAGCTGCCGCCCGGCTTGCGCCTGGGCAGGAAGTCCGGGTGCCGCCGGTGCCGACCCGGATCAACGCGCCGGCCGCCAGGGCTGAACCGGTTTTCGACCCGATGCTGCGCAAGGATATCGAGCGCATGGTGTTGTGGCGCGATGATCAGGTCATTGTGCTGGACAAGCCACCAGGCCTCGCGACCCAGGGTGGGCCAGGCATTACCAAGCATATCGACATGATGTTGGATGGCCTGCGGGAGCCTGGGCAGGACCGGCCGCGGCTGGTGCACCGGCTCGATCGCGATACCTCCGGGATTTTGGTGGTCGCCCGCACGCCGGGGGTTGCGGCCAAGATGGCGGCGGCGTTCCGGGGCCGGACGGTGGAGAAAACCTATTGGGCGGTGGTGGTCGGCCGGCCGATCCCGGTGGATGGGCGGATGGAGTTCGATCTGGTGCGCACCGATGGCTTCCGGGGCGAGCGCGCGGCGGTGGCGGGTGCCTATGACAAGGACACCGCCCATGCGATCACCGATTATCACACGATCGACCATGCCGCCCGTAAGCTCGCCTGGCTCGAACTGAAGCCGTTGACTGGGCGCACCCATCAGCTCCGCGTGTCGTGTGCCGCCATTGAGTGCCCGATCCTGGGCGATCTGCCCTATGGTCGGGAGCGCACCGGGCATGAGGGCGGCGGCAACACGGCGCTGGTCGATGGCCTGGGCGAGCAGTTGCACCTGCATGCACGTCGCATCAGCTTCCCGCACCCGGCTGGTGGCAAACTGACGGTTGAGGCCGATCTGCCGCCGCATATCGCCGCCACGTTCCGTACGCTCGGCTTTAGCGCGCCGGCCGCGATCGCGCCGTTCCGCTAGAGCGTGATCCAATGAAGTTGAATCAGCAGACGCGCTCTAGGGACTTGTTTTCACGATCATCATCATCCGTCCAATCGAAGCCGATTGAACGGATGATCATCTAGGGGCCGGCGCGGTTGGAGCAGATTGAATACCAGCCCGACGATCCGCCGCCGAAGCGTGCCATGCACCTGATCTATGTGCCGGGATACGGCTATGTTGAGGCGCCGCGCCATTTATGGTGGTACGTGGCGCTGGTTGTGGCGGTGCTGCTGACCCCGCCTGCCAGCCTGTGGCTGTTCCTGCGCAGTTTCGACGCCGATGCCTACCGGCCGACGATTATTGCGATGATCCGGCAGGCGACCGGGCGCGAGGTTGAAATTCGCGGCAAGATCCGTTTGGTTGGCAGTTTCAGCCCCAGCCTCATACTCGGTCCGATCGTGATGGCGGCAGCGCCTGGTAGGGGAGGGTTCGTCGGGCAGATCGGGCAGGCGGAAGCCGAGCTTTCACTCGGCGGGCTGATATGGGGGACGCCCCGGTTGAGCCGATTGATCCTTGATGGGCCCGACATCCAGATCGAAACCGGGATGGATGTGCCGGCTGGTGCTGCGGCGTTCGGTCCGATATCGCCCGCCCAGATACCCGCCGCACTTGGCAGGTTAGAGTCCGTCCAGATCCGTGATGGCCGGGTGACGTGGCGGGATGCCAAAACCGGCACCGGCATCGTGGTCAATTTCAAACGTATGGTCGCCAGTGTGAACGATGATGGCGGCATCATGCTCTCCTCCGAACTCTTGGTCGGTCGCGAAAGGATCACGGTTAACGGGGAATTCGGGTCACCCGCGCGACTGCTTGCGCCCGACCCTGCATCGCCGTGGCCGGTCAGCATCAAGACCCAAACCCGCGGTGCGAGCCTGATCATCCAGGGCGGCATCGCGCGGCCGCTGGAACTGGCGGGGTATAATTTACAGATTGATGGGTTTCTCCTCGAAGCGCGCAATTTCCGGGTTTATCTGCCCGACAACCTGCCCGGACTGCGCAAGTTAGCGCTGTCGCTGCGCTTGTCCGACCGCGGCGGCGGAGTGCCCGACATCTCAGCCCTGTCATTCACTGTGGGCGCGTCCGATCTGGCGCCGCTATTGCCCGGCAGCCGGCTCGACAAGCTTGAAATTCGCGCCGGGGGAATGGACCAGGCCTTGCGGGTCGAAACCACCGGAGTGCTGAGCGGCAGCGCGCTGAAAGCTGCCCTGGTGCTGGGAACCCCGGCTGGTTTATTACAGGCGGCGGCAAGCCTCGGTCTGGTACCGGCGATCGCCGGGCGCGACACGGTCGGGTTTCCAATCGACCTGAGTGCCGAACTCGGCGGTTCGGAGATTTCCGCCAATGGCACGCTTGCCAACCCAGCGCAGGGCGCAGGGCTCGATCTGACGGTCGCGGCAACCTTACGTGATGTCTCCAAGCTCGAGCGTCTGTTCCAGATCCGACTGCCGGCCTGGACCGAGGCCAGGGTTGCGGCGCGGATTGGGGAGCTTCCTGGCGGCCTCGGGGTCGGGGTTGCGCTACGCGATCTGGTATTGAAACTTCCGGCAGGTGATGTCGCGGGCACGGCGTCGGTGCAATACGGCATTCGCCCGAGACTGCAGGCAGAACTGGAGAGCCAGCGCTTTGATTTCGATGTGCTCACGCAAAGCTTCGCCCATGTCCCACTTGGTTCCGCACCACCATTGCCGCCGCCCACCCCACCTGGAATGCGGCGCGGGCCGCAAATGTTTCCCCAAGCACCTTACGCGCTCGGCGTGCTTGGCCTCGGTGATCTGGATCTCAGTTTCAAGCTTGCCGCCGCCCGAATTGGCGGATTGCCGGTCAGCCAGGTTGATGGCCATCTGGCCTTGGTCGCAGGCAAGCTGAACTTGGATCGCCTGACCGCGACCCCCCCCGGTGGCGGCGTGGTCGAGGCCAGCTTCGACTTTGATACCGGCGCCCCGGCCGCCCCGATACGGCTCAGCGTCCGTGCGCCCAGCCTGGCGATCAAGCCGATCCTGCTCGCCATGCAACGTGCGGAGGACATTGTCGGCACCGTTGCGCTTAACCTCGACATCACTGCCGCAGGCCGCGACCCACATGGGATTGCCAGCAGCCTGAGTGGGCGGCTCGGCCTCGCGCTGGTGGATGGCGAGTTGGATACCACGATGTTCAACCAATATATCTTTGGTGCCCTTCGACTCGCCAGATGGCCGCTTAGCCTGATGCAATCCGCGACCGGGGCGTCGCATATGCGTTGCTTTGCTGCGGCCGTGCAGGCCGATCGTGGTAAGCTTGCGGTGCAAACGGTGGTGCTCGACACCAACCGACTGCTGATCCAGGCCGAAGGCGGCATGCAAAACGAACCCGAGCAGATCGACATCCGTATTCGCCCGCAATTGCGGTTGCTCGGCCAAGGCCTGGCGATCCCAATGTTGCTCGCCGGCCGCTTCATGGATGCACGCATGCTGATCGACAACCGCCGGTTGCCGGCAACACTGTTTGATGCCGGGGTAACCGCGGCCCAACGCGGTGGCGATGCCTGTCCAGATGCGCTCACGCTGGCCCGCTTCGGCGCACCGGGGGCCTTGCCACGATCGCCGCCGATCAAACTTGAGCCAATGCCAACGCCTAAACCAGGAAACAATGGATGAAGCGCTTTTGGGATATAGCCGAAATTGTCGCCGATACCGGCGGATGGCACATCCGTCTCGACGGGAAGCCGGTGCGCATTCCGGGCGGCGCCGCCCTGGCAGTACCAAGTCGGCCACTTGCCGAGGCCATCGCCGCCGAATGGCAGGCGGCGGGCGGTGCCAAGGGCGGGGATTTCAATCTGCAATCAATGGCATTGACCCGATTGGCCGGCACCGCGCAGGAACGGGTCGCACCGGCGCGGGAGGCCATCGCGCTGGAACTTGCCAGGTATGGCGAGAGCGACCTCTTGTGCTACCGCGCAGAGCGTCCGCAGCGCCTGGTGGAACGCCAGCACGCGGAATGGCAACCGTGGCTCGACTGGGCACATCGCGCCCATGGCGCCAGGTTGGTGGCGACGGCCGGGATCATTCACATACCGCAAGACATCTCCGCTCTTGCTGCGCTCGCCGAGGCGGTTGCGGCGCATGACACAATTGGTCTCGCAGGCCTCGGGGTACTGGTGCCGGCACTGGGCAGCCTCGTGCTCGGGCTTGCGGTCGCTGGTGGCGCAATTTCGGGTGCGGAGGCACACGCGGTGTCGGTGCTCGACGACATTTTCCAGGAGGAACTTTGGGGCCGTGATGCCGATGCCCATGCCGGGCGTTTGCGGGTGGCGGCCGATGTGGCGGTGGCCGAGCAATTCCTGACACTGGCCCGCGCGTGAGCACTTATGTCGACGCGCTGATCGGCTTCGTCCAAGCCAACGCCGCGTGGGCGCCGGCGATCTTTCTGGCGTTCACTTTCTTCAAGTCGCTGGCGTTTGTGTCGCTCGTTGTCCCGACATGGTTTGTCGTCGCACTTGGCGGCCTGGTGGGCGCAAGCGGGCTCGATTTCTGGCCCATCTGGGGGGCGATGTCGGTCGGCGCCGGTTTGGGTGACTGGGCGTCCTACTGGATCGGCGACCGGGTGAAGGGCCGCGCCTGGAGCGCATGGCCGATGTCGCGCTACCCCGAGATGGTGATGCGTGGCGAACGGTTTTTCCGCCGCTGGGGCGCGATGAGCGTGGTGCTCTGCCGTTTTTTCTCACCGTTGCGGGCGACGGTGCCTTTGCTTTGCGGGGTGTTCGAAATGCCGCAACCGCGTTTCCAGATCGCAAACTGGCTGTCTGCGCCGCTTTGGGCATTTGCTGTGTTGGCGCCGGGAACGGTCCTGGCGGCGTGGTTCAGGTAAACACGTCGTCCCAGCAAGATTTCAATTCGGCATCAACATCTGCCATCGTCGCCGTCACCCCGAGTGCGGCCAGGCTGGTGACGCCGTGTTCGCTGATCCCGCACGGCACGATGCCACCAAAATGGCTAAGGTCCGGATGCACGTTGAGCGCGATGCCGTGCCAACTCACCCAGCGCGTCACCCGTACCCCGATGGCGCCAATCTTCGCCTCGCCCGCTCCGGTCACTACCCAGATGCCGACCCTCCCCTGCCGCCGCTCCCCAGTGACCCCGAAGCGCCCAAGGGTCCGGATCATCCAGTCTTCCAAGCCGTTGACATAGCACCGCACGTCCCGTGCCGGCACGCGGCCATGCGCATGGTTGAGGTTAAGCATCACGTATCCCGTGCGCTGCCCGGGCCCATGATAGGTCCATTGCCCACCCCGTCCTGCAGCATAGGTCGGGAAGCGGTCCGGCGCGGTGAGATCGGCCGGATTGGCGGACGTGCCCGCCGTATAGAGGGGTGGATGCTCGACGAGCCAGACCTGCTCGACCGCAGTACCGGTGTGGATCATCGCGACCCGCGCCTGCATGGCGGCGATGGCTTCGGGGTAGGGTGTGAGGCCGGCGGCGGTCTGCCATTCCGGGGCCGAGTGGAGAGGGGCAACTTCGTCCATTGATACCTGTGAGTTCATCCGCTATATCCCGCCACCTTCACGATGCGGTCGTGGCGAAATGGTAGACGCGCAAGCTTGAGGTGCTTGTGGGGGAAACCCTGTGGAAGTTCGAGTCTTCTCGACCGCACCAGTGAACGGCTAGTATGGCGTGGTGGGTGCAAATGGCGAAGGGGACCCCTTTCGTATGATGAGTCCACCCCCAGAAACTCCTGATAATAAGCGCATTCCACCGCGTGAGAGAGTGGGCGCGAGCAACGATTTTGCACTTTGGGATTGTTCCCTAATTATCAATCCCACTACTCCTTGGGATAACGCAATTCCTTCATATCGCTCGCATTGATGCGGCGTATGTTGAGCTGAGATCGCCGGAGACCAAGGATTGGAGGATGCACCAATTCAGTCCTGATGATGTTTTCACCAATATTTGGCTCGCGTCAAACAAAGTAGCGCCTAACCGCTCCCCGGTCGCATCGTCGATATCCGCCGCCTCGGCTGATGGCCGGGCGAAGGGGAACCGAAATGGGCATCGCCGGATGGTGACATCTTGCGCCCGGACGAATTACGACGATATCACCGATCAGGCGCTGGGCGCTCTCGCTGCAGGGTAAACCCATTCTGCTACGCGACCTAACTTTAAGGACGCCGTTTTGCCCATTTATGCCACACCCGATGCGATCCCGACCAACGCACCGCGCACCGCGCAAAGACCAACCCGAGCAGAAGCAGAAGACGCGGTGCGCGTTCTGCTGCGTTGGGCTGGTGATACGCCAACGCGCGAGGGCCTGGCGGGAACGCCGGAACGCGTTGTACGATCTTATGAGGAATTCTTCGCCGGATATGCGATCGACCCGGTGGCGCTGCTGGAACGCACATTCGAAGAAACCGATGGATACGACGAAATTGTTCTGCTGCGCGACATCAGGGTTGAAAGCTATTGTGAGCATCACCTGGTGCCGATTATCGGGGTCGCCCACGTCGCGTATCTGCCCCGAAACCGGGTGGTAGGGATCAGCAAACTGGCACGTGTCGTTGAAGCATACGGCAAGCGCCTTCAAATTCAGGAGAAAATGACCGCCCAGATCGCCAACACGATCAACGATGTGCTACAGCCACTTGGCGTGGCGGTTATCATCGAGGCTCAGCATCAGTGCATGACCACGCGTGGCGTGCACATGCCGGGGGTTGGGATGGTCACCAGCAAGATGCTTGGTGCGTTTCGTGATAACGCCGACACTCGGCGGGAGCTACTGGCGATGGTCGGACGCGGTGCGGCACCGCAATTTGGCTAGGACCGCAAAGGGAGCGCGATGAATGGAGGCGATCTTCTATTTCGTGGATGTTGGGATCATGGTCCTGGCCTGCTATTGGCTGGTCAAGATGGGAACCCGCAAACCTGGAGAGCCGACCAGTGGCTTGTTCGCGTACTACGAAACACTTCCAACCAAAAACTCAAATTCGAAAAGCGACAGACTCCCATTACGGACCGATTTAGCCGCTAAGCGCCAGTTGCAGCGCTAACAGAACTATCAGCCGATGCGCGATCTAGCGTTCATAGTGCTCTTTGTTGCAATGTTGCCGGCTGTATTCAAACGCGCGGCAACCGGGGTCATGCTGTGGATTTGGGTCGCGCTGGTCTCACCCAACGCATACGTCTATAGTTTTGCGCGAGATATTTCGTTCAATAAATTCGCTGCCATTTCAACGCTAATTGCACTTCTTTTCGACAAAATCAAACGAAGGCCTTACTTCGACACACATGTGATTTTACTAATTTTATTTTTTATTCAACTATCGATCTCATATTTTTTTGCAATCAGCGCTGAAGCCCGCAATGATGAAATTTATGAGCGGGTTGGCAAGATATTTATCCTTGCAGTCGTGTTGGTGTCGCTGATTTCGACGCGTCTCGGAATCCATGGCATCATCCTGGCTATCTGCCTCGGCCTCGGCATTCACGGCACCTTGGACGGGCTGCGATACATAGCGACGGCGGGTGGGCACAAGATCTCGCCTCCTGCGAATTTTGGCGACAATAATTCCTTTGCCGTCACCTTGATGATGTTGGCGCCGTTGCTTTGGTATCTTTCAGTATACTCCAAAGAGAAAATCGTGCGAATAACGACCCGGCTGGCTGTCGGTATTAACGTTGCAGCCGTCGTCGGATCGGGCTCACGCGGCGCGGCGGCAGGGTTGGCCACAATCGCACTCGCACTTATCCTGCAGTCAAAAAACAAGATCCCAATGCTGCTGGCAGTTTTGGTAATCGGGGCGGCTGGATTGTCGTTGACCACAGATGAATGGCGTACACGAATGGGGACCATCAACACGGCCGAGCAAGACAGCTCGTTCATGGCCCGGGTGGCGGCATGGAAAATGAACACCGTGATCGCCGTCGATCGTCCACTGACCGGTGGCGGCTTCGGCGTAAGCATCGATCCGCGCGTGCACGACGCATACCGCTCACGCTTCAACTCATTCAGCTTCTTCATCGACACGGGAACCCTAGGCGGCCCGCTAAAAGCGCATAGCATTTATTTCCAGGCACTAGGCGACACCGGTTTCATCGGCCTTGCGCTGTTCCTCGGCCTGCTCGCAACGGCATACGCCAACATACGGGCGATCAACCGCATGGCAAAAGGGCGACCGGAGCTTACCTGGGCCAGCGACCTCGCGACCTGGATGCGTCTCGGTCTTATTGCGTATTCAGTTTCCGGCGCGCTGCTCAGTCTGGTCTATCTTGAAACATATTATGTTTATATCACCTTGCTATCAGTGCTGCGCGATTTCGTTCAACGCCAAGCCAAGACAGTTGTAGAAACCGTCCAGCCAACGATCTCTCGCAGCCGGATGCTTGCCGAGCAAGCCGCCGCCCGCGTCACCTAAACCACAGCTACCGCGTAGGGCGTGGCGGCGTTTGGGAATAGTCGTAAAATCCACGTCCAGTTTTGCGCCCGAGCCAACCAGCCTCGACATATTTCACCAGTAACGGGCAGGGTCGGTATTTGCTGTCCGCCAACCCTTCATGCAACACCTGCATGATCGACAAACACGTATCCAGCCCGATGAAATCGCCAAGTTCCAGCGGCCCCATCGGGTGGTTCGCACCCAGCTTCATCGCGGTATCGATGCCGACAACCGAGCCCACGCCTTCATACAGCGCGTAAACCGCCTCATTAATCATCGGCACCAGCACGCGATTGACAATGAACGCGGGGAAATCCTCGGATACCGTGCTGGTCTTGTTCAACCGACGCGCCAACACCTGAACCGCCTGGAACGTCGGCTCATCGGTCGCAATGCCGCGGATCACCTCGACCAGCTTCATCACCGGCACCGGGTTCATGAAATGCATGCCGATAAACTTCTCGGGCCGGTCGGTGCTCGCACCGAGCCGGGTAATCGAGATTGACGATGTGTTCGAGGCCACAATGCAAGACGGCCGTAAATGCGGGGTCAGCGCCTTATAAATCAGGCGCTTGACCTCCTCTTTTTCAGTCGCCGCTTCGATCACCATGTCGCAATCACCGAAAGCCGCATAATCGGTGCTGGTGGTGATCCGGGCGAGCGCCGCAGCCTTGTCCTCAGCCGAAATCACGGTCCGGGCAACCTGGCGTTCCAGGTTACGGTCCATGGTCGCCATCGCCCGCGCCAGCGCATCGGCTTTCACGTCAAGCAACACCACTGGCAGGCCGGCCAATGCGCAGACATGGCTGATGCCATTGCCCATTTGCCCGGCGCCAATGATGCCAACCTTGGCAATCACTGGTGACCCGAGCAATTCGTCCGCGTGGCCTGCACCTGCCGTGACGTTCATCAGGCTTTTTTCAATTCAGCGGCAAATTCTGGCAGGGCGACGAACAAATCTGCCACCAGGCCGTAATCGGCCACCGAGAAAATCGGCGCTTCTTCGTCCTTGTTGATTGCGACGATAACCTTGCTGTCCTTCATGCCAGCCAGATGCTGGATCGCCCCAGAAATTCCAACCGCGATATAAAGATCAGGCGCAACAATCTTGCCGGTCTGCCCAACCTGATAATCATTCGGCACAAAGCCCGCATCAACCGCGGCACGGCTTGCGCCAACCGCCGCCCCAAGGGCATCAGCGATCGGGTCAAGCAGGGCAAAATTATCGCCGTTCTGCATGCCACGTCCGCCGGAGATCACCACCCTTGCCGCGGTCAGTTCGGGGCGTTCACTTTTCGACAGCTCGGCCGAAATAAAGCGGGACACCTCGGGCGATGCCACAGCCGCAATCGCCTCGATCGGGGCGTTGCCACCCTCGGCCGCAACCGGATCAAAGCTCGCAGCGCGGACCGTGATCACCTTCTTGGCGTCCGACGATTTCACCGTCGCCATCGCGTTGCCGGCATAAATCGGCCGCACGAAGGTGTCGGCATCAACCACCCCAGAAATGTCGCTGATCGGCTGGCTGTCAAGCAACGCTGCCACGCGCGGCATGATGTTCTTGCCAACAGCCGTCGTCGCCGCCAGCAGATGCGAATAGCCGGGCGCGAGCGAAACCAGCAGCGCCGTCATCGGCTCCGCCATCGCATGGGCGTAATCTGCCGCATCCGCCAGCAGCACCTTCGCCACACCCGGCAGCTTGGCCGCCGCATCGGCCGCAGCCTGCACGCCCTGGCCCGCGATCAGAACATGGACGTCACCAAGCGCGGTCGCCGCCGCAATCGCCGAGCGCGAGGGCTGCTTGATGATGCCGGCTTCATGGTCAAGCAATACGAGAACGCTCATCTTAAATCACCTTCGCTTCGGTCCGCAGCTTCGCCACCAGCTCGGCAACCGAGCCAACTTTCACGCCGGCCTGCCGCTTCGGCGGCTCAGCAACGCTCACCACCACCAGACGCGGGGTCACATCCACCCCGAGGTCTTCCGGTTTCACAGTATCGATCGGCTTCTTGCGCGCCTTCATGATGTTCGGCAGCGACGCATAACGCGGCTCATTCAACCGCAAATCGGTGGTGATGATCGCCGGCAGGTTGAGCGACACGGTTTCAAGCCCGCCATCAACTTCCCGGATCACTTCCATCTTGTCGCCATCGATGGTGACCTTGCTGGCGAACGTGCCTTGCGCCCAGCCCAGCAGCGCCCCGAGCATCTGCCCGGTTGCCGACATATCGTCATCGATCGCCTGCTTGCCGAGAATAACCAGGCCCGGCTGTTCCTTATCGACCAGCGCCTTCATCAGCTTGGCGACCGCAAGCGGCTGCAAATCGACATCGGTTTCAACCAGAATCCCGCGATCGGCGCCCATGGCGAGCGCGGTGCGGATGGTTTCGGCGCACGCGGCCACCCCCATCGACACCGCGACGATCTCGGTCGCCAAGCCCTTTTCCTTGAGACGAACCGCTTCCTCGATGCCGATTTCGTCGAACGGGTTCATCGACATTTTCACCCCGGCGGTTTCCACCCCGGTGCCGTCAGACTTGACCCGAACCTTGACGTTGTAATCGACCACCCGCTTGACGGGGACTAGGATCTTCATGGACTGGCTACCGTTGTTTGAGTTGCGCGTTTCATGGCGATGCGGGCGCAAAATGCCGGTGGGGACACCGGACTTCGCACCCGCACAAAACTGCGTATGACCATAAGAGCCGGCCGCCAGCCCTGTCAAACCACGACGCGGAGTCTCCCCCACCGCAGCGTCCCCGCAACCCTCCGGGAGGGGTCCCGGGCGGGGCCGCTGGCCCCCAATCACATTTCAAGCGAATTCAACGATATAAGCCATTTTTGATTACGATATCGTAACATTTAAGACGCAGTTTTTCCCCACCGCCTAAACATACAAAAATCGACCGCCCGGCCCCAGCACCAACCCCGACAGCGCCGGCCGCGCCACCGCCTCCGTGTTCGCCGTCGCCGCGCCCCAAACCGGCGCCACCGCGCGCAATTTCACCGGCTTTGCCCCCACCACCAGCATCCGCAGCAGCGGCCGCAGAATCCGGCCCGCCTGCGGCACCGCCGCCAGAAACGCCGCGCATTCCGAACTCGATAATAGATGCTGCAATTGCGAGCCATACGCCCCGGCCGCCTGCACCGGCCCCAACAGCCAACCTGCCGTGCTGGGAAACCCGGGCTTCCGTTCGGTGATTTTGCGCGTCTGCCCGGCACGGGATGCACGGGTTGCCGGCAACTGCCCGGCCCGCCACAGCGCCACCAGCCGTTCCAGCCGCCCCCGCATCCGCGCAATCCGCCCCCACACCGCCACCAGCAGCACGGTCAAGCGCCGGTCACACGCCGCCCGCACCGCTATCGCGGCCTGCAGATCAGAGAGGATGCTCGAAAAATTCAACACTATGAGTTATTATTATTAACTTCTCGATATGTCAAACACTTTCAGCCCGTCCCGAGCGTGCGGACCAAGGCCGGGGTCGGCAGCGTGGCGTCCTCCATCAAGCCCACCTACCCGGCCGCGGAGGAATTTTGTGCGACTACGCGCAAATTATTTATAAAATACTCGTTAATTAATGCCTATTAGCGATATTAACACCTAATTAACGACACAAGATCTTCACATAATCCCCCCCCCCCAGTATGCCTTCAACACAGTTTTGGGGGAGGGCTTCCGGCATGGCGCAAGCGCTGTTCCGCGACCAGGCGATCACTGCGGCGACCGATTTCCAGTTCGGCGCCCCGATCGGGCTGATGCCGTGGTCTTGGTGGGCGCTGTGCGGGTTTTTCCTGGCGGTTGCGGCGCTGACCCTGGGTTTCCTCGCCACCGCCAGCTTCCCGCGCAAGGAAGCTGCCATCGGTATCCTACGCTTTTCCACCGGCGAAATCCGCATCACCGCGCCGCGCGCCGGGATTGTGACCGCCATCCATGTCCGCGAAGGCCAGGCCGTCGCCAAGGGCGATCTGCTCGCCTTCGTCACTACTGAGCAATTATTCGCCGAGGGCGGGGTGTATGATGCCCGTGTCCTGTCAGCCGTCGCCCGCCAGCGCGCCATGCTGGAACAGCGCCTCGCGGCGGTGAACCTGTCCGAACCCTTGCAAGCCGGATCGCTACGCGAACGCATGGCCGGCATCGGCTTGCAGTTGGGCGCACTCGCCCACGACCGCGCCAGCAAGCGCGCCGCGGTGCGGATCGCCAAAGACAGCCTCGCCGCCGCCGAAACCCTCGCCGCATCGGGTGCCTATAGTATCGAGCAACGCCGCCAGCGCCAGCAGGCGATGCTGGCGCTCGAACAGACCGATATCGAGCTTAATTCGCAGATTTTCGCCCTCGAAAGCCAGCGCACCGATCTGGCGTTGCAATTGGCCCGCCTCGCCCCGGATACCGACCAGACCCGCAGCGAGATTTTGCGCGCCATCGCCGAACTCGAACACCGCAATGCCGACGCCACCGCCCAGAACGGCTTCGCCTTGGTAGCGCGCTCCGCCGGGGTCATTACCGCCTTGCAAGTCCAGATCGGCACCCCAGTCGATGCCGCCAAGCCGCTGATGGCGATCATCCCCGAAGGCGGGGTGCTGCTCGGCGAACTTTACGTGCCATCGCGCGCCGCAGGCTTCGTTGCCGAAGGCCAGACGGTACGGCTGCTATTCGATGCCTTTCCCTATACCCGCTTTGGGCCGGGCTTCGGCACCGTCACCGGCGTTTCGACCACCGTGCTGCGGCCCGATGAAGTGACAGCATCGGTGAAGGTCCAGGAACCCGTCTACCGCATCGTCGTGGCGCTCCGCGACACCGCCATGTTCGCCTACGGCAAACGCCTGCCGCTGCAATCCGGCATGGCGCTGCAAGCCGATATCCTGCTCGAAGACCGCACCTTCCTCGATTTGCTGCTCGACCCGCTCAGGGCCGCGAGCGGGCGGGTACTGGGATGAGGCACGATCAGGGATTGGCGGCACCGGAGGGTGTTTCTCGCCCCCATATCCCCGGGGTCGCGCGCCTCCTGAAGCGTTCCGCCCCTGCCATGCGGCGCTGCCACAACGCCCCGCGCCCGGCGCTGAGCGGAAGAAATTGCGTCAACCGGCCTCCCGCGTTGTGACCGGCGCAAAAGAACTTGACCCGACCCGTTGGGGGGATGGCAAGGCGAGAAAAAGGAAGACCTAAAATGTTGAGGTAAATTACGTTCGACGAAATTGCATTTGTCTCAGGCGGGGCCGACGGCGGCGGTGGCGGTGGCGACGGTGGTGGCGGCGACGGTGGTGGCGGCGGCGGTGATACCAGTGCTGGAAACGGCGACTTTGTTACTGATTTTGCAAAAGAAATGTTCGGTGCGATCGGAGCGGGGATCGGAGGCATGCTGGGTGCAATGTTCGGCGAACTAATAGGCGGACCGCCGGGAGCTATTGCTGGTGGGGCCTCTGCCGGAACCGCTGGATACAATGCCGGGCTTGCCTTCTCGAATGCACTGAATAATTACACTGATGTCGGCACCCCGAACGAATTAGTCTGCGGGTGGGGCGGTGGTTGCTAAATTCGGTCTCGCAATGCCAACGCGGCATGGAGAATTCTCCATACCGCAACCGAAGGAAATGGAAAAAGGATGATAAAGTTACCGTCACCCGCAGCATTGACGATCTTTATCGTCACTTGTGTGGCATTGGTGTATTTTTCGCAATTTCTCGTAGATTGGGCAACATACAAGAGGAGCCTCGTTATTGGAGTTGGAACGACTCTGGGGGTAGTATTTTTTCGCGTATGGAGGAAAACCTAAACAATTTTAGTGATTTATACCAATTCCCACGATCTAGTGGATCGAATCTAACGCTTGGTGCCCGCGTTGGTTCTCCCAATGTGCGGAAATCCGCCATATCCGTCGGATTCATCCGTCTAATTATAACCACTAACGGCATCGGTGAAGGTCCAGGACCCAGTCTACCGCATCGTCGTGGCGCTCCGCGACACCGCCATGTTCGCCTACGGCAAACGCCTGCCGCTGCAATCCGGCATGGCGCTACAAGCCGATATCCTGCTCGAAGACCGCACCTTCCTCGATTTGCTGCTCGACCCGCTGCGTGCGGCCAGCGGGCGGGTGCTGGGATGAGGCACGATCAGGGATTGGCGGCACTGGAAGGTGTTTCTCGCCCCCATATCCCCGGGGTCGCGAGCCTCCTGCAGCGTTCCGCCCCTGCCATGCGGCGCTGCCACAACGCCCCGCGCCCGGCGCTGAGCGGAAGAAATTGCGTCAACCGGCCCCCGCGTTGTGGCCGGCGCAAAAGAGCTTGACCGGACCCGTTGGGGGGATGGCAAGGCGAGAAAAAGGAAGACCTAAAATGTTGAGGGAATTAACTCATGGTGAGATTGCCTTCGTGGCAGGGGGGGAATTCGAAGGGCCCTACGATCGCGACCCCGACGACAACCAAGGCTTCGACAGCAGTAATATGTACGCTGGTCTTGGTGGATTTCTTGCGAGAGGGGCTAGAGACGCTACCATAATGGAGATCGCAAACCAAACGTGGGATGTAATCAGGGCGGCCTTTAAGGCTGAAATGGCTCGCTGGGGCCGTGAGATGACAGATGAGGAAATTGCAGCGGCAATGATGAAGCAATTTGAGGAAGATGCCAAGGCGGATGCTTATCGTAATAATTTGCCTGAGCCCGAGGGCCCCGGTGGCCCCGGTGGCCCCGGTGGCCCCGGTGGCCCCGGTGGCCCCGGTGGTGGCGAAGGCCCTGGTTAACCGCAATAGACATAGCTTGAATTGACCGCTTTCGCCATACGTTGAAGTTTAGTCGATCCTATCATCAGGATCGACTAAACCACGTTATAGTTGTTTTAAATATCTTGAAAAAAGGAATACCAATAAATGGGAATTATTATCAACAAAATTCATAATTACATATCAAACAAAATAAATATATCTCAACATTTATATAAAAAATCTATTTTAATAGGTATTTGTAGTTATTTAACATTGCTTATTATTGGATTAATTTACTTTTCAATTTTTGATCCGACCGAACTCCGGCCGCGAGACAGAAGAAGAGAAATTTCTAATGTATTTACAATTGTATTATCGCCATTATTTGAAAATATTATTCTTGTTTTATATTTCAAATTAACTGGTTTTTTATTAAAATATCAATATCTTTTTTTATATTATCTATCTCTATTATATTTGGATATGCACATTATGTGTTCATAACAGGTTTCGTAGGGTTTTTTATTTTTAGTTATCAATATATTTTATGCCTAAGATTTTTTAGCGCAACCAAAGCTTTCGTAAGCATATCAATAACGCACGCCACCCACAATGCGGTGGCGCTTGGGGTTATATATTTAACGCAATAAATCTGGATTTTAAGAAGGACTGCTTGATCGTCATGGCGCTGCGCGAGACCGCCATGATGGCCTTGGGCGCGCTCGGAGGGGCTATCAGCACCGCTTGTTTTGGCGGCGATATTTGATATATTTACAACTTATCCTAAGTTATTATTATGAATAACCTTTTAAGTAAATAACAACGGTCATCCAAACGCAACAAGGTAACTTTAAAAGGAATCATTTCTTGCCATCCGCGCCCTCCTCAACTTCACTCTCTCCCGCCGCCCCAAACTCATCCGCCAAACGGAAGCCGCCGAGTGCGGCCTAGCCTGCCTCGCCATGGTCGCCGCCTGGCACGGCTTCGATACCGACATGACCAGCCTGCGCCGCCGCTTCCCGGTTTCCATAAAGGGCGCCACGTTAGAAGACCTTATCGCCACCGCAGCAGCCCTCGACCTCACCACCCGCGCCCTGCGCTGCGATCCAGAGGATTTCGGCCAGATCCGCCTGCCCGCCATCCTGCATTGGGAATTCAAACATTTCGTCGTGCTGGTCCGCGTCACCAGTAGCCACGCCATCATCCTCGACCCCGCCCTAGGCGAACGAAAAATCCCCCTCCGCGACCTCGATAAAAGCTTCACCGGCGTGGTCCTCGAACTCTCCCCCGGCACCGGCTTCACCCGCCGCCGCGAACGCACCCCGCTCGATCTGTTCAATTTGATCCGCTTCACCCCGGATGTGGTGAAAGCCCTCGCCCAAGGCTTCGCGCTGTCGGTGCTGCTCGAAGTCTTCGTCATCCTGTCCCCGTTCTACATGCAGTTGGTGGTCGATGAAGCCATCCTGAAGGGTGACCGCGATCTGCTGCGCGGCCTCGCCGCCGCCTTCGCGATGCTGTATTTGTTCAACGCTGCGGCCTCCGCTTTCCGCAGCTTCGTCTTCCAGTATCTTGGCAACATGCTGTCCTTCGCCATGGAAGCCCGCCTGTTCCACCATCTGATCCGCCTGCCGCTGTCATACTTCCAAAAGCGTCAGGTCGGCGATCTGCTGCAACGCTTCCACGCGCTCGAACCGGTCAAGCAGCTCATCGTCGGTGGCGGCATTTCCGTGGTGCTCGATGGCAGCCTGTCAGTCTTCACCGCCATCCTGATGATCAGCTACAGCCCGATGCTGTCAGCCATCATTTTCGGCATGTTCGCCTTCTACGCCATCTTGCGTTTTGCCACCCGATCGATCTCACGGCGCTACTCCGCCGATTCCATCGTCGCCGACGCCCGCGAACAAACCCGCTTCCTCGAAACCCTGCGCGCCATCCAGACCATCAAAACCAATTCCGGCGAGGCATCGCGCGAAGGCGCCTGGCAGAATCTCTACGCCGACAAACTCAACGCATCCATCAAGCTCGGCACCGTCAACATCTGGTTCACCACCATCGCCGGCCTGGTGAGTTCTTCAACCGACGTGCTGATCGTCTACCTCGCTGCCTCGCAAGCCATCGATGGCAGCATGACAGTCGGCATGCTCACCGCCTTCATGGCCTATAAAGGCCAGTTCCTATCGCGGATGACGGCGCTACTCGATCAGCTCATCGCGTTCTGGCTGCTCGACGTGCAACTCACCCGCGTCGCTGACATCGCCCTCGCCCCGCGCGAGGCGCATGGAAGATCACAATCCAACCATGGCTACGAAATCCAGGGCAACATCGAACTGCGCAACATCGCCTTCCGCTACGCCCCGCGCGAGAAAGACATCGTCGCCAAACTCAACCTCGAAATAACCGCCGGCGAATGCGTGGTGATTTTCGGCGCATCCGGCGGCGGCAAATCCACCCTGCTGAAACTGATCACCGGGCTATTGGAACCGACAGAGGGCGAAATCCTGTTCGATGGCCTGCCAATTGCCGCACTCGGCCTCGACGTGCTGCGCCCGCAACTCGGCGTGCTGATGCAGGAAGACGCCCTGGTCGCCGGCACCATCGCCGACAACATCGCCCTGTTCGATGAACGCATCGATATGCCCAGGGTCCGCGACGCCGCCCGTGCCGCGCAGATCGAGGCCGAAGTGATGCGCTTCCCGATGCAGTTCAATTCCCTGGTCGGCGACATGGGCACCAGCCTGTCAAGCGGCCAGAAGCAGCGCATCCTGCTCGCCCGCGCCCTTTACCGAAACCCGCGCGTGCTGATCCTCGACGAAGGCACCGCCCATATCGACCCCGAACGCGAAGCCGACATCCGCGCCATGCTGGCCGGGCTGTCGATGACCCGCATCATCGTCGCCCACAACCCCGCCATGGCCGAAATCGCCGACCGGGTGCTGCGGATGGCCGGCGGGGCATTACAGGCACAGGGCGAAGTGCCCGCACTGGATAGCGTCTCAGCCAGCGGCTGATGGCGTGAAAGAGCTTGACCGGACCCGTTTGGGGGATGGCAAGAAGACGACGAAGGAAAAAATGAATATGCTGAGGGAAATTACATTCGACGAAATCGCCTATGTTTCAGGAGGGGCCGACGGCGGTGGCAGCGGCGGCCACGGCGGCGGTGCTGATGCCTGCGAGCAGGGTGGGCGCGATGGCGGGGAGGTGTCTGGGATGACGGCTGCGTCGGTGGGGATGGCTGCTGGCGCGGCAGTCGCTGCAATAGGCGCAGCCGCATTAACAGTGGCCGCATTGCCTGAACTCGTTGCGGCTGCCGCCGTATACGGTGCGGTCGCAGCCGTCATGGGCCTCGCTGCGGCCGCAATGGGCGCGGCGGCGTCCGCCGGCGATGCCTCTGCTGGGGACCGTTGCGCGGGTGGTGGCCCTTAAAGGGTGAGTTCCGTCGAGAACGAGCAAGAGCGAACGGAGGGTTGGACTCCAGAGTCCGACCCTCTTTTTTGAGAGGGTTTAGCATGGCGAACGTCACTATAAAAAGCTACATATATGGAAATATAATTGTACATAATGGAAAAAAATTTAAAAAAACAATAACTATATATCCCATATTTACAATGCTATTTTCATTTGCTGCAACAGCCACGGCAAGATTATCCGATAAAAATCCAATAAATATTATTGATATAATATCTGTTATTACTATGTCTATATTTATGTCTATGGTATTTATATATTAATTCATTGGAATTATCTCATTATATAATAAATTAACTTTCAATAAAACAATCAATTCAACAAATGAATATATGGAAATAATAAATTGGAGGTATATTGAACCTGTTTTTATTTTTATTGCAGCTTTATGCTTGATATTAAATTATGTTTATATTATTAAATAGATTTATAAATCAGATATCAATTTGATTTTTGTCAACTAAAATCGCACATGGCCTCGCACAGTATTTGAAATATTTCAACTACGTCAAGTGCGACCCGCAGCCGCATCCCCAGAAATTAGATCATCATCCGTTCAATCGGCTTCGACGGCACGGATGATGATCGTGAAAACAAAACTCAAGAGCGTGTCTGCCGATTCAACTTCAACGGATCACGCTCAAAATCCCAGTCCGATGAACCCCACCCCATTCCTCAACTTCACCCTCTCGCGCCGCCCCAAACGCATCCGGTTCACCCCGGATGTGGTCAAAGTCCGCGCCCAAGGCTTCGGTTTGGTCACGCCTCCTAACGCATGCCGGATGTCGGGGCGTCGGAAACCGCTTCAGCAAGCCTGAACAATTCGTCACTCAATTTTGATAAGCGGATAAATTCCGATATAGAAAATACATACTCCTGACGCTGCTCATCCACCATGATCCACTTGCGTAGCGCGAACGGAAAATCAGTAAAAATCAGTTCGAGCGAACCATTCATACCAACGCCTTTGGCTTCTGACTCACGGTGGGGATTCCCCGACGCGGCGATGATGTGATTCAACCTGGCGAGCATTGGAGGCTCGCCCATGGCCCGCGCAATCGCGCTTCGATCTGACTTCACTGGCCCTGATCTTCGCCGCCTG
>CALQTN020000045.1 GCA_943333505.2 Asaia bogorensis | reverse complement strand
TTGGGCCAACGGAAATCCGCATTGCACTGGCCGCCTACACGCTTGCGGCCTTCGCGATCGGCAATTGGAAGCTGGATTTCGGGTTGGGACCGCTGTCGCCGATCGACGTGTTCAGCGTGCCGCTTTTCATCGGTGTGTTTGGGCTTTATTTGTGGATGGTGTGGGGGGAAAGTCGTCGATTGGCCGCACTCGAAGTCGCCGCCCGCAAGGCATGATCGTCGGCTGGTAAATCCTCCCGGAACGCCTGGTCACACCCACTACAGCAATGTTTTTTCGCCCCGGTCGGAGGGCAAGCCGCCATGTCGCACAAAATCTACGTCGCATGCGTACGCGATGAATTCCAGCCCTATCAGGCGGGCCTGCGCACGGCCCTCACCCGGCGTAACTGCGAGGTAAGCTTCCTCGAGGACCTCGTCGCGCAGGATGGCGATACACTGGCGCTGCTCGACCGCACCATCGCCGATTGCGACAGCGTGTTGCATCTGGTGGGCGACATGACCGGCGATCATCCATCGGTTCGCCAGATTGATGGGTTGCGCGACCGGCATCCTGATTTCAACAGTCATTTCCATAACCTTGCGGACACCATCGATGCGGGGGCGGAGATACCCTACACGCAATGGGCAGCCTGGCTCGCGCTCTACCATCACAAGCCACTTCATATTGCCCAGGCCCACCAGGACGCCAGGCGGGCACCGCAGTACCTACACAGCCTCGCGCAGACCGCGCACCAGGCTGCCCATCTCCACCACCTTGTTCACCGCCACCATCGCCCGGGGATCGAGTTCCGCACCGCAAGCCAGTTGTTTGATTTTGCCACCAGGAGCGCCATGGCCCAGCATGCGACCACGGCGCGCAGTTCTGCATCTGTGTTGCTATCCGTGGTCGGCGGCGTGTTCACGGTTTTGGCGCTTGTCTGGCTGCTGCGCGGCTATTTTGTCCCTGGCTGAACGGTATACCCGATTGAGGACCCATCTTATGCCCCGCGACCTTATTCTCGCCCTGGATCAGGGCACCACCTCGACCCGCACAATCGCGTTCCGCGCCCCCAATCTCGCCCCGGTCGCCACCGCACGGCGCGAACTTGCCCAGCATTTCCCGGCCAATGGCTGGGTTGAACACGACCCCGAAGATATCTTCGCCGACAGCGTGGCCACCTTGCGTGATGCCCTGGCGCAGGCTGGCAGCAACCCGGACCAGGTCGCGGCGATCGGCATCACCAACCAACGCGAAACCACCCTGATGTGGCGGCGTGACACTGGCCGTGCGATTGCGCCGGCGATCGTGTGGCAGGACCGCCGTACTGCAGCCGCCTGCGCCGGTCTGAAGGCCGCCGGCCATGAAACCCTGATCACCGCACGCAGCGGCCTGCTGCTGGACCCCTATTTCAGCGCCACCAAAATCGCCTGGCTGCTCGACAACATCCCCGGCGCCCGCGCGGACGCCAATGCCGGCAAACTCGCCTTTGGCACCGTCGATACCTGGCTGGTCTGGCGCCTGACCGGGGGTAAAATACATGCAACCGACGCCACCAACGCCAGCCGCACCATGCTGTGCAACATCGCAACCGGACAATGGGACGCCGACCTCCTGAAACTGTTCAACATCCCGGCGGCCATCCTGCCTGAGATCCGTGACTGTGCCGGATCTTTCGGGGCAACCGAGGCCGCGATCCTCGGCGCCCCGATCCCGATCATGGGTATCGCCGGCGACCAGCAGGCGGCGATGATCGGGCAGGCATGTTTTTCGCCGGGCATGGTCAAATCGACCTATGGCACTGGCTGCTTCCTGCTGCTCAACACGGGCGGCACCCCGGTCGCCTCACGCAACCGCATGCTGACCACCATCGCCTGCCAACTCCAAGGCCAGCGCACGTACGCCCTCGAAGGCGCGATCTTCGTCGCCGGTGCTGCGGTGCAATGGCTGCGCGACGGGTTGGGCATCATCAAGGACGCATCCGATACCGGCGCGCTGGCAGCGGCAGCCGACCCTGCCCAGGCGGTCTATCTGGTGCCTGGCTTCACCGGCCTTGGCGCACCGCATTGGGATGCCGAGGCGCGCGGCGCGATATTTGGCCTCACCCGCAATTCCGGTCCAGCCGAGTTGGCGCGCGCCGCCCTTGAAGCGGTGGCCTACCAGACCCGCGACCTGATCGCGGCGATGCAGGCCGATTGGGGCGGCAGCGCATCCCCTGTGCTGCGGGTCGATGGCGGCATGGTGGCCTCCGACTGGACAATGCAGTTCCTCACCGACATGCTGGCGGCACCTGTCGATCGTCCCGTGGTGCTGGAAACCACCGCTTTGGGGGCTGCCTATCTCGCGGGATATGGCCAGGAGGTCTGCCCCGCCCCAGCTGAATTTGGCAAAAACTGGGCACTGCAACGCCGGTTTGTGCCGGCCATGGATGCAAGCCGGCGCGAAACCCTCTATGCCGGTTGGCAGGACGCGGTTCGGCGCACGCTCAGCGCGGCGAATTGACCCTGGAACCCAGACTACGCAGGATAGCGGCATGATTTTGCTGATCGACAATTACGACAGTTTCACCTTCAACCTGGTGCATTACCTGGGTGACGTCGGCGCGCGCTGCGATGTCCGGCGCAATGACACCATCACTGTCGAGCAAGCCATCGCCATGGCGCCGGAAGCCATCGTGCTGTCCCCTGGACCCTGCACCCCGACCGAAGCCGGCATCTGCCTCGATCTGATCGCCGCCGCCGCCGGCCGCATCCCGATCCTTGGCGTCTGCCTCGGCCACCAGGCAATCGGCCAGGCCTTTGGCGGAGACGTGATCCGCGCGCCGGAACCGATGCACGGCAAGGTCCGCCCGATCCACCACCACGGTACCGGAATTTTCGCCGGGGTTCCCGATCCGGTGTCGGTCACCCGCTACCACAGCCTCATCGTTGATCGCACTACCCTGCCGGATTGCCTTGAAATAACAGCAGAAACCGAGGATGGACTGATCATGGGCCTCGCGCATCGCACGATGCCGGTCTGGGGCGTTCAATTCCACCCGGAAAGCATCGCCAGCGAGCACGGACATCAGATGTTGGCAAATTTCCTGGCGCTCGCCCGCGGTCAGAACGCCCCGGCAAAGGCGGCTTGAGGCATGAGCGGTAATCTGCGTCCGGCGCTCGCCAAAGTCGCCACCGGCGACACCCTGACCGAGGCCGAAGCCGAGGACGCGTTCGGCGTCATCATGGCCGGCGAAGCCACCCCGGCCCAGATCGCCGGGCTGGTGATGGCAATGCGGGTGCGGCGCGAAACTGTCGCCGAACTCGCGGGGGCCGTGCGCGCGATGCGGGCGCGGATGACCAGGGTGGTCGCCCCTGAAGGTGCCATTGACGTCGTCGGCACCGGTGGCGATGCGTCAGGCAGCCTCAATATTTCTACCGCCGTTACCTTTGTGATAGCAGGCTGCGGGGTTGTGGTCGCCAAGCATGGCAACCGCGCGTTGAGCTCAAAAACCGGGGCCGCCGATGTGCTGACCGCGCTCGGTGTCAATGTCGATGTGCCGCTCGACCGCTTGCCGGCGATAATGGCAGCGGCAGGTTGCGCCTTCATGTTCGCCCCGCGCCACCATGCCGCTTTGCGCCACGCCGCTGGGCCGCGGGTGGAGCTTGGCACCCGCACCATCTTCAACCTGCTCGGCCCGCTCGCCAATCCTGCCTCGGTAACCCGGCAGTTGACCGGCGTGTTCGACCCGAGTTGGAACCGGGCAATGGCCGAAACCCTGCAGCGCCTCGGCACCACCGCTGCCTGGATCGTCCACGGCCAGGGCTTGGATGAGCTATCGGTCGCCGGCCCCAACCAAATCGCGGCCCTGGCCAATGGCGAAATCCGCGAATTCGTGGTCCACCCGGAAGACGCCGGACTGCCGGTCTCGCCGATTTCGACCATTATGGGCGGCGATGCGGCCTATAATGCGGCCGCCTTGCAAGCCGTGCTGGAAGGTTCGACGGGCGGCTATCGTGACACCGTGTTGCTCAACGCCGCCGGCGCGCTGATTGTCGCAGGGAAAGTCAGCAGCCTTCGCGAAGGCGTAATAATTGCCGCTAAATCAATCGACTCTGGCGCATCTTTGGCGTCACTAGACGCACTGCGCAAGGCCACCGCATGACCGAAATCCCCGATGTGCTGGCGCGGATTTGCGCCGATACTGCCCTGGAGACGGCTCGCCGCAAGCCGGGCTTGTCGATCGCGGCATTGGACAAGCGTATTGCCGGATTGCCGTCGGCACGCGGTTTTGCCGCCGCCCTTGATCGCAAGATCGCATCGGGGGTTATGGGCCTGATCGCCGAAATCAAGCGCGCCTCGCCCTCCGGTGGCGCCATAAGGCCGAATTTCGACGCCGGTGAACTGGCCGCCGCCTATCAGACTGGCGGCGCTGCCTGTCTGTCGGTGCTCACCGACCTGCCGTATTTCCAAGGCACCGAAGCCGATCTCGCCGCCGCCCGCGCTGGATGCACTCTGCCGGCCCTGCGCAAGGACTTCATGCTCGACCCCTGGCAAATCCACGAGAGCCGGGCGATGGGCGCCGATTGCGTGCTGCTGATCATGGCGGTGCTGTCCGACGCCCAGGCAGCCGAGCTCGAATCCATTGCAATGGGACTCGGCATGGATGTGCTGGTCGAGTCGCACGATGCCGCCGAACTCGATCGTTCGCTGCGGCTCAAAACCAGATTGATTGGGATAAATAATCGCAATCTCAAAACCTTGGTGACTGACATTGCCACCACCGAGCAACTCGCGCCGCTGGTTCCCGCCGATCGTGTAGTGGTCGGCGAAAGCGGGCTGAAAACCCATGCCGACCTCGCCCGCCTCGCGGCTTGCGGGGTGCAACGCTTTCTGGTCGGCGAAAGCCTGCTGCGCCAGCCTGATCTGGTCGGCGCCACCCGTGCCTTGTTGGGCGTGGCATGAGCGGACTGACCCATTTCGATGCCGCCGGCAACGCCATCATGGTCGATGTTGGTGGCAAGCCGGTCACTGATCGCGAGGCCACCGCGCGTGCCGAGGTGGTGATGCTACCGGAAACACTTGCCATGATCGTCGCCGGCCAGGCCAAGAAAGGTGATGTTTTCGCCGTCGCCCAACTTGCAGGCATCATGGCTGCCAAGCGCACCGCCGACCTGATCCCGCTGTGCCATCCGCTGCCGCTTTCGGCGGTGACCGTCGATCTGATCGCGGCGAGTGACACCAGGGTGGAAATCACGGCGACGGTGCGGACATCCGGGCGTACCGGGGTGGAGATGGAGGCGCTGACGGCCGCGTCTGTCGCGGCACTTACGGTTTATGACATGTGCAAGGCGGTTGATCGCGGGATGCGGATTGAGGCTTTGCGGGTGGTGGCGAAGTCGGGTGGAAAGTCTGGGGATTTCAGGCAAGCGTGAGGAAGGTTTTCTTTTTTGGGACCAAATGAGAGCGTGATCCGTTGAAGTTGAACCAGCAGACACGCTCTAGAGTCTTGTTTTCACAATCATATTTATCCGTCCAATCGCAGCCGATTGAGCGCATGATGGTCTAAACACTTTGCTTTCACATGGAACCCAAAGATGATCTCGGTATCCGAAGCCCGCACCCGCATCCTCGCCAGTCTCCGCCCGACCGGATCCGAAATCGTCCCGCTTGCAGATGCCTGGAACCGCATCCTTGCGGCCCCGGTCCATGCCCGTCTGACCCAGCCGCCACGCGATGTATCAGCGATGGACGGCTACGCAGTCCGCGCCGCCGACGCACCCTTGGGGGCCACGCTGCGTGTCGTCGGCAGTGCCCCTGCCGGCCATCCATGGGAGGGGATCATTGCCGAGGGTGAGGCCCTGCGCCTGTTCACTGGCAGCATCCTGCCCGATGGCGCCGACGCGATCGTGATCCAGGAGGACACGCGCCGCGAGGGCGAACGGGTCACCATCACTGAAGCCGCCACCAAAGGCCGCCATATTCGCCGCGCCGGCCAGGATTTTGCCGCAGCTGATGTGCTGCTGCCCGCCGGCAGGCGGCTCGGCGCGCGCGATATCGGCCTCGCCGCCGCTGGTAACCACCCGTGGCTGACCGTTCATCGCCGGCCGCGCATCGCCATCCTGGCAACCGGGGACGAGATTGCCATGCCAGGCGAGCCGATCCCGACTGGCGGCATCGTCAGCTCCAACTCCCACGCATTAGCCGCCTTAGTGCGGGCGGCCGGCGGCGATCCGGTGGTGCTGCCGGTTGTCGCCGATGATCGCGCGGCTTTGATGGCGGTGGCGGACGCGATCAACGGCATGGACATGTTGGTCACCACTGGCGGGGCCAGCGTGGGTGAGCATGATCTGGTGCAGGAAGCGCTTGGGGCGCGTGGCCTGCAGATCGATTTCTGGCAGATCGCCATGCGACCCGGCAAGCCGCTGATGTTCGGGCAGTTGGGACCGGTGGCAATGCTCGGCCTGCCGGGCAATCCAGTGTCGTCGCTGGTGTGTGCCATCCTGTTTCTGGTGCCCGCGATTGCGGTTCTGCTCGGCCAGCCCGCGGCCCCACCGCCCACCATGCAGGCAAAACTCGGCGCCAAGCTGGCTGCCAACGACCATCGCGCCGATCATTTGCGCGCAACACTTTCAGCCGATGCGGATGGCGGGCTGATTGCCACGCCGTTTGAACGCCAGGATTCCGCCATGCTCCGGGTGATGGCGCAGGCCGATGCGCTGGTGCTGCGCGGGCCGCATGCCCCAGCACGCGATGCGGGCGACCTTGTCGAAATTATTCGCCTCGATGCCTTGGGGCTGTGACGCATGGGGTTTCAAACAAGAGCTAACACGCTGGCATCCGTTCGGCGCTGAGCGGACACTCTTTTCAGCGACCGATACGCCCAATATGGCCACGCGTTCCCTCACCGGCAATCCTGAGTTTACCGTCCCAGAGCGTTCGGCCGTCGCTCCGCGATGCGATATACGGCGAACGCCCCCTGACAGCGCAACGCCCACCCGCAAAGAGCGCCTTCCTAGGCTTGCCCTTCGGTTTTAGCCTGTCTGAATGAAACCTGCCGAGTCCGACCTGTCTGCCCCGGTCAAAGCCTATCTCGAACGCCACGGCTTCACCGTGAAAGGCGAAATCCGTGGCTGTGACCTCGTCGCCGTCGCGGCTGACGGCGAGGTTGTGGTGATTGTCGAGCTCAAGCTGATGCTGTCCTTCGATCTGATCCTGCAAGCGGTCGAGCGCCTGGCCATCGCTGACGAAGTCTGGATTGCTGTGCCCCTGACCCGACGGGGCCGGGACCAGGACCGTCGCGCCCATCGGCTGTGCCGCCTCTTGGGGATCGGCTTGCTGACCGTGCACCCGCGCACATCAACCGTTGAACTCGTGGCAGCCCCTGCGCCTTACCAGCCACGCCGCAACCTCCGACGGCGATCCTTGCTGCTGCGCGAATTCGAACGCAGGCGCGGCGATCCGGAAATCGGCGGCAGCGTCAACAAGACGCGAATGACCGCCTATCGCCAATTCGCCCTTGATTGCGCGATGGCGATGCTAGGGGGCGAAGACCGCTCCCGCGTCTTGCGCACCATGGTCCCGGACGCCACGAAATACCTCTCCGCCAATCATTACGGCTGGTTCGAACGCATCGCCACCGGGCGCTACCGGTTGACGCAAGCGGGCACCAGTGCCGCCCAGGCAAGGCTGGTGGAAACCGGCATGGCGGGGCAGGCTAGCCTAGATCATCATTCGTTCAATCGGCTTCGATTGGACGGATAAAGATGATCGTGAAAACAAGATTCTAGAGCGTGTCCACTGATTCAACTTCAACGGATCACGCTCTAGCAGACACAGGAGTGTGACATGGCCAAGCGCGTGCTGACCGGCGAGGTTGCCCACGAAACCAACACCTTCAGCAAGGTCCGCACCGACCTTGCTGCCTTCCAGCGCGGCGCTCTGTTGGGCGCCAATGAAATCCCGGCGGCCCGGCGCGATACCAAATCCAGCATGGGTGCGACGTTTGAAGCCGCCGACCGGTTCGGCTGGACCCTGATCCATCCGATCCTCGCCCATGCCAACCCGTCCGGGCTGGTGACCGACGCTGCCTTTGACCATTTCTCCGATCTGCTGCTGGCCGACGCTGCCAATGTCGATGGCATGCTGCTGCATTTGCACGGCGCGATGGTGACGGAGTCCTACCAGGACGGCGAAGGCGAGTTGCTGCGCCGTCTGCGTGCGGCGGCCGGGCCGGATGTGCCGATCGTGGTCACCCTCGATCTGCACGGCAACATCACCCAGTTGATGGCCGACAGCGCCAACGCCCTTATAGCGGTACGCACCTATCCCCATGTCGATTACTATGAACGCGCCTGGCAGGGCGCGCATTTGCTCAACCGGGCGATGCTCGGTGAAATCCGCCCGCGCACCGTCATCGCCAAGCGGCCGATGCTGCGCGGCCTCGATGGCGGGCGCACCCAGACCGGACCGATGCGCGACCTGATCGATCGCGGCGAAAAGCTCGAAGCCGAGGGCGCGGCGCTCGTCGTCAGCATCTGCGCTGGCTTTACCGCGGCTGACATCCGCGACATCGGCCCCAGCGTTACCGTCACCACTGATGACAATAATGCCGCCGGCCAGGCGATTGCCGAAGCCTTCATGGACCATGCCTGGGCGACGCGAGAGTTCGTCTCGGTCACGCACCGCCCGATTGCCGATGCTGTCGCTTATGCCAAGTCCGGTGAAGCAAGCCCGGACCGGCCACTGGTGATCGCCGAGGTCACCGATAACCCTGGCAGCGGCCATTACGGCGACGCCACCCATCTGCTGCGCGCGATGATCGCCGCCGACCTGCAGAACGCGGTGTTCTACCCGATCTTCGATCCGCAGGCGGTGCTGGACGCTCAGGCCATCGGCGTCGGGAACCGTGGCACAATCGCGCTTGGCGGCAAGCATGATGTCGATGCCGGTGGCGGTCCGCTCGCGGTCGAGGCCGACATCGTCGCCCTCACCGACGGCAAATTCCGCGCCTTCGGTGCCATGGCCGGCGGGGTGTGGCGCGACTATGGCCTCTCGGCACTGTTGCGGGTCGGTGGGGTGGAAATCTGCCTTATCACCAATAACGCCCAGGCCACCGATCTCGGCCAGTTGACCTCGCTTGGCGTCGACCCGACCCGCAAAGCCACCATCGTGGTGAAATCGGCGCATCATTTTCGCGCCGCCTTCGAGCCGATCGCGCGCGAGGTGATCACCTGCGATGGCGGCGGCCTGGGCGCGGTGATCCTAAAGCAGGCCGGCTTCAAGAACGTCCGCCGGCCGATCTGGCCGCTTGATGACATCGGCTGACCTCGAAGCGGTACTGCGCGGCAATCCGTGGCTGGCAGCCCTGCTCGACCGGTGCGACAGCCTTGCGCTGCCAGAGTGCTGGATTGTCGCCGGCGCGCTGGCGCAGACCGTGTGGAACCATCGGTTTGGGATGCCGCCAACCACGGGCATTGCTGATATCGACATCGTCTATTTTGATCCGGACCTGAGCGCGGCGGCCGAAACCCGCCAGGCAGACCGGCTGCGCGCATATTTCGCTGACCTGCCGGTCTGGCTCGACGTGAAGAACCAGGCGCGCGTCCATCTCTGGTATCAAGCCCGTTTCGGCGTGACGTTGGCACCGTACCAATCGACGGCGGCAGCGATAGCGACCTACCCAACCACGGCAACCGCCATCGGGGTACGCGTTGTGGCCGGCCGGTTCGAGATATGCGCCCCATTCGGGCTGGCGGACCTGTTCGCCGGCGTCGTCCGCCCGAACTGCATCCTGGTAACCGAGGAGGTGTTTCGCACCAAAGCAGCCCGCTGGGCGGCGATCTGGCCGGTGACATTGTGCCCATGGGACGACATGGCTTGCGCCCCGTCTGGCAAGGCGGGAAACTAGCGCGCGGTGAAGTTGAGACCAGCGTGGCGCATCCCCGGCGTCGGCAATTCAAGCTCCGGGGGTGCCGGCGGGCACGGGGCGGGTGCCCCGGCCGCCAAATAGCCGCAACTTACCGCCCGATCGCGTAGCCCTGCATGCCACGCGGGTTGGCCCCGGCGAACATTTGCCCATCCGCCTCAATCTTGGCGCCCGACAACCGCCCCTCGGTCCACAAATCGCCCATCTCGGCCTTGTGGCCGCGTGCCAGCAGATCGGCGAGCACCGCGGCATCGAAGCGCCCTTCGATTACCAGTTTCCCGGGCCGGGCCGCGCGCGGCCAGAAGCTGGACGGGAAATGCTCGGTGTGGAAGCTCGGCGCGTCGATGGCTTCCTGGATACCCATCCGGTGATGCACCAGGCGCAGGAACATGATCAGCTGCCATTGGTCCTGCTGATCGCCGCCCGGCGTGCCAAAGGATAGCCAGGCCTGGCCATCACGCAGCGCCATGCTCGGCGACAGCGTGCTGCGCGGACGCTTCCGCGGCGCAATGGTGTTGGCGTGGCCCGGCTTGGTCCAGAACATCTGCCCGCGGGTCGAGAGCGGAAAGCCGAGCTCCGGGATCACCGGCGACGATTGCAGCCAGCCACCCGATGGCGTGGCGCTGACCATGTTGCCCCAGCGATCAATGATGTCGATATGGCAGGTATCGCCGCCGGTCGCCCCGAGCCGCGCCATGGTCGGCTCGCCGACGCCGGGCGCCCGGGTCAGCAGTGCCAGCCGGTCTTCCGCATGGTGATCGACCTGCGGCTGGAACCCCAGCACGTTGCCAGGGCGCAGTTCCATCGAGGCCTGATCGCTGATCAGCCCACGCCGTTCGGCATTGTATTCAGCCGAGAGCAGTGTGCCGAGCGGGACTTCGGCCTGGTCGGGATCGCCATAATAAGCCTCGCGATCCGCCCAGCCGAGCTTCATCGCCTCGGTCACGGTATGCACGAACTCCGCGCCCACCGGGTCCATCGCGCCAATATCGAAACCTTCCAGGATCGCCAGCGATTGCAGCAGCGCCGGGCCTTGGGTCCATGGGCCACATTTCAGCACGGTGTAGCCGTGATAGTCATGTGCCAGCGGATCTTCCACCGGGGCGGCCCAACGCGCCATGTCGTCGGCGGTCAACAAACCACGATGGCGGCGGCCTGATGTGTCGAGCAATTCGTTTTCGGCATAGAAACGCCCGATCGCCTCGGCACCCCAGCCGCGATAAAACGCGTTGCGGGCGGCATCGATCCGGGCTTCACGGCTCGGCCCCACCGCATCGCGGCACAAACGTTGCCAGGTCGCGGCGAGCGCGGGGCGGCGGAACAGCGTGCCGACTTCCGGTACCTTGCCGCCGGGCAGCCAGACGTCGGCGGACGTCTTCCATTCTTCCTGAAACATCGGCGCCATGCCGGCAATGCCGGCGGCGACACGCGGCACAATATGGATGCCATTGATCGCGTAGCCGATGGCGTATTCCAGAACCTGCGGCAGTTCCCAGGTGCCCCAGTCGCGCAGCATCCGCATCCAGGCATCGAATGCGCCGGGCACCACGGCGGGCAACAGCCCGGTGCCAGGTACCAGATCGAGACCCAGCGCCGCGAAGGCCGCCGGCGTTGCCGCATCCGGGGCCACGCCCTGGCCGCAAATCACGTGCTGGGTGCCGGTGCGCGCATCATGCAGAATGATCGGCACATCCCCGCCTGGACCGTTCAGATGCGGCTCGGCGAGGTTGAGCACAAAGGCGGTGGCGACGGCGGCATCAAAGGCGTTGCCGCCTTTTTCCAGCACCGACATGCCGACCGCGCTGGCGATCCAATGGGTGGTGGCAACAACGCCGAAGGTGCCGGCGATTTCGGGCCGAGTGGTGAACATGATGCGGGTATCCATGGTTGCTTTTGCCACAGGTTAATCGCATGACGCCCAAGGTCAAACTGCCATGGGCCAAATCGGGAGCTTCGTATGCTGGTGTTGGTGGTTGGTCCGTCTGGTGCGGGCAAGGACACGCTGATCGATCTGGTGCGCACCGATCTCGCCGATGAACCGCGCGTGCGCTTCGTGCGACGGGAAATCACCCGCCCGGCCAATGCGGGTGGCGAAGATCATATCGCCATCACCCCGGCCGAGTTCGACGCACGACGCGACCAGTACGCGCTATCCTGGCAGGCCCATGGCCTAGGCTACGGCATCCCCGCCGACATCGCCGAAGATCTTGCCGCCGGGCATGTCGTGGTGGCCAATATTTCCCGCGCGATGATCCTGGCGGCGGCAGCGAAATTCCCGGTGACCGTGCTCGAAATCACCGCGCCGCCCGAGGTGCTCGCCGCCCGCCTCGCGGCACGTGGGCGGGAAACTGCCGCCGACATCGCCGCCAGGCTGGCACGCGAAGTGCCCTTGCCGGACGGCGTGACAATCATGCGGGTCATCAATGACCGCAGCCCCGCCGAAGGTGCGGCGGCGGTGATCGCGGTGCTTAGAAGCGGGTTGTCAGTTCGGTAAGCCAGCCCCAAACGGAACCGCACCGCTTAGCCCAATGTCGGGTCCAGCCGATCGCGCAGCCAATCACCCAGCAGGCTGACCGCAAGCGTGGTCAGCACGATCACCGTGCTCGGTGTCAGCAATATCCACGGCGCCCGCGTCAGATATTCGCGACCGTAGCCGACCATATTGCCCAGGCTGGTCATCGGCGGCTGCACCCCAAGCCCAAGGAATGACAGACCGCTTTCCAGCAGAACCACTTCGGGGAATGACAAAGTTGCCGAGACAATCAACGTCGATGCGATATTGGGCAGCACATGGCCAAGATAGATCCGCATCGGCTTTGCGCCCAGTTGCCGGATTGCCGCCGCGTAGCCTTGGGCATTGGCGGCAATCGCCAGTCCGCGCGCAATGCGGGCGTAACGTTCCCAGCCATAAAACCCAAGCAGGCAGGTGAACAGCAACAATGAATTGCCGAAGAACGCCAGCACGGACAACGCCAAAATCAGAAATGGCATCGAAGCCTGGAAGTCGATCAACATCAGAACGATCTGCTCGACCCAGCCACGGAAATGCGCGGCCAGAAAGCCCATCGTGGTGCCCAAAACCGCAGCGATGATGGTGGCACCGAAGGCAATCCGCAGCGACATCTGGATCGACACCAGGAGGCGCGACAGCACATCGCGGCCGAGTTCATCGGTGCCCAGCGCATGCGCCCAGTTGCCGCCAAACCCGACCGGGGGCGTCAGGCGGGCGCGAAGATCCAGCGCGGTGATCCCAAACGGGCGCAGCCAATCGGCAAAGATCGCAACCATCAGCACCAGCGCCAGCCAGGTCATGGCGATGGCGACCGCAATCGGCACCCGCCGACGGCGTTGGGCGGAAGTCGGGCGGGACACTGCCGGCAGAACCATGTCGGACATTAATGTGCCCCCGCACTGGCCGCGCTGCGCAGACGCGGGTCAAGCACGCCATAGAGCAGATCGACAATGAAATTGGCCGACACCATCGTTGCCGCCACCAGCAGCAAGATGCACTGCACCACCGCGAGATCGCGATTGGCGACGGCGACCACCAGCAAGCGGCCAACGCCCGGCCAGGAAAACACACTTTCCACCACCACCGCGCCGGCAATCAGCGCGCCGACCATGAAGCCGACAATGGTGACCGTCGGGATCGCCGCGTTCGGCAGCGCATGGCCGCGCACCACGGCGGCCCATGGCACGCCCTTGGCAGTGGCGGTGCGGATATAGGGCTGGCCGAGCACTTCGAGCATCGCGGATCGGGTGAAACGCGCCAGCACCCCTGCCCCGCCGAGCGACATGGTGATCACCGGCAGAATGATATTGCGCCAGCTATCCTGGCCCCCCGATGGCAACCACCCCAGGCTGACCGCAAAAATCAACACCAGGATCAGCCCGAGCACGAAGCTCGGCACCGTAAAGCCCGCCACTGCCAGCGCCATCACCAGCCGGTCGATCCAGCTATTGCGGTAGAGTGCGGCAAAGACCCCTGCCGGCACGCCAATCCCGACTTTGACGATCAGCGCCGGAATGGTGAGCATCAGGGTGGCGGGAATGCGCTCCAGCACAACCGCCATTGCCGGCCGACCATCGCGCATCGACTGACCCAGCTCGCCATGCAGGATCGCGCCAAAATAGCTGAAATATTGCTCCCAGACCGGGCGATCCAGGCCCCAGGCGGTGCGGAATGCCGCAATAGCCTCGGGTGGCGCCTCGGGTGACATGATGGTCATCGCCGGATCGCCGGACAGGCGCAGCACGACGAAGGCAAAGCTCACCACCAGGGCAATCGTCAGCCCGGCGCGCAACAGGCGCAGCCCCAGGAAGCCGATCATGCGCGCCAGCCTTTGGACGAAAAATCGAGGAAGAAGGATGGCGGCGCCTGCCATGGCAGATCACGCCGCAAGCCCGTGAAAGTCGCGTTCTGGTGCAGCACGACATAGGCCGGATCATCGCGTTCACAAATTTGCAGCATGCGGGCAAAAATCCTTTTGCGTTCGGCCATGTCGGTGCCAGCCTCTAATGCCACGGACAGCGTGTTCATTTCGGCATTCGACCATTCGCCATTGCCCTGCTGGGCGCCGTTTGGGCCGTGTTGGTTGACGATCGACGACACCGGGTCATCAAAGGTCGGCGAGTTCGACCAGTCGCGCACCCCGCGCGGCCCAGCTTTATCCAGCACCTGGCCCCAGTTTTCCTTAACCTCCAACTGCACGTTGAGCCCCACCGCGCGCCACATCTCAACCAGGATCTGCGCTGTCGCCAATTCAGCGGTATAATAATTGTTACGCGCCCGATAGACGATCACATCGCCCTTGTAGCCGGCCGCCTTCAACAGGTTTTGTGCGAGCACCGGATCGAATTTCGGCACTGTCCAGCCTTCAACGAACATCGGCCCATAGAATGGCCATTGCAGCCCGGCCGGCACTTTCGCCCGCCCCGCCCAGACGCTGTCGACAATCGCCTGGCAATCGATCGCATGCGCCATGGCCAAACGCACCCGCGGATCAACTAGCGCCGGATGCTGCTTGTCGAAGGCGAGAATACGGTGGTTGAGCACCAACCCGCCCTTCACGATCAGCTTCGGGTCACGCTCGATTTCGCCGATCTGGTCGGGGGAAATATCGCAGGCAAACTGATATTCACCGGCACGCAGCCCGGCGATACGCGACGCCTGTTCTGGCACTTCCAGGAAGCGGATGCGGCGCAAGGGTGGCCGTCCGCCCCAATACTGGTCATGGGCCTCCAGGACCATTTCGGAATCGGGCTTGAAGCTCGCCAGCCGATACGGCCCGCTGCCGGTTGCCAGCCGCGCGTTGGCCTGCCACGACCCAGCTTCCATCCAGGCCCGGCGCGACACAATCTGCCCGCCACCCGCAGAAAGCCGGCCTTCAAGGGTCACGTCGGGACGCCCATTGACCACGCGGATAGTGGCACGATCAACGATTTCGATATTATCCAGCGCCGGCCAGTAACGCTTGGCAACCGCACGCACATCGTTTGGCAATTCCGCACCAAACATCCGCTCCCGCCCGAAGGAGAATACGATATCCTCGACGGTGAGTGTGTCGCCATTATGCAGAACAACATCAGGTCGCAGCGACAATTCGACGGTGGTGGCATCAATCCGGCGCCACGCCGTCGCCAGCGCCGGGATACGTTCCAACTGGCCCTGCTGGTTGCGCCCGATGAGGTTCTCCAGGATCGAACCCAGCCAGCGTTCCGACACGTTCGATGATTGCTCGCGCATCGGATCGGTGGTGTTGGTGTTGGCGATTTTCTGCACCGCGACGGTGATCGACGGGCGCTGGTCGCTTTGTCCAATGGCAAAGCGCGGCAAGGCTGCGGCGACGCCGGCCAAAGCGAGGCGACGGGTAAGCTGGGTCATGCGGCAAGGTCCATGTTCGGTTGCGCCAGGTGGCAGGCGACATAACGCCCGTCCGCCAGTGTGCGCAAAGCCGGAGTTTCGACCGCGCACGCGGCGATCGCCACCGGACAGCGCGGATGAAAGGCGCAGCCGCTGGGCCGCGCTGCCGGATTGGGCGGATCGCCGACCAGGACAATCCGTTCGCGCGCCGTCCGCCCTGGCGTCGGCACAGCCGATACCAACGCGCGCGTATAGGGATGCTGTGGGGTGGCCAGCACCTGATCCGCCTCGCCCTGCTCGACAATCCGCCCGAGATACATCACCGCCACCGTATCGCTGACCTGGCGTACCACTTTCAAATCATGGCTGATGAACATCATCGCGATGCCGCGTGCCTTTTGCAGATCGATCAGCATGTTGACGACCTGCGCCTGGATCGAGACATCCAGCGCCGAAACCGGTTCATCACAAACCAACAGCGCCGGATCGGTGGCGAGCGCCCGCGCCAGCACCGCGCGCTGCCGTTGCCCACCGGACAAGGCATGCGGATGGCGCGCGGCAAGGTTCTCGCCCAACCCGACATCGATCAGCAATTGCGCGACCCGCGCCCGCCGCGCTGTCGCATCGCCGATGCCATGGATCGCCAGCGGTTCCTCGATCTGGCGCGCAATCGTCAACCGCCGATCGAGCGCGCCGAGCGGGTCTTGGAATACCAACTGCATCCGCGCCCGCAGCTTGCGCCAAGCCGCGCTGCCCGGTAGTGGCATCGGCGCGCCGTCAAATTCCACCCGGCCTTCGCTGGGACGCTCCAAACCAAGCGCCAACCGGCCCAAGGTGGATTTGCCGCAGCCGCTTTCGCCGACAATACCCAAAGTGCGACCGGCCTCGACGACGAGGCTGACCCCGTCAACGGCGCGCACATCCGGCGCTTTATGGAACATTCCGCGCTGGCCAGGATAGACTTTGGCGACCGCCTCAAGCCGCAATAAAGCCGTCATGCCGCAATCCGCAGGCACGCGGCGCGATGGCCATTTGTGACCAAGCGCAAATCCGGCGTGCCAGCGTCGCAATCGCGGCCCGCCCTGGTGCAGCGTGGCGCGAACGCACAGCCCGGCGGCATCTCTGCCGGGTTGGGGACCGCGCCCTGGATCGCCTCGAGCCGACGCCGCGGCCCGATCATTTCCGGCAGTGCGGCGAGCAGGCCCTGCGTGTAGGGATGGCTCGGGGACTGGAAAATCTGCTCAGCCGAGCCGTGCTCGATCATCCTTCCCGCATACATCACCCCGACGCGCGTGCAGAGATCGGCGACCACCCCAAGATCATGGCTGATCAGCACCAGCGCCATGCCGTGATCCTGTTGCACCCGGCGCAAAAGATCGAGGATCTGCGCCTGGATGGTGGCGTCGAGCGCCGTCGTCGGCTCGTCGGCGATCAGCAGGTCGGGGCGACCGGCGAGCGCCATGGCGATCATCACCCGCTGGTTCTGCCCACCCGACAACTCATGCGCGAAGCTGTTCAGCCGCCCGCCGGGATCGGGAATGCCGACCTGTTCGAACAACCGTTTGGCCTCGGCCCGCGCGGCCGCGCCGGTCAGGCCACGATGCAGACGTAAGGCTTCCTCGACCTGGCGGCCAACCCGGATCACCGGGTTGAGCGCGCTCGCCGGGTCCTGGAAAATCATCGCCACCCGGCCGCCGCGCACTTTTTCGAGGGTTTGCGCCGGCGCGCCGAGCAATTCCTGCCCACCAAGCCGCACGCTGCCGCCGACCGCGGCGTGGCCCGGCAGCAGCCCGAGGGCGGCAAGCCAGGTCACCGACTTGCCACAGCCGCTTTCGCCGACCAGGCCAACCGCCTCACCAGGCTGCACGTCGAGGTCAATCCCGCGCAAGGCTGGCACGCCGTCGAAAGCAACCGTGAGGCCGCGTATGCTGACCAAATTATCCATCGCCGACGATTGAACGCCAAACGCCGGCATTGGGAAAGCGAGGTCTTGCGGGCTCAGGACCTAGGCCCCCCAATTGGTGGCGCGGAAGTCCATCGCGAAGGATGGCGCGGCCTTCCATTTGATATCCTTGCGCTTGGCGGTGAAAGTCGCGTTCTGGTGCAGCACAGTATAGGCAGGGTCTTCGCGCTCGGCGATTTGCAGCATCCGCGCAAAGACCACGCGGCGGCGGGCGCGGTCAGTGCTGGTTTCGAGCTCGAGTGACAGCGTGTTCAACTCAGTATTGGTCCATTCGCCATATTGCTGCTGCTCGCCATTCGGGCCGTGCTGGCTGACCAGCGACGACACCGGATCGGAGAACACCGCCGAGTTCGACCAGTCGCGAATGCCACGATCGTTGCCGCGTTCGAGGATCTGGCTCCAGTTTTCCTTCATGTTGATCTGCACGTTAAGCCCGACCTGGGACCACATTTCGACCAGCGCCTGGGCGGTGAAAACTTGGTTGGTGTAGTAGTTCGACAGCAGGCGGTACGGGATCGGATCGCCCTTGTAGCCCGATGCCTTAACCAGGGCGCGGGCCTTGGCGACATCGAATTCCGGCACTGACCAATCCGGCACAAACATGTCGCCGTAGAATTCCCATTGCAGGCCGGCCGGCACCCGGGTGCGGCCTGCCCACAGGCTTTCGACGATGGCTTTGCGATCGATCGCATGGGTCATCGCCTGACGCACAAGCGGGTTGCGCAACTGGGCGTGGTTCTTGTCGAACGCGGTGAGGCGGTGATTGGGAATAGTGCCGCCCTGCACTTCGAAGGCCGCATTCCGCTCGATATCACGGATCTGGTCGGGCGGAATATCGCAGGCAAACTGGAACTCACCCGACAGCAAGCCGGCGACCCGGCTCGACACTTCCGGCACTTCGACCAGGCGCAGGGTTTTGACCGGCGGACGGCCGCCCCAATATTCGTCATGCGCGTCCAGGGTCAGACTGCTGTCAGCGGCGAAGCTGCGCACCTTGTAAGGGCCCGACCCGATGGGCTTGCGGGAATACTCAATCCAGGTCGGCGCATCGGCAAATGACTGACCGCTGACAATGCCCGCGCCCAGCGCCTGCATGCGGCCCTCAAGGGTAACATCGGGGGTGGCATTGACCACGCGCACCGTATGGCGGTCGATGATCTCGATCCGGTCAAGCGCCGGGAACAGCCGGCGCGCCACTGGCGGGATTTCGCGCGGCAATTCCTTGCTCGACGTGGTCGAGACGATCTGCCCGGAGAGCGGCAATGTCTTGCCCTGCACCGTGGGGCGGGTGTCACCGAACATGCGCTGGGGTGAGAAGCTCATCGCGACGTCATCGGCATTGAACTCACGCCCATCATGCATTTTCACCCCTTTGCGGAGGGAAAACTCGACGGTCTTGTCGTCAATCCGCCGCCACTCGGTGGCGAGGCCGGGCTTGGGCTCCAGCTTGCCCTGGTAGTTCACGTCAATCAGCCGTTCCACAAAAAGCGGCATCATCCGGGTGCCGAGATTGGATTGCTCACGCAGGCTGTCGAGGGTGTTGGAGTTGGCGATTTTTTGCACCGCGATGGTGATGGTGGGGCGGGTGTCGCTTTGCCCGATGGCAATGCGCGGCAGCGCGGTCGCGGCGGCGGCGAGTTTGAAAGTGTGGCGACGGCTGATCTTGCGCACCATGGGGGAGGACTCCGCTTTTTGATTGGAGGCCGCGACCTAGCAGCCAACCGGGACACAGCGATGACCGTTCTGTTGCGCCAAGGTGACAGTGACTGGTAGGAATTCGATCAGGATTTTTAGGGGACGGCAGATGCGGCAACTGGAATTCGGCTGGTTTCTGCCCACCGCCGGCGATACCACCGCCTATGGCCTGCCCGAGGCACAAATTCCGTCCTCGCTCGAGTTGTTCGACCGGGTGATGGCCGCCGCCGAAAACGCCGGTTTCGAATACATGCTGGTCCCGGTCGCCACCACCTGCTGGGAGGCCTGGATCACCAGCGCGATGATGGTGGGGCGGTCGAAAACCATGAGCATGCTGGTCGCCGCGCGTCCATCGTACATCAACCCGGTGTTGCTGGCGAAAATGATCGCCACCTTCGATCAGCTTTCCGGCGGGCGCATCCGGATCAATCTGATTGCCGGACAAAGCGAGGCCGAGAGTGCCGCTGACGGGATCAGATCGGACAAGGAAACCCGTTACGAGATCATGGAAGAAGAAGTTTCGATCCTGAAAGCCCTGTGGAACACGCGTGGCGCCACGAAGTTCGACGGCAAATTCTATCAACTCGACGCCGCCTTCGTGCAGCCGCGCCCGTTCCAGACACCGCATCCGCCCTTCTATCTCGGCGGAGGGTCACGCCAGGCGATGGCATTATCCGCCAAACATGCCAACGTGCATTTGTTCTGGGGCGACACCTATGCCCGCATCGCCGACAACATGCGTGCAATCACCGCAATGGCTGCTGGCCATGGGCGCGATATCGGCTTCGGCATGCGGTTGCAGATCATTTGTCGGGCAACCGAGGCCGAGGCCTGGGACTTCGCCCATGGCCTGGTGGCCCATGCAACCGACCGGCAGAAGCAGGCCATCAAGACCAACTACGCAACATCGGAGGCCAATCGCCGGGTGCAGGAACTCGCGCGCACCCATGGCGAATTGATCGAACCGCATCTGTGGACCGGCATCACCCAGGTGCGCCCCGGCGCCGGCATTGCCATCGTCGGCAACCCCGACCAATGCGCGGCCACCTTGCAGAAATTTATCGATCTCGGCTGCCATTCCTTCTGCCTGTCGGGCTATTTGCATGACACCGAAGCCGAAATTTTTGGCCGCATGGTGATGCCGATCCTGCGGGCTGCGAATCCGGACCGAATGGCCAAGGCGTGACCCTCACCAAACAGATCGTCATCATCGGCGGCGGCTTCACCGGTGCTGCCGCCGCCATTCAACTGGTGCGTGCGAGCCCCACCAAGCTCAACATCACCATTATCGAGCCGCGTGAGACGCTTGGCCAAGGCGTCGCCCATGGCGCCGACGATCCCGACCACCGGCTGAACGCCCCCACCGCCGGGCATTTCATCGATCCGCGTAACACTGGCGCGTTGCATCGCTGGTGCATCGCCGAGGGTCTGGCGGATCGTGATCCGGACGCCATGGTCGCCGGCCTCGGACTGTTCATCCGGCGTCGCGATTTTGGCCGCTTCGTGTCGGAAACCCTGGCCGCGCAGGCGACCGCGCCCAACGGATCGCGCATCCTGCATGTGCGCGACAACGCCGTTGACATTGTCACCGACGGTCATGCCATCGTTATTGAAACCGAAGCAGGCAGGCATGTACCGGCGGACCTGGTGATCATCGCCACCGGGTTTGCCCAGCCACGCCTGCCCTTTGCCTGCGATCCGACACTTGCCACCCATCCCGGACTGATCACGTCACCCAACGACCTCAGTGCGATCCGTGCCATCCCCCAAGCCGCCAAAGTGCTGGTGGTGGGCGCAGGGCTTACCGCGCTCGATGTGCTGTCCAGCATGCTCCGCGGCGGGCATCACGGTCCGATCACCGCCATTTCGCGGCATGGCCTGCGCCCGGTAGCGCAACGACCCAATCCACCGCCGGCGCTCCCGGCCGGCACCAAGCCGCTCGACATTATTGACGGGCCAGTGGCGCCCTTCATCGCCGGCATTGGCACACCCCCAACCATCGCCAGCCTGTTCCGCGCGCTGCGCCAGCGCATTGCTGAAATTCAGGCAGAGGGCGATCTTTGGTATACCGCATTCGACAATATCCGTGACGTGCTGTGGCAGATCTGGCCCGGCATGACGATCAGCGAAAAGCAGCGGTTTCAGCGCCATTTGCGCAGTTGGTACGACACTAGACGGTTCCGCGCCCCGCCGCAGAACGATGCCATGGTGCGTGCGGCGGAAGCCGAAGGGCGCTTGGTTTTCCGGGCGGCCCGCATCACCAACGCCCGGCTCAACAGCGGTCAGATCGCGGTGACCTTGCAGGATGGTGCCCCAGGCGAAGCGCTTTTCGACACGGTGATCAACTGCGCCGGTTTCGTGGCGACCGGCCCCAGCCGGAATGGATTTCTCGCAGCCCTTGTCAACGCCGGGCTAGTACGGCCTGACCCCGGCGGCATCGGATTGGCGGTGGACGCTTCCTGCCGGCCGGTTGCGGCAAACGGCCAGGGCGATGATCGCCTGCGGGTCTTCGGCCCGCCCAGTGCCGGGCATTTTGGCGACCCGATCGGGGTGCCGTTCATCGCAGCCCAGATCGCCCGCGCCATGCCCGCGATGCTTGCAAACCTCGCGGCACCGTCCCCCCAGCTTGCGGCGGATTAGATCCGCGGCCAGCCCTGGTTGCGCAAACAGCCTTGCTGACCCAAATGCGCCATATCGACCGAACCGCAAAGGGACCAAGCGCGATGTATAACGACGTGAACCTGTTCATCGACGGCGCGTGGACCGCGCCCGAGGCCGGCAAGATGCTGGTGGTGATCAACCCCGCGACCGGTGAGCCAGCCGGTAAGGTCGCCCATGCCGAACGCGCTGACCTTGACCGCGCGCTCGAGTCAACAGCACGCGGCTTTCAGGTATGGAAGAAGGTCAACGCCTACGAACGCAGCAAGATCATGCGCAAGGCCGCCAATCTGCTGCGTGAACGCGCGGCGATGATCGCCGGGCTGATGACCATCGAACAGGGCAAGCCCGGCTTCGAAGCCATGGGCGAAACCATGGCCGGTGCCGACGTGATCGACTGGTTCGCCGAAGAAAGCCGCCGCGCCTATGGCCGCGTTATCCCGGCCCGCGCCGAGGGCGTCTACCAGTTGGTTATCAAGGAGCCGGTCGGCCCGGTTGCCGCCTTCACCCCGTGGAACTTCCCGATCAACCAGGCGGTCCGCAAGGTCTCGGCAGCGTTGGCGGCGGGGTGTTCGGTCATCCTCAAAGGACCGGAAGAAACCCCGGCAAGCTGCGCTGAACTGGTGCGCTGCTTTATCGATGCAGGCGTGCCCGCAGGCGTCATCAACCTCGTCTACGGCATTCCGTCCGATATCAGCGCCTATCTGATCCCGCACCCGACGATCAAGAAGATCAGCTTCACTGGATCGACCGCAATCGGCAAGCAATTGGCGGCCCTCGCCGGGCTGCACATGAAGCGGATGACGATGGAACTGGGCGGCCACGCGCCTGCGATCGTGTTTGGTGACGCCGATGTCGATGTTGCAAGCAAGCTGCTGGCGACCAACAAATACCGCAATGCCGGCCAGGTTTGCGTCTCGCCGACCCGGATGCTGGTGCATGAAAGCGTCTATGAGCGTTTCGTGACGAATTTCGTCACCATCGCCAAGGGCATCAAGGTTGGGCCCGGCGACGATAAAACCACCGTGATGGGCCCGCTCGCCAATGCGCGCCGGATCACCGCGATGGAAAGCCTGGTGGGCGATGCGGTGCAGAAGGGCGCAACTTTGGAGACCGGCGGCAAGCGCATCGGCAACAAAGGCAATTTCTTCGAACCGACCGTGCTGACCAACGTCAACACCGATATGCGGGTGATGAACGAGGAACCGTTTGGTCCGCTCGCCATCATCGCCCCGTTCAGCAGCTTTGATGATGTGGTGGCGGAAGCCAACCGCCTGCCCTACGGCCTTGCGGCTTACGCCTATACGTCGTCGGCGAAGACCGCCAACGCGGTGGCAGCGGCCGTCGAGTCGGGCATGATGTCAATCAACCATCACGGCCTGGCACTGCCGGAAGTGCCGTTTGGTGGCATCAAGGATAGCGGTTACGGCTCCGAAGGTGGGTCCGAGGCCATCGAAGCTTATCTGAACACCAAGTTCGTCACCCAAGCCGGGCTGTAACTTTATTGGGTGCAGCGCCAACCAGCGCTGCACCCAATCTGGTCAGTTGTTTTCAGACTCGCGGGGCGGCGCCAACAGCGTTGTGCCGCCATCGACCACCAAAGTCTGCCCGGTAATATAACGGGCCTGATCGGACAGCAGAAACCTCACCGCCATGCCGACATCCCAGCCGGTGCCTTCAGCTTTCAGCGCCGAGGCCTGAACCCGGCCGGCCCGGGCTGTATCCGACATGCCCCTTGCATAGACCATCGGCGTATAGACCGGCCCCGGCGCGACACAATTAACCCGCACCCCTTGCGGGCCGTGATCCACCGCCATTGCCCGTGTCAGGCCGATCACCGCCGCTTTCGACGTGGTATAGGCAGTAAGCCCGCGCGGACGCAGCGCCGAAATCGACGACACATTGACGATCGCCCCGCCCCCGGCCGTGCGCAGCATCGCCGGAATGGCGTGCTTCGACGTCAGAAACATGGTTTCGACATTGACCTGCATCACACGCTGCCAGTCCGCCTGTGGCAGATCAACGACACTTCCACGACTGCCGATCCCGACATTATTATCGAGACAGTCAAGCCGACCATAACGCTGCAAGACCAGATCGATCATTGCGGCACATTGGGCATCGTCGGTCGCATCAAACGCGCCGGCCGAGGCAACACCACCCTCGGCCTCGATCATTTCGACCGTGCGCTGGGCGAGCGCGAGATCGCGGTCCACCACCAACACTTTGGCGCCAGCGCGCGCGAGCAGGAGAGATGCGGCGCGGCCATTGCCGATCCCATCACCCACCGCGCCGCCGCCGCAGACGATGGCCACTTTGCCGTGCAGTCCCATATCGTCGGTCATGTACTTCGGTCCCACAGTATTTTTAGAAAGCAGGTTTTTTTGCGAACAAAGAAGACCTTACTTACTTTCTTGCATCAATAATCCGCCGCGCAATAGCCGCCCGATGCACTTCCGACGGGCCTTCATAAACCCGCATGGTGCGCACCTTGCCCGCCATCAGCTGCAACGGCAATTCCTTGGTCACGCCCATCGCGCCATAGGCCTGCATCGCGTGATCGATGGTTTCGGCCGCCATTTCGGTGGCATAGACCTTGATCATGGATGCTTCGGTGCGGACATCGATACCTTTGTCCTGTTTCGCCGCCGCATCCATCACCATCAGCCGGCAGGCATGGATCTTGGTCGCGGCTTCGGTGATCCACCATTGGATCGCCTGACGGTCGGCGAGGCGCTGGCCGAACGTGACACGCTGCATCGCGTGGGCGCACAGCATGTCGAGGGCGCGCACCGCCATCCCGGTGCACCAGGCGCCCATTTGCAGGCGACGCACCGTGAGCCGCAGTTGCATCGGCGCGTAGCCGCGGCCTTCCTTGCCAAGCAGGGCAGACGCCGGGACGCGGCAATTATCGAACACGACCTCATACGTACGGCCGCCGCCGAGCATCTTGATTTCGCGTTCGACAATGAAGCCCGGCGTGCCTTTATCGACCAGGAAGGCGGTGACACCCTCGGCGCGCTTGCCCTCGCCGGTGCGCGCCATCACGATGGTGAAGTCGCAATAGGGCACCCGGCTGATCCAGATCTTGCGGCCGTTGATCACCCAGTCATCGCCGTCGCGCACAGCGCGGGTCAGCATGCCGGCCGGATCACCACCAGCGCCCGGCTCGGAAATCGCGATCGCCGATTTGGTCAGGCCTGCCGCATAGGGTTCGAGGTAGCGTTTTTTCTGATCTTCGTTCGCGGCCGCGATCAGCATATGCAGATTGGGCGAGTCGGGCGGGAAGGTGAACGGCACGCAGGTGCGGCCAATTTCCTCGTTCATCGCCATCAGCGCGACGGCCGGCAAATTGGCGCCGCCATAGGCCTCGGGCACATCGAGCGCCCATAATCCAAGCTCCTGGCATTTTTCCAGCAGCGGGGCTTCCTCGTCATTGGTCAAGCCAGCCGAGCCGCCCGCGGCCTCCCGCGCAATAACCTGGCGTTCGAGTGGGATCAGTTCGTTATCAACGAACTTCGCCACCAGTTCCTTCAGCATCCGGTGTTCTTCAGACAATTCAAACACAGCAACATCCTCCTGATGCCGCATTGTCAGACGGCACGCGCGGGAGGGCAAGGGTCAGCTGCGGTTATAAATATCCTCATAGCGGACAATATCGTCCTCGCCGGTGTAGCTGCCGACCTGGACCTCGATCAGCGTCATCAGATCCTGACCTGGGTTTTCGAGCCGGTGAATGCAGCCGAGCGGCAGGAAAACATGCTGCTGGGCAACCAGCCTCAGGGTTTCGTGGTCGCGCGTGACGATAGCCGTGCCGCCGACCACAACCCAGTGCTCGGCGCGGAATTTATGGCTTTGCAGCGATAGTTTCTGGCCGGGCTTGACCACGATCCGCTTGACCTGAAAGCCTTCCCCGAGCGCGAGGCTTTCATAAAATCCCCAGGGGCGCAGGACCCGGTGATGGGTAGTGCCTTGCGGGCGATCTTCCGCACGCAAACGATCAACAATCGTCTTTACGTCCTGGGCGCGGTCACGATGCATTGCCAGCACCGCATCTTCGGTGACCACCAGAACCGCATCCTGCAACCCGATAATCGCCGCGAGCGCGCCGTCGGTGCGCACGTAGCAATTGGTCGCGCCTTCGACTACGGCGTCGCCCACCAGCACGTTGCCGGCCGCATCCTTGGCGCCGAGGTCCCACATCGCCGCCCAACTGCCGACATCAGTCCACCCCACCGAGGCGGGCACCACGACCGCCCGGTCGGTGCGCTCGGCAACCGCATAGTCGACGCTGATTGACTTGCAGCTGGTAAAGGCTGCGGGCTCGAGGCGGATGAAATCGGGATCTTCGCGGCGATCAGCCAGTGCTGCGCGCACGGACGCGACCACCCCAGGCTCAAACCGCGCCATCTCAGCGATGAACGTGGCGGCGGTGAAGACAAACATGCCGGAATTCCAGAGATGGCGCCCGCCGGCGACAAACCGGGCTGCCGTGGCGGTATCGGGTTTTTCGACGAAGCGGGCAACCGCGCTGGCGCCGTCGATATCCGCCAGCTTCGCGCCGACTTCGATATAGCCATAGCCGGTTTCGGCCGCCGTCGGCGCCATCCCGAAAGTCACGATATTACCGCTACGCGCGGCGGCGACCGCAACCGTCAGGGCCTGATGCATGGCCGGCATATCATCGATAATGTGATCGGCCGCCATGATCCAAAGCACCGCATCAGGCGTATCGTCGGCGACCAGCATCGCGGCGGCCAGGATGGCGGGGGCGGAGTTGCGTCCGACCGGTTCGAGCATGATGCGGCTGCCGGAAATGCCGCTTTCGCGCAATTGCTCGGCGACCAGAAAGCGATGATCTTCGTTGCAGACCACCACAGGTGCGGCAAACCCATCCCCGATCGCGCGGCCAGCGGTTTGCTGGATCATCGTTGCGGTGCCGATCAGCGCGCAGAATTGCTTGGGCAGGCTGGCGCGGGAAACCGGCCACAGACGGGTGCCGCTGCCACCAGATAAAATAACCGGAATAATCGCTGTGGGCGCGCAGACTGGGGGCGATGACATCTCAAATTTCCACCTGGCTATATCGCGCAAGCTATAGATAAATCCGGGCAACGTTGTCCAGTATCGCCCCCAGTTTGCCCGAGCCCAACGGTCTGCCATGATGGTGCATCGAAAGAATTGAGAGAGCCATTATGACCAGCCAAACCCTCGCCAACGACCCGCAAACCGCTATTCGCGACATTGTCGCCGCGATCGAGCCTGGCCTGATTGCGATCCGACGCGACATCCACGCCCATCCCGAACTCGCTTTCGAGGAAGTGCGCACGGCAGGGGTGGTGGCGCGCGAACTCGCCCGGCTGGGCATTGCCCATCAGACCGGGGTGGCCAAAACTGGGGTTGTCGGAATTATCGAGGGCGGTCGGCCCGGCAAGGTGCTGGTGATCCGGGCCGATATGGACGCGCTGCCCATTCATGAACAAACCGGGCTGCCGTGGGCGAGCACGATCGATGGCAAGATGCACGCCTGCGGGCACGACATCCACACCACCACCTTGTTGGGGGTTGCCGCCGTTTTGCGCGACCTCGCGCCGCAATTGGCCGGGACGGTAAAGCTGGTGTTCCAGCCGGCCGAGGAAGCCATCGGCGGCATGCAGGTCATGCTCGATGAAGGCATATTGCATGGTCCGGAGGTTGATCTCGCACTCGGCTTTCACAATCGCCCAGGGTCGCGCGCCGGCATTTTCAATTTTACCCGTGGCCCCGGTCTGGCCGCCGCAGACTCCTTCACCATCACCGTGCACGGCAAGTCCGGCCATGCCGCCCAGCCGCATAATTCCATCGATCCGATTGTCGCCGCAGCCCAGCTCGTCACCCAGTTGCAGAGCGTCGTCTCCCGCGAGGTCAATCCGCTGCATCCGGTCGTGGTCACGGTGGGCGCCATCAATGGCGGGCACGCGCCCAACATCATCCCCGACAGCGTGGTCTTGCTCGGCACGGTGCGCACCCTGCATGACGCCGCGCGCGACACGGCAGAAGCGGCAATCGCCAGGCTCTGCGCTGCCATCGAGGCGAGCCATCGTACCCCCACCACGCTTGCCTACCGACGCGGTGTGCCGCCGATGGTCAATGACGACCGCGTGATCGACCCCACCATCGCCGCCGTGCGCAAGCAGTTTGGCGAGGCGTCGGTGATCGAAATCGGACCCAGCATGGGCGCCGAGGATTTCGCCTTGATGAGCCAGAAAGTGCCGAGTTTTCAGCTCGGTATCGGCTCCGGCGCCGAGGGCGGCACGGCCGGGCTGCATAATTCGGGCTATGCACCAGATGAAGCGTGCATCGGCCTAGGGGTGCAGGCGCTGGCGCGCGCAGCGATGGAGATTTTGTCCTGAAAATCTGCGTTTTCGGCGCGGGTGCGATCGGCGGGCATCTGGCGGCCCGCTTCGCCGCCAATGGCGCTGAGGTTTCCGTCGTTGCACGCGGTGCCCAAGGGGCCGCGATTGCGGCCAAGGGCCTCGTCGTGCGCACCCCAGGCGAAACCCTGACCTGCCACCCCAGGCTCGGCACCCCCGCCGAACTCGGCACCCAGGATTTCGTCGTGGTCGCCACCAAGGCCCCGGCGCTGCCAGCCGTCGCTGGCGCTATTGGCCCGCTGCTGGGGCCGGATACCGCGGTGATATTCGCGATGAACGGCATCCCGTGGTGGTATTTCCATGGCGATGCCGGCCCGCACGCCGACCGCCGGCTGCCTGGCGTCGATCCGGGAGATGCGATCTGGCAGGCGATCGGGCCGGCGCGGGCAATCGGCGGCGTGGTCTATTCGTCGTGCGAGGTCACCGCGCCGGGCGAGATAAAAGTCGATAACGCCACCAGCCGGCTGGTGATCGGCGAGCCAGATGGTACCCTCACCCCGCGGCTCGCGCACTTTGCCGCCGCATTGCGCGGCCCGGCGATGATCGCCGACGAGACCGCTGATATCCGGACCGCGATCTGGACCAAGCTGCTGATGAACCTGTCGAGCGGGCCGCTCGCGGTGCTCACCAGTTCGGCGCCCAAGGATTATGCGTTCGACCCAAGCTGCGAAGCCGCCATCCGGGCGCTTTACGCCGAAGGTCTCGCGGTTGCGACGGCATTTGGCTGTGCGCCCGCGGTGGATGTGGACCGCGCGCTCGGTTTCAGCCGAAAGATGACCCATCGTCCCAGCATCCTGCAGGATCTCGATCTTGGCCGCCCGATGGAAATCGATGGGATTTACGGCGCGACACTCGAACTGGCACGGCTCGGCGGCGTGGCAACTCCAACGCTCGATTTGCTGGTCGCGCTGGTCAAATTGCGCGCCCGTGCGGCGGGACTTTATGGAAATTTGACCCAGGTCAATTGACGGATCGGGGTGCGAGCCTAGTTAAGCAGCATTGTCGCTGAATAAATTGAACATTCACGAGGGTACTATGGGATTCTGGCTGAGCGAAAATCGAAATCGCAATATTCTAGTGGCGCTCGTGCTGGCAGCCGGCGCCGCATTTTTCGTGTTCGGCGATTGGCGTTTTGTCTGGGACAAGGGCATGCGCTACCTGCTCTCACGCGAGGATGCGATTTTTACCCAGAATACCGGGATCTATCTGCTTGGCATCGGCTTGGTGATTGCGCTGGAAGTGCCTATGCTGGGCTGGCAGAATTCCAGCCTGTATCGCCTGGTCCACCCAAGCAAATCCACCGTCGTGGACATTGTCTGCTTTGCAATCAGCATCCTGAAAATCGGCGGCATCGGGATATTCATTTTCTCACTCGGGCTCGCCGACCTGTTTCTAAAACTGATCGATCCGGTCTTGCCACGTGGAATTTTAACCTTCAACAACCCAATACTCCAGTTGATCTGGGGGCTGATCGCGATCGATTTTTGCAAATACTGGATCCATCGTACTCAGCATCAATGGAAAGTGTGGTGGGAGCTGCACAAATTCCATCACAATGCCAAAGAATTCAACGTTATCACGACCACCCGCGACCATCCGACCGATGAAGCGGCCCTGGCCATCGCTCTGGCAATCCCGTTCGCGTTGCTTGGTGGCAAGGCCGAACAATTCCTGTTGCTGAGTGTGCTTGGCGCAATGCATGCCGGGCTCACCCATTCGATGCTGCCATGGAATTTCGGCTGGATCGGGCGCTGGATTCTGGTGTCACCGATCGGCCATCGTATCCATCATTCCGCACTGCCCGAACAGTTCGACAAGAACTACGGGATGATCTTCATCTTTTGGGACCGGATGTTCGGCACCTATTATGACGGGACGCTGATTAACCAAACGGTCGACGTGTCGGATAATGTCTATAATAAGCGTTCAATCTTCTGGGACATCATCGAATGCCCGCGCCGCATGCTGCGGGTCGCATTCGGCCGCAGTCCTGCAAGCCCTACAGCCTAGCCCGTCACTCCTTGCGCGACGTCCGCATGATCTCGGAGAAGCCGAACAGCAGCAGCAGCAATCCCAACACCACCTCGATCGAGGCCAGACCGCGCACCAATGGCCCGAGCGGGGTGATGTCGCCATAGCCAACCGTGGCGATGGTGATGACGCTGAAATAGAGCGCATCGGCAAAGCTGATATGGGCGGGTTGGCCATGCACCACGAAGGGTGGCGTGGCGAGGGTCAGATCAGCGATGCGATACATGCAGGCAAACACTACCACCAGCAGTGAATAGAAGGTCAGAAACGCCATCACCGGCATGAGTAACCGGTCGAGCCGAACGGTCACGCTTTCAAATACCAGCGCGATGTCAATCAACAGCACCACCACATCGCGGGCCGCATAGGCAACCGTGGCACCGATCAGCGCCATCGCCACCACCAGCAACTGGCCTTGGAGGTCGGGGGCGAGATCGAGCTTGGGCAAAGCAAAAGACGCCGCCCCCACCACCGCCAGCATCGGAATCCAACGATCGAGCCGTGGCAGATGCACCACATCATGGCTGCGCCTGGCATGAATACTGGCCGCCACCCGCCGCCTTCGGGCGAAACAGCCGATCAGGAACCCAGCGACCGGTAGCGCGACTGCGAGCATTGAGGCGGCTTCCGACGCGTCAGCGAAATTGGCGTCACGGAAATAGACGAACACGCAGGCATAAACCGCCAGCGCGTTGGCAACGGTGACGCCGAAATGCGAGCCGCCCGGGAAAATCAGATAGAAAAACCCGAACCCCAACCCGCAAATCACCAACGCCGCCGCCGCCACGCCGATATCGGCGCCGATCCCAGCCGTCACCAGCCCGATCAGCACCAGGGTGAACAGCACCGCCCGTAGCCAGTGGCGATCGACCCGACGAAGTGTCCGCCGGATCATCCGCCGATGATGCGCGCCGCGGCCACCATCCGTGCCGCACCATCAGACAAGGTCAGGCCAGCTTCCACCCTGGCGATGGTCTCGGCTTCGGCCACCCGGATGCGCGCAAGCGTCGCCAGCACCGCATCCGCGATTTCCACCGGCACCACCACCACCCCGTCCTCGTCGCCCACGACAATGTCGCCCGACCGGACATACACCCCACCCAGATTGATCGGCGCGCCCACCGTGCCCGGCCCGTTCAACGCCGGCGAGTTGGGCGAAATCCCCTGGCAATAGACCGGCAACCCGGTCGCCAGAATCCCGGCCTTGTCGCGTGCCAGCCCGTCGGTGACGAACGCTGCCACCCCCTTGTTGCGCATCATCCCCGCCGCGATATCGCCGAGCACGGCAGTCCCGGTGAATGCATCGGTCGCGATCATGATAACGTCGCCCGCCTGCGCTTCGTGCACTGCGCCGAACATCGCCGCGATATCGGCCGGATAGGCCGCCCCGGTGATGGCGCAGCCGACAAAGCTCGATGCGGGATTGAGCGGTTTGATCCGGTAATCCACCGCCCCGCGCCCTTCCATCGCATCGACCAGATGCGAGGTCTGCGCCCCGCGAAATGCCTCGATCAACGCAGCAGCGGGGCGCTTCCAGCCACGATGGATGGTCAGCATGGGGGGGTTCTCGATCATTTTGTACGTCCTCCGATTATTGCTTTGCCCACCCGATCGCCGCCAACGCCAGCGCGTCGATGCTATCAACCAGGGGAATACCCAAGCTTTGCCACGGCCCGGCCTGAATGCCGAGCGGAATTTCGGTACACCCCAACACCACCGCGCGGGCGCCCCGCCCCGCCAATGCCTGCGCCACCTCAGCCAACGGCGCATAAGCCTCGGCCACGCGATTGGCTTTCACCAGCGCAATCGCGGGGGAAACCTTGTCGCGCATCTCTGCATCGGTGGGCTGAATGCAGTTCCAGCCCATCGCCTCGAACCGATCATGGTAAAGCCGCATCGCCAGGGTCGCGGCTGTGCCCATAATCCCGATCGTCCCGCCCGGCGTGTGCAGGCGCAAGGCTGCGGCCGCCGCATCAACAATGTGCAGCACCGGCAAACCCTCCGCCACCATGTCGTCGTACCAGCCATGGGCGGTGTTGCACGGGATTGCGATTGCACCACAGCCCGCCGCCTTCAATCCGCGCACCCCGCGCAGCAGCCATGGCAGCGGGTTCTCGCCGCCGCCGAGCTTGCCCCTGCTGCGGTCTGGTACTCTCGGGTCCGACCATAAAACCGTCGGCACATGGTCCTGGTCGCGCGTCGCCGCGGTCAACAAAGTGAGCCGCAGCATGAACTGCGCGCTCGCCAACGGGCCCATGCCGCCCAATACGCCTAGAATGCGGTCCATGGTTGCTCCTATAAAATTTTACCACAGTCTAAGGGCAAGGGAAGGAATCGTCTTCTTTTTATGAACAAAAAGAAGCGGAAAACTTTCCGACCGGGGCATCGCTGCGCAGTTCAATCCGCGATCGAATCGCAGACCAGACCGCAAAAACTGTTCCCGGCATTGCGCGATTGCAGCGCCGAGCGGCCTGACGATACTTTGCTCGTAGAATTCATCGCCGCGCGGGCCGCATGATGTCTACGAACGAACCCACCTAAAAATGCGGCGATTACCATCCCTCAACTCATCCTTAAGGATTTTGGGCGCAGGTTACAGTTAGACATAATTCTGGAGACGACGTGAACGCTAACCGACTGATGAACCGCAACGTGATTGTCCGTTAAATGGCGATTGTCACCGTTTCTTCCGGCAGCACCTATAGCAGCGCAACCGCCGCCAATGATCAGATCACCGTATTTGCGGGGGGCATTGTCACAGCTGCGGTCCTGAGCGGTGCTGGGGCTACCGAAATTGTCTCCTCTGGCGGCGTTGTCAGCGCGACCACGGTCAGCACCGGCGGCTCTCAGTATGTCTACACTGGTGGCGTTGTCAGCGGCACGACGGTCAGCACCGGGGGCTTTCAGTATGTCTCCTCTGGCGGCGTTGTCAGTGCGACGATTGTCAGCAGCGGCGGCAGTCAGCTTATCTACAATAGCGGCGTTGTCAGCGACACGACGGTCAGCAGCGGCGGCAGTCAGATTATCTCCTCCGGCGGCGTTGTTAGCGCAACGACGATCAGCAGCGGCGGCAATCAGTCTGTCTTGATTGGCGGCGTCGTCATCGCGACCACGGTCAGCAGCGGCGGCCTACAGAGGGTCAACTCTGGCGGCGTTGTCAGCGGCACGACGGTCGCTATTGGCGGCAATCAGGTTATCTACTCTGGCGGCGTTGTCAGCGCGACCACGGTCAGCAGCGCTGGCTGGCAGCTTGTCTCCTCTGGCGGCGTTGTCAGCGCGACCACGGTCAGCAGCGGCGGCTATCAGGTTGTCTACGCTGGCGGTGTTGTCAGCGCGACGTCTGTCAGCAGCGGCGGCATGCAATGGGTCAATGCCGGCGTTGTCAGCGCGACGATCGTCAGCAGCGGCGGCAAGCAGACTGTCACCTCTGGCGGCGTTGTCAGCGGCACGATTGTCAGCAGCGGCGGCAGTCAGGTTGTCTCCACTGGCGGTGTTGTCAGCGCAACGTTTGTCAGCGGCGGCTATCAGATTGTCTCCTCGGGCGGCGTCGTCAGCGCGACGATTGTCAGCAGCGGCGGTTCGCAGATTGTCTACACTGGCGGGGTCGTCAACGCGACGACGGTCGCCAGCCGGGGCTCGCAGTATGTCTCCTCAGGGGGTGTCGTCAGCGCGACGACGGTCGACGGCGGCGGCAATCAGGTTGTCTCCTCCGGCGGCGTTATCAGCGGGACGACGATCGACT
>CALQTN020000044.1 GCA_943333505.2 Asaia bogorensis | reverse complement strand
TGGCGTCACCTTATCGAGAACTTCTTTGGTAAACTTAAAGAGTTCAAGAGGATCGCCATGCGGGCCGACAAGACAGACCAAAGCTTCTCCGCGTTGATCTATCTCGCAGGAGCCATCATCAATTCACGATGAACCTCAACAGACCCTAGCCGATCCGCTGGGTTTGCGCATACGCCATGTAGAGATCGCCTGCCTTGCGGGTCAGCGGGCCGGGTTGCAAGTCGCGATCCAGATAGCGGATCACCGCCTGGACCTTGCCGGCATTGCCGGTGGTGAAGATCTCATCGGCGGTTTCCAACTCCTCCGGCCGGATGGTGCGTTCTTCCACGACTAAACCGGCCTCGCGCAGCAGGGCCATGGTGCGGTTGCGGGTAATCCCGGCCAGGAAGCTGCCATTCGGCACCGGCGTTGCCACCACGCCATTGCGGGCGATGAAAATGTTGGAACTGCAGGTCTCCGCGACATTGCCCATCGCATCGAGCACCACGCCGTTATTGAACCCCAGCGCGGTCATTTCAGCCACACCACGCGATGAATTGGGGTAAAGGCAGCTTGCCTTGGCGTCAGTCGGCGCGCTTTCCGGTGTCGGGCGCCGAATGCTGCGGCACAGCCCGAGCTTAGTGCCCGATCCGGTCGGCATCGGCGACAGATAGATGCACAGCAGAAACTGCACGCTGTCGCCATCGACCGAAATCGGCCCCTGCCCGCCTTGGGTCGCCCAGAACATCGGCCGCACATAAAGCTCGGCCTTGGGCGGGAAGCGCTTGATGCCGTCCAGCATCAGGGCAAAAATCTCGGCCGGGGTTTGCTTGGGGTGCAATCCCAAGGCGCGGGCCGAGCGTACCGCGCGGGCGGCGTGAAGATCGAGGTCCGGCCCGCAGCCATCAAACGCACGGCCGCCATCGAACACCATCGAGCCGAGCCAGAACGCGTGGTCGCGGGGGCCCAGGATCGCCGGGCTGCCGTCGTGCCATTCGCCGTTCCAAAACGTTACCGTGTCCATGCTGTGCCTGCCGTTCGCAATTTATGCAGGTTGTTTTGTCGCTTGGCCGGCATATGTCCATGCCCGCGATGGTAAGGCAGGGCGGCATGCGACGCAGTTCTTTCGGCCGTCGGCCGCGCACTCGACTTTGTCGTGCCAAATGGGCAAGTCACTCACCTCCAGGAAGGTCCGCCCGAGCATGCCCCAAGCCGATCTTGCTTTGATCCTCGCGCTCGATTGCTCCGCCAGCGTGACCTTTGATGAATTCGGCCTCATGGCGTCGGGCTGTGCCGCCGCGTTACGCCACGAAGCGGTGATGGCGGGCCTGCTCGGCGGGTCGGCCGGGGTTAGCCTGTGCGCGGTGGTGATCTGGTCGGGGATCGGCGCGCAGGATGTCGTGCTGGACTGGACCCGCCTCGATAGCCCGGCCGCGGTAGCAGCCTTCGCCGACGCGGTCGAAGATACCCCGCGCAGCGTCCGCGGTGCCGCAACCGCAATCGGGGCGGCCTTGGCGATCTGCGCCGGCATGCTCGACCGGGTTCCGCCGGCGGCACGGCTGGTGATCGATGTGGTTGGCGATGGCCGATCCAACCAGGGCATCGCGCCCGAGATCGTCCGCGATCGGCTGGTCGATCTCGGGGTCACCATCAACGGGCTGTGCGTCCTGCACGAGGAACCAGATTTGGTGGCCTATTATCGCGACAGCGTCATCGGCGGCCCTGGCGCCTTCGCATTATGGTGCGAAAGCTTCCAGGAATTCGCCGTCGCCATGCGACAGAAACTGGTGCGCGAGATCGCCACCGGCACGCCGGGGCGTCTCGCGTAGAGCATCCTCCGCTCGGCTTTACGCGCCGTCTCCTTCGCTGAGCAATTCGCCGAACCGGCTCCAGTGATCGGTATCGAATTTTGCCAGTTGCACCGAGCGCATCGGTGAAAAATTAGTCGGGCTGGTGTTGATCTTGATACCCGGCAGCAGCAGCGGAATATCGTAGTCCTTCATATTGGCGGCCTGCCGCATAACATTTTCCCGCGTCAGATCATTGCCGCATTGTTGCAGCAGCCTCACCAGATTGACCGCCGCCGCGTAGCCGGAAACGTTCGATCCCTCGAGCTGGTTGGCGGTCGGGTTCCATTTATCCATGAACGCCTTCCACTCGATATAGTCGGGCGATTTCGCCCACACCGGATCGGTGACGTCTTTCATGTATTGGGCGGTAATGATGCCCTGCGCGTTTTCAACCCCGGCCGGGCGCATCACCGCACCGACGGACGCGGCCACGCTCACCAGATAATGGGTTGGCTTCCAGCCGATTTCGGCGACTTTTTTGATCGCCTGGGCGGCGAATTTCGGGGTCGCGATGTTGATGAACACGGTGGCGCCGGAATTGCGGAGTTGCAGGATTTGCGAATCGACCGTCGGATCGGTGGCTTCATAGGTCACGTCAGCCACAACGTTCTTCCAGATCGACGCGAGACCTTCCTTTACGCCATCAAGATAGTCACTTCCCATGTCGTCATTCTGACGCAGAATGGCGATCTTGGCGGTGGGTTCGGTTTGCAGGATCCGCTTGGCGAAAATCGCGCCTTCGGTGTGGTAGTTCGGCGACCAGCCCATGGTCCACGGGAATTGCTTGGGGTTGGACCATTTCGACGCGCCGGTAGCCACAAACAGCTGCGGCACCTTCTTCTGGTTCATATACTTATGCACGGCGGTATTGGTCTGGGTGCCCAGGCTGTAGAACATCAGCAGCACCTGATCGCGTTCGACCAGCTGGCGGGTCAGTTCGACTGTCTTCGGCGGACTGTAGCCATCATCCAACGAGATGAAATTGATCTTGCGACCATTCACACCGCCCTGGTCGTTTATCATCCGGAAATAGGCCGACTGCGCCCGCCCGGCAACGCCATAGGCCGACGCATTGCCGCTATAGGGCATGGTCTGGCCGATTTTTATTTCGGTGTCCGTCACACCGGGGCCATATTTGTTCTGGGCCAGTGCCGGACGTCCTACCGCAGCTAAACCGGCGGCACCAAGGACGGCATGTCGTCTGGAGAGTTTCATGGTCGTGGCTCCTGTTCGTTGGGTTGGACTAATCAGCATGCGAGGCTTTGGGCGCAGGGTCGTCGGTGCTGTCCGGTGCCTTCACGCCGAACAGACGCTCCTTCAAGGCAATCAGTCCGCCCATCAGTCCTGATGGCAGGAAATACATCAGCAGCAGCAGCAGCACCCCGTAAATCGCCCAGGCCGGGACATCGTAGCGGAGCGAGAATGACACCTTCATCCAGTCCGAAATCGACTGCGCCGAGTTCTGCACCAGAACAATGAAGGCACCACCCAGAATGCAGCCCGGCAAGGACGCGATGCCCCCCACGACCAGCCCGACCAGGAACGATACCGCCAATTGCAAGGTAAAGCTGTCCGGCGCGACATAGGCGATGGTGATGGCCGACAGCGCGCCGGCAACCCCGGTAATCGCGGCGCTGATGCCGAAGGTCACAGTCTTGTACAGCGCGGTGTCGATGCCCATTGTGCCAGCCGCCATGGGATGGTCGCGGATCGCCATCATTGCCCGCCCGCTGCGGCCGCGCAGCAGGTTGTAGACAAACCAGAACATCAGCATGGAAACAAACAGGCACAGATAGTACAGGTACTGATCGGGGCTCAAAGGCAGGTTAAACGGTGGGTCGGGTTTATCCAGCAGCAGCCCGCCAACCCCGCCCGTCCAACCGGCGATGGCCTTATATTTCAGCAATTGCGGCACCGCGATCGCCAGGGTGAAGGTCGCAAGCGCCAGATAATGCCCTTCCAGCTTCAAAGCAGGCAGACCAAACAGGAAGCCGGCGCCAAAGCACACCACCGCGGCAATCGGGATCGTCGCCCAATACGGAATCCCGGCGAAGTTCATCAGAATGGCCGTCGTGTAAGCACCAACCGCGAAAAACGCGCTATGGCCGAGCGATATCTGGCCGTTGAAGCCGATCAACAGGTTCAATCCCAGAACCGCCGTGCCGTAGATCAGCATCGACTGACCCATGAACATGTAATACTCGAAGCTCGGGTCGTCGTAGACAAAGCCGACCAGCGGCAAGATCGCCAGGATGGCCCAGAACAAAATGGCCATCTTGCCAAAGCCTGCCTTGGTCGCCCAACTTGTTGCGTCAGCTGCCATGATCAAACCCGCTTCACGATAACGCGGCCGAACAATCCGGCCGGCTTGAACAGCAACACCCCAACCACCATCGCGAGTGCGAAGGTCAGCTTCAGCTCATTGCCAATAACATAGCTGCCGACAAGGTTTTCCAGCACGCCGACAATGAACCCGCCGAGCACCGCGCCTGACGGATTGGCGATCCCGCCCACCAGCGCCGCGGCAAAGCCATACACCAAGATGCCGGTCATCATGTTGGGGTCGAGGAACACCAATGGCGCGACCAGCATGCCGGCCGTGGCCCCGATCGCGGCCGCCAAGCCCCAGCCCAGCGCCAGCATCCACGATACCCGCACCCCCATCAGCCGTGCCGAACTCGCGTTCTGCGCCGCCGCCCGCATCGCCAAGCCCAACGTGGTGTAGCGGAAAAACACCGTCAGCATGCCCAGCATAATCAACGTCACGCCCACCACCCCAAGCTGGCGCACGTTGACCAGTCCATGCCCGGTCAGGTCGAGCGCCGGAAACGGCGACGGAAACGGCTTGATCGTGTAGCTCCAGATCATCCCCGCCACCGCATTGAAGATCGACAGCAGGGCGATAAAGCACACCACCAGCGCCAGCACCGGGGCGTTTTCGAGCGGTTTGAGAATGAAGCGCTGGATCAGCAATCCCCCCACGAAAGCGATGAGGATCGTGCTGCCAAAGGCGATCCAGTAAGGCACCCCGGCATCGATCAGCGCCCAGGCGAGGTAGGTTGCGAACATCGCCATTTCGCCCTGGGCGAAATTGATATGGTCGGTGGAGACGAAGATCATCACCAGCCCGAGCGCCACGCAGGCATAAATCGCCCCGCTGGTCAGGCCAGCAACGACTTGCTGGATGAAAAATTCCATGCCGGTCTTTCCCTCAGTAGCCGAGATAGGCTTTGCGGAGCGCTTCGTCGTTGCGCACCATGTCGGACGGGCCGGAGGTCACCACACTGCCGGTTTCCAGCAGATAAACCTGATCGGCAAGTTCCAGCGCCAGCGCCGCGTTCTGCTCGACGATCAGCATCGACACTTTCGCATCGCGGTTGATCTGCCGCAGAATCCGGAAAATCTCCTGCACGATCAGTGGTGCCAGGCCGAACGACGGCTCGTCCAGCAGCATCAGCCGTGGTGCCAGCATCAAAGCGCGGGCAATCGCCAGCATCTGCTGCTCGCCACCCGACAAGGTGCCGGCCTGCTGACGGATGCGCTCCTTGAGGCGTGGGAAATAGTCGAACACCAAATCCATGTCGCGCATCGCGGCGGCCCGATCGCGCCTTGTGTGGAATGCGAGTTTGAGGTTTTCCTCCACCGTTAGCGCAACGAAGGTCCCACGCCCTTCCGGAACATGGGCGACGCCCATACGCACAATGTCTTCGGTGCTGCGCCGCGAAATATCAACGCCATCGAATGTCGTGGTGCCAGACCGGCGAACCATGTTGCACAAAGCGCGCAAGGTGGTGGTTTTGCCGGCGCCGTTGGCGCCCAACAGCGCGGTCACCCCGCCCTGCTCGACCTGCAGATCAACCTCGGTCACTGCCTGGATCATGCCATACCAGGCGCTGACGCCTTTGGCCTCCAATATCGCGGCCATCAGCCGGCCGTCCCGAGATAGGCGCGGATCACTTCAGGATCGCGCTTCACTTCATCCGGGGTGCCTTCGGCAATTTTGCGGCCGAAATTCACCGTCACAACCTTGTCGGATACCGACATCACCAGGCTCATATGATGCTCCACCAGCAGGACCGTGACGCCCTGAAGATCGCGCACCCGGCGGATCTGGGTTTCCAAAATCGCCACTTCCTCGTGGTTCAACCCGGCCGCCGGCTCATCCAGCAGCAACAGCTTGGGCTTGGCGGCAAGCGCGCGCGCCAACTCAACCCGCTTGCGGATCGGGAACGGCAAGCCGCCGGCCGGCCAATGGGTGAATTCCCGCAAATCCATGAAGTCAATCAGTTCCATCGCCCGATTCCGCACCGCACGCTGTTCGGCAACCACCGATCCAAGGCGCAGAGCATTGGCAAAGAAACTCGAATTCGTGCCGCTATGTCGCCCGACCATGACGTTTTCGAGCACCGTCAGCTTGTCGAACAGCGCGACGTTCTGAAACGTGCGACCAATCCCGACCGAGGCAATGCGGTGGCGCGGAATGGCCAGCACCGAGGAACCTTCGAACAGAATTTCGCCAGCGCTGGGCTGATAAAGTCGGCTGAGGCAATTAAACAAAGTGGTCTTGCCCGCGCCATTCGGGCCGATCAACCCGGTGATCTCGCCCTTGGCCACGTCGAAGCTGACAGCATCAAGCGCCACCACCCCGCCAAACCGGACCGTCACATCGCGCACGCTGAGCAATGGTGTCGCTGCGATATTCATCGGCGCGCCAGCCTCCTTCCCTGTTTCAGCCCCGCATCGGTTAACCCGACATCGACGTGGCCAAGGGAGCCACTTCTTGCGGGTTTGTCCAGTGGCAAAATGAAAAGGGCGTAATCATTGTTGTCTGCCAGTGCTGGCGCATAGCTGCGTGCGTGGCCAAACCGGTCGGATTGCAATAGGTTAGATCATCATTCGTTCAATTGGCTTCGATTGGACGGATAAAGATGATAGTGAAAACAAGACTCTAGAGCGTGTCTGCTGAACCAACCTCAATGGATCACACTCTAGCCGCTTATTGCGAGGGAATTCCGACCATGACAATCGATGCCAAAACCAAAGCAGCCCTTGAGGGCATTACCACCGCCACCTTGACCACGGTGCTCCTGAAGAAGGGCCTGCGTAACGTCTGGATGCGCGGCGCGGTCCCGATCAAGCCGGGCCAGAAGCGCATTGTCGGCCCCGCCTTCACCTTGCGTTTTGTGCCGGCCCGTGAAGACCTTGCCACCCCGGCCTCCTGGGCATCGCCGATTTCAACCCGCGCCGCGATTGAGGCGATGCCGGAGGGATGTGTGGTGGTGGCCGACGCAATGGGGGTCACAGACGCTGGGATTTTCGGCGATATCCTCTGCGCCCGGATGGAAAAGCGCGGCGTCGCGGCGCTGGTCACCGACGGCGTGGTGCGCGACCTCGCCGGCGTGCTTGGCACCGGCCTGCCGGTCTGGTCGGCCGGTGCCGCCGCCCCACCGTCGGTTGCAGGGCTGACATTCGTCGCCTGGCAGCAACCGATTGGATGCGGCGGGGTCGCGGTGTTCCCCGATGACATCGTCGTGATCGATCAGGACGGCGCGGTTTTGATCCCGGCCGACCTGGTGGCCGCAGTGACCACCGAGTCGATCGAACAGGAACGCCAGGAAGGCTGGATCATGACCGAAGTCGAACGCGGCGTTCCCCTGCCCGGCCTCTACCCGATGAATGCCGAAACCAAAGCCCGTTACGAGGCCTGGGCAGGCTCCGTCAGGTAGTGGTTGCGCAAGGTGCCGATCCCGTCGATCGACACCTCCACCACCATCCCCGGACGCATCGGCAGTGCCCCGACCGAGGTGCCGCACGCGATCACGTCGCCCGGCATCAACGTCATCTCCCGCGACAGCAGGCTGACGATGCGTGCCGGCGACAGGATCATGTCAGATAGCGGATAATTCTGTCTTTCCCGCCCGTTAAGCGCGACTTTGACCGCAGCACCCATCGGATCGATGCCGGCAGCGATAGCCGGACCGATCGGGCCGAACCCGTCACAGCCCTTGGCGCGCGCCCATTGCGGGAAGGACGGAAATTCCGGGTCGGCGGAAAAAAACAGATCGGCCGCAGTGATGTCGTTCACACAGGTATAGCCAAAAATATGGGCGCTGGCTTCCGACTCGGAGACATTGAAGCAGCGCGTGCCGATCACCACCCCCAGCTCGCCCTCGTAAACCACCTTGCCATCATATCCCGGCGGGGCACGGAACCCGTCTTCCGGCCCGATAATCGAACTGGTCGCCTTGAGGAAGTAAAGCGGCACGGTCGGCGCAGGGTGTCCGGTCCGTGCGGCCTGGGCATGGAAATTATTCCATAATCCAATGAACTTCCCCGGCACCACCGGCGCCAGCAGTTGCAAACCAACGAGATCGCGCACCTCCCCGGTCGGCGCATTGGCGCCAAACATATCGCCGTCATGCACCGCCACGGTATCGCCGGACAGCACCCCGAACCCGTCCGGAAACCGCACCCAAAGCGTCACAGCACATCCTTGTTGATGACATTATCGACATTGGGATGGCCATCGATCACGCTGAGCAGATTGCGCACCGAGGCGACAGCCATGCGGTCGAGCGCCTCCTGGGTCACACCCGCCATATGCGGGGCCGCGATCACGTTGGGCAGGCTCAGCAGCTTGTTGTCCGCCGGGGTCGGCTCCTCAAGAAACACATCCAAGCCCGCGCCGGCCAAACCGCCTGCGACAAGCGCGTCATGCAGCGCCGGCTCATCGACGATGCCACCACGTGCTGTGTTGATCAGCCAGGCGCTCGGCTTCATCAGCGCCAGGCGGGCGGCGTTGAACATGCCGATGCTGGTCGGCGATTTCGGGCAATGGATGCTGACCACATCGATCTCGGGCAGGATCGCGTCGAGGTCCGGCGCCGCCACACAGCCGCGCGCAGCGATGGCATCCTGGGCGATATAGGGGTCATGCACGAACACCTGCATTTCCAACGCCAGACAGCGTGCGGCGAGCCGGGTACCGATGCGGCCAAACCCAACGATAAGCAGTTTACGACCAGCGAGATCGAATAATTTCCGCGAATAGCGATCCTCCCAGCGGCCTTGCTTGACCACCGCGTCCATTTCCGCGCCGACTTTGGCGAGGTGGAACATGAAGAACAGCGCCTGCTCGGCCACGCTGATCGAATTGGCAATGCCCGCGGTCAGCAGCGGAATACCGGCAGCACTCAAGGCCGGCACATCGACAGCGTCGTAGCCAACCCCGATCCGGGCAACGGCCTGCAAATTGGGCGCCGCCGTCACATCGACGGCGCGAAACGGGCGGCCCCATAGGGCGATGCCGGATGCCGTCGCAAGTTCGGCATGCAGCTCCGCCTCGCTGGTTTCGGGCGAATACGCAACCGCCTCGATATCGTCGCGCCCATCGAGCACCGCCCATCCGGCGCGCGCCATTTCAGTTGGCAGTAGCAGTTTCTTGCGATTGGCGGTCACGCGCGGATCTCCCTTGGTGGCATTGACCAGCAAACTGCCCGTTCCAGGCGGTGGCCGCAATCACCTGGCTTCCGCCTTCAGGTTTCCATCTTGGTAATGTTTCCACGCCATAGTCCCGCGCTCCACCGCCTAAGGCAGATTTCATATGGCAACACCGCAAAATGCGCGTGACCCGGCGCCGCACCCCTCCCTGATCGCCGGGCTTTACGCGGTTAATTTTGGCAGCCGGCTTGCTGACGCAGGCGGTGGCCTCGACAGCTTCGCCGTGGCAGATCGCAACGGCACCAGCCTCCACCTGATGGCGGTCCGCGCCCGCGATCATGCCCCTCCCCGCGGCGCCGCGCTCGCCACCCTGCTCGCCGGGCAGATCGATCATGTGCTGACCCCGATTGCCCATGGGGCGGCGGTCGGTCCGGACGGGACAAGTGGCTATTTTGTGATCTGTCCCGTGCCATCCGGGCCACCGATCTGGCCCAATGGGGCGGCCAGCATTCCGCCGTGGAACGAACGGAATTTGCTGGATGACCTTCTGCGCCCGGCCGCTGCGGCCCTTACCCGACTCGCCGACCGCAACACCACCCATCGCGCCATCCGCCCCAACAATGTCTTCCGCCACCAGCCCGGCGAACCGGCAACCCTCGGCATGGCTTGGGCCGGTCCGCCTGCGGCATTGCAATCGGCGGTCTTCGAACCGCCTTACGTCGCGGTCTGCCCACCATCATCGCGCGGCGATGGCAGTCTGGCAGATGATGTTTACGCGCTCGGTGTCACGATGCTTACCCTGGCGCTCGGGCGGATGCCGATGGCGGGCCTGGACGAAGCCACGATCATCGGGCGCAAACTCGATATCGGCAGCTACGCCGCCCTGCTGGGCGATGGCCGCCTGCCGCCGCTTATCGCCGATCTGGTCAGCGGCATGCTCGCCGAGGACCCCGAGCATCGGCCTCATCCGGCGGCGCTGATCGACCCGTCCAGCGCCCGTGGGCGGCGGGTCTCCGCCCGCCCGGCACGCCGGGCACAGCGCCCGCTCGATACCGGTACGGCCCAGGCCTGGACCTTGCGCGGCCTCGCCGACATCATGGGACGGGACCCAGATACGGCGGCGCGGCTGCTGCGGGTTGGGGTGATCGATACCTGGATGCGGCGCAATCTTGGTGATCCCGGTCTGGCCGCACGTCTGGATGAGGTTACCCGCGAGCATATCAGGCGCGAAGCCACCGGCGACGGTACCACAGACAGCCTGTTGGTTGCGCGCGCGATTGCGTTGATAGATCCGCTCGCACCGCTCTGGTGGTGCGGGCAGGCACTCTGGCCGGACGGCCTTGGGCCGACATTGGCGCAGGCTGATCGGCCGGGTGGCAATCCCGCCCAGGTGCAGACGTTACGGGCCCTGATCCAATGCGAAGGTGTTACCGTGTGGGCGGCTATGCGTACCGATCGCGCCGAGGCTGGCCCAGCGAATTTCAGCCGCGGCAATCTGCGCGGTATCCTGAAGCAACGCGGCTGGGGCGGCGGCATGACCGCTTTGCGCTACAGCCTCAACCCGCTGCTGCCGTGTGCAAGTCCGGTGCTTGCAGGTCAGACGGTGGTGCGCATCACCGACCTGCTTGCTGCGCTGGAAAGCGCCGCCGGGCGGGCCGAACTCCGCCGGCTTGCCCCGTTCGACGCGGAAATCGCCGGGTTTCTTGTCGGGCGCGGCGAACTCACGCTGCTTCCGGATCTCGCTGCCCTAGCGCAGGAAGACGACCCCGCACAGATCGGCGCGCTGCAACTCCGCATCTTCGCAGGATTGCAAACCCGTCTGTACGCCCCACAACTGCCACAGCTCGCCGCCTGGCTCGCCGAAGCTGCTACCCCCGTGATCGGGGTATGGCGCAGCCGCACCAGGCGGTCGCGGGCCGCAGTCGCGTTCCAGGATCTGCGCCAGACCGGGAATTTGTCGGCCATGCTGCGTCTGGTCGACGATCCAACCTCGCTCGCGCTCGACGCAAATGAGGCTCAGGCCGCGATCCACGACATTGCAGCGATCGATCAGGAATTATCGGCGCTCGAACATGGCGGACCCGACCGCGCCCGCTTCGCCCGCCAAATTGGGTATGAGTTCACCAATGCTCTGGCGCTGACCGCAGTGACCGCGAGCATCGTCGTGGCGGCAATCGGTTAATGACCACCTTACCCGGAACCGCCAAGCCACGCTCCGGCATGATCTGGATCCAGGGGCTGCTCTGCGGCGGCCTGATCGCCTGGATGCCGGCAATGGCCACGCTGAGCGCGATCCTGCTCGCACCGGGCCTGATTGCCTATTTCCTCGATCGTAGCCCGACCCGCGCGGTCGGGCGTTCGGTCCTGTTGTTTGGCGCGGTGCTTGCCCCACAAAATTTGCTCACGCTGTGGCACGCCGGCAACAGCATGGCCGCAAGCCTGGGCATGGCCATCGATATGCGCCGGGTCGCCGCGATTTGGGCGCTGCAGGCCAGCGGCTGGATGCTCGCAGAGCTGACGCCGGTGATGGTTCGACTGGTGCTGGATGCCAAATCCCTCGCGCGTCGTGCCCAGTTGCAAAGGCGCCGCGCCCAGCTCGAAGAAGAATGGGCCTTGCCGCCACGCGGGGATGGCACCGATCAGCCGATGGCGCCACCGTAGGTTTTAGATCATCAGTCGTTCAATAGGCTTCAATTGGACGGATAAAGATGATTGTGAAAACAAGACCCTAGAGCGGGATGACCGCGCCGGCCAGCGGTCATCACGCTCTAACTACCCGGTCACCACCGCCTTGGCGTAGCTGTCACGTAAACCAACGGTACGGTTGAACACCGGCGCGACGGCGCTGCCGTCCGGATCGGCGGTAAAATAGCCCTGGCGCTCGAATTGCACCACCTCACCCACCGGGGCCGCTGCCAGGGCGGGTTCGAGTTTGCAGCCCTGCAGAACCTCAACCGAGGCAGGGTTAAGATCGTCCATCACATCGCCATTTACCCCCGGATCAGGGCGGGCGAATAATGTGTTGTAAAGCCGGATTTCGGCATCGATCGCGTCCGCTGCTGCCACCCAATGCAAGGTCGCCTGAACCTTACGCCCATCGGGGGCATTGCCGCCCTTGGTCGCGGGATCGTAGGTGCAGCGCAAGGCAATGACGGCACCGTGCGCATCTTTCACAATCTCGCGGCAGGTAATGAAATACCCGTAGCGCAGACGCACTTCCTTGCCGGGCGATAGCCGGTAGAATTTCTTCGGCGGCACTTCCATGAAATCGTCGCGTTCCACCCAGATTTCCCGGCCAAAGGTGATTTTTCGCGTGCCCATCTCTGGGGCATCCGGATGATTGACCGCATCCAGGGTCTCGGTTTCGCCCTCGGGATAATTCTCGATGATGACCTTTAACGGCCGCAGCACCGCCATCCGCCGCGGCGCGCTCGGGTTGAGGGTCTCGCGGATCGAGAAATCCAGCAGCGCCAGATCCACCACGCTATTGGCGCGGGCGACACCAACCCGGGTGATGAAATTGCGCACCGCCGCCGCCGGCACCCCGCGCCGACGCAATCCGGCAAGCGTTGGCATACGCGGATCGTCCCACCCCGCCACCACGCCCTCGCGCACCAACCGGTTGAGAATGCGCTTGGACATCACGGTATAGCCGATATTCAGCCGGGCGAATTCATATTGGCGCGGCCGCGATGGCACCGGCAGATGGTCGAGCAGCCAGTCATAGAGCGGCTTGTGATCCTCGAATTCCAGGGTGCAGATCGAATGGGTGATGCCCTCGATCGCGTCGGACTGGCCATGGGCATAATCATAGGTCGGGTAGATGCACCAGGCGTTCCCGGTGCGCGGGTGATGGGCGTGCATGATCCGATACAGCACCGGGTCGCGCATGTTCATGTTGCCCGACGCCATGTCGATCTTGGCACGCAGCACACAGGCGCCGTTGGGGAACTTGCCGGCGCGCATGTCGGCGAACGCAACGAGGTTTTGGTCCACCGAGCGGTTGCGACTTGGCGACATCGTACCTGCCTCGGTCAGGCTGCCACGCATGCCGCGCATTTCCTCGGCCGGGGTGTCATCGACATAGGCATCGCCGCTGCGGATCAGATGCACAGCCCAGTCGTAAAGCTGCTCGAAATAATCCGAGGCGAAGTGGAGATGCACCCCCCAGTCGAACCCGAGCCAGCGCACATCGGCCTGGATGGCGTCGATATACTCCTGCTCCTCCTTGGTCGGGTTGGTGTCATCGAAGCGCAGATGGGTGCGGCCGGCGAATTCCTGTCCAACGCCAAAATTCAGGCAAATCGATTTGGCATGGCCGATATGGAGATAGCCATTGGGCTCCGGCGGAAAGCGGGTGACGACAGTTTGGGTGCGGCCGGCATCGAGGTCGGACTGAATGATATCGCGAATGAAGTCGCGCCCTGGCTCGGTCGTGATAGTATCGCGCCCTGGCTCGGTCGAGGTGTCTGCCGGCATAAAAATCGTCCCGTTCGTCGCGTTAAGCCGTCTTATGGGAATGCTAGCGCGATGGGTCAACGCGTGAGGAAGGAAGGTCTTCTTTTTTTGGAAAAAAAGAAGCAAAAAAACTGCCGACTTGATCGGGTCTCAGCAATTGACAGAAAGTTTTTTTGGTTCTTTTTGTTCACAAAAAGAACCGCTTGCCTGACATTAAAGGAAACCACCCCTGATGACCGTCAACACCAAACGCGTGTTTTTCGTCCACTACGTCGCCGATCAGAGCTTTAACGACGTCCTGGCCACCCGCCCAGACGTCGTGCTCGAAAAAATCGCCAATGACAGCCCGACCGCGCACGCCGACCCGATCCTGGCCGCCGCCCACGCCTACCAGATCGGCTCAGCGCGCGATGAGATCAACAGCACCTACTACATCACCGATGACCTGCTCGCCCGGGCGCCCAACCTGCTGATGGTGTCAACCAACGGCGCCGGCTACGACACGGTCGATCTCGACGCGTGCAATCGCGCCGGGGTGTTGGCGGTCAATCAGGCGGGCGGCAACAAGGAAGCCGTGGCCGAACACGCGCTCGGGATGATGCTCATTCTCGCCAAGCGCATTGTTGAAGTCGATCGTGCGATGCGGCGCACGGCCGGGGTGGATCGCAACGCGTTCATGGGGCGCGACCTGCTCGGCAAAACCGTTGGAATTGTCGGCCTCGGCAATGTCGGCAGCCGCCTCGCCGAACTCTGCCGTGGGTTGTTCAAGATGCGGGTGCTGGCCTGCGATCCGCTGCTTGATGCGGCCACCATCGCAGCGCGCGGGGCGGAAAAGGTCGATCTCGATACACTGCTGGCCACCGCCGATTATGTCTCGATAAATTGCCCGCGCATCCCCACCACCAAGGGCATGATCGGCGCACGGGAATTCGGGCTGATGCGGCCAGATGCGTATTTCGTCACCACCGCGCGGGGTGGCATCCACGATGAGCAGGCGCTCGCCAAGGCCCTGGCCGACAAGCGGCTGGCCGGGGCCGGGCTCGATGTCTGGGACCCGGAACCCCCGGCGCTCGACCATCCGCTGCTCGCCTTCGACAATGTTGTGGTCAGCCCCCATACCGCCGGGGTGACCCGCGAAGCCCGGCAGAATATTGGCAAGATCGGCGCCGAACAATTGCTCGACATGCTGGATGGCAAGGCCCCGAGCCGGGTGCTGAACCCCGAGGTCTGGCCGGCCTATGCCGCACGCTTCGAGCGGATTTTCGGGATTGTCCCGCAAAAACCCTAGAGCACCATTCGATTGGATTAAAATTACTTTAAAAATAATGATTTATAGCGCGTTATTCGTTCGAATTGAACGGATCACGCGCTATACAAGGCCCTCCCGCCCGAGCCTGATCATACGCGCGCGGCGGGGGCCGCGCGCGACATTCATCCCGCCCTCGATGCTGGCGAGCAGCGCATCCACCCGGGGCAGGTCGTCGCGCTTCAGGGCGCGCACGCGGCGCACAATTTCCAGCGCCAGCAGCCGCATGCCGATGGTAATCGCCTGGGCGCGCGGGGATGCCGCCTCCCCGGCTTCAGAGGCCGTCACAATCGCCGCGACCGCAGCCGAGGCAACCGCCACCAGACCCTGCAGCGCGCCAAGTTCGGCCGCCACATCCTCGGTCGCAGTTGTCGGAGCGGGCCCGGCGAGCAGCGCCAGGATATGATGCAGTTTACCGATCAGCCCGGCATTGCCGACCGCGTCCTCGGCATCCCGAAACCCCAGTGCCATCGCCTCATAGGCGGTATTGGCAACCCCGAGCATGGCATCCGGCCCGACCACGCAATCGGTCAGGGTCAGCGAAACATGCCCGGCCGGACGCATCCCGGCGGGCGTCGGGGCATGGTGGATTTCAAGCCCGGGCGCCCCGCGCGGCACCAAAAACATTGAATAGCGCTTGCGTCCAGCCTCGACCGCGGTGATTGCCAGCACGATGAAAATATCGGCGATCGGTCCGTTGGTGACATAGGCTTTGCGCCCAATGATCCGCCAGCCAAGAGCGGTTTTATGGGCCGTGGTTTCCAATAATTTGGGATGCGCGCCGACATCCGGTTCCGAGATCGCCACCGCCATCGTGCACATGCCGGCGGCAAGTTTCGGCAAATATTCCGCCCGTTGCGCCAGATTACCGAAGCCGACGATGTAGTAATTGGCGACAACCTGATGGCCGCCAAAAACCGTGCCCATGCCCGGAACCCCGCATGCGGCCACCAGCGCCTGTTCGGCTGCCGCAATCGCGGGATAGCCACCGCCGGTGCCACCGAATTCCGCCGGCAGACCGATGCGAAACAAGCCCGCCTGCCCCATCGCTGCAAACACATCGGGCGGCAGGTTTTCCTCGGTCCAGATATCGCGACCGATGATGTGACGGCGGGCAAATTCGTTAATCGCGTCCGACATGGCTTCCTCAGCGGTTTCTTGGATTGGGCAGGCACGGAACACCCAAACCGCGCCGGTTGCAATCCGGGCCTGCCCCCCGCAAGGTTGCTTACGGGAAACGCCTGCAACCACGGACACAAAGCGATGCAACGCCGCACCTTCCTGTCCGCTGCTGCCGCTCTCGCCGCCCCACGCATCGCCAGGGCCGCCGGCACCACCACCCTGAAATTCCTTCCGCTTGCCGACCTCAACTCGCTCGCCCCCCATATCACCGGGTCCGACGTCCTGGCCGGCCATTCGGCGGCAGTCTACGATATGCTTTACAGCCACGATGAGAGCTTCACCCCGCGCCGCCAGATGGTCGAGGGCGAAACCACCAGTGCTGACGGCAAACTCTGGCAATTCACCCTGCGACCTGGCTTACGCTTCCACGACGGCGAACCCGTGCTCGCCCGCGATGTCGTGGCCAGCCTGCGGCGATGGGCCATCCTCGACGCCTTTGGCAAAACCCTGATGGACGCCACCGATGAACTCTCCGCCGCATCCGACCGCGTGGTCCAGTTCCGCCTGAAAAAACCCTTCCCGCGCCTGATCCAGGCCTTGGCCAAGTTCTCCTCGCCGGGACCGTTCATCATCCCCGAGCGCCAGGCCGTCCTCGGGATCAACACCCCGATCATCGATGTCATCGGCAGCGGTCCGTTCCGCTTTCGCGCCGATGAACGGGTGCTCGGGTCGCGCATCGTTTATGACCGTTTTGACCGCTACCTACCGCGCGCCGATGGGGTGCAAAGCTTCCAGGCCGCCCCCAAAATCGCCAGCTTCGACCGCGTCGAATGGACCATCATCCCGGACGCCTCCACGGCCGCCGCCGCCCTCATCAAGGGCGAGGTCGATTGGTAGGACGGCGTGACCCCCGATCTGGTGCCGTTGCTGCAAGGCACACCCGGATTGCGGGTCCAGATCAACGACCTGCTTGGCGCCGATGGCGGCATGTTGTTCAACACCCTGCATCCGCCCTTCGACAATCCCGCGATCAAACAGGCCGATTTCATGACCGGCGATATCGCGCGCGCCCGGGCGGCCCTGGTGGCGGCGGGCTACAAAGGTGAGCGGGTCGTGGTGATGCAGGTCGGCGACTACGCCACGCTCGGGGCGCTGGCCGAAATCGGCGCCGATACATTGCGGCGGATCGGCATGAACGTTGATGTCCAGGTCGTGGATTACGGCACAATGGCGCAACGCCGCGGCAACAAAAAACCGCCCGACAAAGGCGGCTGGAGCGTATATTTCGCCTGGTACTCAGGCATGAACCGCTTCGATCCCGCCTCCCACCTGACCGCGCGCGGCGATGGCAGCTATTACGGCTGGGCCAACGTGCCGCGCCTGCGGGCCTTGCGCGATGCTTGGTTCGATGCGGGCGATCTGGCAGCACAACAGGCCGTTGCGCGGGATATCCAGATCACGATGCTAGAGGTGGTGCCGTTTATCCCGTTGGGAGAATATTTCTCCTCCGCAGCGACGCGGACCGCCCTCGGGGCGGTGGGGCGTGGCATTCCACTGTTCTACAATATCAAAAAAGGATAGAGCAGTTCTTTCTTTTGTTCTCGCAAAGAAGCCCTTCCCTCCGGAGCATGCTACCATGGATGAAATCGCCGCACGCGCTGCCTTCGACCACGCCCTCGCCACCCAGGTCCCGGATTTCGGCACTTTCTTCCTGGCCAAACTCCTCGGCCTCGACATCACTTTTCCGGATGATCGCAGCGAAGTCCGCTTCACTGTGCGCGACTTCATGTACAACCCGCAAGGCACCTTGCACGGCGGCATGATCGGCACCGTGCTCGACATCGCCATGGGGCATTTGCTGCACCACACCTTCGGCGCCGGCATGACCTTGGAACTGAAGACCCAGTTCATCCGTGCCCCGAAATCGGGAGATCTGCTGGCCGTTGGGAGGTTCCTCCGCAAAGGCCGCAGTATAAACTTCCTCGAAGCACGGCTGCAGGATGAGGCCGGCGATCTACTGGCGTTCTCAACCTCAACCTGGCGGCTTCTCGCTTAGCGCATGACGACCGCGGATAGGCGCGGTCGTCATGCGCGAGAGTCTTGTTTTCACCATCATCATTATTCGTTCAATCGAATCCGATTGAACGAATAATGATCTAGCGGAAGGCGGCAATAATCTCCGCCCAAGCATCCAACCTGGGCAGAATTTCGTCCATCCCGGCCGACGGCAAGGTTACGATCACCCGCACCACACCTGCATCCTGGTCGCGCTTCAGCCCGTCCAGATCGGGCTTGGCGCCCCATACCGTGACCGGCAACCCCGCCGGATCGCGGCCGGATTGCGCCACCAGCGCATTCCACTGGGGCAGCAGATCAACCACATTGTCATATTGCGGCCGTGCCCGATGCGGCATCCAGCCATTGCCGTAGCGGATGGCGCGGCGGGCACCATAGGGGAACGCGCCGCCGACCAGCACGGGCGGCCATGGGCGTTGAACCGGCTTGGGCCAGGCGAAAATCGGGTCGAAATTGACCATCTCGCCATGATATTCGGCCCGAGTCTGGCTCCAGATCGCCTGCATCGCCTCAACATTTTCCCGCGCGAGCTTGTGGCGGGCCGCGAAATCAGTGCCGTGATTGGCCATTTCCTCGCGGTTCCAGCCATTGCCGACGCCGAACAGGAAGCGGCCGGCGGAAACCTGATCGATCGATGCCACCAGTTTGGCGGTCTGGATCGGGTCGCGCTGGGCAATCAGGCACACCCCGGTGCCGATCAGCAATGTCTTGGTCGCCGCCGCCACCCCGGTCAGCGCCACGAACGGATCAAGCGTGTCGTAATAGGCTTTCGGCAAATCCCCGCCTGACGGAAACCCGCTCTCGCGCGCCACCGGAATATGCGAATGTTCCGGCGCCCAGCACGACTCAAAACCACGCTCTTCCAGCGCTTGCCCGAGTTCCGCGGGTGCGGCCGAATAGTCGGTAAAAAATATCGCGGCCCCGATTTTCATCGCTTATCTCCGTTCGAAATCCGACCGTTCATCGATCGGCAAATCCTGCAAATGACGGCGCAGGCAGTCCATCGCCATTTCGATTGCCCCCAGCCTGATCCATTCCCGCCCACCCAGGATGCGCGCCTGACGCGTCACCACAACCCCGCCATCGGCGATACCGATATCGATGCTGCCGCCCAGATCCATCCGGTCCGGCCCAGCATCGACGGTGATAATCACCGCAAGCGCCGTTGTTGCGTCGGCCTGGGCGGCTGCTTCAAGCGCCACCTCGCCTGCCGCACGGCTCTCATCGCCGGACACCACGCCGCGGCGGAAAATGCCAGCGGCCGCCGGCAAATGCGCCATCCGCGAAACAATCCCGCCCGAGGTATAGGTTTCCACCACCGCCAGCGTCTTGCCCGCCCGCCCAAGGTCGCGCAGCAGCACGGCCTCCAACGTCTCGTCATCCTCGGCCATGATAAAATTGCCGAGGCGGCGTCGTACTTCGGCCATCACTGGCGCAAGTTTGATATCGACATCGCCCCGATCGGCACCACGCACCACCAGTTTCGTTTCAAGCTGCGGGTAATGGGCGCGAAAGCCGAGTTTGACGCTGCCATCCGGCACCAGCGCCTCGACCCCGTCGAGCATCTGATCGACATGCGACTCGCCCAAGCCATAGGAATGGAACCGCTTGAGATGGATCATCCCCGGCGTTCCAGCGCGGGCCAGCAGACGCGGGATAATCTGTTCTTCCAACATGCGGCGCAATTCACGCGGCACGCCAGGGGTAAAGAAGAAACGCGCCTGGCCAATATCGAGCGCAAAGCCGCAGGCAGTGCCGATCGGATTGTCCAATACTTCGGACCCATCCGGCAGCATCGCCTGCTTTTTGTTATTGGGCGGCATGGTGCGGCCACGGCGGGTGAAAAACCCCTCCATGGTCGTCAGCCATTCCTCGTTCAGCACCAGGCCAACGCCGGCGGCCTCGGCGGCGATTTCCTGGCTGAGATCATCCACCGTCGGCCCCAACCCGCCATTGACGATAACGATATCGGCGCGGCCACTGGCCAGACGAAACGCATCGAGCAGCATGGCCCGGTCGTCGCCAACCGTGGTGCCCCAGATCACCGACAGCCCGACATCTTCCAGCTTCTGGCTGACATAGCTGAAATTGGAATTGACGATCTTGCCGGTCAGCACCTCGTCGCCGGTGCAGAGAATCTCGATGCGCATGTCTGGTCCTTAAGCTGCGGTGTAGCCGCCATCGACGATGTAGGAAACGCCGGTCATGAACGATGCCTTATCGGAACACATCCACACCACCGCTTCGGCGATTTCCTCCGGCACGCCCAGGCGGCGCATCGGCACTTTCTCCATCAACGCATCGTAACGCGCCGCCATGGTCGGGTCAGTCATCGGGGTTTTGATGTAGCCCGGATTGACGCAGTTCACCCGAATATTGTCGGTGGCATATTCCAGCGCGGCGGTCTTGGTAATCCCGACCACGCCATGCTTGGCCGCGACATAATTCGACGCCGTCGGCAGCCCGATCAGGCCGGCAACCGAGGCAGTATTCACGATCGCGCCGCCACCCGTTTTCAGCATTTCGATCAGTTCATACTTCATGCACATGAACACGCCGGTGAGGTTGACGAACAGCATGTCATCAAACGACTGGCGCGACATCTCATGCGTGCGCTGCCCGGTCGGGCCGACATTGCGCGGCGAAATGCCGGCGTTGTTGAAAGCGCAGTCAATCCGACCGAAGGCCGCAACGGTGCGCGCCACCATCGCTGCCACATCAGCCTCGACCGCCACATTGCCGGCAATCGCGATCGCCTGGCCACCTGAGGCGTTGATCAGGGCCACGGTGTCAGCGGCGGCGGCTTCGGTCAGGTCGGATACTGCCACCTTGGCGCCTTCGCGGGCCATGGCAAGCGAGGTGGCACGGCCGAGGCCAGAGCCACCGCCGGTGACGAGGGCGGTTTTGCCTTGTAGGATTCCGGACATTTTTGTTTCCTTTTAAGTAATCACTTCTTTTTGTTCACAAAAAGAGCAGCCTGACTTCATTCGCTCCAAGCACTCCGCATCGCTGCCACCGCCATAGTCGTCGCAACACCCGCCGCGCGAATAATCTTGCCGGACGTAATGAAGCCATGCATCTGGTCGGCAAAATGCACATAAGTGGTCGAAACCCCCTCGCGCTCCAGCCGATGCGCGTATTCGCGGCCTTCATCGCAAAGCGGATCATGGGTGCAGGTCAGCACAAAGGCCGGCGCCACGCCTGACAGATCGGCAACCCGTGCCGGCGACGCCCGCCAGTCATGCACATCGCGCGGATTGCCGAGATAATGGTTGATGAACCAGTGCATGGTCGCGGCGGTCAGCACGAAGGTATCTTTCACCCGCGCCACAGACTCGGTTTGCATCGCCATGTCGGTTGCCGGGTAGATCAGCATCTGGAAGCTGATTTTCGGCAGATATTCATCGCGCGCCATGATCGCCATCACGGCCGCAAGGTTACCACCAGCGCTATCGCCGCCCACTGCCACTTTGCTGGCATCGACGCCGATGCTGTCGGCCTGGTCAAAGACCCATCTTGTGGCGGCAGCGCAGTCGGAGACAGCCGCGGGGAATTTATGCTCCGGCGCCATGCGGTAATCGACCGCGATAACGCAGCATTGGCCCTCGTTGGCGATCTGCCGGCACAGCTGGTCATGGCTGTCGAGATCGCCGATCACCCAGCCGCCGCCATGGTAGTATACCAGCGTCGGCAGTTTGGCACCGCTTTCGGTGCCCTTGCCGCGATACATCCGCAACGGAATATCGCCCAGCGGGCCAGGGCAATGCATGTTGGTAACGGCTGCCACCTCTGGCGGGTCGGGCTGGGTGACGGTACGACCGGCGGCGAATACCTTGCGGGCATCTGCCACCGCCATCTCGGTCAGCGGCGGGCGGCCTGAGGCCTTCATCATGTCGAGCAAACGCTGTGCGTCCGGGTGCAGAACCATTTTAACAAGCTCCTCGTTCGAGTATTTAGCCGCCGGCGACGCCTTGGGCATTGGTATAAAGGCTATAGAGTCCATGGCTCGCGGCCATGAACAGGCGGTTGCGATAGCGCCCGCCGAAGCAAAGATTGGCAGCGCGTTCCGGCAGATGGATATGGCCGATCGGGGCGCCGGCGGAATTGAAAATCCGCACCCCGTCGAGGTCATCATGCCCCATGCCCCACCCGCACCACAAATTGCCATCGACATCGACGCGGAACCCATCGGGCGAACCACCCGCCGCATCAATCAGCACGCGCTGCTTGCCGAGCGTCTTGCCGTCCTTGACATCGAAGACGACGATTTTGCGGGTCGGTTCGGCACGCGACGCCACGACGTACAGCAGCGTTTCATCGGGCGAGAACGCCAGCCCGTTCGGGCCATCAACCTCATCGGTCATCATGTCGAGCCGGCCAGAAGGGTCGAGCCGGTAAACCGCCGGCTTCAGCTCAGACTCGGCGACATGGCCCTCGTAATTACCGAGAATGCCAAAGGTCGGGTCGGTGAACCACACCGCGCCGTCGCGCGCGACCACAATATCGTTCGGCGAGTTAAGCTTTTTGCCATTGTAGCTGTCGGCCAGAACGGTGATCGAACCATCATACTCGGTGCGGGTCACCCGGCGCGCGTCATGCTCGCAGGTCACCAGCCGCCCTTGCCGGTCGCGGGTGTTGCCATTGGCGTTATTGGACGGCTTGCGGAAAACCGTGGTCGCGCCGGTTTCCTCGTCCCAGCGCAGAATGCGGTTATTGGGAATGTCGGACCACAGCACGCAGCGATGCTCGCCGAACCAGACCGGTCCTTCCGACCAGCGACAGCCCGTGTAGAGCCGCTCAACCGAGGCCAGCACGATACGATACTTGAGAAAAGCGGGGTCCAGAACCGATACGCGCGGATCGGGATAGCGCGTGCTTTCTTCCCACATCGAAGGTGTCCTCCCTGGCATTTGCGCCATGGTGGCCGATTGAAGCGGCGGGCGGAAGGGGGCAGGATGGGGAAATGATCCGCCAAGCCAATGCTGCTGACCTGCACGCTGTCGAGACCATCGTCACGCGGGCCTATACCAAGTATCTCGCCCGCATCGGCGCGCCGCCTGGACCGATGTTGGACGATTACGCTGCGCGGATTGCAGCCCAACAGGCGTTTGTCATCGGCGATCCAATCACAGGCCTGATCGTACTGATCGACGAGCCGGACCATCTGCTGCTCGATAATATTGCGGTCGATCCGAACGCCCAGGGCAGCGGACTCGGGCGCATTCTGATGGATTTCGCTGACACAGAAGCCCGCCGGCGCGGATTTGCCGAATTGCGGCTGTATACCCATCAAACCATGGTGGAAAATATCGCGCTTTATAACCGGCTTGGCTGGCGAGAGACCGGGCGAGGCGTTTCGTCGGGCCTGGCGCGGGTGTTTTTTAGCAAGCTCACGCCGACGGCCGCTGAGTCCTGATTTTTTTACTTCTTTGTTTGCAAACAAAGAAGCGCTTGCCTGGTTTTTCCGAGGGCTTGCTGCCAACCGACAATCCGGCTATCCAGCATTCGCCTAGCGGGCGCCCGACTCCACTTGCCCATCTCGTCCGCAAGCATCCTTCAGTCTGCGCAGGTCCTTATACCCCATGAATACTATTACCGAACCGCGCCCAGCGGTAACGGCCGACGCATCCGCCGCGCCCATCGACGACGGAATTTATACCCACGCCGCACTTTGCCTGGTTGGCCTGCCGATCGCAGCCCAGGCCGAGCCGTTCCGCCGTGTGGTGGGCGAGGCCGAGGTGTTGATGACGCCCGCCCCAGACGCGATGCTGCCGGCCGGGCGCTGGCTGCGGCGTCTGCTGATGCTAATCTGCGACACGGCGTTGCGCACCGATAGCGTGGCCGTCGATCTTTGCACCGATCTCCCCGCTTTGGGCGAATTGCTTGGCGCCGAGGGCAATGAACTTGCCGATCTCGCGCTCGCCTATGACCATCTGATCACCGGCAAGCTCGCCATTGGTTTTGGCAGCGGGGCGCCGCTCAGCCTGTTCGATGCCCGCGGCCGTCCGCGCGGTGCCGCCGAATGGCGTGGCTCGGTGCGGTTGGGCGCGCGTTTCCTGGCAAGCCTCGGCGAAAACAAGGTCCTGCTCGATCGCGCCGTGGTGGGTAGCCTCGATACCACGCCACTTGCGCTCGACGCCTATTGCTGGGTGACCCATATGCTGGCTGCCGGCAAGCGTGCCGGCGCCGATGTGCCCGCCCCGATGACGGACTGGGAAAGCCTGGTTGGCGCGTTCGGCAAGACTGGCCAGTCGGAAGCCGATTTCCGTCCAGAATTCGAAGACGGGTTGCGCCTGGTGTCGGTGCAATGCCCGGATCTGTCACTGGTGGTGGGCGAATCGGGCGTCCAGGTCCGCCAATCCGTCCCCCGCGTGCGCCCGGCGCCGCCCGCACCGCGGACCGATATCCGCGCCACCGAAGAAATGGTGCTCAAGCCGCGCCCGGCCGCACCGCCGCCCGCAGCCCCGTCGGCTTTTGTCGCCCCCCCTGCCCCGCTTCCGGCGCCGCGCCCAGCGCCGGTGGCTGAACGCCCAGCACCGGTGATGGCCCCGCAGAATCCGGACGCACCCTTGCGCGGCCCGCGCGGCTCTATCGGGCTTAAAGCCAATCTGACTGGCCTCACCCAGGTGATCTGGCTGAACCAGAGCAACGGCCAGGACGATCCGATCATCGAGGTCACGCCGGGGTTCCGCTACGACTCCGACAACGTCACCCAGCTCGCGCTTGAACCGATGGTGATCCAGATCAGCGGTGGCCTGTATCAGCGTGAGTTCGAACGTGTGTCGGCCTGGGCGATGGCCAACCGCGACCTCATCGACGATGTCTGGGACGGCGAAATTACCGCGATTGATGAGATCAACGCGCGGGTCAAGAAAGTTCCCGCACCGGGTTGGAGGTAGATCCTGGCGCGTGATGACCGCGCATCAGCGGTCATCACGCTCAAAAGTGGAATGCGCAGGCGCATTCCACCCTTGGGCTCAGAAATATGTCTCTATCGCCGACGTAACGTTATAGTTATCGTCAATCCGGTACAGCACCCGCCATTTGTCGAAGGTCAGGCATGGGTGTGACACGTCGAAGCTAACCATGTCGCCGACCTGCAAGGGTGAGGTCTCCGGCACCAGCATGTGGCAATGCTGGTCGTTGAAGCCGACAACCTTGTGCCCCGTCGGCACCGACACCGGCACGGCACTGCCAGGGCGATACCATAGCACCGGATTGGGCATTTCATCGGCGCCGATATCGCGCTTGCCCATGGTCAGCAGGACTTTCCCTGGCTCCGGCCGCGACTGGAGATAGGCCCAGACTTCCAACGCCGGCCGCAACCCACCACCGGCCGCAGCACCTGGGGCGCGATCGACAATATCGGCAAAGAAACGACGATACATCGCGCCGTCATGGCTGAGATAGCAGCCACTGCGGGTAATAACCCGGGTCGGACTGGCAAGCCCGGCATGATGGAAACAGGCCAGCACCATGTCGAAGAATGCCGAACCACCGGCGGTAAGGATGACCTCGCCGGGCGCAAACAGCGCTTCTTTTTCGCACGCCTGCGCAAGCGCCACCAGCATATCGAGAAATCCGCGCACCTGCGCCTCGCCCTCGGCACGGGTGCCATTGGTCAGGCCCTCAAACCCCTCAACCCCGCGCAATACCAGCCAGGGTTCGGCCGCCTTGATGGCGCGCGCGACCGCAAGGCCCGTCGCCACATCACGCACCCCGGTGCGCCCACCAAGCCAGCCGCCCTCGAGCAGGATTTGCAATGGCCGGCCAATATTTGCCGCGCGCGCTGCAGCCGCAAGGGTCGTGATATTCTCGAGGCTATCGGCAATGCAGTAGAAATCGAGGCCGGGATCGCGTTTCAGTTCGTCCAGCACGTAGCTTATCGCCTGCTTGCCGACCAATTGATTGGCGAGAATGATCCGCGAAAACCCGAACTCGCGGGCCACCCGGATTTGCTGGGCGGTGGCCAGGGTGATCGCCCAGGCACCGTCCTCGATCTGTTGCGCAAACAAATCCGGCGCCATGCTGGTCTTGCCGTGCGGGGCGATCACCGCCCCGCTGCGGGCGACGAAATCGCGCATCCAGGCGCTGTTGTGGCGAATGGCGCTGTCGCGCAGGATCGCCACCGGCAACACCAGATCCTCGGCCAGCAGGTTCCAGCCTTTAGCGCCGATCTCACCGATCGCGAATGGTGCCACCCCGCCCGGGATACCCTTGGTTTTGCCATCGAGCATCATGCCGCCCTCGCAAGTGTCTGGCCACGGATCAGATCAGCGCATTTTTCGCCGATCATGATGCAGGCGGCGTTGGTGTTGCCCGATACCAGGGTCGGCATCACCGACGCATCGGCAACCCGCAAACCGCCAATGCCGTGCAGGCGCAACTGGTCATCGACCACTGCCATCCGATCCTGCCCCATCTTGGCGGTGCCGACCGGATGATAAACCGTTGCACCATACTCACGGATATAATTCATCATTTCTTCGTCGGTCTGAACATGTGCGCCCGGCAGATACTCGCTCTCAATCATCGCCGCCATTGGCGCTTGCTGCGAAATCCGCCGCCCGAGCTGCAACCCGGCGAGCATGGTGGCGCGGTCAAGCTCGGCCGCGAGATAATTGGCATGGATCGCAGGGGCGGCCAGCGGGTCGGCGGATTTGAGGGTGATGGTGCCACGGCTTTCCGGGCGCAGCTGGCAGACATGCTGGGTAAAGCCGGAGAATTTATGCAGCCCCTCCGCCGGACGATCCGCGGAAAACCCGATGAAGTGGAATTGCACGTCAGGCGTTGCCAGTTCCGGACGGGTGCGGGTGAAAATCCCCACCTGTCCTGCGCTCGCAGTCAGCGGCCCTGTCCTGGTCAACAGATATTGCAGCCCCATCATCGCCATCCGGCGCGGCGACATCATGATGTCGTTGATGGTAAGCGGCTGGCTCGCCTTATAAACCATACGGATATTGAAATGGTCTTGCAAGTTCTGGCCCACGCCAGGCAGATCATGCGCAACCTCGATCCCGCAATCGCTGAGATGGGCGGCAGGCCCGATGCCCGACAACATCAGCAATTGCGGCGAATTGATCGCGCCGCCACACAGGATCACTTCCCGGGTGGCCCGCACCGTGACGCTTTCGCCCTTATGGCGGAACGCAACGCCCACCGCACGGCGGCCAGCAAGCAGCACCCGTTCGGCTTGGGCATGGGTGATCACCCGCAGATTTTTCCGCTTCATCGCCGGATGCAGGAAGGCGCGCGCCGCCGAGCAACGCCGCCCGTTGCGGGTGGTGGTCTGATACCACGACACCCCGTCCTGATAGCGGCCGTTATAGTCGGGGTTAAACGGAATGCCGGCGAGTTGGGCGGCCTCGACATAGGCTTGGGCGAGCGGGTTGGGATCGGTGAAATCGGTGACCGTCAACGCGCCTTCATGGCCATGCAGCCCGTCCGGATCGCTGCCAACCCGGCCTTCGGAGCGCTTGAAATAGGGCAGCACATCATCAAACGACCAGCCGGTGTTACCGAGCTGGCGCCAGTGGTCATAGTCCTCGGCCTGGCCGCGCACATACAATAACCCGTTGATCGACGACGATCCGCCGAGCACCTTGCCACGCGGCCAGAACACGGACCGGTTATTGACCGCCGCGTCCGGCTCGGTCTGGTACATCCAGTTGACGTTGGGATTGACGATGGTTTTGCCATAGCCGATCGGGATATGGATCCAGATGTTGCGGTCGGGCCCGCCCGCCTCCAACACCACCACCCGGCAAGTCGGGTCCTCGCTCAGGCGGGCAGCCAAAACGCAGCCTGCTGATCCCGCACCGACGATGACATAGTCGGCTTCAATTGTGTCCATCTGCGATCCTCCCGGGGCGCCACGGCTTGCGGTGGCGTGGTCCAGGCGACAGGATGCCGCGATGGGACGAAATTTGCCACCACTAGAAATACTGGACGCCCTGCGCCACCTGGGGTTGCTGGCACCGGGCGTTGCGGTGACCGGCGAAGCGCTCACCGGGGGGGTGTCGTCGGACATCTGGCGCATCGATCTCGCATCGGGGCCGATTTGCGCCAAGCGCGCATTATCCCGGCTGAAAGTGGCCGCGGTGTGGGAAGCACCGGTGATCCGCAACCAGTATGAGGCCGGCTGGATGCGGCGGGCCGAGGTGGCGAGCCCTGGGGTGACACCTCGGCTGCTCGGCCAGGTCGATGGCGTGCTGGCCATGCAGTTTCTGCCACCGGATCGCTACCATTTGTGGAAATCGGCCTTGCGCGATGGCCATGCCGATCCGGATTTTGCCGCTCAGGTGGCCTCCAGTCTGGTGCGCATCCATGCGGCAACCCCGGATGCTGCCGCTGAATTTCCCACTGACGAGATATTTCGGGCGATCCGCCTGGAGCCGTATCTGCTCGCAACCGCCACCGCCCACCCCGATCTCGCGGGCCGGCTGACAACTCTGGTGGCCACCACCGAGGCCAACAAGCACGCGCTGGTCCACGGCGATGTCAGCCCGAAAAACATCCTGATCGGGCCGGATGGGCCGGTGTTCCTTGATGCTGAATGCGCCTGGTATGGCGATCCGGCGTTTGATCTGGCGTTCTGCCTCAACCATTTGCTGCTGAAATGCCTGTGGAATCCACCTGCCTCGGCGGATTTTCTGGCATGTTTCGACAGTTTCGTCCGCACCTATCTCGCCGTGGTGACCTGGGAAGCGCCGGCCGCGCTCGAAGCCCGGGCCGCGCATCTGCTGCCAGGATTGTTGCTGGCGCGGGTGGATGGCAAGTCGCCGGTGGAGTACATCACCAATAATGCGGACCGTGCGAAGGTCCGGTCGGTGGCGCGGGCCTTGTTGCTGGCGCCGGCTGATCGGCTGGCGGTGGTGCGTTCGGCGTGGGCAAGGGAAATTGCGGCATGAGTGATACTGAAATCGTCTACATCCATGGCCGCCGGGTCTGGGACAGCCGAGGCCGCCCAACGGTGGAAGCCGATATCCTGCTCGCCGGCGGCGCCACTGGCCGCGCCATCGCCCCGGCGGGGGCCTCCACCGGCTCGGGTGAGGCACTCGATCTGCGCGACGGCGGCGATGAATTTGGCGGCTATGACGTGACCCAGGCGGTGGACAACATCAATTTCGCGATCTCCCGTGCGATCACCGGAATGAGCGGCGCCGACCAGACTGGGATCGATGCGGCGCTGATCGCGCTGGATGGCACACCGAACAAGTCGAAACTGGGCGCCAATGCCACGCTCGCGGTGTCACTGGCAGCCGCCCATGCCGCCGCCGCCGCCGCCGGCAAGCCATTGTTTCGCTATCTCGGGTCGGACACCAGCCTGATCCCGCTGCCGCAAATCCAGATCTTCGGCGGTGGTGCCCATGCCGGGCGGCGCGTTGATATCCAGGACTTCATGGTGATCTGCCCCAATGCGCGCAATTTCGCCGAGGCTTTGGACTGGACCGCCGAAGTTTATCGCGCCGCCGGCAAATTAATGGCCGAGGCCGGTACGCTGGCGGGTGTGGCCGATGAAGGCGGCTGGTGGCCGGCGTTCAACACCAACGAACAGGCGCTGGAAATGCTGGTCCGCGCCATCGAACGCGCTGGGCTGATCCCGGGTGATCAGGTCAGCATCGCGCTCGACATCGCGGCGTCTGAGTTCGGGTCCAACGGTGTCTACAAACTTGGCCTCGAAGGCCGCACGCTCGACCGCGACGCAATGGGCGAAATGCTGGTCGGCTGGATAGACCGCTACCCGATTATTTCCATCGAAGACCCGCTCGCCGAGGATGATGACATCGGTTTCGCCAACTTCACCCGTGCGGTCGGCCACAGGATCCAGGTGGTCGGCGATGATTTCCTGGTCACTGACGCGGCCCGGGTGCGCGCGGCGGCCAGCAATGGGGCGGCCAACACGGTGCTGATCAAGCCCAACCAGCGCGGCACGCTGACCGAGACCAAGGCCGCCTGGGAGGCCGCCAAAGCGGTCGGCTATGCCGGCATCGTCTCAGCCCGGTCGGGCGAGACCGAGGATACCAGCATCGTCCACATGGCGATCGGCTGGGGCACCGGGCAGTTGAAGGTTGGCAGTTTCACCCGGTCGGAGCGCATGGCGAAATGGAATGAGGTGTTGCGCATCGAGGAAGCGCTCGGCGGTGCGGCGGTTTATGCCGGGGCGTCCGGGCTGGGACGATCGCGCCCGCAATGAAGGTGGTCTTCCACTATACTGCCGGCCCTGCCCTTGCCGCGCGCCTGGCAGCGCTGCCAGGCCTGGACGTCACCATCTGTCCGGAACCCGACGATGCCGGATTTGCCGCGGCGATGGCCGACGCCGAGGTATTGTGGCATGTCCTGAAACCGTGCTCGGCTTCGGTGATCGCCGCCGCACCGAAATTGCGGCTGATCCAGAAGATCGGTGTAGGCGTCAACACCATCGATCTGCCAGCGGCGGCAATGCGGAAAATTCCCGTCTGCAACCTGCCGGGCACCAATGCGCCGGCGGTGGCGGAAATGGCGTTGCTGCTGATGCTGGCTGTGTTGCGCCGCCTGCCGCAGCTTGATGCCGGGTTGCGTCGGGGGATTTGGAGCAGCACGCCCACCACCCAGGACAGTTTCGGCGAACTCGGCGGCTCGACCGTCGGACTGGTCGGTCATGGCGCGGTGCCGCACGCGCTGGCGCCGATACTGCGTGCGATGGGTTGCAGGGTGCTGTTCCACAGCCGAACCACAAGCGACGATCCGGGCTATCGCAGCCTGGATGACCTGCTGATGCAATCGGACATCGTGTCGCTCCATATTCCCCAAACCGAGGCCACCACCGCCATGTTCGACGCGTCAGCCTTCGCGCGCATGAAGCCGGGGGCGATCCTGATCAACACGGCGCGCGGCGGGCTGGTCGATGAAGCAGCCCTGCTGGCGGCGCTGCAATCGGGCCAGTTGGCGGGCGCCGGGCTCGATGTGTTCGCCACCGAACCAGCACACGCCAACCATAAGCTGTTCGCGCTGCCCAATGTCGTAGTCGCGCCGCATGTCGCCTGGCTAACGTCTGGTACGTTCGACCGCAGCCTCGTCGTCGCCGCCGAAAATTGCCGTCGCCTCGCCACGGGCGCGGATTTGCTGCATCGGGTGCAATAGATGTCGAAACGCTTTGAAGCCTCCGAGATCAGCCTGCTGGCGAAAATCTGCGGCGCCCATCTGGTCAGCCACATCCATGTCATCGTGTTCCCGCCTTTGTTCCCGTTACTGCGGGCGCAGCTAGGGGTCGGGTATGTCGAACTCGCCTGGGCGTTGACCTTATTCAATATCGCCTCCGTCATCGGGCAAACCCCCACCGGGTTCGCCGTCGATCGCTACGGCGCGCGGACGGTGTTGGGCACCGGATTGCTGCTGGGCGGCGCGGCATTTATCTCCCTTGGCATCTGGCCGAGCTACCCGATGCTGCTGGCCGCGTCCGTCGCGGCGGGCTTTGCCAATTGCGTCTATCATCCCTCCGACTACGCGCTGCTATCGGCCAATATCGGTGAAGCGCGGATGGGCCGCGCTTTCTCGATCCATACGTTCGCGGGCTTCCTCGGTGGCGCCATCACCCCCGGCTTGCTGCTCGGGCTGGTCGCCTATGGCGATGCCAGGTTAGCACTGGTGGTGGCTGGGCTGTTGGGTCCGATTGCCGCCATTCCGGTGATGTTCCTGCCGGCCGCCGCCCCGCGTTCCCTGGCACGCGCCACTGGAAGCGCCAAAGGGCTGGTCACGCCGCGGGTGATCGCGCTGATCGGCTTCTTCACCTTGCTGGCGCTGTCGATGGGCGGATTGCAGAATTTCTCCGTCGTGGCGCTGTTCGACCGCTTTGCCACCCCGCTTTCGGTCGGCAACGCCGCACTCACCGCACTGATGTTTGCATCAGCGTTCGGGGTACTGACCGGCGGCTATATCGCCGATAAAACCCGCCGCCACGGCGATGTCGCCGCAATCGGCTTTGGCGCAACCGCTGGTATGGTGCTGCTGATCGGATTGGTGGATCTGCCCCCGGTCGGGCTGATCGCCGCCATGGCGCTGGCCGGCTTCCTGTCCGGCATGATCATGCCGTCGCGCGACATGCTGGTGCGGGCGGCAGCCCCCAAAGGCGCGGAAGGCCGGGTGTTCGGCATTGTCTCCACCGGCTTCAATATCGGCGGCACAGTCGGGCCGCTGATGTTCGGTTGGATCATGGATAACGGCCTGCCAGTGATGGTGTTCATGCTGTCGGTCGGGTTCATGATGCTAACCTCAGCCCTGGCTTTCGCCGAGCGCGGGCGCGCGAAAGGAGTGACGGCATGAGCACGACCAACTGGGGCGCGGTGGACCAAGACCCGAACGCGGCCGACCGCTACCGCGACACGGTCAGTGCAGTGATCGGGCCGATGAAGGCGCGCTCAATAGACCTGCTTGGCTTGAAACCTGGGGCACGGGTCCTCGAGGCCGGCTGCGGGCTGGGTCGCGATGCCGAAGCAATCGCCGATCTGGTGGGGCCGGACGGGATGGTCACTGGAACCGATCTTAGCCACGAGCTGATCAGCAAAGCTTTGCTCCGCACCGAGGCAAAGCGCGGTCGGGTCAATTTCAAGGTCGCCGATATTTACGATCTGCCATACCACGCCTCCACCTTCGATGCCGCCCGGGTCGATCGGGTATTGCAGCACCTCGAGGAGCCCGCCGCGGCCGTGGCGCAACTCGCCTGGGTGGTGCGCGGCGGCGGGCGCATCGTGCTGATGGAGCCGGATTGGGAAAGCGTCACGGTCGGCGGCGTTGATCCACTGATCACCCGGGCAGTGGCGCGCCATATCGCCGATGTCCGCCACCCCAGCGGCAAGGTCGGGCGCGATCTGGCGGTGCTGCTGTCCGAAGCCGGTTGCCACGACATCAGGATCGAGGTCAGCGCCCTGGTGATGCCCGATCTCGGGACGATGGATTATCTCGCCTCCCTCGGGGCGGCGCTGCGGCAGGTGGTCGCGGCGGGCCAGGTGACAGACGACGCGGCGGCGCAATGGTGGGGCGAGCTCCAGGAACATGATGCCGAAAAGTGCTTTTTCGGGTCGATGACCGGGACAATCGCGGTGGCGACGGTTTCGGGGTAGCCCTGGTCCGGTATTGCAATAGCAGCAAGCGTCGCCAGTTTTCCGGTTAGTTAGATCAGAAACGCCGCATGCCGTAGTTGCCGGAAACCAAGCTGGGGAAATCGATGATGTTTGCGCTGCTGGCCGACCTCGTCGTGCTGGTCTCGACATGCCAGCCTCTTATACTATGAGCTCTGTCTCCTGACCGTCTGTCATCATCGCGCCCCCCGATTGGGGGCGTGGCGATCCAGGTGACCAATTCCCAAGTCCGATCGATTTCCCTGGCCCGCCACACTTCGACTCGTAGCGGCGATCTTCAACGAACGGTCAGGCGATCGGGCTGCTGGCCTCCGATCGTCGTGTTTTTTTTGATCAAAAGGAACCAAAAACTATATGTTAATAATTTTGCGCCAATTACGCGCATCAGGTTCACCGGAACCACCACGAATCGGCCCTGGCCACCGAAGATCGATCGCATGCGTTTCTGTGCAATTACTATCTTAAAACAACACTCTTTCTGCCGCTGACGATGCTAGGACCTACGCCAACCTCAGAAAGACGCCGGCATTTCCATGTCGGTTGTACGACTGATTTCGATGCGACGCGGCGACTGATGAAGCGCCTAACCTAAGGACTAAGACCAATGGGCAAACCCTCTCCGCTGCCGTCACTGTCAACGGTCACCAAGGCACTTGTCTCGGTGGGAGAAACCATCGTCGAGGTTGCGATCACGGTCTACAACGCGGCGGTCCCGTCGCCGTATAAATATGGCACTGAGGGTAATGACACCATCAACGGCATTTTTCCGGTCAACTGGGATTATGGCAATGGTGGTAATGACACGATTTCCGCAATTGGCGCGGCCAACACGGTTGAGGGTGGCAGCGGCAACGATACGGTCACAGCGATTGGCGCCGCTAACTGGATCAGGGGCGGGAGCGGTAGTGATACCCTGGTGGGCATGGGCGGCTATAACAAGGTTTCATCTGATGGCGGCGCCGGCACGAATAGCTACGCCAATGTCGCCGGCGGCTATAACAAGGTAACCTTAGGGTCTGATGGCACTTTCACCGTCGCCGCGGGTGGGGCCTATAATCAGGTCACCGCCACCGGGGTGGCGCGTGTGATTGTCACCGCGCTTGGCGGCTATAATACCGTCGGCACTGCTGATGGCAGTGATGTTATCAGCGTTGCCGGCGGCGCCAATGTGGTGGGAGCGGGCGAAGGTAATAATACTGTCACCGCGGTGGGCCTCGCCAATTTCATCACTGTCGGCAGCGGTAACGACGTTGTCACCGCGCTGGGTGGCTACAACAAGGTCACCGGCGGCAACAACAACAAGACAATCACGGTCGCGGGCGGCTGGAACACCCTCAATATCGGCTCCGGCAACAATATCATTTCCGCCGGGGGCGGCGCGAACATCGTCAATTTGGGCGACGGTTCGAACGTCGTTACCCTGGTTGGCCTCGCGAACGTCATGAACGTTGGTGGCCGTGGAAACAACACCATTACCGGGCTTGGTGGCGCCAATATCATCACTGTCGCCGCGGTGAACTCCGCTGCAGCCTGGACTGAGACCGTGTCGATTACCTTATTCAAGCTGGTAGTCAATTTCCCATCTATCAAGATGGTTCCGTATCAAGTCCCCCTTACCGTCACCCATGACGCCATCACGGCCGGCAACAACATCATCAGCGTTGCTGGTGGGGCGAACAAAATCAAAGCGCTTGGAAACGGCAATAACGTGGTGAGCGCGCTGGGTAACGCCAACATCATCGAGCTCGGTTCCGGGGCCAATATTGTGACGGCAGTGGCGTGGGCCAATGTCATCACCACCGGCAGCAGTAAGGATACCATCACCGCGCTGGGTGGCGGTAATGTCATTGATTCCGGTGACGGCGCGGATATCATCAGCGTCGGTGGCGGCGCGAACAAGATCAAAACCGGCAACGGCAATGCGGTGATCTCCGCGGTTGGCCTCGGCGGCAACATCGTCACCGGTGGCAATGGCAGCAAGGTGATCACGGTCGCTGGCACCCTGAACTTCGTCAAGACCGGCGATGGCAATAACGTCATTACCGGCGTTGGGCTCGGCGCCAATATCTTGCTGGCGGGTTACGGCAACAACGTCATCACCGGCGTCGCCGGTGGCAATGTGCTCTATTCGAAGGACGGCAATTCCGTCCTCACCGCAGCCGG
>CALQTN020000043.1 GCA_943333505.2 Asaia bogorensis | reverse complement strand
AGTCGATCGTCGTCCCGCTGATAACGCCGCCGGAGGAGACAACCTGATTGCCGCCGCCGTCGACCGTCGTCGCGCTGACGACACCCCCTGAGGAGACATACTGCGAGCCCCGGCTGGCGACCGTCGTCGCGTTGACGACCCCGCCAGTGGAGACAGTCTGCACGCCGCCGCTGCTGACCGTCGTCCCGCTGACAACTCCGCCAGACAAGACGAACTGAAAGCCACCGGTGCTGACCGTCGTGTCGATGACAACGCCGCCACTGGAGACAAGCTGCAAACCGCCGTTGCTGACCGTCGTCGCGCTGACAACGCCGCCAGCGACGACATACTGATAGCCGCCGCTGCTAACCGTCGTCCCGATGACAACGCCCCCAGAGGAGACAGTCTGTACGCCGCCGCTGCTGACAATCGTGTCGCTGACAACGCCGCCAGTGTAGACATACTGTGAGCCGCCGCTGCTGACCGTCGTCCCGCTGACGATGCCGCCGGAGGAGACAAGCTGATTGCCGCCGCTGCTGAGCGTCGTCCCGGCGACAATGCCGCCAATCCAGACCCTCTGAATACCGCCGCTGCTGACCGTGGTCGCGCTGACCACGCCGCCAGAGGAGAGATGCTGATTGCCGCCGCTGCTGACCGTCGTCCCCATGACAACGCCGCCAGAGGAGACAGTCTGATAGCCAGCGCTGCTGACCGTTGTCGCGCTGACAACGCCGCCCGTGTAGACCGTCTGCATGCCGTAGAAGGAGAGCGTCGTCGCGCTGACAACGCCGCCAGAGGAAACAGCCTGAGAGCCGGCCTTGACCGACGTCCCGCTGACAACGCCCCCGTCGTAAACAATCTGTGACCCGCCGCCGCTGAGCACTGTCGCACTGACAACGCCGCCAGAGGATACAACCTCGGTACCCACACCGGTCAGGAACGCGAGTGTGACAATGCCCCCGGCGAATACGGTAATCGTGTCACTGGCGGGCCAGTAGTTGCTGTAGGTGCTGCCGGAAGAAACGTCGATCGTCGCCATTCAAGTATCTTTCAGGCTTTCACCGCGTTAGCTCATCTTCAAAGTTGGCTGAAAGCTCAGCCCGTTGGCGATAGCCGCGGTGAGGTGGTCTGCGGTGATCAGCCGGATGTATTCATCTTAGCGAGGCCTGCCCTTGTGGCGCGGGCATCACCGAAAATCATCATGGTCAAACCGGCCCCCAAGATGGGATCAAGCTCCGGAACTCATACAGATACTCCCCGCACGACAGGCCGGACTTATGTCTGACTCATTGGTACAATGCAGTTTAACACCGGCAGGCGCCGAAAAAACGTTGTTTTATGATGATAAATGTATAGGAACATCACGCAACCACAGTGTATCGACGGAACCCTGGCATCGATCCGCTCGCTTTGCCGATAATGGCTGGGATGTCGCCGCCAGAGCGCCACGGCTTCGCCGCGCGGTGACGGTCGTCAAGCAACGATCAGGAGATCGGGCGCCTGGGATTACCCTAATCGAAGGCGCGAAACGCACCCCTACCCCGCCACCATCCCCACCGCCGCATCCGCAATCTGCCCGACCAACACGCTGACCACCGCGGCCAGCGGCAACCCCGGCAGCGCCGGCGCGCTCAGTCGCAAAATCCGCGCCACCGGCCGGCTGCGCCCATCGCGCCGCACCGCAAGCTGCGCCACCAGCACCACATTGCCGGCATCATCCACATCCAACCGCTGGATATCCAGTTCGATCACCCGATCAGCCTCGGCGCTGATCCGCCCGGACTCGGCAAAAATGCTCGCCCCCGGCAAACGCTGCACCAGATCTTCAGCAAATACCCGTTCCAGCATCCGCCCCAACGGCTCCGCCCAGCGTTCCCCATCCGACACCTGCAAGCGATACGCCGTCGGGCTTCGCACAATTTCCGCCCGATCGAGATAGGCCGCCACCCCGACCCGGCGCAGTTCAATCACCAGCGGCAGGCTGCGCTGCGGCGTGCCGGCCACAAACGCCAATGTGTAATAATTCAACGGCGCCGCCGAACACCCGGCCAGCACCAGCAAAACCACCAGCCATTTCATTGCTTGCCGCCCCCGTCCCGCCCGCGCAGCAAAGCGTCGGGATGCGCGTTGAGATAATCCGCCAGCAGCCGCATCGACCGCGCCGCATCGCCGATCTGGCCCAGCAAGCGGTCAAGATCGCGCGCGAACGGCGACCCGGCGCCATAGCCACTATCGACCGATCCGATCAGCCGGTTAGTGCGGTCAAGCGCGGTCTGCACCCCCTGGGTCAGTTGCGGCAATTGCTTGGCCGCAGGACCAACCCCGGCCTGAACCGCCCGCGCCATGTCGCGGGCAGATACCAAGGTTTCATTCAACCTCAGCATCGCCTCGCGCAATTCCGGCCCGTTGGCGAGGCTGCTGGCCCCCTTCAGGGTTTCCTGCAACTGCGCCATTAAAGTATCGAGCGGCAGGTTATTGAGCCGATTGACGAAGTTCCCCGCCGCCTCGACAATCCGCTCAAAGCCAGCCGCCTGGCTCGGCAGAACGATGTCGTCGCCCTCTACCGTCACCGGCACCAATGGGGCGTCTGGCACAAAGCGCATCGTCAACGCCATTTGCCCGGTTATCAGATTAGTGGTGTCAAGCTGCATGCGCAGACCACGCCCGACCAGCTTACGGGCAATCTCCACACCTTCGACCGGGCCAATATGCGCGTCCGCGCCCGCAAGTGACATCCGCTCAGGCTGCACTTCAAAGCGAACCGTCACCTGAGAACTCGCGCCCGATGGATCGAAATCCAGCTGCACCTCGGTCACTTCGCCGATCTGGATGCCGTAGATTTCCACCGGCGCCCCAACCACGAGGCCGCGCACATTGCCATCGAACCGGCTCAGCAGCTTGATCTTGGCGCGATAGCCTGAAGCTGACGCCCGGGTTTCATTGGGATAAAGTGGAAACACCCACCCAGCTGCGGGCGTCGGGCCGTCGCGCTCGACGGCAGGCGTGTCGAAGCTGATCCCGCCATTGACCAGCGCCGACAGGCTATTAAGCCGCAGGCGCACGCCCTGGGCACCCAGTTCAAGCGCCACGCCAGAACTGTTCCAGAACCGCGAACCCAGCCGCACAAAACCGTCATAGGGCGCCCGGATGAAGACCTGCAGCGTGACGTTTTCCTGGTCCGCATCCAGCGTGTAGCGCAGGACTTCGCCGGCTGGAATATCCCGAAAAAACAATGGAGAACCGGCCGCAAGTGAACCGATGCGCGAAGCATTCAGCACGAACGTGGTGCCGGGTTCATCCGATCGCACCGCCGGTGGATTTTCCAGCCCGACAAACGCCAGCCTCGCATGCGTGTCGCGCGCGCTCCCCGGATCGAGCGCGATGAACGCGCCTGACAGCACCGTGTCGAGGCCAGAGAGACTCCCCTCGGCAAAGCGCGCCCGCACCACCCAGATCCGGGCATCCCCGGTCAGCAGCGGCTCGGCCTCGCGCCGCATGCGGATGCGCACCACCACGTGGGACAGATCGTCGGACAGGTTGATTTTCTCGACCACACCAAGCTCGACGGCCTTGTATTTGACCTTGGTCTGCCCCGCGACCAGGCCTTCGGCAGTGCGCCAGGTCACCACGACAATGGGGCCACGTTCGCGCAGTGCCTGCCAACCAAGATAGGCCGCGAGCAGCGCCGCCACCACCGGGACCAGCCAGATCAGCCGCAGACCGCGCGGAATATGCACATCGGCAAGCGGATGCTGGGAAGGAAGCTCGCTCATGCCTGCGCCCGGCCGCGCCGTGCCGCGTCCCACATCAACCTGGGGTCGAAACGCATCGCCGCCAGCATGGTCAGGATCACCACACCGCAAAAGCAAATCGCGCCAGGTCCTGGCGTAATCGTTGCAAGCCGGTCAAGCTGAACCAGCGCGGTCAGGATCGAGATCATGAAAACATCAACCATCGACCAGCGGCCGATAGCCTCAACAATACGGTAGATAAAATTGCGCTCGCGCAAATAACCGGTCGCGCCGCGCTGGGTGCTGATCAGCAGGATGGTCATACCGAACACCTTAAGCACCGGCACCATCACCGATGCAATGAACACCAACGCCGCCAGCGGCCACATATCGGCGGCCGCGAGTTCCATCACCCCGCCCAGAATGGTCGAGCTTTGGGCCTGGCCGAATGACACCAGATTGAGCACAGGCAACATGTTGGCCGGAATATAGAGCAGCACCGCGGACACCAGCAGCGCCCAGCTTTGCCCAAGACTGCCCGGAATACGGTGATGCAAGGTCGAACCGCAGCGCGGGCAGCGCCGTTCGGCGGCCGAAACCACCAGATCGCAGCACCCGCAACCAATTTTCGGGCCTTTGGACATTGCCGGGAGCGTAACCGTGCGCCCTAGCCGGTCCCAGACCGCCGCATCATCCATCACCGTATCGGTCGCCGCCATCGTCACCATCAAAGCCCCCAAGGCATAAAGCGCACCACCGATTTCGACATGCGCCATGTCGATCAGCTTGGTGTAGGCGACGAACACGCCAAGCAGGAACACCTCCACCATCGACCACGGCGATAGTCGCTCCACCCAGGCAAAGACCCGTGCGAGATGGGCCGGCGGATGGCGCATACGAATGCCGATCAACACCCAGATGGTCGCCAGCATCTTGACCAGCGGCGCGCCAATGGTGGTCACCAGCACCGCTACCGCCATCGGCCAGGCGCCGAGCGCGTTCAACACCTCGGGGCCGGTGGCAAGGCTGGCACCGGCGGCCGAGGCGCCGAGGCGCAATTCCATGAACTGCATCTGGCTGGCGAGCACGAACAGCAGCACCCCAGTGACCGCCATGGCCAACGCCCGGCCATGCGGATCGGTGCGCCGCCGCCGCAGCACCATCTGGCATTGGATGCAGCGTGCCACCGCCTTGCGCGGCAAAGCCGGCAGGGTTTGCACCAGCCCACAGGCATGGCATTCGCGAAGCCGGCCAGCGCCGTGTTCGTGGGCGTTCATTGCGTTGATTTACCAGTATTCTCAGAGCATGACAATTCTGGCCTTGGCCCCGCGAACATGCTAGTGCGCGCACGGAATAGTTTAGGGGGTTTTCATGAAGTGGTTCTGGCAAAGTGCGGCGGCGTTCCTCATCGTGACCGGCACCGCTGCGGCCCAAACGCCGAAATCCGGTGGGATCATGAAGATCTATCAACGCGACAGTCCGGCCAGCGCCTCGATCCACGAGGAAGCCACGTTTTCGAACAACGTCCCTTTCATGGGCGTGTTCAACAACCTCGTGCTGTTCCGCCAGGATGCGCCGGTCAACACGCCGGAAACCATCGCCCCCGAACTCGCCGATAGCTGGTCCTGGAGCGACGACAAAAAGACCCTCACCTTCAAGCTTCACCCCGGGGTGAAATGGCATGACGGCAAGCCCTTCACCTCGGCAGATGTGAAATGCACCATCGATCTGCTGCAGAACAAGCTTGCCGACAAATTCCGCAAGAACCCGCGCCGGTCCTGGTACGCCAATGTCGAGGCGGTCGTGCCCAACGGCGATCTTGAAGTCGCCTTCAAACTTGGCCGGCCGCAGCCATCGCTGCTGTCGATGCTGGCCTCAGGCTATTCGCCGATGTATCCCTGCCACGTCCCAACCCGGGAAATGCGCACCAACCCGATCGGCACCGGCCCGTTCAAATTCGTCGAGTTCAAGCAGAACGAAATCATCCGCCTCGCCAAAAACCCGGATTACTGGCGCAAGGGCATGCCTTATCTCGACGGCATCGATTTCCCGATCATCACCAACCGCGCCACCGCCATGCTCGCCTTCATCTCCGGCAAAATCGACATGACCATGCCGACCGAGGTGACCCACCCGATCCTGCGCGACATCAAGTCACAAGCCCCCAAGTCGGTTTGCACCATGGTGCCGACCAATGTGAGCATCAACCTGATCGTCAATCGCGAAAAACCGCCTTTCGATAATGCCGATCTGCGCCGCGCTCTGGCGCTGACCATCGATCGCAAGGCGTTCATCGACATCCTGTTCGAAGGCCAGGCCGATATGGGCGGCGCCTTGCTGCCAGGGCCGGAAGGCATCTGGGGCATGCCCAAGGAAATGCTGACCGGCATCGTCGGCTACAGCTCCGACATTGCCGCGAGCCGTGCCGAAGCCCGCGCACTGATGGTCAAAGCCGGCTACGGCCCCGACAAGCGTCTGGCGATCAAGGTTTCGACCCGCAACATCCCGACCTATCGCGATCCGGCGGTGATCCTGCTCGACCAGCTCAAGGAAATCTATGTCGACGGCACGCTCGACATCGTCGAAACCTCGGTCTGGTTCGGCAAGATCGAGCGTAAGGATTACGCGGTCGGCCTGAACCTGACCGGTAACGCGGTCGATGACCCGGATCAGAGTTTCTACGAAAACTACGGCTGCGGCTCGGAACGCAATGTGACCGCCTATTGCAACCCGGAACTGCAAAAGGCGTTCGATGCGCAAAGCGTGGAAACCGATGTCGCCAAGCGCCGTCAGATGGTGTGGGCGATCGACACCCAACTGCAGAACGACATCGCCCGCCCCACCATCGTCCATCAGCGCGCTGGCACCTGCTGGGCGCCAGAGGTCAAGGGCTACACCCAGATGATCAACTCATCTTATAACGGCTTCCGCTTCGAAAATCTGTGGCTCGATCGGTAAACCTGATCCCATGAGCGGGTATTTGCTGCGCAGGCTCGGCCTGATGCTGCTGACGTTGTTTGGGATCTCGATCATCATTTTCGTGCTGCTGCGGCTGGTGCCGGGCAACATGGTCGATATCCTGTTCGACAGCGCTGGCCTCGTCGATCCGGCGGAAAAGGCGCGGATCGCCGCCGAGCTTGGCCTGGATAAGTCCATTCCGGAACAATATCTGGTGTGGATCAACGGGCTGCTGCACGGCGATCTCGGATTTTCCTATGTCTCGGAGAAATCCGCGCTCAAGGAAATCCTGCCGCGCATTCCGGTCACCGCCCGCCTCGCGTTCAGTGCGATCGTTTTCGCGGTGCTGGTCGGCGTGCCGTTCGGCGTCATCAGCGCGGTGAAGCAGAACAGCGCGATCGATTATGGCCTGCGAGTGGTTTCGCTGGCCGGATTGTCGATGCCGTCCTTCTGGCTGGGCCTGGTGGTGCTGATGGGCTTCGCCGCCTTCACCGGCACTTTGCCGGTCTATACCGAGCCGCCGAAAACCACTCTCGAGGCGGTGCTGCTGGTCGCCGTACCGGCAATGACGGTTGGCTTCCGGTCATCCGCACTGATCATGCGTCTCACCCGCTCGGCGATGCTCGAAGTGTTGCGTCAGGACTATGTCCGCACCGCGCGCGCGAAAGGTGCCGGCGCCGGGCGGGTTAATTTCCATCACGCGCTGCGCAACGCCTTGCTGCCGGTGATCACCGTGATCGGCCTCGAAACCGCCTTCCTGATCGGCGGGCTGATCGTGACCGAAACCGTGTTCAACATCCCCGGCCTCGCCCGCTTCCTGGTCGAGTCGATCCGCAACCGCGATTACCCGATCGTGCAAAATCTGGTGATGCTGACCGCCTTCATCGTGGTGACGATCAATTTCCTGGTGGATCTGCTCTACGCCGCGCTCGATCCGCGCGTTCGTCTGGGGGCATAAATCATGGCCGCAACATACGATGCCGAACTGCGCCGCGCCGGCGCCGAGGCCACCAGCCGCCTCGCCCGGTTCCGCCTGCTGCTGCGCCGCTACCCGCTTGGGGCGGCCGGTGCCTTCATTCTCGCGGTCTTCGTGCTGGCAGCGATTTTCGCTGACGCCATCACCTGGCTCGACCCGCTGCGCACCAACGCGCCGGAAAAGCTGATGTCGCCGGGCGCCAGCCATTGGTTTGGCTCGGACGTCATGGGCCGCGACATCTATAGCCGCATCGTCCACGGCGCGCGGATATCGCTCGCCGTCAGCCTCGGCGCCACCATCATCGGATCATTGCTCGGCGTCGCCATCGGCCTCGCCAGCGGCTATCTCGGCGGCAATTTCGACCTTTTTGTCCAGCGCATCATGGACATATTGCAGGCCCTGCCCTTGCTGGTTCTCGCATTGGTGACCTCAGCGGCGCTCGGCCCATCGCTACCCAACACCATCTTTGCCATTGCCATCCCGATGATCCCAGCTTCCGCCCGTGTCATCCGCGCCAACACCCTGTCGCTCCGGGAAGCCGCCTATATCGAGGCCGCGCAAATCCAGGGCATGAGCGAGTGGCGCATCGCGCTCCGTCACATCCTGCCCAATACTGTCGCGCCTCTGATTGTGCTCGCAACCGCCCAATTGGGATCAGCGATCCTCACCGAGGCATCGCTCTCGTTCCTCGGCCTCGGCGTCCCCGAACCGGCGCCAAGCTGGGGCCGGATGCTGTCGGAATCAGCCGCCGAATACATGCGCACCGCGCCCTGGCTGGTGATCTTCCCAGGGGCTGCGATCAGTCTGATGGTGTTCGGCACCAATCTGCTCGGTGACGCGCTGCGCGATATTCTCGACCCGAGGCAACGCGGATGAAAGCCGACGCCATCCTCGAAGTCGAAGGCCTGCGCACGGTCTTCTTCACCGCAGCGGGCCTGGTGCGCGCGGTCGAAGACGTCTCGTTCACCTTGCGCCGCGGCGAAGTGCTCGCCGTGGTTGGCGAAAGCGGCTGCGGCAAATCGATCACCGCATTATCCCTGATGCGCCTGGTGCCGACGCCGCCCGGCCGGATTGTGTCTGGCACCGTCAAACTCGAAGGCCGCGACCTGCTGGCGATCTCGGAAGCCGAAATGCGGGACGTGCGCGGCAACGCCATGTCGATGATCTTCCAGGAGCCGATGACCAGCCTGAACCCGGTGCTGACCATCGGCGCGCAAATCGCCGAAACTGTCCGGCTCCACCGCAACGTGACCCGCGCGCAAGCCTGGGATCGCGCGGTCGAAATGCTGCGCCTGGTGCGCATCCCCGAGCCCGCCCAGCGCGCCCGCGAATATCCGCACCAGCTCTCCGGCGGCATGCGCCAGCGCGCGATGATCGCCATTGCGCTGGCCTGCGACCCGCAAGTGCTGATCGCCGACGAACCAACCACAGCATTGGATGTCACCATCCAGGCGCAAATCCTCGACCTGATCCTGCAATTGCAGCAGCAGACCGGGACCTCGGTGCTGCTCATCACCCATGATCTTGGGGTGGTGGCCGAAACCGCCCAGCGCGTGGTGGTGATGTATGCCGGCCGCAAGATCGAGGAAGCCAGCGTCGAGGATTTATTCGAATTTCCGCTGCACCCGTACACTCACGGATTGCTGGGGTCGATCCCACATCTCGCCGCCATCAGCGGCGCGACGGCGGAACGCTTGCAGGAAATCCCCGGCATGGTGCCGGCGCTCAGCAACCTGCCCGCCGGCTGCGCCTTCGCTGCCCGCTGCGCCCGTGCCGACGACAAATGCCGCGCTGAAATCCCACCACTGGTCGAACTGCGCCCCGACCATATCGCTGCCTGCTGGCATGCCGGAGCCACGTCGTGACCCCGGTTCTGCAGGTCGAGGACCTCAAGAAACACTACCCGGTGAAATCAGGCTTCCTGCGCCGCACCACCGGACAGGTTTACGCCGTCGATGGGGTGAGCTTCTCCATCGCCCACGGGGAAACCTTGGGCCTGGTTGGCGAAAGCGGTTGCGGCAAATCCACCGTCGCGCGCGCGGTCATGCGGCTGGTCGCCCCCACCTCGGGCCGGGTGCTGGTCGAGGGCACCGACATCGCCACCTTGTCGAAAGCCGAATTGCGGCCCTATCGGCGCCAGATGCAGATGGTGTTCCAGGACCCGTTCTCGTCGCTCAACCCGCGCATGTCGGCCGGCGACATCGTCGGCGAACCGCTGCTGGTGCACGGCGTGGCCGAGGGCGAACAAGCCCGCGCCAGGGTTGCCGCCCTGTTCGCCCAGGTCGGGCTGCGGCCCGCCCAGATGGACAATTTCCCGCATCAGTTCAGCGGCGGCCAACGCCAGCGCATCAGCATCGCCCGGGCCCTCGCGCTCAACCCGCGGCTGATTGTCGCCGATGAACCAGTCTCCGCGCTCGACGTCTCCATCCAGGCCCAGGTGATCAATCTGCTGATGGATCTGCAGCGCGACCAAGGTCTGGCCTATCTGTTCATCGCCCATGATCTCGCGGTGGTGGAGCACATCGCCCATCACGTGGCGGTGATGTATCTCGGGCGCATTGTCGAAATCGCCGACAAGGTCACGCTGTTCCATAACCCGGTGCACCCTTACACGCGGGCGCTGCTATCGGCGGTGCCGGTGCCCAATCCGAAGCTGAAACGCAAAAAGCAGTTGCTCGAAGGCGACGTGCCCAGCCCGATGCGGCCGCCGCCGGGCTGTCCATTCCATACCCGCTGTCCGGTTGCAGTGGCACGGTGCAAGGTCGATGCGCCAGTGCTGACCGCGCGTGCTGCCGGGCATCTGGCGGCGTGTCATTTGGATTGAGGGCGCAGCTTGGTATCTTTGTCCGCAAAAACACCCCAAAGAATATCACGCAGTATAATGCCTGTTTCCCAAATTAAACTGCATTATAAATCAGTTCAATGAAGGGGGAGCGCGTCATTGGCCCAAATCGACTTCCAAACCGATCCGTCGCGCTATCGCCACTGGAAGCTGCGCTATGATGGGCCGATCGCCCATCTGATCATGGATGTCGATCCCGCCGGCGGCCTGTTCCCCGGCTATGAACTCAAGCTCAACTCCTACGATCTCGGCGTCGATATCGAACTCGCCGACGCGGTGCAGCGCCTGCGCTTCGAACATCCGGAAATCCGCGCGGTCGTGTTGCGCTCCGGCAAGGACAACGTCTTCTGCGCCGGCGCCAATATCCGCATGCTGGGCGGCGCATCACACGCCCATAAGGTGAATTTCTGCAAGTTCACCAATGAGACCCGGATGGGCATTGAGGATGCGGCCGAGAATTCCGGCCAGCATTACCTCGCCGCAATCAGCGGCGCCTGCGCTGGCGGCGGCTATGAAATCGCCATGACCGCCGAACACATTATGCTGGTCGATGACCGGCGCTCCACCGTCGCCCTTCCCGAAACCCCGCTGCTGGCCGTCCTGCCCGGCACTGGCGGCCTTACCCGGCTGACCGACAAGCGCCGCGTCCGCCGCGACCGCGCTGACGTGTTTTGTTCGATGGAAGAAGGCATGCGCGGCAAGCGCGCGATCGAGTGGCGCCTGGTGGATGAGATCGCGCCACCCTCGGCCTGGGAAGCCCGGATCGCCACCCGGGCCGCCGAACTGGCAGCCAAATCGGACCGGCCAGACGGCGCCACCGGCATCGCGCTGCCCCCGATTGCCCGCCTGATCTCCGCAGATGGCATCGTCTACAGCCATGTCCGGGTGGCCTTCGACCGCGCGGCCGGGCGCGCCACCATCACCGTCTTGGGTCCAGCCGCCCTGCCCGCTGATCTTGCTGGCATCCATGCCGCCGGCGCCGATTTCTGGCCGCTGGCGGTGGCGCGCGATCTGGACGACGCAATCCTGCATCTGCGCCTGAACGAGACCGAACTCGGCCTGCTGGTGTTGCGCAGCGTCGGCGACACCACCCGCATGCTGGCCGCCGATGCGTTGCTGGAGCAGTTCAGGTCCGACTGGCTGGTGCGGGAAATCCGCAATAATTTCCGCCGCGTGCTGAAGCGGATCGATCTGACCGCGCGCAGCCTGATCGCCCTGATCGAGCCGGGCAGTTGCTTCGCCGGCTCCCTCGCCGAACTTGCCTTTGCTGCCGACCGGGCGATCATGTTCGCCGGCCCCGGCACCGCCCTTGCGCTATCGCCGCTCAATTTCGGCGCCTATGCGATGTCGAACGGCCTGACCCGGTTGCAAACCCGCTTCCTGGGTGAGCCCGCCAGTATTGACGCCGCCGAGGGCCAGATCGGGATAGAACTCGACGCCGCAGCCGCCGATGCGTTCGGTCTGGTCACCGTCGCCTATGACGCGATCGACTGGGACCAGGAGGTGCGGTTGCTGCTTGAGGAACGCGCCAGCTTCTCGCCAGATGCGCTCACCGCCATGGAAGCCAATCTGCGCTTTGCCGGCCCTGAAACCATGGAAACCCGGATTTTCGGCCGGCTCACCGCCTGGCAGAACTGGGTGTTTCAGCGCCCCAATGCGGTTGGTCCAGATGGCGCGCTGCAACGCTATGGCAGCGGCATTCAGCCGACCTATAACAAACAACGCGTGTAAGGACCTCTGCGATGGATGTCGATTATGACGGCCTCATTCCTAACAACGTGGGACTGAACCAAGACCTCGCGGTCAGGAAAGCGCTTGAATCCTGGCATCCCGGCTATCTCGACTGGTGGAACGATATGGGACCGGAAGGGTTCCAGGATGCGCTGGTTTATCTGCGCACCGCCATCAGCGTTGACCCCAAGGGCTGGGCCAAATTCGGCTATGTGAAAATGCCCGACTATAAATGGGGCATTCTGCTGGCGCCGGCGATCGAGGGCCGCACCATCCCGTTCGGCAAGCACAAAGGCGAGCCGGTCTGGCAGGAAGTGCCAGGCGAATACCGCGCCATGCTGCGCCGCCTGCTGGTGATCCAGGGCGATACCGAACCGGCAAGTGTGGAACAGCAACGTTACCTCGGCGCCACCGCGCCATCCTTGTACGATTTGCGTAATCTGTTTCAGGTCAATGTCGAAGAAGGCCGCCATCTCTGGGCGATGGTCTATCTGCTGCAGAAATATTTCGGCACCCAGGGGCGCGAAGAAGCCGCAGAACTGCTCAATCGCCGCTCCGGCCATCAGGACAATCCCCGCATGCTCGGCGCGTTCAACGAACGCACGCCCGACTGGCTGAGCTTTTTCATGTTCACCACCTTCACCGATCGTGACGGCAAAATGCAGTTGGCGGCCTTGGCACAATCGGGCTTCGATCCGCTGAGCCGAACCTGCCGCTTCATGCTGACCGAGGAAGCCCACCACATGTTCGTCGGCGAAACCGGCGTGGCCCGTATCGTCGAGAAAACCTGCGAGGTGATGAAATCGACTGGCACTGCTGATGTGGCCACGCTGCGCGGCCTGGGCGTGATCGATCTCGCGCTGATCCAGCGCAAAATCAACCTGCATTATTCGCTGACCCTCGATCTATTTGGTAACGAAATATCAACCAACGCCGCCAATGCTTTTAATGCCGGCATCAAGGGCCGCTACCGCGAAGATAAACTGGCCGACGATCACGGATTGCTCAACGATACCTATCCGGTGCTGCGCTGCATCGATGGCAAGATCGTCGAGCAATCAGTCTCGGCGCTATCAGCGTTGAACATGCGCCTGCGCGACGATTTTATGGCCGATACCGATGGCGGCATCATGCGGTGGAACAAGGTCATCGAACGCGCCGGCATCGATGCCCGCCTCACCCTGCCGCATGTCGCCCATCACCGCCAGATCGGCGAATTCGCGACCATCAAGGCCGATCCGGGCGGCAATATCCTGACCGAGGCGGAATGGGCGGCACGGCGCGACGACTTTCTGCCCACCGCGTCCGACGCCGCCTTCATCGCCGATCTGATGCAGCCTGTGCACACCCAGGGCGACTACGCATCCTGGATTGCCCCGCCGAAAGCTGGAATAGACGGCAAGCCGGGGGATTTCGAATACGTGCAGATCGTCGAATAACGGCCAAGCCTATCGGCCGCGCCCCGCGTCACCGCCCGGTAAAGCGCGGCTTGCGACGTTCACGGAACGCGCTGGTGCCCTCGGCATAATCCTCGGTCAGCGCGGTCAGCACGTTCTGGTCGGGGTCCATGTGGCTGACCGCGTCGGCCAGCGCGAAGGTCACCCGGTTGACGGTGGTCTTGCTCATCCGCACCGGCAGCGGCGGCTGTTCAGCGATGCGGCCGGCGAACGTCATCGCCGCATCCAGCGCCGCGCCATCATCGACGACTTTCTCCACCAAACGCCAGTCAAGCGCCTCCTGCGCGCTGATCCGGTCCGACGCCAGGATCACCGCCTGCTTGGTGCGGGCCGGCCCCATGAGCGCCACCATGCGCGGGATCGACCCCCAGCTCATATTCATCCCCAGTTCGACCTCGGGGATGCGGAAATGCGCCGATCGCCCGCAGAAACGGAAATCGAGTGACACCGCCAGCGCTGCCCCGCCGCCGACGCAATGGCCTTCGATGGCAGCGATGGTGACCTGTTCCATCTGTTCCCAGGCACGGCACATTTTCGGCCCATTGCGTTGGCGGTGGATACGCTCAGCAATCGATGGCGGGGTTGCGGGTCCGCGGTCCTTAAGGTCGGCGCCGGCACTAAAGCTGGTAGCGGTGCCGGTCAGGACCACCACCGAGGTTTCGAGATCGTCCTCGAAACTTTCCGCCGCACGCCTCAGCTGGCGCATCGCCTCGGTGGATAGCGGGTTGGCGTGGCTGCCACGGTCAAAGCGCACCACGGCGATGCGGCCATTGGGGCCGAGGCCCTTTTCGATGGTGATGAAGCTGTCGGTCATGCTGGCTATTTCCTAAACATGCAGATAATCCCGGATCCGCCCATACAGCACCCGCGCTGCCACCGCCGATTTCCACAGCGCGTGGAACGGGATTTCCTTCAGATCGGTGATCGGCATGTCGATGTCGGCTTTCTCGCCGCCCAAGGTGCGCTTGGCCAGTTGCGGCCCCATCGCCGTCGACATCGCCACGCCCCGGCCGTTATAGGCAACGCACACCAGCACGCCCGGCGCCGGTTCGTGGATATGGGGATAATGGTCGGGCGTGATCGCCAACTGGCCGTTCCAGCCATGGGTCCAGCCAAACGGCTTGATTTGCGGCCATAACCGGCGCGCATAATCGATCATCCACTGCACATCACCTGGCGTGGCAATATCGGATTGCCGGCTACGCCCGCCCATCAGGATGCGGTTCCAGCGATCGAGCCGGTAATAGGTCGTCACCTCGCCAAGCTCGTAGACTGACGCACGATGCGGCATGATGCTGGCGGCGATATCATCGGGGATCGGCTCGCTCGCCACGATGCCGCTATAGACTGGCACAACCGATTTGCGCAGCTTAGGCCAGAGATCGTCGGTATAGCCGTTGGTGCCGATCACCAGTCGGTCAGCAGTGACAGTGCCGGATGGGGTTGCGACCTTCCAGCTTGTCCCGTCGCGCCACACCCTTGTTGCAGGCGTGCCGCCATGGACGCGTGCCCCAGCCTGGATCGCCGCCTGGGTCATGCCCCTGATATAGCCAAGCGGATTAACATTGCCACCACGGTTATCCAGCATCGCGCAAAGGTAACGATCGGCGCCGGTCTTATCACGCATCGCCGCGCGGTCCAGCAATTCGACCGGCATGCCGCGCCGGGCCCCCTGCGCATAGGCGCTTTCGATTTCAGCCACGTTATTGGCCTGGAAGGCCGCCCGCATGGTGCCGGATTGCGATGCCTCGCACATGATCTGATGGCGGGCGATGATATCGAACACCACATTCGGCGCATCCCACGCCAGCGCGACCATCCGTCGCCCGAGTTCGGGACCGAAATCAGCCTCAACCCTGTCCGGGTCCCATTTCAACCCCGGATTGACCTGCCCGCCATTCCGGCCGGAGGCGCCCCAGCCTGGCTCATGCTGCTCCAGCACCACCACATCAGTGCCCGCCTGCGCCAGATGGAGTGCGGCCGACATGCCCGTGAAGCCGCCGCCAATCACGCAAACCGAGGCAAGGCAATCGCCGTCCAGCGGCGGCGTTGCGACCCTTTGGCGCGCGGTTTCGGCGTAAAGGCTGGGCGGCAAGGGCGCGGACATCCCGGTCAGCCGAACTTGGAGAAGTCAGGCTTGCGCTTCTCGAAGAACGCCGCGAAGGCTTCGCGGGCTTCGGGCGATTGCAGTTGCGCGCTGAACAGCAAACCTTCCGCCTTCATCCGATCCGCCATCTCCGAAGGCTCCCCGCGCATCAGCGCCTTGGTGTGACGCAACGCCCCTGGCGACTTTGCCGCGAGACGCTGCGCCAACGCATGCGCCGCCGCAAGTGTGTCGGCGGGTTCAGCGACACGATTGACCATACCCCAAGACAATGCGGTCGGCGCATCGATCACGTCGCCGAGAAAAAAGGCCTCGGCGGCGCGCTGCCAGCCGACCAGGCGCGGCAAGAGCAGTGAACTGGCAGCCTCGGGGACCAGGCCAAGATTGGCGAACGGCAACGCAAGCCGCACCGTGGTGGCAGCAACCACCAGATCGCAATGCAGCAGCATGGTGGTGCCCACGCCGACCGCATTGCCTTGCACCGCAGCGACCAGGGGCTTTGGCGCGGTCGATATCGCCTTTAGGAAGCGCGAGACAGGGGTTTCGTCGTTACTTGGCGTAGTCGGTCGAACGGCAAAATCGCCAATATCATTGCCTGCACAGAAGTGATCGCCTGCCGCGCAAAGCACCACGCAACGCACGGCGGGGTCTTGTGCTGCCACGCCAAACGCGTCGGCAACCGCGCCATACATTTTCTGGGTCAACGCATTGCGCTTATCCGCACGGTTGAATTTGATTTCCATCACCCCGGCATCGGTGGTGACAATCACATGCTCGGTCATTCGGCTACTCCCTGAATTTTGAGGATACCCGGCAGCGCCAATTGCGCAAACAGGCGAACATTGGTGATGTCGGCTTCATCGTACCACCCGGCGCGGTGCAGCAGATTCAACGTGCCATAGGTCTGGCCATTCCAGCGCACCGGCATGTTGAGCACGCTTTCGCAGCCGAGCGACCAGATCAGGTCGTAGTCGTAAAACACCTCTTTGATGTCGTCGCGGGTGCGGCCGATATATGCCACGCCCTCGAACATCACCGATCGCATCCAGGCGCTGTCGGTCACCGGCTTGCGCCCGCCGACCGGGTATTGCTGCGGCATGTTGGAATAGAAGCGCTCGCTTTGCTTCAAGGCAACGTGGTGCACCAGAATGGTGAACAGCAAGTGCCCGGTGGTGGCGGCCAGGGCGGCATCGACAGCACGGAAACCGGCATCCGGTTGGCCGGCATGTCCTTGGGCGGCAAGCACAGCGGCGATATGGGGCGTGGCGTCGGGGCGGGTCATGAAACCTCCAGGCGATGGGTTCGTGGGCGTTGGGGAATGATGCCGCCCGGTCGATCGGTGAGCAGTAGGGTGAGGCTCCCTGATTGCGCATGGATGATAGCGCGAAAATGCCCGGCCACCAGTCCTTGCTGCAGCGCGGATTTGGACTAACTTTCATCATAGTAGTCACTGGAGCCGCCCCCATGCAGCGCAAGCGCTTTAACACCATGGCCTGCCCGATTGCCCGCGGCCTCGATCGGGTGGGCGAGTGGTGGTCGATGCTGATCCTGCGTGATGCCTGCGTCGGGATGACGCGGTTTGATCAGTTCGAGGCGAGCCTCGGCATTGCACCCGCCATGCTGACCCGCCGGCTGAAGGCGCTGGTCGCGGCCGGGCTGCTGGAACGCCGACGCTATCATGACCACCCGCCGCGCGACGCATACATCCTGACCCAGGCAGGCGAGGATTTCCGCCCGGTCCTGCTCGCAATGTTCGCCTGGGGCAACGCCAATTTTACCCAAGAAGGCCGCAGCATGCAGATTGTCGACGCCGTAACCGGCGAGCCGGCTGAGCCGATGCTGGTCGATGCCCGCACCGGGCGAAAACTGCACGCGCCCGACTTCCGGATCGTGCCCGGCCCCGCCGCGAGCCCGGCGACGCACCAGCGCCTGGCTGCCGGCGGTGGCCTGCTGGGCTGGCGGGCATGAGCGCCACCACCATGAACCCGCGCACCCGGGTGCTGCTCGAAGGTCCGATTATTCCGACATTGCTGCGGATGGCGGCGCCGAATGTCCTGGTGATGATGGCCCAGGCCTCAACCGGGCTGATCGAAACCTGGTGGGTCGGCCATTTGGGCACTGACGCGCTGGCCGGCATGGCGCTGGTATTTCCGGGCTTCATGATGATGTCGATGTTCTCCGGTGGCGCGATGGGCGGTGGGATTTCATCGGCCATCGCCCGGGCGTTGGGCAGTGGTCGCCGCCAGGACGCCGAGGCGCTGGTGGTACACGCACTCGTCATCAATGGCGCACTCGGGTTGCTGTTCTCGGCGATTTTCCTGATCTGGGGCGAGACGATCTATCGCGGCATGGGCGGTCGCGGAGAATCGCTGGCGGCGGCGATGCAATATTCCAACGTCGTGTTTTCCGGCAACATCCTTTTGTGGAGCAGCAACGCCCTGGCCTCGGTACTGCGCGGCACCGGCAATATGTTTGTCCCGGCGATGACCATCTGCGTCGGCATCGTGCTGTTGATCCCGCTTTCGCCGTTGCTGATTTTCGGCTGGGGGCCGATCCCGGCACTCGGCATCGCAGGTGGTGGCTGGGCGGTGGTGCTGACCAATCTGCTGACCCTGGCGCTGCTGGCGATTTATCTCAAGTCCGGGCGCGCGGTGGTACAGCCCCGCTTTGCGGCGCTCCGGGCGCAACTTTTCTGGCAAATCCTCCGGGTCGGCGCGGTGGCCGCGATCAGCACCTTCCAAACCACCATCACCGTCGCGCTCGCCACCGCCCTGGTCGGGCACGCCGCCGGCCCGGATGCGGTGGCAGGCTTCGGCACCGCATCGCGGCTGGAATATCTGATGATCCCGGTCGCGTTCGGACTGGGCGGGCCGCTGGTGGCGCTGGTCGGGACCAATATCGGCGCGGGCCAGAAGCAGCGTGCGCTAAGGATCGCACTGACCGGAGGCGCGGTATCTTTCGTGCTGACCGAGACGATCGGTGTCGCCGCCGCGCTCTGGCCGCACGCCTGGCTCAGCCTGTTCGACACCGATCCGGCGATGCTGGCAACCGGGGTGGCCTATTTGCAGGTCGCCGGGCCGTGTTACGGGTTTTTCGGCATGGGGATGACCTTGTATTTTGCCTCCCAGGGCGCGGGCCGGCTGCTCTGGCCGCTGCTGTCGGGGCTGACCCGAATGGTCATCGCGGTCGGCGGCGGCTGGCTGGCGATCACCCTGACCGGGCGGCTCGATCTGGTGTTCGTGGCCCTCGCGGTCGGGCTGGCGGTTTATGGCACCATGCTGATGACCGCGATTGCGTCGGGAGTGTGGTTCCGCGGGCGGCCCGGGGTGTGATTTTCGTTGCTTATTGGTTGGAATTCACCTAAGCTGAGCGGACATCACGGGAGGCTGCCATGGGCGAGACCGTCGGAACCGGCAATCTGGTTGGCCCCTGGCAGGGCATTCAGGACGAAATTGGCCGCCGTATCGCCGATCACCAGGACTGGATCAGCCATAATCCTCGGTCGACCGATCTACGTCAGCAGCCGCTCAACCTGCTCGCCGATGGCGATAGCTGGTTCGACTATCCGCTCGGGGGGCCGGTGCCGGATCTGCATTCGGATGTGCTCGCGCAGTTGCGCCGGCAGTTGGCCAGCGGTTCATCTATCCTCAGCCTCGCCCATTTCGGCGAAGCGGCGACCGATCTCCTGCTGGGCGCCAAACTCGCGCGCCTCGAAACCGCGCTGACCGATAAGGCCAATGGCGGGTGGGACGCCCTGTTATTCTCGGGCGGCGGCAATGATTTGGCGGGAGATCAGTTCTATCTTTGGTTGCGCCCCTATGCCGAAATCGCCGGCGATGTCACCCTTGGCCTCAACGAAAAAAGACTCGCCAAGGTCCTCAATGACGTGCAGGGCGCCTATAAATCCCTGATCGCGCTGCGCAATCGCCTTGCGCCGGGCCTGCCGATCTTCGTGCATGGCTATGATTTCGCCTGGCCAAGCGGCAAGGGCGCGCCATGCGGCGTCGGGCCCTGGTTGCGTCCGTCATTGACCCGGCAAGGCTGGATGGACGGTGATCCCACCTCGGCGCTCGCACGCGGCGCGCGGATCATTGCCGACATGCTCAGCCGTTTCGCAGTTATGCTGGCAGCCCTCGCCGCCAACCCCGCGAATAATCTGGTGCTGATCGAAACCCAGGCGCTACTCGATCCGCAAACCGAATGGGCCAATGAACTGCACCCGACACCGGACGGCTTCGCCAAGGTCGCGGGGTTGTTCGCGGCTGCGCTGACAACCCGGTTTCCCGGGCGGCCAGTACTCGCCAGTCAAGGTCTGATCGCCTGATCCTATCGAGGATGATGCACCGCCGGCAGGCCATAGACCGGCGTTGCAATGCCTTCGAACCGCGCCTTCAACTGCAAGGCCAGATAACGCGAATAATGCCGCGACTGGGCAAGATTGCCGCCGTGGAACCATAGCCCGTCCTGCTGGGTCGGCTTCCACATATTGCGCAACTCCCCCTCCCAAGGCCCCGGGTCCTTGGCGGTATTGGACCCCAGCCCCCAGCAGATGCCAACTTTGTCCGCGACGTCGCGGGAGATCAACTTCTCCGCCCAGCCGTTCATTGATCCATAGCCGGTGGCGTAAACGATCAGGTCCGCCGGCAATTCCTCGCCATTGGACAGCACCACCGATCGCGGGCGGATTTCGCTGGTCTCGACGCCACTGCGCAGCGCGATCGCACCGTTGGCCACCAGTTCCGAGCCGCCGACATCGATATAATAGCCGGAGCCGCGACGGGCGTATTTCAGCGACAAACCGCTCTCGTCATCGCCGAAATCGAGCTTGAAGCCGGCGGCAGTCAAGCGCGCATAAAATTCGGCATCGTCCTTGCGGATTTTATCCCAGATCGGCTTTTGCGCCGCGGGCCACAGCGCATAGGGCAACGCTGCGACAATCAGATCGGCATCATCCACCGCCAGCCCACGATCAACCGCCGCCTGCGAATAAAGTCCCGCATCGCCGTTCTTGCGCAAGGTGCTGGCCCGCCCAACCAGGGTGGATGATCGTTGCAGCATGGTCACGCTCGCTGCCCCGTGTTCCCACAGATCGACAGCGATATCATGCGCCGAGTTGTTGGCGCCAACCACGATGCAATGCTTACCCGCCCAGGCATCGCCGCCAGGATGCGCGCTGGAGTGATGCTGCTGGCCGGTGAAGTCTGCCATGCCAGGGATTTTTGGGATTTCGGGGAACCCCGACATGCCGGTTGCCAGCACGATATGCTTTGGGCGGATCACCATAGGCACGCCGTCGCGCTCGACCTGGACCGTCCATTCAGCCGCCGCCACGTCATAGGACGCGCTTTTGCACACCGTGGACGCCCAGTAGTTCAGCTCCATGATGCCGACATACATCTCGAGCCAGTCGCCCATCTGGTCCTTGGGCGTATAGACCGGCCAATGCTCGGGGAACGGCATATACGGCAGATGGTCGTACCAGACCGGGTCATGCAGACAGAGCGATTTGTAGCGGTTGCGCCAGGCATCGCCGGCACGCGGATTGGCATCGATGATCAGCGACGGCACGCCGATGCGCTTGAGCCGCGCGCCCAGACCAATGCCGCCCTGGCCACCGCCGATGACCAGGCAAAACGGCTGCTCGCTGCCCCCGATTGCCGCTTGCCGCGCCTGGCGCCGTTCGAGCCAGGTTTCGCGGCCACCCTTGAGAGCACCATGCACCACACCTTCATCGCGCGACGCGCCCTGGCGTTCCTCGTGTCCCTTGATTTCGCGCATAGTGGTGAACAACGTCCAGGCCTTACCACCGCGTAGCCGGACATGGCCCTTGCCACGCGCGATCGCGGTTTCGAAGGTAAACCAGGCCGCAGTGGCGCCAGCCTCGTCAGTGGCCTCACCCAGGATGCGGAAAGTACCGGGCTTCACCCGGTCCAGCACCCCATCAAGCATGGCGCGGATATCGGCCGGGCCTTCAACGGTTTTGATGTTCCAGGTGAACGCAATCAGGTCGCGCCAATAGCTGTCCGGGGTAAACATCGCGGTCGCAGCGGCTTGGTCGCCATCGGCGAGCGCCGCTTCGAAATTGGCGAGCCAAAGTACGGCGCGGGTGGTGGCTTCATGGGTCATGGCGACAGGCTTCCGTAAGTTCTTTTCGATAACCGCCCGGCTAGCATGGACGAAAGCCTCTCAGGACAAGGCAAGCCGTTCTTTTTGTGACCAAAAAGAACCAAAAAACTTTTTGATATTTTGTTGCCGTTGGCTTGGGACTGCGGTGAGGTCACTAGCCAACGGCAACAAACATTAATTCCTTAGCCCTGTGCCAAAGCCGCCGACCACGGCGAGGGCGCATCGCTCACCCCGCGCCGGGTCCCATCGGCGGCAATGGTGATCACATTCGGGCAGGCGAAGTTAATCGGCATCACCCCGTGCTCCATCACATCGGTCGGGCCTTCCTGTTCAAGGGCCGCAATGATTTCGGGGGACAGACGTCGATCGGCGGTGATGTCATCGGCGCTGGAGACATCGATGCGCGGGTAGTGCGCCGCCTTGTCGATATCCATGCCGAAATCGGCCAGATAGGTCATCATCTGGAACACCGACGCCATGATCCGCCGCCCGCCGGAGGCCCCGGCGGCCAGGATCGGCTTGCCGTTTTCCTTCAGGATGATCGGGCACATATTGGTCAGCGGCCGGCGACCGGGCGCGATGGAGTTGGCCTGGCCGGGGCGCGGGTCGAACCACATGACGCCGTTATTGAGCAGCACACCCGATTCCGGGAGGACAACCCGGCTGCCGAGCGACGACATCAGCGTGGTGGTCATCGCCACCATGGTGCCCTCGGCATCACACACCGTCAGATGGGTGGTGCAGGTTTCAGCGGCGTCCTTGTCAGCCTCGCCCAATCCGGCGAGGCGGTCGGCATAAGCGCGGCGCATGCTGGCCGCGAGGGTACGGAACCACGCAGCGTCAGGTTCGGCGCCATAGGTCGCAGCCCGCATGTCGGCCAGAACCTGGGCCAAGGTCGGGGCGGCGGTAAGGCCGGTGGCGAGTTGCAGGACGCGGCCATTACGCCAGGCGACTTCGGTCGCCGGCACAATCAGCGCCTTGGTGTTGGCGAGATCGGTTGCATCGATGATGCCGCCAACGGTTTTCATGTCGCGCACAATCGCGGCGGCAATGTCGCCGGTGTAGAAATCGCGCAGGCCCGCGCGTTGCAGATGTTCGAGCGTATCGGGCAAATTGCCCTGGCGCAGGAAAACCGGAGCGCCCTGATAGGGCGGCAGCGGCGGCAGGCCACCTTGCAGATAAATCCGCGCGGTTTCGGGATATTTCGCAATCACGCTGGCGGAATAGGCGATCTTCAGGGTGGTGTACCAATCGACCGCCAGACCGCGCTTGGCGAGCGCCACGGCCGGCGCCATGATCTCGGCCATCGGCAACTTGCCCCAGGTCGCGTGCAGTTTCTCATAGCCGGCGACCGAGCTTGGCACCGCGGCAGAAAGCGGGCCATGAATGTTGCGGTCCTCCTCGACTTCCGGCCAGCGGAAAAGATCGGTGGTCATCCGGCCGGTGAGCGGGAATTGGCTCTGGTTGAGGTTGCGGGATGCAACCGGGCCGAAATTCACCACCTCGGCATTCGCCTGCCCGGCACGATGCACGACCGCGAAGCCGATGCCGCCAATGCCGGAATTCCACGGTTCGGTGGTGGCAAGCGCGAAGGCGGTGGCGACCGCCGCATCGATCGCATTGCCGCCGGCATTGAGGATCGCGATCCCGGCCTCGGCCGCATCGCGCGATTGCGAAACCACGATGCCGCGTTTACCGGCAGCCGATGGCTTGGTTTGGTGCCAATGTTCGGTGACGTGTGGAGGCGGGATATAGGTCATGGCGCATTTCCAGTAGCAGTTAGAGTTGGCGACACCTCACACCCCATGGCACTGAGACGCAAGAGGGCCCTTCGCAATAGAATTGCCATGGTTTAGGTTTGTGCGACGCCGCATAAAACGGGATTTCAACGTGACCGCCAATATTTTGATCGTCGATGGTGCACCGTCTGCCTCACAGGATCTGCTGGTCGCCAGCGGTGGCCGGCGCCACGGCCCCAATTACGGCGCGGCATTGGCGTCGCAGGCGCATGAAAGCGTTGGCGGGGTTGAGGTTTTCGTGCTGGCCGCCGCAGATGGCGCAACTTTGCCACAGGGCATGGCGCTGTCGGATTTCGATGGCATCGCCTGGACCGGATCGCCGCTCAATGCCTATCACGAGACCGACGCCGTCAGCCACCAGATCGCGTTCGCCCGCACCGCTTTCCAGTCCGGGGTGCCCTGTTTTGGTAGTTGCTGGGGTTTACAGGTGATGATGGTCGCCCTCGGCGGCAAAGTCCGCTTGAACCCGAAGGGCGCCGAAATGGGGTTCGCGCGGTCCATCCTGCTGACCGATGCGGGCCGCGCGCATCCGATGTATGACGGCAAGCCGAGCGTGTTCGATGCGCTCTGTGTGCATCAGGACGAGGTATGCGATCTGCCGCCAGGGGCGGAATTGCTGGCCGGCAATAGTGTTAGCGATGTGCAGGCCGCCAGCCTGCGCGATGGCGAGCGATCCTTCTGGGGGGTGCAATATCATCCCGAGTACGATCTGTTGCAGATAGCCGCGATGTTCAAGCGCAGCGCCCAGCGTTTCGTCGACCGCGGCTATGCGGCCACCCTGACCGAAGCCGAGGCCTTCGCCGCCGATCTGCGCGCGCTCCATGACGATCCGGCGCGCAAGGACCTCGCCTGGCGCTACGGCGTCAGTACCGATATCATTGATGCCGACCGTCACCGCCGCGAATTCGCCAACTGGCTGCGGGTAGAAGTGGCACCCCGGCTGGTTGCCTGATCAGGCCGGAACCGCCATGCGCGATGGCGCAGCATTTGCGCCGGTCAACGCGTAGACCCCATGTTCGCCCGGTACCGCGCTGAAACGGTCGGTGATGCCAAGCACGGTTTCCGCGCCACCGAGATACAGCAACCCGTCAGGCGGCATCTGGCGGGCGATGGCGTCGAGCACACGGGTTTTGGTGGGTTGGTCGAAGTAGATCAGGACGTTCCGGCAAAACACGATATCGAACTGACCCAGCGGGCGCGGATCGGCCAGCAGGTTCCACTCCCGGAAGCTGACCATGGCCCGCAACGGATCGTTGATTTGCCAGTTGAGTCCATCTTTTTTAAAGTATTTCACCAACATGGTAATCGGCAGGCCACGCTGAACCTCAAACTGGCTGTAAACCCCGGCCTTGGCGCGGGCCAGCGGCGCGCGCGCCAGATCGGTCCCGACAATTTCGACCGACCGGCCGGCGAGCGTGGCACGGCATTCGGACACGATCATCGCCAGCGAATAGGCCTCCTGCCCGGAGCTCGAAGCCGCCGACCAGATACGCAGCTTCGCCGTCGCTGGCCTTACGGCCGCGAATTGCGGCAAGGCTCGGCCGCGAAAATGGTTGAACGGCTTCTCGTCGCGGAAGAAAAAACTTTCGTTGGTAGTCATGGCTTCAATGACCGCGCGCTCGATCGATGGCGCGCCAGCGCGCAGGCGGTCGGCGAGGCCGTCCAGGTCCGGCAAGCCAAGCTGCTTCATGATCGGGTCGAGGCGTGACTCGAGCAAATACTGCTTATCCGTCCCAATCGCCAAACCGGAACCATTACGTAACAATATAGAAAAAAGCTCATAACTTTGCGGTTTCATGACGCCAGTCTCCTGGTCGGGGCCGGTCGAAAAATATCGCGGACCCGGGCCGCAATGGCGGGAAGCGGCAGGATCTGGTGGCATAACCCGGCCCGGGCGATGGCACCGGGCATGCCCCACACCACGCTGCTCGCCTCATCCTGGGCAAGGGCTGCCCCACCCGCTTCGACGATCGCACGGGTGCCAATCAAACCGTCCTGGCCCATGCCCGTCAGCATAACGACCAGCACCCGTCCGTCGCAGGCCGTATTCGCCGTGCGCAGCATCGGATCCACGGCCGGCCGACAAAAATGCTCGGGTGGATCGGATGTCACCCGCGCGGTCATCCCCAAGGCGCTTCCCTGCACCAGCAAATGGTGATCCCCCGGCGCAAGATAGATCTGACCAGCCACCAGCCGTTCGCCATCCACGGCCTCGGCGCATTTCATCCCCCCAAGCCGGTTAAGGTGGGCCGCAAGAATAGGCGTGAATGATGCCGGCATATGTTGGGTCAGCACGACCGGGGCAGGAAAACCGGTGCCGAGCCCCTGGAGCAGGGTGAACAAGGCCTGCGGGCCGCCGGTTGAACTGCCTATCGCCAGCAACCGCGGCGTTTGTCGTGGTAAAGGCCTCAGCGCAACGCCGATCGGGCGCGCGGGGACCGCGAGCTGGCCACGCGCCCCGCGCAGCCGAGCAAGCCCGATAATCTTGGCAACCAGATCCCGGCGAAAACTGTCATCGGCAATATCGGCAACGCCCGGCTTTGGAAGGTAATCTGCCGCACCCAGCCGCAGTGCTTGCAGCGCGATATCCGCACCCCGCGTCGTCAGCGTGCTCGCCATGATGATCCGCACGGTCGGGTCAATTTTCAGCAACAGCGGCAGGGCGCGCATGCCGTCCATGACGGGCATTTCAATGTCGAGCACGACCACATCAATCGGAGTGCTGGCGTCGGATTGGCGGCGCATTTCAGCGACCGCCATTTCACCATTGGCCACTTTGGCGACCACTGTGATGTTTGGCTGGCTTTCCAGCATACGGGCCAGTGCCGAACGAATGACGACACTGTCATCGCAAATCATAACCCGCGCCGGGTTTGCCGGCTCAATGGCTAAAGCCCTTGCCTCCACCAGGCTCTGCAGGGTCACAGAATGCCCACTTGGATGAACTTGCCGACCAGAATATCTTCATCAAACGGCTTCATGATGAATTCCTGAGCGCCACTCTCAAGCGCCTCCTGGATGGCCGCGATATCGTTTTCCGTGGTGCAGAACACCACTGGCGGGTATTCCGGGCCAAATTCCTGGCGCAAGGCGCGAAGAAACTCGATACCGGTCATGACAGGCATGTTCCAGTCCAACAAAACGCTGTCGGGCATCCGTCGGCGGCAGGCATCCAGCGCGATCTGACCGTCCTCAGCTTCCTCGACGATGAAGCCCCGGCCTTCAAGAATGCGTCGTGCAACTTTGCGCACCACCCGACTATCGTCAACCACCAAACAGGTTCGCATCACCCTACCCCCAAACTCATCAATTCTGTTCCCGACTGTATTTCCCGGCGTCGCAGCGGCGTTCACCTCGTGCATTCGCGATCGTCCCCATCCGTTCAACCGGCACCGTTCGAAAAAATGACACTTTAGCTGGCTGGGGGAAGGCCAATCAGCCTGGCAGTATCAAGCACCACCAGAAGTTTATTTTGGAGACGGAATATGCCAACACTGAAATCGGACCAGGGTGGCGGCAAGGTGGGCGGATTACGCTCGAAGGCCGAAGCCGGCAGACTGATCACTTCGCTCACCTGATCGACCAGCAATGCGTAGAGTTCGCCGCCCAGTTCGGCCACCACCGACATGCGGGGCATGCCGGGCGGCGCATCCGGCAGGTTCAGGCGCCGGCGTAAATCCACCGCCGTGACAATCCGACCACGCAGATTGAGACTGCCGGCAATTTCGCGCGGCGCCATCGGAACCCGGGTAAGAATCTGCTCGCCAAGGATGTCGCGCACGTTCAGCGCCGCCACGCCACAAAGCTGGTCTGCAACAGTTAGCGTAACGAACACTTGCTCATCGCTGGCAGCACCGGCAGCAGGACGGTCACTCAGGGTCTGGGACATGATATTCGTCGTTCCTTTAGGCCGCCAGGGTGATGGATTGTCGGGTGACAGGTTGGGCGAGGCATTGCTGCAAGCTCATCAACAACGCCTGGCGTTCACCCTTCGCAACATAATCGGTGAACCCTGCCTCGCGCCCGAGTTCGATCTGTTCCGGGGCGACATGCCCGGTGAGCGCAATGACGGGTAGATCCGCCCAGCGACCCTTGGCACGTACGGCGCGCACAAAGGCGATGCCGTTCATGTCAGGCATTTCGATGTCGGACAGGATTGCATCAAACTCGTCGCCGGCGTCATGCAGTCGCAGCGCCTGAGCCGCGGACGACACCGCGACCACTTCAAACCCAGCGCTTGCCAGGGTGGGCACCAGCAAATGGCGGAAAAATTCGCTATCTTCAACGATAAGGATGCGCGCAGGCCCGGCGCTGGACGTCCTGCCTGCGTGCTGTTCGGGTTGGGAAAACCAGTCAGCATAGGCCTGGGTCAGATAGTAGCTAATGTCGATCACATCGGTGGCCTGGCCAGCGATGACTGCTGATCCGAGCAGCCCAGGACGAACCCCGGCAAGTTCAACCTGCAAGCGTTCTTCGACAACATCGACGATCTGATCGACGACCAGTCCCATGCAGCGCCCACCATCGGAAACACCGGTGCGACTTGCCGTGCGGCGCCCGGCTTCGTCATCGCTGAACACCAGCACCGAGTAGCGTGCCCGATCCGGATCGAACACCCCGCTCATCGGCACCAAAGGCATCAATCGGCCGCGATACTGGGTCACCGGCTGACCGGCCGAGTATTCAATCTTGTCGTGGTCAATGTCTTCGAGGCGCGCGATCAGTCCCAGGGGCACCGCCTTAGGTTCCGGCCCATTTGCACGAAACAGCAGCATTGCCATTTTTCCGTCCGACGCGACCCGGGCCTGCGCCACCGTGCCGCGACGATCTGCGCTGCGTCCGTCCAAAGCACCTATGCCGCTGGCACGCGCAATACCGTTCGGATCAAGGATCATGATCACCGATCCATCACCGAGAATGGTGTTACCGGAGAACAGAGAGATATGACGCAAGATCGGCGAAACCGGCTTGACCACGATTTCCTCGGTATCGAAGACCCGGTCAACAATAATGCCAAGCGTGGTGCCGCCAATCTGGGTGACCACGATATAGACCGCTTCAGGCGTGTCAGCCGCTTCCGGCAGACCCAGCAGATTGGTCAGGCTCACCAACGGTAGCAACTGATCGCGCAAGCGCAGGACTGGCGTGGCGTTGATCTGCTCGACCACCGGGGCCGCGTTGTCGCCTCCGTTGCCGCCAACGCGCGCGCGCACCAATTCGACGACACTGATCTGCGGAATGGCAAAGCGTTCTCCGCCAGCTTCCACGATCAACGCCGAAACAATGGCCAATGTCAGAGGGATCTTGATGGTGAAGACGGTGCCATTACCCTCGGTCGATTTCAGATCGATAGTGCCGCCAATTTGCTCGATGTTGGTTTTCACCACATCCATGCCAACCCCGCGCCCGGAGACCGAGGTGATGGCGGCAGCGGTGGAAAACCCGGCGCGCATGATGAAACGCTGAATTTGCGACTCCGTCATGGCGGCAAGTTCGGCGTCCGTCGCCAGGCCATTGGCGAGCGCCTTGGCTTTGATGCGTCCAACGGCAAGGCCTGCACCATCATCGGCAATCTCAATCAGGATATGTCCACCTTCATGATAGGCGTTGAGACTGATCTGGCCGGTTTCCGGCTTGCCAGCGGCGCGCCGCGCTTGCGGGGTTTCGAGACCGTGATCGGCGGAATTGCGGACCATATGGGTCAGCGGGTCCTTGATCAGTTCCAGCACCTGTCGATCAAGCTCGGTATCGGCGCCAAGCATCACCAGCTCGATTTTCTTGTTCAGCTCACGGGCCAGATCCCGCACCAGGCGGGGCAGCTTGTTCCAGGCATTGCCGATCGGCTGCATGCGGGTCTTCATCACCCCTTCCTGCAGATCCGACGTAATATGCGACAGACGTTGCAAAGGCACGGTGAAGCGGCCGAGTTCGCCGTCCTTGTCGTCCTGGGTGCGGGTGAGCTGCAGCAGCTGATTGCGGGTCAGCACCAGTTCGCTGACCAGCGTCATCAGATCTTCCAGGACATCGACCCCGACCCGGATGGTTTGGGCGTTGGCCGGCACATTACCGGTCCCCGATGGTTGGGCGTCGGTGGAGATTTCGAGGGTTGGCGGTTCTTCGACTGGCGTTTCGACCGGGATCGTGACCAGCACCGGCGGCGATACCGGGGCCACGACGGCAATGACCGGAGCAGGAGTTGGCAGCGGTAGCGGGGCCACGACGGCAACGATCGGAGCCGGAGGGGGCGGCGCTGGTTGGGCAGCAGGCGCTGCCTCGCCGCACGAAATTGCGTTCAGGGTGGCGATCAGCTTGCTGTCTTCGCCCGCTGGCTCGACGCCGGTGGCGCTGAGCGCGGCGAGAATTTCCTTAATCTGATCGATCGCGAACAGCACGTTGGTGATGACATCGCCGGTAAGCGGCAATTCCTTGTCACGCAATTTTCCAAGTACATTTTCGGCGGCGTGCGCGACTTTTTCCAGACGACCAAGCCCCAGGAAGCCACAGGTGCCCTTGATGGTGTGGACCAGGCGGAAGATCAGAGACAGGGTCGCTTCATCAGCTGGATTGCGCTCCAGCTTAACCAGCGCGACGTCAAGTTCCGCCAACCCTTCATTGGTCTCGGTCAGAAAATCAACCAATAAGTCATCCATCATGCGCTCCGCGGTCTTGGCGAAACCATTTTCGGTCCGACTGGACCGTGCTGAGTGCGTTTCGCTGGGGGCAGAATGGCGGAGCGGTATGAGGAAATAGTAAACGGTGTGGGTTTTCGAAGAATGCGAAAGCGGAACCGGACGGATGCGCCCGGAAAAGCCGGTGAGGAGGCCAGCGGCGGCGGCATCGTGGGCGTTTTCGACTTGCAGCCGCTGAGCGATTGTTGCCCCGCATATGTGTCGACCCACCGCCCAAGCTTGTTTTGCCACGTGGTTTCCGCTTAACCGAAGCGCATCCAGTCGCGATCACGCCGCAGTGAGGAAAAAGCCCTATGACCAGACCACTTTCTGTTGGCCTCGCCGGCCTTGGCACTGTTGGCGCCGGCGTGCTCACGTTGCTGCGCGACAACGCCGATCTGATCGCCGCCCGCGCTGGCCGGCCGATTGCGGTGACGGCGGTTTCAGCCCGCGACCGGACCCGCGATCGCGGCATCAGCACCACCGGGCTGCGCTGGTATGATGATGCGGCCGCCCTCGCCAGCGATGCCGGAGTGGATGTGGTGGTCGAGGCCATCGGCGGCTCGGAAGGTTCGGCACGGGCGCTGGTCCAGGCCGCATTAACCGCAGGCAAGGCGGTGGTAACCGCCAACAAGGCGCTTTTGGCGGTGCATGGCGCAGAACTCGCAGCCCTTGCCGAGGCAAAATCGGTGCCGCTGGCGTTTGAAGCGGCGGTCGCCGGCGGCATTCCGGCCATCAAGGCATTGCGTGAGGGTCTGGCCGCAAACCGGATCACCAAGGTCGCCGGCATCCTCAACGGCACCTGCAACTACATCCTGACGGTGATGCGCGAACAAGGCCGCGAATTCGCCGAGGTGCTGGCCGACGCGCAAAAGCTCGGCTACGCCGAAGCCGATCCGGCGTTTGACGTCGACGGCATCGATGCCGCGCATAAGCTGGCGATCCTTGCCGCGATCGCCTTTGGACGGCCGGTGGCGTTCGACGATGTGTATGTCGAAGGCATCCGTCGGGTGTCGGCGGTCGATATCGCGTTTGCCAACGAACTCGGCTTCCGCATCAAACTGCTCGGGATCGCAGCCAGCGGCCCGGCCGGGATCGAGGCGCGGGTGCATCCCTGCATGGTGCCGGCGACGGCCCCGATCGCCCAGGTCGATGGCGTGTTCAACGCGGTAGTCGCCGAGGGCGACGCGGTGGGGCGGGTGATGCTGCAAGGCCGTGGTGCTGGCGGTGGGCCGACGGCGTCCGCGGTGGTGGCCGACCTTATCGACATCGCCCGTGGTCGCCATACCCCGGTTTGGGGCGCCGATCCGACGCATTTGTCGCATGCCCCGTCAGTGCCGATGTCGGCGCATAAGGGCGCGTATTATCTCCGCCTGATGGTCGTCGATCGCCCGGGGGTGATCGCCGACGTGACCGCCGCGCTGCGCGATTGCGGAATATCCCTCGAGTCGATGCTCCAACGCGGGCGAAGCCCTGGCGAGGCAGTGCCCGTGGTGCTGACCACCCATGAAACCGGCGAAGCGGCAATGCAGGTCGCGGTTGCTCGCATCGCGGCGCTGGACACGGTATTGGAAGCGCCGGCATTGATCCGTATTGAAGCCGCCTGATCAGGGAGCATTATAATGTCCGCACCGGAATCGCCCACCGACCGCAATCTTGCGCTCGAACTCGTCCGCGTCACCGAAGCCGCCGCCCTCGCCGCCAGCCGCTGGATGGGCAAGGGCAAGAAGAACGAGGCCGATGGCGCGGCGGTCGAGGCCATGCGAATCGCGTTTGATACCGTCGCCATCAACGGCACGGTGAAGATCGGCGAAGGCGAGATGGACGAAGCGCCAATGCTCTACATCGGCGAGAAGGTCGGCGCGGGTGGCCCGGAAATGGACATCGCCGTCGATCCGCTCGAAGGCACCACGCTTACCGCCAAGGGCGGGCCGAACGCGATGGCGGTGGTGGCGCTGGCCGAGGCCGGCAATTTCCTGCATGCGCCCGATATCTATATGGAAAAAATCGCGGTTGGCGGCGGGCTGCCGGAAGGCGTGGTCGGGCTGGGCGCATCGGTGAAGTCGAATTTGCGCGAACTGGCGCAGGCCAAGCGCTGCGCGGTTTCCGATCTGGTGGCCTGCATCCTCGATCGCGATCGCCACAAGGAACTGATCGCGCATTGCCGCGAAGCCGGTGCCCGCATCATGCTGATTTCCGATGGCGACGTGGCGGGCGTGCTGGCGACATCGCAGCCGGAAAGCGGCGTCGATATTTATCTCGGCTCGGGCGGCGCGCCGGAAGGCGTGCTGGCGGCGGCGGCCTTGCGTTGCATCGGCGGGCAGATGCAGGGGCAGCTGCTGTACGAGGACGATACCCAGGTGGCGCGCGCCCGCGAAATGGGGCTGATCGACCCACACCAGATTTTCAACATCATGGACATGGCGCGCGGCGACGTGATGTTTGCAGCGACCGGCGTTACCACTGGCGCCATGCTGAAGGGCGTGCGCCGCTTCGGCCATGGCGCGATGACCCACTCGGTGGTGATGCGCAGCAAGTCCGGCACGGTGCGCTATATTGAGGCGCATCATAACTTCGCGACCAAAACCTGGGCGGCTCATTGAGCCCGCAGGGCTCGGGGTCAGCGCATTGAGCCCGCAAGACTCGGGGGCAGCTCATTGAACCTACCCGGATCGGGCGGCAGTCTTTCCGGGCGCCGCTGGGTGTGGCGGGAGGCTGAAGACAGGATTGGCCTCGGCATTTCCCAGCGCCTTGGGGTGCCGGAAATCCTCGGTCGGATGCTCGCCATGCGGGGTGTCGGCGTAGAAGGGGCAACGGATTTCCTGGCCCCGACCTTGCGCGCGTTGATGCCCGATCCATCGGTGCTGACCGACATGGATACCGCCGCCGGCCGCCTGGCGCACGCGGTGCGGCAGGGCGAAATCGTTGCGGTGTTCGGCGATTATGATGTCGACGGCGCATGCAGCGCGGCAATCATGACCCGGGTTTTGCGCGACCTGGGATGCCCTGTCCTGCCCTACGTGCCTGACCGCCTGGCGGAAGGTTATGGACCGAACCTGCCAGCCTTGCAGCGCCTTGCCGCTGGCGGTGCCACCCTGATCGTCTGCGTCGATTGCGGCACGGCGGCCGGCAATGTCCTCGCAGGGATGCGCGGGATCGCCGATATTATCGTGCTCGATCATCACAAAGCCGAAGGGCCGCCGCCCGACGTGGTGGCCACGGTCAATCCCAACCGGCTCGACTGCACATCCGGCCTGGGGAATTTATGCGCCGGCGCGATTGCATTTCTGACCTGCGTCGCACTGGTACGTAGCTTGCGCCGCAATGGGCATTTTGCCGGGCGGCACGAACCTCATTTACTCGACCTGCTCGACATGGTGGCGCTGGCCAGCGTGTGCGACGTGATGCCGCTGGTCGGGCTCAACCGCGCGTTTGTCTATCAGGGCCTGAAAGTGCTCGCCCGCCGCGACCGACCGGGGCTGGTGGCGCTTATGGATGCGGCCGGCGTCAAGGAACGGCCATCGGCGATGACGTTGGGCTTCGCGCTCGGCCCCCGCATCAATGCCGGCGGGCGCATTGGTGAAGCGGATATGGGGTTGCGTCTGTTGCTGTCAGGTGATCCGCACGAGGCCACGAGCCTGGCGCAGACGCTCGACGGGGTGAACCGACAACGTCAGCAGGTCGAAGCCGAAATGCTGGATGAGGCGATGGCGTCTGCCGCGTCCCAGCTCGCCGCAGGCCATGCCGCGGTGCTCGTGGCAGGCGCAGGCTGGCACGCCGGGGTGGTGGGGATTGTCGCCAGCCGGATCAAGGAGAAGTTCAACCGCCCGGCCTGTGTGGCCGGCATTGTGGACGGGATCGCCAAAGGCTCCGGGCGGTCAGTGGCGGGGCTCGATCTCGGGGAAGCGGTGATTGCCGCGCGCCAGCTTGGCATCCTTGCCACTGGCGGCGGACACGCGATGGCGGCCGGATTTTCCCTGCGCGATGATCAATTGGCCCGTTTCCACGCATTCCTCGATGAGCGGCTCGCCGCCGCCCGCAACCTGCCCGGAGCCGCCGATCTGATGATCGAGGGCAGCGTCGCAGTCGGCGGGGTGACAGACGCGCTCGCCGAACAGCTTGCCCGTCTCGCGCCGTTCGGACCGGGCAATGACGAACCAGTGCTGGTGCTGCCGCGGGTTCGGGTTGCCCGCGCCGATCGGATTGGCCGCGAGGGTGCGACGATCCGCGCCTTCCTCGAACCCGAAGGCGGCGGGGCACGCCTTAAATCGGTGATGTTCCGCGCCAAGGAAGGCCCGGTTGCCGAAGCATTGCTGGAAAAGCGCGGTGCACCGCTGCATTTGGCCGGCAATGTGCGGATGGAACATTGGAACGGCATGAGCTCTGCGAATTTCATCATCCAGGATGCAGCAAACGTCTAGGCTAACGGCTTGACCCGGCGGCCCCCCTCGGCTACCCAGCCTGCCACGTGGTCCCGTTCGTCTAGAGGCCTAGGACACTGCCCTTTCACGGCGGCGACAGGGGTTCGAATCCCCTACGGGGCACCACGTGTTTTCAATGATTTAGATGCAGTTGTGGCGTCCTAAACCGCCGGCATACGGCAAACCCGGTGCGGGAATCGACACATCACCCGTCTGGCCGCTGGGGTCCTAGATCATCATTCGTTCAATCGGCTTCGATTGGACGAATAAAGATGATCGTGAAAACAAGACTCTAGAGCGTGTCTGCTGATTCGGCTTCAACGGATCACGCTCTAATATAGTCAATCGGGCAATATGCCGGGTGCTGGCTGATCCGCCCGGACACAGCTTGCAGGCGACCAGCCGCCACCTCCCCCCCCCCCCGGAATGCAGGCCCTTGCCGTCTTCAACTCGATTCGGAGGATGTTGCAGACGAGAAACGCAACGGCGCCGATCCAGCCAGTCTTGCAACCATAGAACCCCCAATCACCAACCATTCGACCGGGTCCCACTTGCCCGTGGTAATGACAAGGAAGCTGCCGCCAGTCTCGGTTTGAGCAGCCCGGTTCGATTACCCACGCCGCTGTTTCCCGAGCCATATCAGCATCTGCAAATCGTCGGCTCCATTTAGAGCGTGATCCGTTGAAGTTGAGTCAGCAGGTACGCTCTAGAGTCTTGTTTTCACGATCATCTTTATCCGTCCAATCGAAGCCGATTGAACGAATGATGATCTAGAGCAGGTTCTTTTCATCCAGAGTCGAATGGGGGCTTCCCCGACGCGGGCTTGATGTGATTCACCGTTGATGCTGGGGCGGAGGCCAGCATTAATGGGGAAGACGCTCTCGGTTGATCTTCGGTCGCGGGTTATCGCTGCCGTT
>CALQTN020000042.1 GCA_943333505.2 Asaia bogorensis | reverse complement strand
TTGCCATCCAACAATCCTTCCCCGAGCATCTGTGGGGCCGCCTGTTCGCCGTGGTCGCGCTGATCTGGGGCGGCGGCGCGCTGCTCGGGCCGTTGATCGGGGGGGTGTTCGCCCATCTTGGGGCGTGGCGGCTGGCGTTCTGGTGTTTCACGGCCCAGGCGGCGGTGGTGTGGGTGATCGCGGCTTGGGGGCCGGCGGCACCTTGGGTGCGCGGTGAGCCCGCGAAATTCCCAGCCTTGGTCGTCGGGCTTTTGGCGCTGGCGGCGTTGCTGATCGCCGAAGCCGGTGCGCTAGGGGAAAGCGGAGCGTCGATCGTCCTGGCGATCGCAGGGGTTGGCGTGCTCTATTTTGCCGCCTGGCAGGACCGCCAGGCCACGGTGAAATTATTGCCGGCGCAGTTGCTGGATTTCTCCCATCCGGTCGGCGCCGGGTTATTGATGGTGTTCAGCCTGGCGATCGCGACGACCGGTTTCTGGGCTTACGGTCCGTTGCTTCTGAAGATCATGTTTGGCACCGAACCGATTATTTCAGGCTTCATCCTGGCCGGCGAAGCGCTGGCATGGAGTACGGCCACCATGGCGGTCTCCAGCGCGCCGCCTTCAGCCAGTCGGCTGCTGATCCGCCTGGGCGCGGTTCTGGTGGCGCTTGGTGTGGCCGGGTTTGCCGTCGCGGTACCGGCGGGATCGTTTCCTGGAATGATCGTCTGCGCAGTGTTGCAAGGGGTGGGTTTCGGACTGGCATGGCCATCGATTGTCCAGTTGGTGGTGCGCCATGCCGACCCGTCGGACCAGATCCTGGCCTCGGCCGCCCCAGGCACCTTGCAGAATATCGGCTACGCGGTGGGGGCGGCGGCAAGCGGGATCGCCGCCAATGCCGCAGGCCTCGCCGATGGTATTGCCGTCGCGGCAGCGCAGGCCGCAGGCGTCGGCGTGTTCGCGGGGTTTATGCCGGTGCTCGCGGTCGGTCTGGTGGCAGCGTGGCGGTTCACTGCCATGGAAACACGCAAGGGTGGCATCTCGACCTGACCCTCCGTCCGCGCCTAGACTTACCATAGGCAGGTAAGGAACGCGGCGATGGCATCTCGGTGGCGGATCGGCTTTGATATTGGTGGCACCTTCACCGATTTCATTCTGCTGGATACTGAAGCCAATGCCATCAGGCTGCATAAATGCCTGACCACGCCGGATGATCCGTCGGTTGGCGCGTTGGCCGGGCTGGCCGAACTGGTCGCGGGCGCCGGCATTGGCCTCGGCGATGTCGGCGATATCGTCCACGGCACCACTTTGGTGACCAACGCGCTGATCGAGCGACGGGGCGCGAAACTCGGGCTGATCACCACGCAGGGTTTCCGTGACATTCTCGAAATGGGCACCGAACAGCGCTACGATATTTACGACCTGTTCCTGCAATACCCCGACCCGCTGGTGCCGCGCCGCCGCCGGCTGGAAGTGCCGGAACGAATGGACCGCGATGGCAATACCGTGGTGCCGCTCGATCTCGATGCGGTGCGCGCTGCCGCACGGCAACTGGCCGCTGACGGGGTGGAAGCCATCGCCATCGGCTTCCTGCACGCCTACCGCAATTCGGCGCATGAACGCGCGGCCGCGGCGGCGGTGCGGGAAATCCTGCCCGATATCGCCCTGAGCCTGTCATCGGAAGTCGTCGCCGAGTTGTGGGAATATCAGCGCCTGACCACGACCTGTGCCAACGCCTTCGTGCAACCGTTGATGGATCGCTACGTACAACGGCTCGAACGCGAGTTATGGACTTCTGGATTTCGTGGCGCGCTTTATCTGATGCATTCCGCTGGCGGCCTGGTGTCGCCGGCAACCGCGCGGGCCTTCCCGATCCGGCTGCTCGAGTCAGGGCCGGCGGGCGGCGGGCTCGCCACCGCGTTCTTCGGCGCACTCGCCGGCAAGCCCGATGTGATCAGCTTCGACATGGGCGGCACCACCGCGAAAGCCTGCCTGATCGAAAACGGCCGGGCAGCGACCGCCGCCGAAATGGAAGCGGCGCGGGTGCATCGTTTCAAGAAAGGCTCCGGCCTGCCCATCAAAGCGCCGGTGATCGATATGATCGAGATCGGCGCCGGTGGTGGCTCGATCGCCTCGATTGATGAGGTCGGGTTGCTGCGCGTCGGCCCGCATTCGGCGGGCGCCGATCCGGGACCGGCCTGTTACGGGCGCGGCGGCAAGCGGGCGACGGTGACCGACGCCAATCTGCTGCTGGGCTATTACGACCCCGGTTTCTTCCTTGGTGGGCGCATGTCGCTCGATCTGGGGGCTGCGACTGATGCGATGGCCATCCTCGGCACGCAGTTGAAGCTGACCCCGATTGAAACCGCCTGGGGCATTCATCGCGTTGTCACCGAAAGCATGGCGGCGGCGGCCCGCATCCATATCGTCGAAAAAGGCCGCGACCCGCGCCGCTATGCGATGGTCGGCTTTGGCGGCGCCGGCCCCGCCCACGCCATTGGTGTGGCGCGCATTCTCGGCGTCACCGAAGTGTTGATCCCGCCGGCATCCGGCGCGGCCTCAGCACTTGGTTTCCTCGCCGCACCGCTGTCGTTCGAACAAGTGCGCAGCCACCCCGTGCGGCTCGATCAGGCCAATGCGGCGTCTGCGATCGACGCCGTGCTGGGCGCGTTGCAGGAAGATGTCGCCGCCCGCCTGACCGAGGCCGGAGTGGCAGCAGGCGATGTCGTGATTGAGCGCAGCGCCGATATGCGGCTGTTCGGCCAGTTGCACGAAATCAGCGTGCCCTTGCCCGATGGCGCGATCGACGATGCCGCGATGACGGTGCTCACCGCGTCATTCGTGGCCGCCTATACCGACCGTTACACATCGGTCTATGCCGGGGTTGCCATCCAGTTGGTTTCGGTGCGGGTTCGCGCGCGCGGACCGATCCCTGAATTGTCGCTCGCCCAGGCCGATATGCCGGCCGGTGCGGCCGCGCATAAGGGCACACGGCGCGCCTATTTCGGCGATGGATTTGTCGAAACCCCGGTCTATGATCGTTACGCGCTGGCGACCGGCGCAGAAATCGTCGGGCCAGCGATTATCGAGGAACGCGAAGCCACCACCATCATCGGGCCGGGCGACCGGCTGGTAGTGGACGCGACCGGCACGATGCGGGTGAGCGTGGCCGTGCCAGCCGCCGCTGCCGCCCGCATTACGCCGCAAACCAACATCGCCGACGCGATGGCGCTGATCGAGTCCGATCCGGTTTCGCTCGAAATCATGTGGGCGCGGCTGGTCACGGTCGTGGAAGAAATGTGGCACACGATTGTGCGCACCGCGTTCAGTCTGATCGTGTCCGAAGCGCAGGATTTTGCCTGTGATCTGCTCGATCCGGATGGTGAAAGCCTGGCCCATTCGCCGCGTGCGATGCCGGTTTTCAACCTGACCGTGCCGATTGCGGTCAAGGCGCTGCTGAAGAAATACCCGCCGGCGACCTTGCGCCCCGGCGATGTGCTGATCACCAACGATCCCTGGCTGTGCGCGGGGCATTTGTTCGACATCGCGGTCGTTACCCCGGTTTTTCATAACGGAACCCTGGTGGCGCTGACAGCAACGGTTGGCCATGTCGGCGACATCGGCGGCACCAAGGATTCGTTGCGTGCACGGGAGATTTACGACGAAGGCCTGCAAATCCCGCCGATGATGCTGTTCCGCGCCGGTGTGCCGAATGACGATCTGCTGACCCTGATCGGCGAGAACGTGCGCAAATCGGAAGAAGTCCTCGGCGACATCCACGCCTTTGTGGCAGCCAATCAACTGGGCGCCGAACGGCTTGCGCAGTTCATCACAGATTACGGCATGCATGATCTGCGCGCGCTCGCGGCCGTGGTGCAGAACCGGTCGGAAGCCGCGATGCGCGCCGCCATCCGCCGGTTGCCGAACGGGGAGTATACGTCCGAGGCCTGGAATAATCCGTTGGGCACCAAGCTCAATTATCCGCTCAAGGTCACGGTTGGCGATGAAGACATCACCCTCGATTTCGAAGGTGCGCCGCCGCAACAACCGATGGGCGGACTGAACTGCACCTTCTCCTACACGGCCGCCCACGCAACCTATCCGATGAAGTGCCTGCTATCGCCTGAAGTGCGCAGCAATGCTGGCTGCTATCGGCCCTTCACCGTGCTGGCGCCCGAGGGATCGATCCTGAACTGCACCAGGCCGGCGAGTGTCAATCTGCGCACCCGGATCGGGTGGTATATCGCGCCCAACATCTTCCGCGCATTGGCACCCGCGGCCCCCGCCCAGGTCCAGGCGGTGACCGGCCTGCCGCACGCCATCAATATCTACGGACGCGATCGCGCGGGCCGGATTTATGCCGATCATTTTTTCACCGGTGGCGGCCAGGGCGGCAGCGCGCACGGCGATGGCAAATCGGCGCTGCTCTATCCGACCTCAGCATCCAATACCTCGATCGAGTTGATGGAAACCCGCGCCCCGATCCTGGTGGTGGAAAAATCCCTGGTCACCGATAGCGGCGGTCCGGGCCAGCAGCGTGGCGGGCTTGGGGTGCGGACCAGGTTGCGCAAACTCGATGATGACGGGCTGCCGACCTTGTTCTCGGTCTATCCCGAAGGGCTTGGCGTTGATCCGCCCGGCCTGTTCGGCGGATTGTCAGGTGGCGGCGTGCATGGGGTGGTGACCGATCTTGCTGGCAAAGTGCTGCATGATTGCGGCACCGGGGAACTGATCACCCTGACCACCACCGACCAGATTATCGAAGTACAGCTGGCAGGCGGCGCGGGGTTCGGCGATCCAAAGGCACGCGATCGGCAATTCGTTACCGACGACGTGGCAGACAACTATGTCTCCCCGGCAACGGCGCTGACCCTCTATGGCGGCATGAGGGATGCGGCGGAATAACAGTGAACAATACGTTAAGCGGAGGGCTGTTAATGGCTGGGCGGGCAAAACGAGGGGTAAGTGGTCCGAGGCATCGTGGCCCGCTACCCGCCGCGCGGCGCTTCTGGCCGCCGCAGTAACGCCGTTTGCCATTGGCCGCGCCCGCGCCGCCGGTGGCGTGTTGGGCCAGCAGATTGAACCGCTGGTCGAAGACGACGCATCGACCAAACCCGGCGCGGTGCTTGCTTTCTCGCGCCTTGCGGAAAACAAGGAGACTGTCCGCTTCATCGGCTCGGTCCGTTCGACCCAGATGAACGCGATGGCGCCCGACATGCTGAACGTCGGCAAGCCGGTGATGTTCGGCAGCACTGATCCGACCCTCACCCATCAGGGCAACCCGTAGCTGTTCCGGTGCCGTCCGAATGACAGCTACTCGGCCCGGGTGATCACCAATTTCTGGTTGAACTCGCTGAAGCTCAAGAAGGGCGCGCTGGTGCATTCCACCGACGCATTCGGCACCGGTGGCAAGAACGCCATGCTCGACAACCACGCCACGGCTGGCATTACACCCGCACTGGTGCAGGCGGTGAAGCAATCGGGTGCCGACGTGCACGAGCGATTTCACCAACGAACCCGATTGCGCGATCTTCGCCCGCCAACCTCGCCAGCTCGGCGTGCGCATCCCCTGGGTTGGCTCGCCGTCGATCCAATCGCCGGTAACCCGCGGGCTAGCCAAGAACGCGCTCTATGGCACGTACGCGATCGCCGACTTCGTGGAAGACAGCAACCCGACTGCGAAAGCCTTCGGTGACAGCTACCGTGCCGCCCACAAGGAAAGCCCGGATAGCGGCTGGACCTATGATGGTCTGACCATCCTCGCCAAGGCGATAAACGACGCCAATGGAGACGGGCTGCACGGCTACAACATCGTTGTGAACAACAATGACAAGATCGAATACAAAGAACATATCGAGTTCACCGACTGATATCGGCGCCATTCTCGGCGGTCTCGCGCTCGGCGTGATCGAGACGATGGGCGCGTCATACATTTCGGTGCCTTATAAGGACGCAGTCGCGTACGCCATGTTGCTGGCCTTCCTGATGGTTCGGCCGCAGGGAATGTTTGGCGAAAAAATGTCGGAAAAGGCCTGGAGGGCAACGTTCAGCGCCTGCCATTGCTCGGTCAAACCGACACTGACGACAAAATTCTGGTGGTGGACAAACTCGCCAAGTATTTTGGCGGCTTGAAGGCTGGTGATGAAGTCAGCCTGGCGGCTCGTCGTGGCAGCGTGCACGCGCTGATCGGGCCAAACGGTTCGGGCAAAACCACGTTCATCAACGTGGTGACGGGACTATATGTCGCGACAGGTGGCACCATCACTTTCGTGGGACGTGATATCACCAAGCTGGCGCCACATGAACGGAACCGAAGCGGCCTGGCCCGCACCTTCCAGAACATCCGCGTCTTCCGGGGCCTCAGCGTGCTGGGATCGAACGATGCTGGGAAAAGCACCACTTTGCGGTGCATTTCGGGGCTGGTTGACCATGTCAGCGGCGAAATCAAGCTCGCGGGCCAATCCATTCGCGGGCTGAAGCCGGAAGCGATCGTTCGGCTCGGGATCAGCCGTGTGCCAGAAGGCCGCCGGGTGTTTCCGGGCCTGACGGTGCGGGAAAACATCCTGCTCGGCGCGTCCAATCGCAAGAACGTGCCGCGCCGGCAGATGGAGGACGAGGTCGATGGCATGCTCGACATCTTCCCCGACCTCAAGCGCCTGGAACACGCGCTGGGCTGGACGTTATCGGGCGGGCAGTTGCAAATGGTTGCGGTTGCACGCGGGCTGATGGCCCAGCCGCGGCTGTTGCTGCTGGATGAGCCATCGCTGGGTCTGGCACCGCTGATCGTGCAGCAGGTTTTTCGGGTGATCGCCGATATCCGGAAGCGCGGAACCACCGTGCTGCTGGTCGAGCAGAACGCCCATATGGCGCTTTCGGTCGCCGATCGCGGCTATGTGCTGGAAACCGGACGCCTGCTGGTGACCGGCAAGTCCGAGGCGCTGTGGAATGATCCGCAGGTGCGGGCAGCGTATCTGGGGGGGGCATGCGGCGTAAAACGCCGTCCCGGTTACCCGAGATAGCGCGCCGCCAGATGGGCCTGGAAATCCGCCGGATCGAGCGGTTTGCCGGTGGCGGCGCGCAGCAGATCGTTAAACCCCAGCAAGCTGCCCTTGCCGTGAACATTGGTGCGCAGCCAGCCGAGCAGCACCGATAAATCGCCACGCGCCAACGCCGCATCCAACCCCGGCTCCGCATGCCGGGCCGCTGCCATCAACTGCGCCGCCCCCATCGCGCCCAGCGTATAGGACGGGAAGTAGCCGATCGCGCCGTCATACCAATGGATGTCCTGCAACACCCCCTGCGCATCGTTGGGGGGCGTGATGCCGAGAAGTTTGTGCAGGCCGTCATTCCACGCGCCCGGCAGGTCGGCCACCGCAAGATCGCCCGAAATCAACGCCTGTTCGAGCTGAAAGCGCAGAATGACATGCGCCGGATAGGTCATTTCATCGGCATCGACGCGGATGAAGCCGCGTTCGATATGCCGGGTCAGCCGGCCAAGATTGCCAGGCGCATACACCGCCGGATCGCCGCCATAGGTTTGCAGCAGCTCGCCCCCAAGCCAGCCCAGAAACGCGTCGGTGCGGCAGGCCTGCATTTCCACAATCAGCGACTGGCTTTCATGCGCGGCCATGCCGGCGGCCTCCCCCACCGGTTGGCGGGCAAAGGCGGCCGGCAAGCCGCGTTCATAGAGCGCGTGCCCGGTTTCATGCAGCACGCCCATCACTGACGGGGCAAAATCATGATCGTAATAGCGGGTAGTGATCCGTACATCGGTCGGCGTGCCACCGCAGAATGGGTGGGTGGATTTGTCGAGGCGGGAATGATCGACCTCCAATCCGGCACGATGCGACAGGCGGCGGCACAACGCTTCGGTCAATTCCTGGGGAAACGGCCCCTGCACTGGCAGTGGCGCGCCACGGCGGGCCTGAATTTCTTCGGCCTGCGGCAAAGCGGCGGCGAGGAATGTCGCATAATTGGCGAAAACCGGCGCCACATCCCCGGCGCCAATGCCACGCTGATAGCCATCCATGAGCGCGTCATAGGGCGACAGGTTGAGCGCTGGCGACAAGGCGGAGGCTTGCTGGCGGACCAATGACACGACCTCGGTCAGATGCGGTCGCACCGCCGCGAAATCCGCATCCTTGCGGGCGCCGCGCCAGACTTGCTCGCAGGCCGAATTGGCCCGGCTTTGCGCCTCGACCAAATCAGCCGGCACCGACGTTGCCCGGCGGTGGGCGTGGCGCATCAGCCCGAGATTGGCTTCATGCCACGGATCGGTCGGCGGCACGGCGGCCAGCAGATCATCGGCCACAGCCGGCGCGGTCAGCATTTCATGTCCAAGTCCCGCCAGCACCGCCATTTGGTCGCCGCGCGCCGCCCCGCCACCTGGGGGCATCATCGCAGCCGCGTCCCAGCCCAACATGCCGGCGGCCTCCCCCAAGGTCGCGAGCCGGGTGAAGCGGGCGGTCAGCCGAGCATAGGCAGCATTGCCGGTCATGGGCGCAGGGTCTTTCGTGCATGGAGGGCGAAGATAACGATCAGGATAACCGCAAAGCTGAACCAGGTCAGCGCATAGCCGAAATGATTATTCGCCGGGCGGGGTAGGCTGCGCGCCGGGTCGGGCAGCCCGGCGGGGCCGATCGCGATCACGGTGTAGGGTGCAAGCTTCACCCCGAGGGCCGCACCAATTGTGGCGGGATCGAGGCTGTAAAACCGGCGGGTGCGCAGGTCATCGCGGGCGGCGAATAATCCGGCCGGCTCGGCGGGACGAATGAATCCCTCGATCGTCGCAGGGCCGGCTGCGGGATGGACGTTGAGCCCCGGGACCCAGCCGAGCGCGACCAGTACCGCCCCGCCGGATGCAAGATCCATCACCCCAAGCAATTGCGCGCCCATTTGCGTGCTCTGCACCGTATCGCGGCCTTGGGCGCCATAAAGGCTCCAGAGATCATCGCGAAACACCCCGGTCAGGCGAATTTTAGCGAACGCTGCGGGGGTTTCAGGTAAATCGATGGCCGGTTGCGCTTCAGCCAGGGCGATCTGATCGAGCAATCCCTGCTTCCAGGCCATGCGGTTGAGTTGCCACAACCCAAGGCCGATCAGCACCACCAACATAACAACGGTGGATAAAGCCGGCATTAACAGACGCCGTATCGCCGTCACAGGCCCATTTCTGACGAACGGTGATGGTATTGCTGGGCGATCAAACCGGCTTTCAACGGGCGCATCAGCACCACGGCAAGCGGGGTCGTCACCAAAGGCCAAAGCAAGATATGCACCCAAAGTGGCGGGTTGAAACGAAATTCAATCCAAAATGCGAGCCCAACGATGATCGCTCCAAGCAGCAGGATCACCAGCGACGCCGGGCCATCGCCGGTGTCATGCGCCCGAAGATCAAGCCCGCAATGTAGGCAAGTCGGGCGCACGGTCAGAATGCCATCGAACAACTTGCCGACGCCGCAGCGCGGGCAGCGGCAGGCGAGCGCCGTCCGCCACCACACCGCATCCGGGGCGTTGGTCACTCGCTGACGATGACGCCGTGGCCCCACCAATAGACGCAGATGAACAGGAACAGCCAAACCACGTCAACGAAATGCCAGTACCAGGCAGCCGCCTCGAAGCCGAAATGCCGGCTCGGGGTGAACTGACCGGCCTGGGCGCGGATGGTGCAGACCAGCAGGAACAGCGTGCCGATGATGACGTGGAAACCGTGGAAGCCGGTCGCCAGGAAGAACACTGCCGGGTAAACGCCGCCGCCCATGAACTTGAACGGAGCTTCAGAATACTCGAAGGCCTGGCAGGCGGTGAAGCTGAGGCCGAGCAGCACCGTGATCACGAGCGCCCACACGGCTTCGCGATTTTTACCCTCAATGATGCTGTGATGCGCCCAGGTCACCGTGGTGCCGGACAGCAGCAGGATCATCGTGTTGAGCAATGGGAGATGAAACGGATCGAAGGTCAGCGTGCCAGCCGGCGGCCAGGTTGGGTTTTCGACGCCCAGCACGTTTTCCGGGAACAGCGCGAAGTGGAAAAATGCCCAGAAGAAAGCGACGAAGAACATCACTTCCGACGAGATGAAGAACATCATTCCGTAGCGCAGGCCCAGGCGCACGACCGGGGTATGGACGCCTGCGGTGCGGCTTTCCCGCACCACATCGCGCCACCAGAAGAACATGGTGGCGAGAACCGTTACCAGCCCCGCGATCAGCGCCAGCCAATTTCCGTAATGGGCAACCATGACCGTGCCGAACAGCGTCAATCCGCCGCCCATCGCGCCAACCAGCGGCCATGGGCTCGGGTCGACCAGGTGATAAGGCTGCTTCAAGCCGGAACTTGTGATTGCCGACGCGCCGTGATGCTCGCTGCTCATGCCCTGTCCACCTGTTGTACGTCTATCCGAAACTGTTCTGATAAGTCTTGTCGCATAATCCCCAATTCGCCGCCCACTTCAAGGGCTGTTGCGGCATGGTTGATCCCGGTCATCGCAGCAACGGTCCGACATGGGCGCCGGCTTTGGCCAGCGCGTCGGATTTGGCGGCGTCATTCAAGGAGCGCAGGAACGTGTAAGACAACGTAATCTCGCGCACATCGGCGGTTTCCGGATCGGTCGCAATTGCGGGATCAACCCAGTAGCTCAGCGGGAACTGCATCTCCTGGCCGGGAACCAGAGTTTGTTCGTTGAAGCAAAAACACGCCGTTTTATGGAAATATTTGCCAACCTTGTCAGGGCTCACGTTATAAACCGCAACGCCAGTGACCGGCGTATTCGCCTCGTTGCGGGCAGTATAGAACGCGACCTGCTCCTCGCCGAGATGGAGCGTGGTTTTTGCTTGGGCGGGAACGAATTCCCACGGCAATCCGGGCGCGGTGTTCGCGTCAAACCGCACCGTAATCAGATCTGTGGTTACCCCGGGGCTGCTGCCCGGGCCAATTTGCGGCGTGCCACCATAGCCGGTTGCCGCGCAGAACGCGCGGTAGAGTGGCACGGCCGCGAACGACAAACCCACCATCCCGACCATCACGGCCACCAGCGCACCGCCGACCAGGCCGTTCCGGGCGCCAGCCATTATTGGCGCACCGACATTTTCACCACCGCAATGGCATAGAACAGCACCGCAAGCGCCACCAGCGACAATAGCATCGCCCAGTTGCGGCCGCGGCGACGACGGTTCAATCGGTCGGACTCGGCGCGCGACAGGTTGGCGGGGAGGTCAACCAACGAAACGGTCCACTGCAAGCGCGCCAAACAAAACGAACAAATAGAGGATCGAGAACTTGAACGATGCCCGCGCCGGCGCATCACGGTTCAGCGTGATGCCAGCGCTATCCTGGTCGCGAAACACGCGCAGAACATGCACCAGGAATCCAAGTCCCATTGCGGCGGCGGTCAAACCATAAACCGCACCGGTGAGATGCAACGCCCAGGGCGCCAGGGTAATCGGCACCAGCAGCAGGGTGTAAATCACGATCTGGCGGCGGGTTTCCCGTCCGCCGCGCACCACCGGAAGCATCGGCACGCCCGCGCGGGTGTAGTCAGCGTTGGCATAAAGCGCCAGAGACCAGAAATGCGGCGGCGTCCAAAAGAACACAATCGCGAACATTAACAATGGCAGTATTGCTGTGCCACCCGTCACCGCAGCCCAACCGATCAACGGCGGAAACGCCCCTGCGGCGCCGCCGATGACGATGTTTTGCGGCGTAAGTCGCTTCAGCCACATCGTGTAGACAAAGACATAGAACGCAATCGATCCAGCCAAAGCGAGGGCGGCGAACACATTCGTCGCAAGCCCCATGACCACCACCGATCCCACTGCCAGGGCAACGCCAAAGCCTAGCGCTTCCTCGGGGGCAATCCGGCCACCGGGGATCGGCCGCTTGGCGGTGCGGTGCATCACCGCGTCGATGTCACGGTCGTACCACATGTTGATCGCGCCCGCCGCACCCGCACCGATGGCGATGCACAGCACAGCCGTGAAGCCCAGCACCGGATGCAAATTCCCCGGCGCCAGCAGCATGCCAATCCAACCGGTAAAGACCACAAGGGTCATCACCCGCGGCTTCAGCAATGCAAGCCAGTCGCTGGGCGAGGAACCTTCCTCGCCCAGATCAACCACAGGGGCGGCAATATCGGTCATGCGATCAACGGATCCGCGGCAGTTCCTCGAAGGTATGGAACGCCGGCGGAGAACCGAGGGTCCATTCCAGCGTGCTTGCACCCTCGCCCCAGTAATTATCGGCGAGGTGCTGCTTCGAGGTGAAGGTCTTGTAGCAAATGTAGAAGAACAGCAGGAACGCCACACCACCGATATAGGCACCGTATGACGCAACCATATTCCATCCGGCAAACGCTTCCGGATAATCAACATAGCGGCGCGGCATGCCGGCGAGGCCGAGGAAATGCATCGGGAAGAAGGTAAGGTTAACCCCGATGAAGGTCAGCCAGAAATGCCAGCGCGCCAGGGTTTCGGGGTATTGATGCCCGCTCATCTTGCCGATCCAGTAGTAGAAGCCGGCAAAGATTGAGAACACCGCGCCCAACGACAGCACGTAGTGGAAATGCGCCACCACGTAATAGCTATTGTGCAAGGTCTGATCGAGACCAGCGTTCGACAGCACCACGCCGGTCACGCCACCGACAGTGAACAGGAAGATGAAGCCGATTGCCCACAGCATCGGCACTTCCATGCGGATCGAGCCACCCCACATCGTCGCGATCCACGAGAAGATCTTGATGCCGGTCGGCACCGCGATGACCATCGTGGCCGCCATGAAGTAAGCGCGGGTATCAACCGACATGCCCGAGATGAACATGTGATGGGCCCAAACCACAAACCCGACCACGCCGATCGCGACCATGGCGTAGGCCATGCCGAGATAACCAAAGATCGGCTTGCGGCTGAAGGTCGAGATGATGTGGCTGACAATGCCGAAGCCGGGCAGGATCATGATGTAAACTTCGGGATGTCCGAAGAACCAGAACAGATGCTGGAACAGCACCGGATCGCCACCGCCGGACACCTCGAAGAATGCCGTGCCGAAATTACGATCGGTGATCAGCATGGTGATCGCGCCGGCAAGCACCGGAACCGCGAGCAGCAACAGGAAGGCGGTCACCAGCATCGACCACACGAACAGCGGCATCTTGTGCAAGGTCATGCCTGGCGCACGCATGTTGAAGATCGTGGTGATGAAGTTGATCGCACCGAGCAGCGACGAAATACCGGCCAGATGCAACGCGAACAGCACAAAATCCAGCGCCGGTCCGGATTGATAGGTCGAGTTCGACAGCGGCGGATACAGCGTCCAGCCCGGACCTGCGCCATCGCCGACAAACTGGCCGGCCATGATCAGCGCAAATGCCGGCACCAGCAGCCAGAAGCTGATATTGTTCAGACGCGGAAAGGCCATATCCGGCGCGCCGATCATGATCGGCACGAACCAGTTTCCAAAGCCACCGATCAGCGCCGGCATGACCGAGAAGAAGATCATCAGCAGACCATGCGACGTTACCAGCGCATTCCACGCCTGTCCGGTCGACACGATACCGCTTCCCGGGGCTGCAAGCTGGGCGCGCATGATGATCGACAACACCGCCCCGACCAGACCGCCGACGGCCGCGAAGATCAGATAGAGGGTGCCGATATCCTTATGGTTGGTGCTGCAGAACCAACGCTTAAAGAAGCTGGGCTTGTGGTCGTGATGATCATGGCCGTGCGCGTCGTGCGCGGCATCGGAATAGCTGCTCATTGCTTGATCTCCAAGGTCGCGGCGGCGGCAAGCCGGCTTGCGTCAGCGGTCGGGTTGGCGGCGAATTTCTTCTTCGCCTCGGCCAGCCAGGCCGTGTATTCATCAGAGGAAACCGCACGCATCGCGATCGGCATGGCGCTGTGCTTTTCGCCGCAAATCTGGTTGCACTGGCCGTAATAAGTGCCGGGGCGATCAACCTTCACCCAGGTTTCAATCGTGCGACCCGGAATCGCGTAACGTTGCACGCCCAAGGCCGGAATGAAGAAGCTGTGGATCACATCGGCGCTGGTGGTCAGAATGCGGACATTTTTGCCGACCGGCACCACGACCTGGTTGTCGACGTCGAGCAACCGGATCTGGCCGGGCTTCAGATCAGCCTGGGCCACCATATAGGACGAGAAGTTAAGCCCGCCAGCGTCGGGGTAAGTGAATTCCCAATACCATTGATGCCCGGTGACCTTGATGGTCAGGTCGGCCGCTTCAGTGCGATCTTGGAAATAGACCAGGCGGAAACTCGGGATCGCGATGACCACGAGGATCAGAACCGGGATCACCGTCCAAGCCACTTCGAGTAGCGTGTTATGGCTGGTCTGGCTCGGGTTCGGGTTCTTTTTCTCGCTGTAGCGATAACAGACCCAGCCCAGCAAACCCGCAACGAAGATGGTGATCACGGTGATGATCACCATCACCAGCACATGCAGGGTTTCGATCTGCTCGGCGACCGGGCTACCTGGGGTTTGTGACCACATCTGCCACGGGCGGGGCGCCTGGGCATGGGCGTTGCCCGCGAATACGAGGGCGGCGGTTGCGAAGCTGGCAGTTGCGGCAGCAAGCCGCTGGAGGAAATTCATCGGCCAATCCATCCCGCATGAGGGGCAAAAACAAGAAACGCATGATCGCTTATGCGGTCCTGCGTGACATATGTGGGCTACAAGAGGAAGGCCGTAAGATCAAGGGGGTTTGCCCCAAGCGACCGTCCCATTCTCGGACACGCTGCAATCACCCAAGCTCGGCGAAATCCTGATCGCCGCAGTGAAAACGTCAGTTCTGTAGCCGTGCAAGCGTGAACAGGCCCAAAGGTGGGATTGGCACGAAGGTAACGGCATCGCGCTCGTTGCCCGGAAACAACGCCTCGACCGCGAAATCGGGATGCCAGCCCAGCGCGCGCGACGCGGGGGCAAGCGCCCGCTCAACCCACCAGCGCGGCCCGTTCTCGGCGGCGAAATGGTTGATCAGCAGGATATGGCCGCCTGGACGCACCACGCGGCGCATTTCAGCCAGCAGCAATCCGGGATTGGGCACGACCGAGGCGACGAACATCGCAACCGCGATATCGAATTGTCCGGCGGCGAACCCGGTGTCCTCGGCATCGAGCACCAGCAGCGCCTCCACATTGTCGAGTTGCTCGGCCGCGACCCGTGCAGTGGCACGGGCGAGCATTTCAACCGACAGATCGATGCCGGTGATACGTTTTTCCACCCCATAATGTGGCAAGGCGAGGCCGGTTCCCACACCAACTTCGAGCACGCGCGCGCCCGGCAAACGATTGACCTCAGCGACCGCGCGTTGACGACCCATGGCAGAAATTCCGCCGAAGGCAAGGTCATAGACCCCTGCCCAACGACGATAGGCGCGGCGCACCGCGTCCGCATCCAGTTGATTACCCGAACCGATTCCTCGGCGGGCTTGGGAAGCCTGGTTCATCGCTGGCACCCTCCCGTCAGACGGGTCGCGACAAGTCGCCGAAACCAAGCCCAACGTATCTTCCTAGCATGGCGGCGCGGCCTTGGGGAGGCCGCACCTTGAGAGGCCCTAAGCCGCAGCCTCATCCCGCCGATCGCGCACCCGGACATAGGCCAGCGCCGCATGGGTGCTGCAGTAGGGCTTGCCGGCGGTCGCGTCGGAATCACAAAAACGAAAGCTCCTGGTCCCCGGCTCACCGATGGGCCAGCAACATGTCGATAGCCGCGACGGCGCATAGGGGACCGCCCGCACCGCGGCCGGGCGGGCCGCCTGCGGGGCGGGGGCCCGTTGTGGTGGTGGCACGGCTGCGGGGGCGGCGGCGGCTGGCACGGCCGCCGATAACGGCGGCAGGGTGGGACCAGTAACCCGACGTGGTGCCGCCGGACGCGCGGCCGCTGTCACACCATCACGACGAATGGGTGATGGGCGGGGCGGCAGGTTCAGGCGATGCGCCTTACCGACCACGGCATTCTTGGAAACCGACATGCGACGGCCGATTTCCGCGGTCGACAAGCCTTCAGCCCAGAGCTCACGCAGTCGCGCGATGGTCTCGTCGTTCCACTCCATATCGTAGGCCTCCCGGGCAAAAACTACCATATACGGTAGGCTTTCCAGGCTCCCGGTCAATCACCGAGTCGCGCTAAAACGCAAAATCTTGTGGAAAACTTGTGCCAGGGGCCCCAAATACGGGAATTTAACGCTGACCTAGAATAACAATCCCTTTTTCAGCATCCCGTGGATGCCCTTTTCGCCGTTGACGGTCTGGGTCACCCGAAAATCAACTGCCAGGGAGCAGAATTGATAGGCTTCTTCGCGCGACAGGTTCCGTCGGCTGCAGATGAAGTCGATCATCTGGCGCAACGCCTGCTGCATCGCCTGATCGAGGTCTTCGTGCAGGCCCATGGTAATGAAATGGGTTGCGGTTTCAGCGCGCGGATAGGTCAGTACCGGGGCGGCACCGGTTTTCTTGTGCAGAACCAGCGTGAAAGTGCCGGTCAGGCAAATTTCAAGCGCATTGATGCACACTTCGCCATCGCCCTGCACGCCATGCCCGTCACCGGCGGAAAACAGCGCCCCTGGGGCCCAGACCGGTAAGAACAGGGTAGTTCCGGCGGTGAGTTCCTTGTTGTCGAGATTGCCGCCATGCTCCCGCGGCTGGATCGTCGAAATCACACCGAAATTCGGCGCCGGTGCCACGCCCATCACCCCGAAGAACGGCGCGAGCGTCAGTTCCACGCCATAGGGCAGTCGGCAGGTGCCGCGCGCGCGATCAACGGGGATATGGGTCAGGAACGGCGCGGTGAAATCGCGCGGTAAGGTTCCAGATAGCGGGCGGAACCCGCAAAAGCCCCAATCATTGCCGAGCTCGATCTTGTCGATACGGACTTCGAGCATGTCGCCCGGCATCGCGCCGGCAACCGCCACCGGCCCTGTCAGGATGTGCCCGCCAGCGCGCGGCAGGTTGGACGCATGGATGGCAGCCAGCGCTGGCGGAATGGCCATTCCCGATCCGGCCGGCGGCATCACGTCAGGCCCGCCGGAGACGCATTCCAACACCACTGTATCGCCGGAACTCACCGTCACCACCGGGGCATAGTTCGCCGAGAACGTACCCCAGCGAACCGTCTGCGGTGTCGCCGCGACCTGGTGCGTCGCCACAATCAGCCCTGATGGGCGGCGGTGGTCTGCGTCGTGCCGGGCGTGGTGGTGCCGGGCGACGAGATGGTGCCCTTGGTCTTGTCGGCCGCGGCTTCCATCGATGCATCCGGCTCCTCGGCCATATTTTTCTTGAACGACTTAATGCCCTTGGCAAAATCGCCCATCACGCCGCTGATTTTGCCTCCGCCGCCGAACAGCAGCAGGCCGACGCCCAGGACGATGATCCAGTGCCAAATGCTAAAAGTACCCATTACGCCCTCCAGAGCGGGGTCTCCCCCGCGCAAATTTCATCCGCACAGGACATGGCGCGGCGCGGCGACGGATGCAAGCGAAGTTTCAGCGGGAGATGAAATCCTGCCACATACGCCGCAATTCGTCGGGCCCGACCATCAGATACGCCACAGGCGCAATGAGGAGCAAAGCCAGCCAAGCCACTATACAGCTACAACCAAGAACCTCAGCGATCCGTTCGGACCAGCCATCGGTTCCCCTGTGCCGGCATATTGGCCATCACAGCACGCTCGTCAGCAAGTTAATTCCTAGACATTGAAGCGAAACAGCAACACGTCGCCATCGCGAACGACATATTCCTTGCCCTCGATCCGCATCTTGCCGGCTTCTTTCGCGCCCTGCTCACCGCCCAAGGCAGCGTAATCGTCAAAGGCGATGGTTTCCGCGGCAATGAACCCGCGTTCAAAATCGCCATGGATGACGCCGGCCGCACCAGGCCCCTTGGTGCCGCGCACGATGGTCCAGGCGCGGGTTTCTTTAGGACCGACGGTGAAATAGGTGATCAGGCCAAGCAGATCATAGCCAGCGCGGATCACCCGATCGAGGCCGCTATCGGCAAGGCCGAGCCCTTCGAGAAACTCGCCGCGATCTTCGTCGGGCAATTGCGCCACCTCGGCCTCGATGGCAGCAGACACCACCACGTAGCGGGCGCCTTCGGCCTTGGCCCGTTCAGCAACCTTTGCGGATAATGCATTGCCAGTGGCAGCAGCTGCTTCCTCGACATTGCAGACATACAAAACCGGCTTGCTGGTGAGCAGCTGCAGACGGCGCACCGCTTCTTCCTCGCCTTTCGGGATCGCGGTGCGTGCCGGCCGCCCTTCGGTCAGGGCCAGCACAATCGGCTCCATCAGCGCGACCTGGGCAATGCTTTCCTTATCGCCGCCACGGGCCTTTTTCTGGGCCGCATGCAGGCGCTTTTCGAGGCTGTCGAGGTCGGCCAGCATCAGCTCGGTTTCGACGGTTTCCGCATCGCGGAGCGGATCGATGCTGCCTTCGACATGGGTCACATCGCCGTCTTCGAAGCAGCGCAGCACATGGATAATGGCATCAACCTCGCGGATGTTGCCGAGGAACTGGTTGCCGAGGCCCTCGCCCTTGCTGGCGCCGCGCACCAGGCCGGCGATATCGACGAATTCCAGGCTGGTCGGCAGGATTTTCTGCGATTTGCCAATTTTCGCCAGAACCGCCAGACGCGGATCGGGGACTGCGACGCGCCCGACATTCGGCTCGATCGTGCAGAACGGGTAGTTCGCCGCCTGGGCGGCAACCGTTGCCGTCAGTGCGTTGAACAGCGTGCTTTTGCCGACATTGGGCAGGCCGACGATGCCGCAATTAAAGCCCATCTAATGTGTGTCCTGTGTCAGCAGTGCGACTTTCGTCATGAATTCCTCCGGCTTGCCGGTGGCGAGCAAGCCCGCCGCATCCGCCACACCATCCAGCAATGGCAGCAGCCACAGCATATCAGTCTTGGCGAAATCGCCGAGCACATGGCCGTTGACCCGCGCCTTGTCGCCCGGATGCCCGATACCGAGGCGCACCCGCCAATAATCCGGGATGCCGAGAGATCGGTCCATGCTGCGCAAGCCGTTATGTCCCGCGGCACCACCGCCGCGCTTGATGCGGATCTTGCCGGGGGCGAGGTCGAGTTCGTCATGCCAGGCGGTAATCGCGTCCGGTGGGAGCTTGAAGAACCCAGCCGCCGCCTGCACGCTTTCGCCCGACACGTTCATATAGGTTTGCGGCTTCAACCCGAGAATACGCTCACCAGCGATCGTGCCCTCGGCTACCAGCCCCTTGAAACGCTGCCGCCACGGCGTGAAGCCGTGGCGGATCGCGATCGTATCAAGCGCCATGAAGCCGATATTATGGCGTTGGCGTGCCATGCCAGGCTCAGGGTTGCCGAGACCGACCCAGAGCTTCATCGCGCCACCTCGCCTAAGGCTTTATTTCTTCTTGGGCGCAGCTTTGGCGGGTGCCTTGGTACCACCGGCCGGGGTGCCGCCATCGACAACCACATCCGGCATCTTGGTCGGGGCCGCCACGGTCGCGATGACGAAATCACGATCCTGGATCACCGGGCGGATGCCGTCAGTGCCACGCAGGTTGGACCAACGCAGATTGTCGTTGATCTCCATCGCGCCAAGATCGGCTTCGAACTGGTCGGGCACGGCGTCGGGATCGACGTAGCATTCCACCGTGTGACGCACGACGTTCAGCATGCCGCCACGCTTGATGCCGGGGCTGGTGCCTTCATTGCTGAAATGCACGCTCACGGCGATCTTCATCTTCTCACCGACGGCGAGACGCTGGAAATCGACATGTTCAGGCACGTCGGTCACGGGATGGACCGAGACATCGCGGATCAGCGCACGGGTGATTTGCCCATCATGCTTGATCTCGAACAGGCGCGAACGCCAGCCACCGCGATGCATTTCGCGCAGCAGCACTTTGGGGTCGACAGAAATCATCGTTGGTGCCTGCTTGGCACCGTAGATTACGGCGGGCACTTTGCCCTGCCGCCGGGTCGCGCGTGCTGCCCCCTTACCTGCACGCTCGCGCGCCTCGGCCTCGATCGTTACGAGATTGGCCATGGTCGGCTCCTAATAGGTGATAACGCCGGCCTCCAGGGGTGCCAGCGAGGGCGCGCTATTAGAGCAATGACGCCGCCCCGGCAAGAGCACAGGAAGGACACAAAAAAACCGGATTAGCGGGTGAAACTCCATCCTGCGCATTTGTACTGTCTGTCGGAGGCGACGATAGCGGTACATAAAGCGCAACCGGCCACTGAAACGGCTATTGGAGAACGGGTGATGCGGATTTCTAGCTATCTTCTGCCGGTGCTGCTGGGCTGCTCGACCCTGGCCGGATGCGTGCCGCCACCTGCTGGACAATACGTCACCGCATCTGGCGGGTATGTCGCTGCGGGAGAGGTTACCCAAGCGCCGCCGCCATTGCCCGAATACGATCAGCCGCCGATGCCGGATGAAGGCTACATCTGGACGCCTGGCTTCTGGCAGCATGGCCGCAGCGGCTATTACTGGGTGCCTGGGGTCTGGGCCCTGCCCCCGAGTGCCGGGTTGTTGTGGACGCCGGGATATTGGGCGTTCAGCAGTGGCTATTATCGTTGGAATGCGCCGTACTGGGGTCCGTCGGTCGGCTATTATGGCGGGATCAACTACGGGTTCGGCTATTTTGGCAGCGGCTATGCCGGCGGACGCTGGCACGGTGACCGCTTCCATTACAATCAGTCGGTCAATAATTTCGGCAATCGCCGGGTGACCAACCACTACAATACACCGGTCGAAAATCACGGCCATGGCGGCCGGACCAGTTATTTTGGTGGCACCAACGGAACACGCGGGCAGCCGGGGCCTGGGCAGCATTCGCCTGGCCCGGACCAGCGCAGACCACCAACCGCGGCACAAACCCAGCACTTCCAGTCATTGCAGGGCGGGCAGGGCGGGCAGCCCCAACGCGGCAATTTCGGCGGGCAGGGGCACCAGGGCGCCCCACATACGGGGCAGTTCACGCCGCAGCGGCCGAACTATGGGCAATCGGCCCCTGCGCAACATGCACCGGGTGGACAGATACCGCAGCAACAGCAACGCCCACAGGTCGCGCCACAATCGGCACCAGCGCCACAAGCGGCACCCGCGCGACAGACGCCCCCAGTCGACATGCGCCCCACCCAGCGGCCGCAACAGCAACAGCAAGCGCCGTCACCGCAACCCCAGCACCAGCACCAGCGACGCCCGCCTGGCAATAATCAGGAGCGCGGATAGCGCCGCCGGAAGCCCCCCATGACACATCCGTCCATCAACCAATCGTTGGTCTGGGTCTATACGATGGACCTAGACGGCACCTGCACATTTTACGCGGACACGCTCGGACTGGAGCAGGTGCTCGATCAGGGCGGCTGCCGCATTTTCCGGATGGGGCCGACCGGCTTCATCGGCGTGTGCTTCGCCCGACCCGGCCGCTTTGTTGAACCGAAGGGCGTGGTGATCACCTTTGTGAGTGACGACGTCGATGGCTGGCATGCCCACCTGGTCGCAAAGGGGGTCATGCCGGAGAGTTCCCCTAAATACAGCGAAGCGTTCAACGTCTATGCGTTCTTTGTGCGCGACCCGAATGGCTATCTTCTGGAATTCCAGCGCTTCATGGACCCGGCCTGGCCGGTCTGATCGCGCGGCCGCCGGCGCAAGGTTCGCCCGAGCAACCCGGTGGCCAGCAGCACCGGCACACAGCGCGGCCTCGGCAATCATGAAGCTATATTCGACGGTTGTGCCCAACTGCGCGCCGTCCGGGCCGTCCATATGTGACGGCGCCGGATTATACTGTCGTGGGACGATTTTTTTACTTGTTGACCGGCCAGCTGAAGAAATCCTGCCCGTCGCGGATCATTGTGTTGGCCAGCACCATGCGATGAACTTCGCTGGCGCCATCCACCAACCGCGCCTGACGGGCGTAGCGATAGACCCATTCCACGATGGTATCCTTGGAATAGCCGCGCGCGCCGAGCAATTGCAGGGCAGTATCGGCGGCCTTGTGCAACGCGTCGGCAACCACAACCTTGGCGATCGAAACTTCTTTTTTGGCGAAATCGCCTTGATCCAGCGTCCAGGCGGCATGCATGGTCAGCAGCCGGCCCATCTGGATCTCCATCCCGGCCTGGCCGATCAGGGTTTGCACGCTTTCATGGTCGATCAACCGGCCACCAAATGATTTGCGCTTGCTGACATAGTCCTGAGCGATTTCGAGGCAGCGCCGCGCCAGACCGAGCCAACGCATGCAATGGGTCAGCCGCGCCGGCCCGAGCCGGATTTGGGTCAGCTTCAGCCCATCGCCAACTTCCATCAGGCGGTTTTCGTCCGGGATTTCGAGCCCTTCGAACGCGAGTTCACAGTGCCCGCCATGTTCTTCCGGCCCCATGATCGGGATGCGGCGCACGATCCGCCAGCCCGGCTGGTCGCGGTCGAACATGAACGCGGTCAGCCCCTTGCGGCTATCGGCGGAGGTGCGTGCCATCAAGATGAAATGCTGTGCGGTTTCCGCCCCGGTGCTGAACCATTTATGGCCGTTAATTTTCCAGCCGGTATTGGTCCGCGAAGCCTCGGTCAGGGTCAGCGACGGGTCAGACCCGCAGCCTTCGCCGTCTTCGTCCATCGGCTCGGTCATGATGAAGGCAGAATTTATCTTGCCATCGATGATCGGCTGCAGCCAACGATCCTGCTGCGCCTTGGTGCCGATTTGCGACAGCACCCGCATGTTGCCGTCATCGGGTGCCGCCGAGTTGAAACAGACCGGTCCGAAGATCGACCGGTTCATTTCTTCCAGCAGCACCGCCTGCTCGACCATGGACAGCCCGCCGCCACCGCGTGCCACCGGCGACTGGATCGCCCAGATGCCGAGCGCGCGGGTTTCCTTGCGCAATTCACCCAGCAGATGATGCTGAATATTTTCATGCGCATCATAGCTGGCACGATCGCTTTCGAGCGGGATCAAGCGATCCTGCACAAATTCGCGGACGACACGACGCTTGCGTTCAAGCTCGGGCGAGAGGCTGAAATCCATGGTAAATTTTCCGGATCAGGCGGGGGTGAGGAAATGCAGCACCCGGCCGATAACCCGGTCGCGGTTGGCCTTGCCATAGGCGACCATGTGCGGGGCAGCGCCGTGGGCGGCGAGGTCTTCAGCGGTCGCCCATTTCTCGATCACCACAAAGCTATCGGGGCCGAGGCGGGTTTGCATGCCACCCATGCCTTCGGCGTCAATCGCGGGCGCGTATTCGATGCAGCCTTTTTCGGCGTGCACGGCGGGCATATTGGCGCGGAACGCGGCGAGGACTTCTTCGCGCAGGCCGGGCTTGGTGGTGATGATAGCAAGAACATGGATCATGGCGGACGCTCCCGTTTGATATTGCGCTAACTCTAGCCGGCGCGTGATCGGACGGCTAGCCCGCAAGAAACGGTCAGCTGCGGAGACTGAACAAGCGACCCCAGCCCGCAACCCTCGCCGGGTCCACCCCACCCAGCAGCAGCGACTTCCAAACTGCGGTGGCCACGGTGTCATAAATCGGAATGCCCAACGCCGCCTCCAGGCCGGCAACCAGCGGTGCGCCTGCCAGATTGGTGCAGTATACCGCGATGGCGTCCGGGGACGCTGCCGCAACATCGCGCACGGCCTGGGCAATCCGGTCACCGGCGACTTCGGAAAAGCTGAAATTATCCCGCAGGTTCCAATGGATTTCCGAAACCACCTCTATCCCGATTGACGCATAATTCGCCATAATCCGCGCCTGCACATCCTGGGTGTAGGGCGTCACCAGCGCCAGTTTCCGCACCCTGGTGAGGGCCAGAACCTCATTCAACGCCAGCACCGACGTGCAGGCTCGCGCCCCGGTCGCGGCCTCGATATCCCGGCACAGCGCGACGTCGGCGTCGAACCCCAGCCATCCCGCCGAGGTGCCGCTCCAGGCGATCGTCTGGCATTTCGCATCGGCCAGCAATTCTGCGGCGCGGAGGATTTCAGCCCGCTGAAACTGCGCCAGCGCGTCGTCGCTGAGCGCGATCTGGGTGACCCGGAAGCGGCTGAAATGGGCGCTGGTATCGGGCAGGCCAGCCAGGATGCGGCTGGTGATCGGTTCGAGGATGGTGTTCGATGACGGGGTCAGCATCCCTAGCAGATGGCGCGGCATCATCATCTCCTCCTGCCGTGGCACTCAAGCTTCGGTCTGTGCCCGGCAGGACTTGAACCCGCGACCAAGCCGTTATGAGCGGCCCGCTCTAACCAACTGAGCTACAGGCACATACCGCCGGCAGAATTCGCACATCACGGAAACCGCTGCAACGCGTTATCGTGCTGAGCAGCCAGAAAGCCGCGTTGATCGCGGGCGGTTCTTACGCTTTTCCCACCCAAGGCTCGGCAAACGGTGTCAGGAACCGATACCGCACTTTGTAAGTCTGGATCTGCCACCCGATCGCCGTACGCACATAGGTATCGTGGTTGATCGCCGACATCCACATGGCCTGGCCGGTTTCGCCTGAGGTGCAGGGCTCCCACAACATCCAGCGCGCCGTCGCGGTGTCGCCATCGACCGCGATCATCGGGTTCACGTAATAATGCATCGCAAAGGTCCAGGGGCTGGTCCGCATCCGCGCCAGAATGGCATCCTGTCCGCATAACGGCGCGGCCCCCGCGGAGGACGCGTCCCAGACTGCGTGCTCGGCAAACACCCGCGCGACCATCGGCCGCACCATCGCGTCGATGTCTTCCTGCGGCTTCAGGCGGTGCGCGGCGTCGTATTTGTCGTCGCATACCTGGGCGTAATGGGCCTTGAGCCAGCGGATCTCTTCCGCGGCTTCCAGCCGGTGCAGCCGCGCCTCCACGCTATCCGCCATCTTGGTGCCCTCCTGGTTCTCCACGAACTCAAGCGCGGCAAAGGGGCGAAGGCAAGGCCTCGCCGGACGTCGGGAATTCGGGCAATTAAGGAGTGTGTCATTATTTGGCGGCAAACGGGAGCGAACGATGAATTGGTTCAGCAGATTTTCGCGGCGCGCGCCGATGCCGGAACCTGCCATCCAGGCGCCGCCATCGCGCCCGGACCAGGCTGCCGCCGAGCATCCGGCCAACGTGCTGTTGGTCAATTTCATCAACCGCCTGCATGGCGTGCGCGCGGCCCAAGTGCTCGAACTCGGCACCAAGCGCAGCAGTCCGGAGCGATCCACCGTGCATCGCGCCTGGGCCGCGGCCGACGCCACCTATGTCTGCTCGGATTTCGAGGACGGCCTCGATGTCGATCTGCTTGCCGACGTCCACACGTTGTCGCAATCCGTCGCGCCTGGCTCGCAGCATGCGGTGATTGCGTGCTCGGTGTTCGAACACGTCCAGCGCCCGTGGATTGGCGCCATTGAAATCGGCAAAGTGTTGCGGCCCGGCGGGCAGGTCTTCATCCAGACCCATTTCGCCTTCCCGATCCACGGCTATCCGTCCGACTACTGGCGTTACACGCGTGACGCTTTGGAGACAATTTTTGGCGCCGATGCCGGCCTGCGCATCGTCGGCAGCGCCTACCAGTATCCGGTGGAGTTGCATGCCCCCGAATTGCCACCGCCAGAGACGATTGAGGCTTATCTCAACGTCTGCGTCGTCGCCGAGAAGCCATTGTTATAGCGCTGCCTCCGGTTGCCTGACCTTTGTAACTCTGCCATATCCCAGCCGGATTAAGTTTCGGACAGAAGCGCGCGACGCGCGGCCACGTCTGCTCACGACACAAAAACGGAGGCAACCGAATGGCTTTGGCCAATTATCTGATCCTCGCCTGCGGGGTCATCGCCCTGCTTTATGGCTGGGTGACCACGCGGCAAGTTCTGGCGCAAGACGCCGGCAATGCGCGCATGCAGGAAATCGCGGCCGCTGTGCAGGAAGGTGCGGCGGCCTATCTTAACCGCCAGTACCTGACCATTGGCGGCGTTGGCGTCGTGATTTTGGTGCTGCTCGCCTTCACCCTCGGTGCGACCGTCGCCATCGGCTTCGCGATCGGCGCGATCCTGTCGGGCGTGGCTGGCTATGTCGGCATGAACGTGTCGGTTCGCGCCAATGTGCGCACCGCGCAGGCGTCGCGCCAGGGCCTCGCGGCCGGGCTTGATGTTGCGTTCAAATCGGGCGCGATCACTGGCATGCTGGTGGTGGGCCTCGGCCTGCTCGGCGTTGCCGGCTACTATATGTATCTGCGTGCCGGCATGGCGCCAGGTGCCTCGGTGCGTCCGGTGCTTGAAGCCATGGTTGCCCTGTCGTTCGGCGCATCCTTGATTTCGATCTTCGCGCGTCTCGGCGGCGGCATCTTCACCAAGGGCGCCGATGTCGGCGCCGATCTGGTCGGCAAGGTCGAAGCCGGTATTCCGGAAGATGACCCCCGCAACCCCGCCACCATCGCCGATAACGTTGGCGACAACGTCGGCGATTGCGCTGGCATGGCGGCCGATCTTTTCGAGACTTATGCGGTGACCATCGTTGCCACCATGCTGCTCGGGGCAATTTTCTTCACCGGCGCAGACGCCGATGCGATGATGCAGTTGCCGCTCCTGATCGGTGCGGTGTGCATCGTGACCTCGGTGATCGGCACCTATTTCGTGAAGCTTGGCGCGTCCAACAACATCATGGGCGCGCTGTACAAGGGCCTGCTGGTCACCGGCGTGCTGTCGGCCATCGCGATTGCCGGCGTCATCAGCCAGACCATGGGCTTTGGCGGCAGCTTGAAAATGACCACGGGTGCAACCGTCACCGGCATGGGCCTGTTCCAATGCGCCCTGGTCGGCCTCGGCGTCACCGGGCTGCTGGTGTGGATCACCGAATACTACACCTCGACCGAATACCGCCCGGTAAAATCCATCGCACAATCCTCGACCACCGGCCACGGCACCAACGTGATCCAGGGTCTGGCGATTTCGATGGAAGCGACCGCGCTGCCGGTGCTGGTCATCTGCGTTGGTATCATCCTGTCCTACATGGTTGCCGGCCTGTTCGGCATTTCAGTGGCGGCAACCACAATGCTGGCGCTGGCCGGCATGGTTGTGGCGCTCGATGCCTACGGCCCGGTCACCGATAATGCCGGTGGCATTGCCGAAATGGCTGAGCTCCCCCCCGAAGTCCGCAAGGTGACCGACGCGCTCGACGCGGTTGGCAACACCACCAAAGCGGTCACCAAGGGCTACGCGATTGGTTCGGCTGGTCTGGCGTCACTGGTGCTGTTCGCAGCCTATACCGAAGATCTGAAGTTCTACTTCCCGAAAGTGGCGGTCGATTTCACCCTGCAGAACCCTTGGGTTGTGGTTGGGTTGTTCATCGGTGGCCTGCTGCCGTACCTGTTCGCCGCCATGGGCATGACCGCTGTTGGCCGTGCGGCCGGCGCGGTGGTGGTCGAAGTGCGTCGCCAGTTCGCGGCAATGCCGGGCATTATGCTGGGCACCCAGAAGCCGGAATACGGCCGCGCGGTGGACATGCTGACCAAGGCTGCGATCAAGGAAATGATCCTTCCGTCGCTGCTGCCGGTTGCAGCCCCGCTGGTGCTGTATTTCGTGGTGAAGGCAGTGGCAGGGCAAGGGGCGGCGTTCAGCTCGCTCGGCGCCATGTTGCTCGGCACCATCGTCACCGGCCTGTTCGTGGCGATTTCCATGACCTCGGGCGGCGGCGCCTGGGATAACGCGAAGAAATACATCGAAGAAGGCCATCACGGCGGCAAAGGTTCCGATGCCCACAAGGCAGCGGTGACCGGCGATACCGTGGGTGATCCGTACAAGGACACGGCCGGCCCGGCCGTGAACCCGATGATCAAGATCACCAACATTGTCGCTTTGCTGTTGCTCGCAGCGCTGGCGCATATGGGCGGCTGATTTTCGCAAATGTCTGGCTAAATCAACGGCCCCGGGGGAAACTCCGGGGCCGTTTGACGTTGCGGGCATTGCATGGTGCATTCACCCGCAACACAACAAGGGAAACACCATGTCCGCCGTTACCGTTGAACACCAAGGCGCCGTCTCGATCATTCGCATCAATAATCCCGCCCGGATGAACGCCATCAGCAGCGCCGTCGCCGTCGAAATTCAGCAAGCGTTCGAGGATTTCGACCGCTCCGACCAGCGCGCAGCGGTGCTGTCATCAGTTGGCGACAAGGCATTTTCATCGGGCGCCGATATCACCGATCTGCCCGAATTATGGCGCGCGATCCCCACCATGGGCTTCCATACCAATAAGCCGATCGTTGCCGCGACCACCGGTTGGTGCGTCGGGGGCGCCATCGTGATGGTGATGATGTGCGACCTGCTGGTCTCCTCCGAGGACACCGTCTTCTATTACCCCGAAGCCAAACTCGGCTTGACCGCGGGCGGCATCAGCAGCCTGGTCACAAGGATGCCGCATCATCTGGCGATGGAAGTGATGCTGCTCGCCCGCAAGGTCTCCGCCGCCCGCGCCTACCAGGTTGGGTTCGTGAACGAGGTTGCGCCGAACGGCGAGCATGAACGGGTCGCCATCGCCATGGCCCAGGAACTCGCCGGCATGGCGCCGTTGGTGGTCAGCACGCTGAAGCGCTTCGTCAACGAGGAAATCATGACCAAGGGCCCGATCGAGCGCATGGTCGCGATCAGCCAGGACATCGGCCGGGTGCGCAGCAGTTCGGACATGCAGGAAGGTGTGGCGGCGTTCAAGGAGAAGCGTGCGCCGAAGTTCACCGGGCGGTAGAGCGTAGTAGGCTGGGGCGGTATCTTAGATCGTGATGACCGCTGATAGGCGCGGTCATCACGATCTAACTCTTTGTTTGGTCGCGTGATTCAGACCTTCGTGTGATTCCACCTACGGTCATCACGCTCTATTGCCAGGATGTCCGAGGCATGAGATGCCGCAACCGGCCTATCCCGACCACCTGCCATCGATGGTGGCAGCATGATATTGGTGCCGATGTTGTGGTGCCGCACCCCAAGGAGGCTTCATGTCGCAGACTTCCGTCATCGCGTCGTCCAACCACAGCTCCGGCCCTGTTGACATCGCGTTGCGCAACCGCGCCATGCAGGTCATCCCGGGTGGGCTATGGGGGCACATGAACGCCGCCAACCTGCCGCCCGGCTATCCACAATATTTCGCCCGCGCCCAGGGTTGCCATTTATGGGATGTCGATGGCCGCGAATACGTGGATTTCATGTGTTCGTGGGGACCGATCGTGCTCGGCCATCATCACCCGGCGGTGGAGGAAGCGGCGCAGCGCCAGGCTGCACTGGGCGACTGCCTCAATGGGCCGGCGCCGGTGCTGATTGAATTGGCCGAATTGCTGGTCGATATGATCCCGCACGCCGATTGGTGCTTCCTGTCGAAGAATGGCGGGGACGCCACCACCGCCTGTGTGACCATCGCCCGCGCCGGTACCGGGAAGCGCAAAGTGCTGGTGGCCCAGGGCAGCTATCATGGTGCGGTGCCATGGTGCTCGCCGTCGCTGATCGGTGTTACCGCCGAAGATCGTGCCCATGTGATCACCTTCGAATACAACGACATCGCGAGCCTGGAACACGCCGTTGACGAAGCCGGCGCCGACCTCGCGGCGATCATCGTGACAGCGTTCCGCCACGATATGAGCCGCATGCTGGAAATGCCGACAGTGGCTTTTGCCCGCCGCGCGCGGGAGATTTGCGACGCCCAGGAAGCCGCCCTCATCGTTGATGACGTGCGTGCAGGGTTCCGGCTCGATCTTGGCGGCTCGTGGGAGCCATTGGGCGTGCGCCCCGATCTGTCCGCGTTCAGCAAAGCGATCGGCAATGGCCATGCCCTGGCAGCGATCGTTGGCAATGATCGTTTTCGCGTCCCGGCGACCAAAATCTTCACCACAGGCTCCTTCTGGTGCACTGCGGTGCCGATGGCGGCGGCGGTGGCGACCCTGACCGAGTTGCGACGCGTCGATGGCCCCGCCCATATGCGGAAAATGGGGGAAAGACTGCGCGTTGGCGTCGCCGGATTGTCAGCAAAATACGCGGTGCCGGTCATCCAGAGTGGCCCGCCGCAAATGCCGCTGATCCAATTCGAAGGCGACATCGACTTCCGCACCGGCACGGCATTTTGCGCCGAAGCGCTGCGCCATGGCGCCTATTTCCACCCACGGCACAATATGTTCCTGTCCTGTGCCCATACCGAGGCGGATATCAATCTGGCCCTGACCGCCGCCGAGGCCGGGTTTGCCATGATTGTGCGTAATGCCTGAATGTGCCGCGGCTTCAACGCGGCGCGCGCATGAAGCTGTCAAAAAACGCGATAAGCCAGCCGGGTAAAGCGCCGTGTCACGTCAGCGACCGTGTGAGCTGCGGCTTACGGGCGCTTGACCGAGGGATTGAACCGCTCGCTGAGGGACATCTGCGGCGCAGTCCGCAGATCCATCTCGGAACGCGATGACTTGTATGACGCCGCGAAGACCGCCTTGCGCGTGCGCTCATCCCATTCCTCGCTGACGCGGCGCTGCACCAATATCAGTTCAGCAATCAACGCGTCGGCCCCCGGTACGCCGCGCGCATAGGGCTCCATCCACCGCAGTTCACGCGCGAGGAAGTGCCGGGCAGTCCGACGATCCCCGTCACGGTTCATCCTAACCGCTTGCCGCAGCGCATCCGCCTGCCACGCCTGCACCACCGCCAGGCACCGCCCAGCATCGACGGACTGGGCATTGTTGTCTGTGCCACGCGCCAGGGTGAGTTCAACTTCGACAGCACGCGTTTCAACGGTGGCGCTGCTCGCCGAGACGCCAAACAAGACTGAAGTGCCCGGCGCTCCGGCGGGGCAGTGCAGCCGAACCACGATGCGCTTGGTCTGCCCGGGCATCAGGCTTCCAACGACCACCTCAAGCAAGCCGGGCAGCGCCGCGTTCGCCCAGGCGCCAACAATCTCGGCGCGCACATTCGCGGGGACGCTGACCCGCAACGTCACCCGCTCGAGCAGCGCGGCGCGGCTCTCCTGCAATTCGGCGATCACAATCTCGCCGATCTCCGGTGACTGCCCGGCATCATGCATATTGCCGCCGCCGGCCTCGGCGATGGCGCCGAGCAACTCTTCGTCATACCCATCGCCGATCCCTAGCACCGAGGTGACGACGCCGCGTTCCAGCAACGCCCCTGCATGGTGGGCAATCTCACGACGGTCCGTGACACCCTCATTGGTCTGTCCGTCCGACAGCAGCAGCACCCGGTGCGATGCCTGCGGCACTTCCGCCATCGCGACCGCCACCCGCTCTGCCGCCAGCAACCAGCCATCGAACAGATTGGTGCCACCACGATCGATCAGTTTGCCAATCACCGCACACGCCGCCTCACGCCCGGCCGCATCCATCGCCCTGCCGTCAAGCAACAACTCGGCCGTACTGTCGAAGGCGACGATGCTGAGCCTGTCCCGCGCGGTGAGCGATTGCACCATGGCAAGGGCCGCTTGGCGCGCCGCGGCGATCTTGTCACCCTGCATGCTGCCGGAGACATCGATAGCGAGCGCCAGGTTCATGGCTGGCGCGGCGGGCGCCAGCGAAATCCCACCATCTGCGGAGAGTTCGGCAACCAGATAGCGAACAGACCCGCCTTCAATCCAGGCGTGCGTGCGGTCAAGCCCTGCGACGAGGTTGAACGTCGGGTTCGGTGTGTTGACGGCATCGATCATGATTCTCTCCCAAGAAGAATGTCTCGGATCAGGTCTGCACAACGCTCCAGGCGGACGCGCTGCTCAACATCGAGTTCGCTGCGGACGGCGAGTTCAACATCCGGCGTGATCATAATGCGCAGCCAGACCTCGGCACGCGCCTTGCGCGCCGGTTCGCCGCGCCCGTGCCCGAGGCGCTGCTCGAGAGCGGCGAAGCCCTGCGCAGAGGGAGCCATCGCGGGCATCGAAAGTGCCAGCGCCGGAGTCGACATGGCGGATGGCAGGCCTCTCGCACGCAATGCGCCAATGTAGTCAACCGCAGATGACACTGGTTTCTCAACCGACATCGACATCGAATAAGACGCGTCTGCCGGCGCGGAACTTTGCTGGCGGTTGGCATAGGCACGGATTTGATCGGCGCTGGTGACCAGCAACTCCTTGCGGATTTCGGCCAGAGGCATCCCGAGGGCGTCGCGCATGGTCCGCACGGCCAAAAGGCGCTCCAGCGTATCGGCAGGATAGCGCGCCGCCGGGCCACGGGTGAGCGGCGCTGGCAGCAGACCCTGCGCAACCCACGACCGAATAGTCCGGGCCTCGATGCCCGAGGCCGCGGCGAGATCTGCGAGGGATGGTTGGTCTGTGATCATATCGCCTATATAGATTAGACAATGCGACATGTCAAAATATAAATGTGCCAACGTTACCTAGCAACGTGCCACGATCACACGGCGCTAGTGGTCGCAGAGCTTCCGCTCGGACAATTCGCGCGCATATCTCGCTAGAGCGTGATCCGTTGAAGTTGAATCAACAGACACGCTCTAGATTCTTGTTTTCACGATCATTTTTAACCGTTCAAACCCGACTAGACCCATATTCGACCTGGATCGCCGACAGCACCAACGCCCGCCCCAACCGCAGCCCAGCGTAGCGCGCGCGCCCCATTCCTGCCTCGGTCGTCACCCCCAGCCCGGCGGCGGCACGAAGCCGCGCCAGGATTTCTCCAACAACCGCGCCACCTCGATGGTCGTGCGGTCGTCATACATCGCCCCCAGGATCTGCACTCCGAACGGCAGGCCCAGCTTGCTGACGCCGAGCGGCGCCACCGTCCCCGGCAACAGGTAGAAGCTCGCCAAACCGGCCCAGAACATCTGGTCGGTCACCGGCACTTGTTTTCCGTTCACCGGGATCATCCGGTTGTGCCGCTCGCCCGCCTGGTCATGGGGGAAGGCCGGCGAAGCCGCCTGCGGGCACAGCAGCACGTCCCAGTCGCGGAAGAATGCTCCCCAGGCCCGGCGCATTTTCTGCCGCAACTCGTTCTTCTGCAGATATACCCGATGGGTCATCGAAATCCCGCGCGCCATCTGGCCGTAATAGCTGGGATCGTCCGCCTTCTGGCTGTCTCGCACCGCGGCCCAATGCGCCGCGCCGGCATCGTCCATCCCAACCGCCGTGGTCGCGCGCAGCATCTCGATATAAAGCATCTGCCCCTCGGCCATATCGAAATCCGGCCGCGCGGTCATGCTGACCTTCGCCCCTTCCTTCCGCAGCGCCTTGGCCAGCCGCTCCAGCTCTGTCTGCATCTCGGCATCGACATCGGAACATGGATGACTGGTCATCACCGCCACCCGCAGCCCGCCCCACGCTGTCTCGCGCGGCGGCGGCAGCTTCAACTGCCATGCCGCCGCGGCGGGCTCCGACCCCGCCATGATGTCCAGTCCGATCGCCAGGTCCTCAGCCGAACGCGCCAAAGGTCCGACCACCGCCATGTCCAACTCGTCGATATTGTCGAACACCGCGTGCCCGGTCTGCGGACAGATACCGTAGGTCGGCTTGTGCCCGAAAACCCCGCAATAATGCGCCGGGTTGCGGACCGAGGCGCCGATATCGCTGCCAGTGTCCATCCCCGTCAGCCCCGCCGCCAATGCCGCCGCCGACCCGCCGGACGACCCGCCCGGCACCCGCGCGGGGTCCCACGGATTGCCGGTCGTCCCATAAACTGCATTGAAACTCTGCCAATCCGCCAGGTTCAAAGGCACGTTAGTTTTGCCGAAGAACACTGCGCCAGCCGCCATATACCGCGCGACGGTGACGGAATTGGCCTTCGCCTTGTGGTCCTTCAACACCGGATTGCCCCAGGTCGTCGGTAGCCCGGCAATATCAAAACTCTCCTTGATCGTCATCGGCACACCATGCAGGCGCCCGGTGGCCCCCTTGGCACGATCCCGGTCCAGCGCCGAGGCCTGCTTGCGCGCGCGTTCGAAGTCGCGCACCACCACCGCATTGATCCGCCCATCCAGCCGCTCAACCCGGTCGATATAGTGGTCAAGCAACTCGCGACAGCCGATTGCGCCGCGCCGGATCAGCGCCGCCTGGCGCTTGGCGGACAGAAAGGTCGGGTCCATCTTGGCATCTCCTTGCACCACGTTCCCACCACAGTGACGCGCATTCCCGCGTCAGGGAAGGGGGCGGTACCTCCGAACCCCCGCAACGCACTCAATAGCGTGAATCGTCCAGTCCCGCCGTACGGTAAGACAGGCTGAGATGGCATCGGTCGGTGTCAGCAGCATCGGCCGATCCGCCCGGCAGAATGCTACGCGCTTCGGGTGGCAAAACCTGTGTTGCGAGTTGGAAGATCGTGAGCGGCACCGTGCTGCGCGGAGCTGCCTTGGTGCCCGGCGTTCCTGGTGGCTGGGCGTTCGTCGCCTGCACAACACGCGCGGCAGTGACAATGCCGTGGCGGGTGCCGGGAACCACGCACACTCTTGTTCTGCAGTGCTTCCAGAGGATTTTTGGCACCCGGTTTCTGGCATCAAAAAAGCCCGTCAACCTATTGAGTTGACGGGCTATTCTGGTTGCGGGGACAGGATTTGAACCTGTGACCTTCAGGTTATGAGTGCCTGAAGCCAAACTACGCAGAAACCCCCTTCCCTTCTATTTTCTTCGCTATTTCAATAACTTAGTTGATTTTCTAGCCGCCTCACCCCACTGTCGTTTTCGCGCACATGCGCCCCGGTTCCTGCCCTCTTGCTTCCATAGTGCTTCCACCGGCGGGGTCGACCAGGCGCATGGAAGCGAAACGATAGGTTGGATGGGAACCGAGTTCATGCCGAAATTGACCAAACGCCACGTCGACGCCGCCGCGATCCAGGCGGCCGACTATTTCATCTGGGATGACGACCTTGCCGGCTTTGGATTGCGCATCCTCCCCAGCGGACGGAAGGGCTACATGGTGCAATACCGGGTGGGCCGACGCTCCCGCCGCATTAGCCTTGGATCGACCACAGTGCTCACCTGCGAGCAGGCACGCACGCGGGCGATCGCGGTTCTCGCAGCCGCCCGGAACGGCATCGACCTCGCCACGAAGCGGGACGCCGATCGGCAGGCCATCACGGTCAAGGAATTGGCCGAGCGGTTCGACGCGGAGCATGTGGCGGTGCGGGTCAAGGAAAGCACCGCCAAGGGGTATCGTCGCCTGCTGAAGCTGACGATCCTTCCGGCGCTCGGGCGTCATCGGGTCACGGAGGTGACGCGCGCCGATGTGGCGAAACTCCATCACGACCAGCGGCACATCCCATATGAGGCCAATCGCTGCCTCGAGGTCATCTCCAAGATGTTTAGCCTGGCCGAGATGTGGGGCCTGCGGCCAGACGGGTCGAACCCCCGCAAGCATATAAAGAAGTACGCCGAGGAGAAGCGCGAGCGGTTCCTTAGCCCAGCGGAACTCAAACGGGTCGGCGAGGTGCTCCGTGAGATGGAGAGCGAAGGGATCGAACTGGCCTCGGCCGTCGCCGCCACCCGCATGCTCATCCTGACCGGCTGCCGCCTCAGCGAGATCATGACGCTCAAATGGGAACATGTGGACCTGGCGGGCAAGGCGCTGCGGCTGCCGGATTCGAAGACCGGCGCCAAGGTTGTCCATCTCGGACAGGCGGCGTTTGACCTACTGATGAAGATCGAGCGCATCGAGAAGAACCCCTGGGTCATCGTGGGAATGAAGCCCAGCGCCCGGCTCACCGACCTGCAACCCTTCTGGCAGAGGGTCCGTGCCCGTGCTGGGCTGAAGGACGCCCGCATCCATGATTTGCGCCACACATTCGCCTCGACGGCGGTCGCCTCCGGCCAGGGGCTGCCGATGATCGGCAAGCTGCTCGGACACACGCAGGTCCAGACCACCGCACGCTATGCCCACCTCGCGACTGATCCAGTGAAGCTGGCCGCGAACAGTATCTCCAACCAACTCGCCGAGATGATGGTGGGGTGATTGGCAGGAGATCGTCGACGGGCGGCAGCCTGACGGGATAGTGTGGCCCGGGATAATAGATGGGTTTTAGAGGGACGGGGAATACCGGCGTCGAAAGGGCGGCGGCATGAGCGGCGACGGTCACACCTTGACGGTGTGGTCATCCCGCTGGCGGTGAAGCCACGCGGCGGGCGGAAGGCGATCATCTCGCCCGGCGTGCTGGATGTGGAGTCGCGGCACGACATCACGCTGATCAAGGCCGTGGCGCGGGCGTTCCGCTGGCTGCGGATGCTGGAGAGCGGGCGGTTCGCGACGATCACCGAGTTGGCAGCGGCGGAGAAGATCAACGCATCTTACGTCTCGCGTATCCTGCGGCTGACGCTGTTGGCGCCGGATGTCGTGGAGGCGATCCTGGACGGACGGCAGCCGGAGGGTAAGCGTCTGGTCTTCACCGTGTAGCGAAGCATGCGAAACTCGGCGATTTTGCTGATCTCTGGAACGCCTCTCTGGACTCCAGAAGGAGGTATGTTTGACGGAAGTAGACATTCTGGCACCTTCGGATCGGCGTCGGATATGGAG
>CALQTN020000041.1 GCA_943333505.2 Asaia bogorensis | reverse complement strand
TGGATTCCGCAGCGAATGGGGTGCAGAGGCCTATGCTGCCTTCAGGTCGATGGGAAGCACAGCGAAACTCACCGGACGATCCGTGCTCGATGCGACCCGAAATGCGTTATTCGGATACCCGTTGGTCGGGGTGGGGTGAGCAGTTACGACAGAACCAATGATGGGCAGATTGATATCAATGGTGCAGACAGCACCCAAAATAACGGTGCGCGCAATATCCAGTTCTACCCGTCGCAGATTTCAGGTTCGGCCGATATTGACTATCAGGGCGGCGCCTTCACATTTTTTAACATCGGCATCGGTGCTCTGGATACGGGCAACACAACAGCGACTTTAGTGCTCAGCTATTTTTCTGCACCCGACGCCCCCATCACCAACAGCGCCGGACCGAACGTCGCGGTAGCTGAGCCCGCAGGTTTGGCGATACTCTTGATCGGTGCCGTCGCGTTATATCGGGCGCGGAGAACGCGTCCAGCGCATTGATCACCAGGCTGGCCGTCGTGCGGGCCAATGCGTCGGGCGAATTTCGGGGGTGGGACCCTAGGTCGTTATTTGTTCAATCGGCTTCGATTGGACGGATAAAGATGATCGTGAAAACAAGAGTGTAGAGCGTGTCTGCTGATTCAACTTCAACGGATCACGCTCTAGCTGGTTGCGGGGCCGCACCTAGTCCACATCGCAGGTTGGGCCGCGCCTTCCTGGACCTGAACGTGTTCCTCGCCCATCAGTACCATCCGGATCTGCGTGCCGGCCCCAGGATCGCCTGCCGGGACGACGTAGGTGAAGAAATGGCGGCCGTAATCGCCGTGGGTGCGGCTGCCGGCGGGTGTTAGAATAGAGGCCCCTTGGATAACCATGCGCTGGCCCTGGTCCTTGCACCAGGCACCATCGATGGAATCGGCGTGGGCGGTCGGCACCGCGAAAATCAGTCCGGCAAGAAAAAGCAGTTTGCGCGTCATTGGCAAATTCCCTCTCACGTCACACTGCGCCGCACGTTGAACCGGGGCTGCTTCCAGGTTTCCTCGACCAAGACCAGACGCAGCACCTCGACCGCATCCCACAGCTCCGTAAAACCAAGATAGAGCGGCGTCATGCCAAAGCGTAACACATCGGGTGCGCGAAAATCACCGATAACGTTGTGCGCAATCAATGCCTGCATGATCGGATAGGCGTTGGGGTGCGCCACCGAAACCTGGCTGCCGCGTTTGGCCGCATCGGCGGGGGAGACGATTTCGAGCCCGTAGCCCGCGCAGCGCTGCTGGACCAGCCGGGCAAATACATCCGTCATTGCCACGGATTTGGCCCGCACCGCCGCCATTGGTGCCTCCAGCGCCAGATCGACGCCAACTTCGAGGGCCGCGATGCTGATCATTGGCGCCGTGCCAACGGTCGCCCGGGCTATGCCGTCCGCCGGGCGGTAGCCGGCCTCGAACGCAAATGGCGCGGCGTGGCCCCACCAGCCGGTAATCGGGAAGCGCATATCGGCCAAAAGCCGGGGTGCGACGTACAAAAACGCCGGCGCGCCTGGGCCGCCATTGAGGTATTTGTAGCCGCAGCCAACAGCGAAATCGGCGTCCGAGCCAGCCAGGTCGACGGGTACCGCACCAGCGGAATGGGCGAGGTCCCAGAGGATGACCGCGCCAGCCGCATGGGCGGCGGCTGTCAGCCCCGCCATGTCGAACATGGCGCCCGTGTGATAATTCACATGGGTCAGCATCAGCACTGCAACGCTGTCATCGAGGGCGGCGGCGATTTCGTCTGCGGCAACCATCCGGATCTCGTGGCCTTGTGCCAGCAATGCCGACAAACCCTGGGCGATGTACAGATCGGTGGGGAAATTGCCACGCTCGGTCAGGATCACCCGCCGTTCCGGCCGGGCTGCCAGGGCCGCCCCCAACAGCTTGAACAAATTGATACTGGTGCTGTCGCCGACGGCCATGCCGCCAGGCGTCGCCCCGATCAGTCGGCCGATCTTGTCGGCTATGCGGCCCGGCAGATCCATCCAGCCGGCATCGTTCCAGCTGCGGATCAGGCCGCTGCCCCATTCCTGCTCGACCATCGCCGACACCCGTCCGGCCGTCGCGCGCGGCATCGCGCCCAACGAATTGCCATCAAGGTAAATCACCCCTGCCGGCAGGCTGAACCGGTCGCGGAAGCCGGCCAGGGTATCGGCGCGGTCACGGGCGATCAGGGCGTCGCGGGTCAGGTCAGGGGCGGCCATAGCGGTTCCGATCGGTGAAGGTGGCGATGCTGCGACAGCCTGCCCGGTACCGCAAGCTGAGCGCTTGATCTAGCCCCGCACCGGCAGGCCCAGCACCGCGCGCAGCCCCGGGGCATTGTCTGCCAGGGTCAGGCTGCCACCATGCAGCAGCGCCACCGCCTGCACCAACGCCAGCCCGAGACCCGAGCCTGGGGTGGAACGTGCCCGTTCGCCCCGAAAAAACCGCTCGACGGCCTGATCGCGTTCTGCGCTGGGAATCCCGGGGCCGGCATCGGCGACCACGATATCGAGCCGGTTCGCCGCAGCTGACGCCGCAAGCCGGATCGTTCCGCCCGATGGGGAGAATTTCAGCGCATTGTCGAGCAGATTTGCCACTGCCTGCTGGATCATCTCGCGGTCGCCATAGGCCAGCAAACCATCCGGGATTTCGGTGGCGAGGATTTGTCCGCCATCCTCGGCCACCGCTTCGTACAGCTCCGCCAGGTCGCGCAGCAGGCTGGAGATGTCGACTGCGTTGAAGGCGGATCGGCGCGCGCCTGCTTCGATTTCGGCGATGCGCAGCAGGGCCTGGAAGATCGCGACGATGCCGTCCAGGTCGGCCTGCGCACGCTCGATCGCGGCGCGCAATTCCGCGGCGGTATGGGCATGGTTGCCGGCGTCTTCAAGCCGCATGCGGGCGCGGGCAATGGGTGTGCGAAGATCGTGGGCGATGGCGTTGGACACTTGTCGCACCCCGTCCATCAGGCGGGCGATGCGTTCCAGCATGTCGTTGATGGTCTCAGCCAGCAGGTCGAACTCGTCGCCATCGCCGGTGACCCGCACCCTCCGCGTGAGGTCCCCTGCACTGATGGCGGCAGCCGTTGCTGCCACGTCGGCGAGGGTGCGGCGGAACAGACCCCGCACTGCCCAGGCACCGACCAGCCCGAGCAGGGATGCGATCACCGCCGCCCATAGCATCGCATCATAGATCACCCGGCGCAGTTCGGCCCGCACCTGCACATCGCGGCCGACCAGCAAATGATATCCGCCGATGAGATCGAAATGATGCAGTCGCACCAGCGTGCGGCGTTTGCCGCGTTCGACCGGTACCTCGAACCAATCCACGTCCATCGTCACCGGGCGCGGCCAGCCCACTAAATTACCGCGCATAGGGCGGAAATCCGGGGTCACCAGCAGGTAGATCGCATCGGCATCGATGTTGCCTGCCAGCCGTTGTTCGATTGTGTCGACCAGCCCGGGCAGGCCGAACAGATTATAGCGTTCGCGCAGGCCCTGGCTGTCCGCATTGATCGCGGCATCGGTTTCGCGGTCCAACAACCCCGCCGTTGACCAAACCAGAAACGCGGCCAGCGCCAATGCGCTGACGCCGAACAGCGCCGCGTAGATCATCCCGAACCGCACCCCGGCGGAGCGGAAAAACCTGTCCCGGCTGGTCGGCATTTCAGCTACGGCGCTTCAGGACGCAGCATGTAGCCGGCGTTGCGCACCGTGTGGATCAGCGGGGTGGCAAAGGGCTTATCGACCTTCTGGCGCAAGCGGGAAACATGGACATCGATCACGTTAGTTTGCGGATCGAAATGATAATCCCACACACCCTCCAACAACATCGTCCGCGTGACCACCTGCCCGGCATGGCGCATGAGAAACTCGAGCAGGCGGAATTCCCGCGGCTGCAAATCGACTTTCTGCCCGGCCCGTCGTACGCCGCGTGACAGGAGATCCATTTCGAGATCGGCGACCACCACTTTGGTCTGGGGCCCGTCGCCCTTGCCGCGCCGTGCCAGCGCTTCGACCCTTGCCAGCAGTTCGGCGAATGCGAAAGGTTTGGTCATATAGTCATCGCCGCCGGCTTTCAGGCCGCGAACCCGGTCATCGACCTGGGCCATGGCAGACAGAAACAGCACTGGGGTGTTGTTGTTTTGTGACCGCAAGGTTTCCAGCAGCCGCAAGCCATCCACCCCTCCAGGCAGCATACGATCGAGCACGATGGCATCGAAGGTTTCGCTTGCCGCCATGAACAGCCCGTCGCGGCCGTTGTTGGAGTGCTCCACCACGTGGCCGGCTTCCTTGAGGCCTTTGACGATGAAATTGGCGACGTCCTTGTCGTCCTCGACCACCAGGATGCGCATGCTATTATCCTTTGCTGAGTTTTATTCGCCGTTGGTCGGGCGGCGCCCGACCGTGACATCGAGCGACATTTCCTTAGCGGCCCGGCGTAGTGCCAACCGCACCGTACCGCCGGGGGGAACGGCGGTAATGGCCTTGATCGCGTCGCGGGCGCTTTCCACCGCCTGGCCATTGACCCGCAGGATCAGATCCCCCGGCTTCAGACCGCCCCGCGCGCCGGGGCCGCGTGCCATGACATCGGTGATCCCGGCGGCGAAGCTGATCCCGGCATCGTTCGGCACATCGGTCAGACCAACGCCGAGAAATCCGCGATCCACCCGCCCGGTTGACCGCAGATCGGCCACCACCTTGCTGACCAGATCGGACGGGATGGCAAAGCCGATGCCAACCGAACTGCCGGTCGGCGAATAAATCGCGGTGTTCATCCCGATCACCCGACCATCCATGCTGAACAGCGGTCCGCCGGAATTGCCTGGATTGATCGGGGCATCGATCTGGATGAAATCATCAGCGCCGCCGCCAAGATCGCGTCCCCGCGCCGACACAATCCCGGCGGTCACCGACCCGCCTAGCCCGAACGGATTGCCGGCGGCCAGCACCCAATCGCCGACTTCCATCACCCGGCTGTCACCCCAGGCGATGGCGGGCAGCCGGCCCGGTGCATCGACCTTGATGACGGCGATGTCGGTCACCTCATCGGCGCCAATCAACTTGGCGGGCAGCTGGGTACCGTCGGACAGGATGATCACGATGCTGTCGGCATTCGCGACGACATGGTTGGCGGTGACGATCACGCCGCTGGGGTCGATGATAAAGCCGGAACCCAGGCCGCTGACCTGGCGTTTTTGTTGGCGTTCGCGGAACTGGCGCTGCAGTTGCGGCGGCAGGAATGGCACCTGCCCACGTGGCGCCACGTTTTCCGTGACCGCGATGTTGACCACCGATGGCATGACCTGTTTCACCAAAGGCGCAAAACTATCCGGTCCGGACCGCGCAAAGGCAAGCGCCGGCACCAGGGCGAGGGAGGCACCCAATATAAAGCGACGGGTCGGCACAGGCATCGAGGAACTCCAGATCGCAGCTGTCCTGAATGTGTAGGTGGGATGCATGGGTTCCACAACAAGATCGCTGCTATATTAATGCCTTGTCAGATTTGGTGCGGCGGGCACGACCCCGCCGCCTGTCGACCTACTTCTTCCGTACGTCGTGCAAAATCCCATCGCGCCGCATCTCAGCGATTTCATCGGCATCGAAGCCGAACTCCCCCAGCACCTCATCGGCATGTTCCGAGTAGCGGGGTGGCTTGCGGCGGGTGCCGCCGGGGGTGCGGGACAGTTTGATCGGCGTGCCCAGGCCGCGATAGCCATCGAGCTCGGTCACCATTTGCCGAACTTCCGTATGGGGGGCGGCCATCGACTGATCGACAAACAGCACCGGGCCCGCCGGCAAGCCCATTTTCAGCAGTTTGATGCAGAGTTCGTGTCCGTCCTGATCGGCCAGCAGCGGGGCGAATTCGGCCATTAGCGCCGGGCGGTTGACCAGCCGGTCGGCGTTCTTGATGAACCGCGGATCGCGGCCAAGCTCAGGCTTGCCCAACGCCTCGCACATCTTGGTGAATTGCCCGTCATTGCCGGATGCGACGAAAATCTCGCAGGTCTTGGTCGGGTATTTTTCGTAAGGCGCGAGGTTGGGGTGCGGATTGCCCATCGGCAGCGGGCGTTTGCCAGACAGGAAGAAATTCGCCGCCTGCGGGTGCAGCAGCGCCATCCCGCAATCATGCAGCGTCATGTCGAGATACTGGCCGAGGCCCGATGTTTTGCGTTCATGCAGCGCCATCAGGATGGCGATCACCGAATAGAGCCCGGTGGCCAGATCGACCACCGGGGTGCCCATGCGCATCGGGCCGGTGTTCGGGTCGCCATTAATCGACATCAGCCCGGTAAAGGCTTGCAGGATCGCGTCATAGCCAGGCAGGCCGCCGAGCGGGCCATCGGCGCCAAAGCCGGAGACGCGGCAATGGATCAGACCGGGGAATTTCGGTGCCAGATCGGCCTCGTATCCCAGGCCCCATTTCTCCATCCCGCCGGGCTTGAAGTTTTCCACCAGAATGTCGGCGCCTTCCAGCATCCGCAGCAGGATCTTGCGGCCAGCCGGCTTGCCAAGATCCAACCCGATCGAGCGCTTGTTGCGATTGATGCCGAGGAAGTAGCTGGCGTCGTCGCCAAGGAACGGAGGGCCCCAGTCGCGCACTTCATCGCCCTGTGGCGGCTCGACCTTGATAACTTCGGCGCCGTGATCGGACAGGATCATGGTGCAATAGGGGCCGCCAAGCACGCGGGTGAGGTCGATGACCTTAAGGCCGGCAAGCGCGCCGGGCGACATGGCAAGGCCCTTGCCTGGTGGATTGGGGGTGGGGTGGTCCATGCGGTTATTCTCCCGGCGACAATGTTGTTGACACGTCATGCCATGTTGGTGGGGCGGTGGGAAAGGGCTGGGTAGGGTTAACCGCCGCGTAATCAGTAAGCGTTAACCACGGACACGCGTGATTTTTCTCCGGAGTTAGCAATGGCTTTGTCAGTTACCAATCGTATCCTGGGTGGATTGTCGCGCCAGCCCGACGCGCGGCGGCTGGAGGTCTCGGCGTTGCATGCCGGGGCGAAGCCGGGATAGCGCGTGTCTGTGGCCCAATCCAAACCGCTCGCACTTCATGCGACACCATTTCCGCACGCCGATTTGGGTAAGGATACGTGATGAAAGCAGCCACAAAATCACTGCTGAAAAAAATCAATAAATTGCTTAAAGATCAGACCCTTGCGGAATACGTGCGGAAAGTTGATGAAATTAACGAAGAAAATCAGAAATTAGATTTCATAAGACAAAAACTACAAAATGAAATAATATATGAAAAAAATTACGACGATAAATCAATTATGATGAATTATTCTTCAAATTGGAAAAACGCATTGATAGAACAAATGTCAAAGCAGCAATCCAAAATTCTATCTCTTGCTTCAGGGGTAGAACTTGCGAGAATAGCCATGGAAGACGCGGCAAAAAAATCAGTTCTTTATGATAAGTTATTCGAATCCCAGCAATAAAAATGTGACGCTCATCGCCGATACCATGGCGATAATCCCGAGGCTGCCCGATACGGTCGGGAAGCCCGCGACAACGCCGCCTCGATCGGGGCCAATATTCGTCGTCACGGCGGTGGTGTGGGTGGTCTCAAAAACTGCATACCAATGGCCATCACGCTCTATGTCGTCAGAAATCCAAGTTCCTCACCTTCGAGCGCAACACAAGTGAGCACCCCGCCGAACACTGCCCCGGTATCGATGCCGATCCGGTTATGGCGAATTTCTGGCGCGCCCCTTGGCGTGTGGCCGTGGACGACCACGGCGCCATGGTTCATTTCGGAGTACAGAAACGAATTGCGGATGGTGATCAGATCCTGCGGGGTTTGGTCAACGATCGCGACGCCCGGCCGTACCCCGGCATGGGCGAAGAAATAGCCGTCAGCATTGTGCGACAATGCCAGGTCATGCATGAATGCGATGTGATCGGCCGGCACGAAGGCGGGCCAGTCCGGCCGTGGCGCATCAGGATCACCGCCCCAGCTTGCCAGCGCTTCACGCCCGCCGGAAATCATCCAGTCGGTCGCCGCCGCCCCTTCACCGCCCAGCGCGTTCAGCATGGTGCGTTCATGGTTGCCCATGAGGTTGACCGTCTTAACACCGACGATCGGATCGTCCGCGGCCAGTAGCGCCACAACGCCGCGGCTGTCCGGACCGCGATCGACATAGTCGCCGATATGGACCAGCAACGCGTCCGCAACCGGACGCGCGGCCAGATCGGCGCGGATCAAGTCGTGCAGCGCCAATAGCCGCTCGAGGCAGCCGTGAATATCGCCGATCGCATAAACCCGCCGCCCCGGCGCGAGCCAGCCGGGTGCTTTGACCATGTCCAAACTCATTTTCCTCTCGCTTCGCGTCGCGCAATCCAGGTTGTGCTGACAAAAATAACCGCCGCGCCCAGCATCGTGGTGCTGCTTGGCACATCCCCGAACACCGAAAGCCCAGCCAGAACGGACCAGATCAGATCAAGAAACTTGATCGACTGTGTCGCCGACACATCGGTCGCCCGCAGCGCCCGATTGGAGAAATAATGCCCGGTGCTGCCGATCACCCCGCACAGCATGAACAGCGCCCATTGGCCGAATGTGGGCCATGACCAGTGCAAAGCCGCCATCGGGAAGCTGAACATGCTGACGGTGATGGATTGCCAGACCACGATTACTTCCGGCCGATCGCGGCGTGACAGGGCCTTGGTGATCAGGAACGATCCGGCGAAGAGTGGGGCTGATGCCAGCATGAACAATGCGTAGATGCCGCCGCCGCCTTGGAACTTGGGCGCCACCACGATCATCACGCCCCCGAAGCCGATCGCTGCCGCCACCCAGCGCTCCCAGATCGGCTTTTCCCCGAGCAATATCACAGCGCCGAGCATAACAAAGATCGGGCCAGTGAAGCCGATCGCGGTGATGTCCGCCAAGGTCATGTGCGGCAGCGCCATGAACCACAGGGTGATGCCGAGCGTGTGGAACACCCCGCGCCACAGCTGCCCTTTCAGGCCGCGCGGCGCGTAGCTCGCCACACCGGCCCGCAAGATCAACGGCAGCATGACCGCCACGCCGCAGATGTAGCGCAGGAACTGGGTTTGGAACGAATCCATCTCGGTGGTCAGCATGCGCATGATGGTGTTGAGCACGGTGAACACCAGCCCCGACATCGCCATCCAGATCATGCCGCGCACTGTCGGCGGCAAAGCGTTCGCCATGTCCCGCAGGGGCCGCACCAACGCTAACATATTGAATGCCCGCCGCCGGACTTGAACCGGCACACCCTGAACGGGCTACGGATTTTAAGTCCGCTGCGTCTACCATTTCGCCAGGCGGGCATCATCGTCGTGTCATTACTTACCACTGATACGGCAGGCAATGTCCAGGGCCATCCGCAGCAGATTCTCACTCGCTTCTGCGGTTCGGAAAGCGCTGTGGGCTGATAGGGTCACGTTTTCCAGCCCGGCCAAACGGTGGCCGGCGGGCAGCGGTTCTTCGGTGAACACATCGAGCGCGGCATGGCCGATCTGGCCGGTGGTGAGGGCGGCAACCATCGCGGCTTCGTCCACCACCGCCCCGCGCGCGGTGTTGACCAGCAGCGCGCCTGGCCGCATTTGCGCGATGCGGGCGGCGGACAAAAAGCCCTTGGTGTCGTCGTTCAGCAGCAAATGCAGGCTTACCACCTGGGATTGCGCGAGCAGTGTGTCGAGATCGACGAATTCCACCCCGGGATGGGTTTTGGGCGAGCGGTTCCAGGCGATCACCTTCATCCCCGAGCCACCAGCGATGCGCGCAACCTCGGCGGCAATGCCGCCGAAGCCGATCAGGCCGATGGTCTTGCCGGTCAACTGCATCCCCTCGCTGCGCGGCCAGCCGCCGGCCCGAACACCGCGGTCCATTCGGGCGAGGTCCCGCGCTGCTGCCCACATCAGGGCTACGGCATGCTCGGCCACCGCCGTATCGCCATAACCCTTGATGATGTGGACGGTGATGCCGAGTTCGGCCAATTCGTCCGGGTTCATGTAGCTGCGGGCGCCAGTGCCGAGGAAAATCACATGCTTAAGCCCAGCGCATTTGGCCATTTCTGCCGTGGGCATGAAGGTGTGGTCGTTCATCACGAAATCGTAGCCGGCCAGGACGGCGGGTAAATCCTCGGCCGCAACGTCCTCGGCTGGACTGACCGTCACCGCCGGATCGCCCGGCCGTGCCACTGAATGGAACACTTCCGCAAGCTCGGCGCCCGCGTCGAGAAAAATTCCGCGCATGAACCACTCCCTATCATCCGCTGTGTTTTGCGCGGGCAAGCGTCCGGCTGCAAGTGATGGCTTGGTTGCGTTGAGTTCGCTAGGTAGGGAGGCAATGTATCGCGCCCCGCAAATTTCCCCTGAGGATCGGCCGCCGACGCGGTGGAACGATGCGCGACCGTTGCCGCAAATGCCGGTGGCGCCACGCCCGCCGCGGCGTTGGGCCTGGCGCCTGCTGAAATATGGGTTTGTGCTGGCGATCTGGATGATCGTGCTGGGCAGCCTCGGCCTGGTCTATTTCGCCTGGGACCTGCCGCGCCCGGAGGCCGCCCTCGACGGGCGCCGCAAGCCGAGCCTGACGCTGCAGGACAATGCGGACCGGATTATCGCGGCGTTCGGCGATGTGGTGGGCGATCCGCTGCGCCTGTCCGACCTGCCACGCACGCTGCCGGCGGCGGCGGTTTCGGTGGAAGACCGGCGCTTCTATTCGCATTTCGGCATTGATCCGATCGGCATTGCGCGGGCGATTTGGGTCAACATCACCACTGGCCGGCTGGCGCAAGGCGGGTCCACCATCACCCAGCAGGTGGCAAAAAACATCTTCCTGACCTCGGCCCGCACCACCAAGCGCAAAGTGCAGGAAGTGCTGCTGACCTTTTGGCTGGAAAAACATTTCACCAAGACCGAAATCCTCGAAATCTGGCTCAACCGGATTTATCTCGGGTCGGGCGCCTGGGGGATCGACGCGGCATCGCGGCTCTATTTTGGGGTTTCTGCGCGTGAGGTGAATTTGTGGCAGGCGGCGCTGCTCGCCGGACTGACCAAGGCGCCGTCGCGCTATTCGCCGCGGGTCGATCCGGTGGCGGCGGCGAAACGGACGCGGGAAGTGCTGGCCGCAATGGTGGAAACCGGCGCGATCACCGCCGCCCAGGCCGCCCAGGCATTATCGCAGATTGCGTTTCTGCCACGCGGCCCGTCGGCTGGCTGGTATGCCGACTGGATTGCCGAACAGGCCCAGCCGATGCTGCCGGACGGTGCTGACGCGATCGTCAGCACCAGCCTCGACGCACCGACCCAGACGATTGTGCAGGCTCGGCTCGAGGCCATGTTGGAGGGGCCGGGGGCGGCCGCCAATGTCAGCCAGGGGGCGGTGGTGGTGCTGGACCCGTCCACCGGCGCGGTGCTGGCGATGGCGGGCGGGCGTGACCATCGGATGTCGCCCTATAATCGCGCGGTTGTGGCGCGGCGCCAGCCCGGTTCATCGTTCAAACCGTTCGTGTGGCTCGCCGCGCTGGAAAAGGGCGCGCGACCGGATGATACCGTGCTCGACGCGCCGATCCGGCTGGGGACCTGGTCGCCGAGTAATTTCGACGGCAAATTTCGCGGCGAGATCAGCCTGGAGGAAGCGCTGGCGCAATCGGTCAATACCGCCTCGGTGCGGTTGGTATTGCAGGTTGGCGGGCCACGGGCGGTCATCGCGGTCGCCCGTCGCTTGGGTATCAGCAGCGCCCTGCCGCCGAATGACACGATCGCTTTGGGTACCGGCGAAGTCGGGTTGTTGGAAATGGCCGGCGCATATGCGAGTTTTTTCAATGGCGGCCGCCTGGTGACCCCATTTGGCATACGCTCGATCGTGGCGGATCGATCACGGTTGAGCCTCAACCAGCCCGAGCCAACCCAGGTGATCGACCCCGAGCTTGCCGCGATGATGGTGCGGATGATGGGCGCGGTGGTCGTGCGCGGCAGTGGCCGCGCGGCGGCCGTGCCGGGGCGTCTGGTTGCCGGCAAGTCCGGCACGACGCAGGATTTCCGCGATGCCTGGTTCGTCGGCTTCGTCGGCGGCAATTCTGGACCGGGGCGGATCATCGGGGTATGGCTCGGCAATGATGATAACCGCCCGATGACCAACGTGACCGGCGGTGGATTGCCGGCAAAGCTTTTTCACGACATCGCGGAACAATTGCCGTGAACAGCGATCGGGTGATGGCCGGAATTGGCCTTGGGGTCATGGCTTACGCACTATTTTCGGTGCATGACGCGACCAATAAGTATCTGGTGGCGACGCTGCCGGTCTGGCAAATTCTGTTTTTCCGCAGCGTCACGATTGTGGTGGTCTGTCTGGCGATCGGACGGCGCAAAATATTGATCAGGCTGGTGGAAACGCCGTTGAAAGTCCCGCTGATGGCGCGTGGCTTGCTGACCCTGGTGGCCTGGTTGTGCTACTATACCGCTGCGCGGTTTCTGCCCTTGGCGCAGCTGTTGACGCTTTATTTCAGCGCCCCGATCCTGACCACCTTGCTGGCCAAGCCCTTGCTTGGCGAACATGTCAGCCCGGTTCGCTGGGCGTCGGTGTTGCTCGGCTTCGTCGGTGTGGTGATCGCCGTCGATCCGGTCGGCATGCAGGCAAGCTGGCCGATGCTGCTGGTGCTGGCCGCCGCCGCGATGTGGGGCTACGCCATTATTCTGATGCGCCAGATTGCCCGGAAGGAACCGTCTATCCTGCAGATGCTGGTGCAGAACCTGACCTTCCTGGTGCTCACCGGGGCGTTGTCGGTCTTCACCTGGGTATCGCCCGATCCGTTTGAATTACTGTTGCTGTTCGCTATCGGGGTGATTGGCGGGATAGGCCAGTATTTCCTGTTCGAGGGGTCGCGGTTGGCGCCGGCGGCCGTCATGTCGGCGATGGAATATACCAGTCTGCTGTGGGCTTTCGTGCTGGGCTACCTGATCTTCGGCGACATCCCGACTTTGCCGGTCTGGATCGGGGCGGGCACAATTCTAGCATCCGGCGTATTGCTGGTGGCCAGCGAACGGCGCGCCCGGAACGAATAGGACAGCGGCAGCCAGGGACGGTCCGACCCGCCGCGCAGCGCGGTTTGATCGCACATTGGCGCGGCGAGGTGGACTGCCACCCGCTCGTCCCAGTTGGCCCGATTTGCGGTGCGCCAGGTGACGGTCATAACCGCCCGAACAGCCGGGCGAAAAAGCCGGGCTTGGGCTCGGGGCTCGCCGCGGCCGGGTGCCGTGCAACATGGGGGCGGATTGTCGAACGCGGCAGTGCCGCGCTCATCATAAGGCGGCCGACATCGCCGTCGGCGATCCGGGCCAATTGAAACTGCAGGAGTGCGGCGCTGGTCGGGTCGGGGTCGCTTTCCAACAGGATATCCGCATGCATCCTGGCGCGCTCGAAATTGCCGACGCGGCGCAGCACGTCGATTTTGCGCATCCGTGCCTCGGCGGCGTCTGGCGTACCCCAGGCGCGGATGGCGCGCAGCCGCAGCGCGCGGGCGGCATCATCGTTGCCGGCATCGTCTTCCGACCAAGCGGCCTGGAGGAATACCGCACCGCGCAAATGTGCCGCACAGAGCCTCGCCCAACGCAGATGCGGGCGAACATGGGCGGCGTGGCGTTCGAGCCATTTGTAGTTTTCCGAGCGCACCACTTCGGCGGCCGATAGCGGCAGCGCGGCAAGATCGGGCGCGGCGGCGAGGCAATTGCGGCAGGTCTGCACCCATTGGGCAATGGTCGATCGCGCCGGCTCGCCCGGACGGAAATCGAGATCCGGTGCGCCCTCCGCCGCCGGCATTGCGAATGGCGGGCGGGTTACGGTGCCGCAAACGGCGCAGAGGCGACGGTCTGGTTTGGCCATGCCTGCTTCACTATGAGCACGGCACCAGTGCCGTCATATTATCGTAATGTCGGTACTAATCTTGTCAAATCCGCTGTTCTTCCGGGGGGCTAGAGCGTGATGACCGTAGGTGGAATAACACGAAGGTCTGAATCACGCGATCAAACAAAGAGTTAGAGCGTGATGACCGCGCCTATCAGCGGTCATCACGCTCTAAACCTCGAGCCATTCCTTGCGAATTGCGTCATTCGCCATCAGCCCGGCAGGCGTGCCTTCGAACACGATCCGCCCATGACCCATCACGTAAAGCCGTTTCGAGATTTTCAGCGCGATGGTGAGCTTCTGTTCGACCAGCAAAATCGATACCCCGCGGCTGGCGATTTCGTCGAGCAATACGCCAACCTGTTCGACCAGCTTCGGCGCCAGCCCTTCTGTAGGTTCATCGATGATCACCAGATCGGGATCGCCCATCAAGGCGCGGCACATGGTGAGCATTTGCTGCTCGCCACCCGACAGCACGCCGGCCGGGTTGTCCTGGCGGGCACCAAGATTGGGGAACAGGGTGTAAACATCTTCGAAATTCCAGCGCCCGAACACGCCAGCACGCTTTAGCCCGAGCTCGAGGTTCTGCCGCACGGTCAATCCGGGAAACACCTGCCGGTCTTCCGGAACATAGCCAATGCCGGCATGGGCAATCTGGTCGGGGCGCAGACCGGCGATCGAGCTGTTTTTGAAGCTGACCTTTCCGACCGGGGGCACCAGCCCCATGATCGCCTTGCAGGTGGTTGACCGACCAACCCCGTTGCGGCCAAGCAGGCTGACGATTTCGCCCGCGCCGATGCTGATATCGACGCCCTGGAGGATGTGGCTTTTGCCGTAATAGGCGTGCAGGTCCTGAACTTCGAGCATCAGTGTTGATCCGTCCCGAGATAGGCTTCGCGCACCGCGGCGTTGCCCCGGATGGCGGCGGGGACGTCGGACGCAATCACTTCGCCATAGACCAATACCGTCACCCGGTCGGCGAGGCCGAAGACCACGCCCATGTCGTGTTCGACCATCAGCAGGGTCTTGCCTTCTGATACCTTGCGGATCAGATCGACGGCATAATCGGTCTCGCTATGGCTCATGCCGGCGGTTGGTTCATCGAGCAGGATGATGTCGGCGCCACCGGCGATGGTGATGCCGATTTCGAGTGCGCGCTGTTCAGCATAGGATAGCAGACCAGCGAGCAGATCGCGGCGCGCGGTGAGGTTGAGCTTTTCGAGCAATGCCTCAGCAGCTTCCGTCAGGCCCTTCTGGCGGCCGAGCAGGTGCCAGAACGAATAGCGGTAACCTTGTGACCACAGTAATCCGCAACGGATATTTTCGAACACCGACATGCGCGGGAAGATCGAGGTGATCTGGAAGCTGCGCGACAGGCCGAGCCGGTTGATTTCCTGCGGCGCAAGGTTGGCGGTCGATTGGCCATTGACCGTGATGCTGCCGCCCGAGATCGGGAAGCGGCCCGAGATCAGGTTGAACAAAGTGGTCTTGCCGGCGCCGTTGGGGCCGATGATGGCGTGGCGCTCACCTTTGGCAATGTTCAGCGTAACGCCGCGAATAATTTCGGTCCGACCGAAGCTTTTCCGCACATCGTTCAGGGCGATAGCGGTCATACCACCACTCCCTGGCGTTTGGCGTCTTCGATCAGGGCATCCCAGCGCAGGCGAAAGCGGCGCGCTTCGATCCGCAGCCACAAGGCGCCGCCGATCAGGCCAACCAGGCCGATACCCCAGATGACAGGGGAGCTTGTATTGATCAACGTGCCGGCGATGGCGAATTTTTTGCCCTGGGCGGCGCCGATGGTGATGTTCGATGCCAGTTCGACCATCAGCACAAAGCCGAGCATCACGCTCAATGCAGCCGGGAAGGCGCGCAGATAGGGCACCACCAGTTCGCCCAGCCGGCCGATACGGCGGATGGGCGCGTGCATCCCGATCAACCCGATCAACCCAACGGGCGCGAACATCACCATGACGATGAAGAGCACGCCGACATAAAGCAGCCAGGCGTTGGATAGCAGGCTCACCCCGCTTTGCAGCAGGACCACGACAATGGTGCCGAGGATCGGGCCGAAGAAGCCGCCGGAGCCGCCAATATAGGCCGCCAGCAACGCATTGGCGGATTTGGATGCGCCAAGGGTATCGAAGGTGACGATTTCGTAGATCAGCACGTAAAGCCCACCGGCGATGCCAGCAAAAAACCCAGACAAGGTGAATTGCAGCAGGCGCACAATGCGTGGGTCGTAGCCAACGAACTGGGCGCGCTCAAAATTATCCCGCGTGGCATTGGCGATGCGACCCAGTGGGGTTTCGGTTTGCAGCTTCATCAGGGACGCGGCGATGAACGCCCAGACCAGCACCAGGCAATAGACCTGCCAGGGGGTTTTGTAGCTGATTCCGAACAGGGAGGTGTCCATCACCCGATCGATGCTGATGCCACCTTCGCCGCCGAAAAACGCCATGAACATCAGCGCGGCCGCGGAAACCAGCTCGCCCAGACCCATCGTGATCATCGCGAAGGCGGTGGCGCGCTGCTTGGTGGCAAGCCAGCCCAGCAGATAGCCGAACACCAGACCGCCCAGACCGCCGACCAGCGGCACCAGTTCGATTGGTAGCCAGAATGTGCCCGCCTTCACCGCATTGATCGCATGCGCGGTGCAATAGGAGCCGAGGCCGAACAGGACCGCATGGCCAAAGGACAGCAGCCCGGCCTGACCCATCAGCATGTTGAACGACAGGGCAAAGATCGCCATCACCCCGATTTCGCTCAATAAGGTGAGCGCAAAGCCGGAATGACGACCCTTGGTCCAATCGTAAAACAGGAACGGGACGGCGAGCAGAATGACCGCGGCGAGCAGCCAAAGCCAGTTACGGCGAACAAAGCTCATGTATCACGCGTTCCCATCAGGCCACGGGGTCGGAAGACCAGGATCAGCACCATCATCAGGAAGGGCAGCAAAGCCCCGATGCGGGGCAAGGTGACAGTCAGCACTTCCGCAAGCGGGGTTTTCGAGGTGACGATGAAGCCGAATAGCGCCAGCAGATCGGCGAGCGACACATCGAACACCACCGCGAAGGTCTGGATCAGTCCCATCAGAATTGATGCGATGAAACAGCCGGTCAATGATCCAAGGCCGCCAAATACCACCACGACGAACACGATCGGACCCATGGTGAAGGCCATCGCCGGCTCAGTGACCTGATAATTGCCGCCGATAACGCCGGCGAGGCCGGCAAGCGCAGTGCCGGCGGCGAACACCAGGGTGAAGATGCGCGGCACGTTATGGCCAAGGGCGCCGGCCATTTCAGGGTGGGTGAGGGCTGCCTGGATAACCAGACCAATCCGGGTGCGCGTCAGACCCAGCCAGATCGCGCCAAACATCATCCCCGAAATCAGCAGCATGAACGCGCGATAGGCGGGGAAGTTGGTACCATAGACCGAAAATAACGGAAAATCGAGCAACGCCGGCACACGATAGGGCACCGGCAGCAGGCCCCAGCCCATTTGCACACCTTTTTCAATGATGAGCGCGAGGCCGAAGGTAAACAGCAATTCCGCGATATGGCCGTTGCGGTGAACGCGCCGCAGACCCCACATCTCGATCGCCGCGCCAACAAAGCCGCACAGAATTGGGGAAATGATCAACGCCGGCCAGAAACCGACATACAGGCTGATCGTGTAGGCGAAATAGGCGCCCAACATGTAAGCGCTGGCATGGGCGAAATTGAGCACGCCCATCATGCTGAGGATAAGGGTCAGCCCGCTGGCCAGCATGAAAAGCAACATGCCGTAAACGAGCCCGTTAAGCAGCGAGACGATGAATACTTCCATGGAATGGAACCCTGTGAGGTGATGCCCGCGCATTGCTGCGCGGGCATCGATCCATCAGGCGCCGGGGCGCTTCATTTTGCAGCTATTGGGTTGATCGACGTCCTTGGCGAGGATCGTCCCCGCTGTCGACCAGCCAAGTCCGGTGCCTTCGGCGTCATATTTCACGCCCTTCTTGAAGATACCGACGAAATATTCGCTGATGAACTGGTGATCATCCTTGCGCATCGTGGTGTCGAAGCCAAGGAAGTCCTTCATCGACATCCCCTCCAACGCAAAGGCGATCTTGGTCGCGTCAACCGCACCGGCCTTGTTCACCCCGGCTTGGAGATATTCAAAAATGGTACGGAACGGGCCGGCGGCGAAATCGAACTTATGCAGCTGGCGGAAGCCATTGGTGAAGGCCTCGGCTTCCTTGTTACCAATTTCCGGTGCGACGTTTTCGCCGAACGACATCACCGACAGCACCTTGCCTTCGCCGCCCGCGCCGATCGCGGTCGCGCCGCCGGCAAGATGGGCGTAGAAAGTGTAGTAGCGCAGATCAGCGCCGGCATCGATGCCAGCCTTGATCAGCAGGTTCATGTCCGGGCCCCAGTTGCCGGTCACCAGCGCCTGCGCACCCGAGGCTTTGATCTTGGTGATGTAGGGCGAGAAATCTTTGATCTTGCCAAGCGGGATCAGTTCATCGCCCACCACGGTCACATCCGGCCGGTTCTTGCCGAGGAAGGCTTTGATGTCGCGCTGAACGGACTGGCCGAACAGGTAGTCCTGGTTGATCATATAGACTTTGGTAACGTCTTTCGGCAGCGCGCGCGACATCACTTCGGCCTTCATGCCGACATGGAGATCGAAGCGGAAATGCCAGAAGCTGCATTGTTCGTTCGTCAACTCGGTCGCGACAGCGCCGCAGTTGATGTAGATGATGCGGTTATCGGGATTGCGGTCGTTGTGCTTGTTGATCGCCTCGATCAAAGCGGCGGCGATGTTCGATCCGCTGCACTGCATGATGAAGGGCATGTTCTGATCGGTGGCGCTTTTCAGCGCGATCAGCGCATCGGCCGGGTTCGACTTGTTGTCGAACGGCACCAGCTCGAACTTCTTGCCGAGCGCGCCGCCCTTGGAATTGATGTGATCGATAACGTAGTTCATCTGCTTGAGATTGGCGTCGCCAACCTGCGCGAAGGGGCCCGATAGCGGATCGGTATAGGCAACCTTGATGGTCTGCTGGGCCTGGGCGGTGATTGTTATCCCAAGTGCCAGCAGCACCCCCATAAGCATACGCAACCAGAAACTCTGCCGCATGGTCCAGTTCCTCCCGTTTTGCTGATCGCTCGGTGGGTTCCGGCGATGCTTGGGTATCACGTAACATGATCCGAGCACCGCCTGCCACACCAATATTTTAGGCGATGGCGGGTATTAGTTGGGCCGGCGGTTGTGGCGGCCGGAAGGTCCACGCCATTGCCAGCGCGCCGACGCCGATTGCCGCCGATCCGACAAACATCCAGCCATAGCTGCCGCTTTGGTCGTACAGCATTCCGCCCGCCCAAGGCCCGATTGCCATGCCGACCGTTGATGCCATGGCCACCGCACCGAACACGCTGCCCATGATCGCGGGGCCAAAATAATCCCGCACCACGATCGCATAAAGCGGCATTACCCCGCCGTACGACAGGCCAAAAATCATTGCGAGCGCGTAGAAGCTCGCCGGTTCGCGGGTGAACAGATACAGCAGCACCGCGACTGCCTGGAGCGCCAGGCCATAAATCAGAATCGTTTTTGCGCCGATCCTGTCGGCGGCAAGCCCACACAGCACCCGCCCGCTGAGCGATGCGATCCCGGCGGCGCTAAACACGGTCGCCGCGGTCAACGCTGAGACACCGCAATCGACCGCGTAGCTCACCATATGGAAAATCGGTCCGGAATGGGCGGCGCAACAGGCGAAATGGGTGAAGGTGATGGCGGCAAATTGCGGGGTGCGCATCGCCTGGCCGACTGTAAAGGCCGGCGCGGCGCCAGGCCTGGGCGCTTCGGCCGGCATAACCGGCGGACGACGGATCAGCAGGCCGGCAGGAAGGATCAGGCCCCAGGCGAGCAGCCCGATTACCAGCATCGCGGTCCGCCAGCGGTAATTGGCGATGATCACGCCGGCAAGCGGTGAAATCACGCTCGACCCGAGCCCGAGGCCCGCGGCAACCAGGGCCACAGCAAGGCTGCGATGTCGGGTGAACCAGCGCGCCGTGACTGCCATTAGCGGGGCATAGAAACTGCCGGCGCCAAAGCCCACCATGACCCCGAAAGTCAGCAAAAAAACCGTCAGGCTATGTGCCTGGCTTGCCGCGATACAGCCAAACCCCTGCAGCACGCCGCCGGCGAGCACGACCATGCGGGTCCCATAGCGGTCGGACAGGCTACCCCAGAAAAACGCCGCCAGCCCCATCGACAGGAAGCTGATGACAGCACCGAGCGAAATATCGGTGCGCGACCATCCCATATCGGCGGCCATCGGCTGCATGAACACGCCGAGCGACATCATCGTGCCCATCCCGATGCAAGTCACCACGATGCCGGCGATCACGACGACCCAGCCATAGAAGCGCCAGGTGGAGTCCGGGGTAACTGGGGTCATTGGGGTTTCCTCAATCTTTGAAGCGATCATATCACGCCGGGAGGCCTGGAGCACGATGACTGCTGATAGGCGCGGTCCCCATGCTCTAACTCTTTGTTGGGTCGCGTGGCCAGACCTTCGGGTGATTCCACCTACGGTCATCACGCTCTGGGGCGCTTGCGGAAGTCACTGATGATGCGGAAATCCGGCCGATTCAGTCCGGTCACCGCCATCAGCATGCCGGGGTGATAGGGCGGATGGCCCTGATCGCTTTTGTAGGACCTCAAAATCGCGGACAGCTCCAGCGCCTCGCGCACAAAATGCGCCAGGCGGCACAAAGTCATGCACCGAGGATGGCAAAACCCTGCTCTGTTCAATATCCCAGGGACGAAAGGTCTTGCTCATGCAGCGAGAGAATAAAATTGCGACCTGCGTCGGAAAGATATTTCTCGGGCACGCTCCTAGCCCCACCCCAGCCACTGATAGAGCCGCTTTGACGGCTCCCATGCCTGCATGATTGCGGCCCGCCATTCCACGGCGGCCCACGCGGCTGCGCCGAGGATTGCGAAGCTGGCCAGCCATGCGATGGCCAGTGCCGCTATGCCACTGGAGGACTTCCCGGTCGTGGGCAGGCGATGTGTTGCTGCCATTGGCTGCGGGGCAAAGTCGGGTTCTGGCACGTCGGGCGGGATTGTGATCGGTGGCGGAAGGTCTACCTCGGGAGGGGGCTCGATGACTTCTGCGGGGGTTGGATCGACCTGCCACACAGTGCTGCATCGGGCGCAGCGGACGTCACGCGCTGCGGCGCCCAGCGTGGCCTCGGGAACATTATAGGTCGCTTCGCAGGACGGACAAACGATACGCATGCTTCGCCTTACCAGATCAATCATTAATCATCTCTGACTGCGATTGCTGAACTTGACGCATCGTGCGCGCAAGCATGGATGAATGACAACCTCCTCTTCCGGCGCGAGGGGCAAAGGTGGCAGATAGGCGGCATGATCAGGCTCGAAAACATCGGCTTGCGCTACGGACCCGATCCTTCCGGCGCGTTGGCGCTGGATGGGCTTGATCTGGTGTTGCCGCCGGGCGGCATTGCTGTTGTGACCGGTCCAGCTGGGGCCGGAAAAACCACATTGCTCGACGTGCTGCATCTCGCGATCGCGCCCACCAGCGGCCGCGCGGTGGTGCTGGACGCGGATCTGGCGACCCTGGATCGCGCGGGACGTTTGGCTTTGCGGCGGCGCACTGGGCGGGTGTTCGGACCATCGCGCCTGCTCGAGGCGGAAACCGTGTTTGACAACGTCGCGCTGCCGCTGTTGTTGGCCGGCGGCTCTGCGGCACGCCCGGATACGCAGACCCGTGCCGATGTTGGAGAATTGCTGGACTGGCTCGGGTTGGCGCAAAAATTAACCTGGCCCGCGCACCTGCTGTCACCGGGGGATCGGCGGCTGGTGGAGGTTGCGCGCGCCGTGATTGCCCAGCCAACGTTGCTGCTGGCCGACGGGCCAACCGACGGGCTCGATGCCGAGCGGGCGGAACAGGTGATGCGGCTGATCTGGGAAATGCATCTGCTCGGCGCGACAACGGTGATTGCCACCAACGATCCACGCCTGCTGGCTTGGAACCAGGCGCCGGTGATCCGGCTGGTTGAGGGGCGACGGGTGGATCATGGCTAGGGCAGGCCCATCGATCACGCTGATTGCTGCCATGTGCGCCGTACTGGTGACCGCGATTGGCGGGGCATTCGGCGCAGCAGCCCTCGCCGCACACTGGCTGGCGGCGGCGCGGGTGACTGTCCTGGTGCCGCAGCCTGGCCTTGTCGGCAAGGATGGCCGGACCCGACAGGCCCAGGTGGCGGCCATACTGCGCGCAACCCCGGGGATCGCGTCTTTCGAAGCCCTGTCAGAGGGCGAGCTCGCCGATTTGCTGCGTCCGTGGCTCGGGCGTGGCGGCGACAATGTGTCCCTGCCCTTGCCGGCGGTGTTCGCCCTGCAACACGCCAGGCCGCCCGCGGACCTCGCGGCACTTGCACGCCACCTTGCTGAGATCGCGCCCGGGACAATCGTTGAGGCGCCGGCGCATTGGCACAACCCGATTTTGGTCGCGGCGGCGCGTATCCGGTTGGCCGGCCTGACGATCGCGCTCGCAATTTGTGTGTTGGCGGTCTGGGTGATCGCGATCTCGGCGACCGGACGACGGAGCACGGCTGGTGGATTACTGCACGCCCTGGGTGCTGCCGATCACATCATTCTGGCCCGTGTTGGCCAGGGCGGGTTTGGCCGAGCCTTGTTGGCCGGCGCGGTTGGGTCGGTTGCCGCAATCGGTCTGCTGGTCGGCTTGGAGGGCTTGACCGCGCCGTTGGCTGGCGGTGCGAGCTGGCCAGACCTATCGGCGCCGTGGCAGGAGCTTGTTCGTATCGGCCGCCCTGGCATCACGGACTGGCCGATCGGGCTTTGGACCGCGATCGTTGGCGTTCCTTTCATTGCGGCCAGCATCTATTGGCTGGTTGCACGCGCAAGCTTGCGGCGATGGCTGCGGCAGCTGCGATGAAAGCGTGGGCGGGGAAAGCATGGGCGGGGAAAGCCTGGGCGGGGAAAGCCTGGTCGGGGAAAGCCTGGGCAATTTTGGGCCTGCGCCTAGTGTTGGGCGCGATGCTGCTCTGGCTGGTCGGCTTCGCAGCGTTCGGGGTGATCACCCACCGTGCATCGCCCCTCCCTTCCAGCGCTGATGCGATTGTCGTGCTGACCGGCGCGCCCGGCCGGATCGAGGCAGGGTTGCGCCTGTTGAGTGCAAACCCGACCAGCCGCCTGTTGATTTCCGGGGTCGGTCCAGCGGTCGGCTTTGGCGAACTCACGCGTCGGGCGGGGCTTGATCCGGCCCTTGCCAGTCGCATAACCCTCGGCCGCCTCGCCCACACGACAAGTGGCAATGCGCGGGAAGCAGCCGCCTGGGCGCGCCAGCGTGGCTTCATGGCGCTTGTTGTGGTCACATCATCCTACCACCTGCCACGCGCGCTGCTGGAATTTGCGCGCGCTATGCCGGATGCCGTGCTAATCCCCGCCGCGGTCGCCAATCCGTGGCCACGCGACGTGGTTGGATGGCGGCTCTATGTTGGCGAGTTCAACAAATATCTCGCCGTGCTATGTCGCCTCGGTTGGCTGGCCGACCGGGATGATCCGGGTGATGTGAAGGGTACGGGATGATCTGGCTGCGCTCGGCGATCTATCAGCTCTGGTTTTACAGCGTGAGCGTGGTGTTGGTTCTGGCTTGCGCGCCGTTGATGGTGTTGCCGCAGAGCATGGCGCGACCGTCGGTTTTTGCAGTCGCGCGCCTGTGGGCAAGGCTAACCCTGGGTGGACTTGGGCCAATCTGCGGCATCAGGATTGTGATAACGGGATGGGAGAACCTGCCCACTGACGGTCCGGCCTTGATCGCGTCCAACCATCAGTCGGCGTTTGATACTATTATCTGGATGAAGCTGCTGGACCGCGTCGCCTATGTGTTGAAGCAGGATCTGCAGCGCATCCCGCTCTATGGGCAGATTTGCGTGACCACCGGCATGATTATCGTCGACCGCTTCGCCGGCGCCAATGCCATCCGGGCGTTGCTGGCCGGCGCCGCGCGGGTGGTGGCAGAAGGGCGCACGATTGTGATTTTCCCGGAGGGCACCAGGGTCGCACCTGGCTCGGTCGGGGTGCTGCACCCGGGGGTCGCCGGAATTGCCAGCCACACCGGCGTTCCGGTCATTCCCGTGGTGACAAATTCGGGCGAGCACTGGGGGCGTCGCGGATTTCGTCGCTTCCCCGGCACCATCACCGTTGCCATCCGGCCTGCTTTGCCGGCGGGGCTGCGGCGGCAGGAATTGCTGAACCGGCTCGCCGAGGAATATCGTCGTGGTGTGACCGGGTCTGTGGATAACTCTGTGGAACGCTCCGCCGTCGGCTTCCAGCAATCTTAGAATTTAGCAGCGAAAAACACTGATATGTCTAAAGAAAATCATCCTAGCGGCAAAGCGAACCCTCGTGCAAAAGCCCTGGGGACAGATGCGCCGCCGCGTCCACGCTGGTGGCGCCGGCCGCTGCTCTGGGCGGTGTTGCTGCTTGGTTTGCCGGCTGGACTGATCGGCGGCCACGCGGTTCTCTGGTATCTTGCCTGCGCCCAGATCACGGCCCAGCTCACGTTGGAATTACGCAATCTGGCGCGGCAGGGCTGGTCAACCTTTGCCGATGCGCCGGTGCGGTCAGGCTACCCATGGGTCGCGGAGGTAACGGTGCCAGGACTGCGCGCGGCCGGACCGCTGGTGGCCTGGGAAACCGAGCGCCTGATCATACGCATCGGCCTGATCAAGCCGACCACTATCCTCATGGCAGCCGAGGGCCGGCAAACCTTGAACCTCGCCGGCGCGACAGCGTCACACTTCACCGCCGCTCGCGTTGAGGCGGTTGTCAACCTTGCAGCACCTGATGCGGTGGATCTCGAAATCGACGGTCTCGTGACCGATGGTGCCGCCGGATCTGCGCTGACGATCGCGAGCTTGCGGGTTGCCTTGGACAGGGTCGGCACTGGCCTGAAAGTCGATGCGCAGGGCATCGGTCTGCCATCTGCCGCGACCCTGCCGCTCGGTGGCACTATTCGCCGGATGATGCTCGATCTGGCTTTGCCGACGGGCATGCCGACCCAATTGACTGCGCAGGGTCTTGTGGCCTGGCGCGACAGCAACGGGCGGCTTGAGATTTCGCACGCCCAGGTGGACTGGGACACGGTAAAGTTCATCGGCCAGGCCAAGGTTGCGTTGGACGCGAAGTTGCAGCTCGACTTGATCGGCAAGCTTCAGCTCGGTGGCTATGCGGCGCTGCTGGATGCGCTGGTCTCGACCGGCAAATTGCCGGCTCGCCCGGCCCAGGCGCTTGGTGCGGTACTCAGCCTGCTTGCCCGTCCGTCCGATGCGACCGGCCCCAACAGCGTTGAAGTGCCGTTCGCTATCCGTGAACGCAGCTTCGCCGTTGGGCGCATACCTCTGCTGCGGTTGCCGGAAATCTCTTGGCCTTTGGGCAAATGATCGATTAGGCTGCCCGGATGACGTTTCAGACACTCAGCCCGCGAATGCGAATTACCACCTCGGTTGCCTAGGCAACTGCGATTTCGCATGATTTTTCGCCTGAATTCTGTTCCGGAACATTCCCTATGTCTTTGCAACCCTGGGCCCTTGTGGGTCAGTTCGCGGCTGTTCGTTTCACCGTCACTGCGGACGTAGATCCTGGCCTGTTGCCACGCCTTCTGCAACCATTTGCCCGACGTGACCTGACGCCGGATGCGTTCGATTATCGTCGCGACGGTGAAGCGGTGCGGATCGAGATCGGCATGGCACGGATGCCGGCCGAGATGGTCCATCTCGTGCGCGGCAACCTCGAACAGACCGTCGGTGTCCACGCCGTGGTCTGCCGACAGGAAATCACCGGGTCGGTGCGACGGGCGGCTTAAAGCGTGATGACCGCGCCTATCAGCGGTCATCACGCTCTAATGCCGCCCGTGCGTATCACGCGGCCGGCGTTGCGATTGAAATAAACGGCGCCCGGCGGATTTTCGACACGTCGAGACCCTCCATCCGGATCAGTGTTGTGCTGGTATCACGGCGCGGCGAATGCAGTTCGCCGGGTTCATAAACATAGGCCATCCCAGGGGTCAGCGTGTAGTCGCGCACGTGCCGAACCGTGCCGGGCTGGCTATCGGTCGGTGCGCTGACCAGCGCCCAGTCGGTCATCACCGTTTCACCGGTCGCCTGGCCGTAGATCGCCCAGGTCGGGCCGTGATCATGCGGCGGGCTCTCCTTCGCGCCATGATAGGAATGCGCGAGGATGCAAAATCCGTATTCCGGGTCTTGATACAGCAAATGCCGTTCCGGGCCGTCGGGGCGGACATTGGCCGCGATGAAATCACGGTCATTGAGCACGGTCTGGACCAGAGCGCAGATTTTCTTGCGACCTTCCGGGCCGGAATCGGCGGCAATGATGTCGTGGACCTGACGGCCGAAAGCTTCGACGGTAATGGCCATGTGGCTTTGCCCTTCATGTTGCGTGGCTTGGTGTGGCATGATCTTAACGCCGCCCGACGGATTATTCAAAGCCAGGAGACATGATGGCCGACCCGAAAACCTATCGCCTGGCCGGCCTGGTCGGAAACCCGGTGTTCCAGTCACGTTCCCCGATGATCCACCGGCATTGGCTGGCCGAGCACGACATTGCTGGCGACTACGTGCTGCTGAACGTCACGGCCGAACGGCTCGAGCAGGCGCTGCGTGGGCTGCCAGCCTTGGGCTTTGCCGGCTGCAACGTGACCATTCCGCATAAGGAAGCAACCGCGCGGATTGTTGATCGTCTTGATGCCACCGCGCAACGCATGGGCGCGGTCAATCTTGTAGTGGTGGAACCCGATGGCTCCCTATCCGGATACAACAAGGACGGCTTCGGCTTCATTGCGAGCCTGCGCGAGGCCAAGCCCGATTGGTGTGCCGATGCTGGGCCGGCGGTTGTGCTCGGGGCCGGTGGCGGCGCGCGCAGCGTGGTGGTCAGCCTGCTTGAACAGGGCGCGCTCGAAATACGCCTGCTGAACCGCACCCGCGCCCGGGCGGACCAGTTGGCCACGGAGTTTGGTGCAACGGTTGTGGTGCATGATTGGTCGATGCGAGCCGAAGCCCTTGCCGGTGCCGGGTTGCTGGTCAACACCACCAACCAGGGCATGACGGGTCAACCGCGCCTCGATCTGACGCTTGACGCATTGCCGCAAGCTGCCTTGGTCTGCGATATTGTCTACAATCCCCTGCTGCCAGATCTGCTGCGCGCAGCCGCCGCACGCGGCAATCCGGTGGTTGGCGGGCTTGGCATGTTGCTGCACCAGGCGCGACCGGCTTTCCAGGCCTGGTGGGGCGTGATGCCCGAGGTGAGCGTCGAGCTGCGAACCAAGGTTGAAGCCACAATCGCGTGATGTGACAGATTTTTCTGGTAATTGAGCCTGCGGATGTGACCCAATTGCGCGCATAGCCGCAACGACCCGGGGGCCACCATGACCAACGACGAAATTATCCAGCAAGTCCTGAAATTCGAGGGTGGTTACACCAACGATCCAGCCGATGCCGGTGGCGCGACGAATTTCGGCATCACCGCGGCTGACTACGGCGCCTTTCTGAAGCTCGGCCGCAACGCGACGCCGGCCGAGGTGGAGGCGATGCCCCAATCAGACGCTATTGCGATTTATATCGCGCAGTATCTGACCGCGCCGAACTTCATTGCCGTTACCGATGACAAGTTGCGGATGATCCTGGTCGATTGCGGCGTGCTTTACGGCACCGGCATGGCGGCGCGCTGGTTGCAAGCGGCGGTTGGCGCCAACCCGGATGGGAAAGTTGGTAAGGACACCATCACCGCGCTCAACGTCGCAATCGCGGCTGGCAAGGTGGCAGACATCCGCAAGGCGGTGGTCGGCGCGCGTTTCAAGCGGACAGCCGCAATCGTGGTCAACAATCCAACCCAGGTTCATTTTCTGCAAGGTTGGATCAACCGTGCCGTCGGCCTGCTGGCGTACGTGTGACCCAGGATCCCGGCACATTATTCGCATGCGCCGGGGTGGCGGAAATGGTCGAACGTGCCTGCGTCTGCGCCCGATTGCGCGCCTGCAAGCTGATGGTGTTGCCTTTGCCGGCGTGTCGCGCAATTCGCGGGAATAATGTGGCGCCGCCAGCCGTCTGAGCATCAAGTGTAAATCCAGCAACGCGGGGAGCCTCATCATGCCGAACGAAATCCTACCTTTCGACAAGACCAAAGAGCCTGGATTATCGCGCCGCATGTTTGGATCGCTGTCGTTGGTTGGTGCCGCTGCCATCACCACCAGCGCGATCGCGGCCGATCTGGCGGTGATTGAGAGCGACGTGATGGTGAAGATGGCGGACGGCAATTGCGATGCCGCCTTGTTTCATCCCGCTGGCAGCGGCCCGTGGCCCGGTGCGGTGATTTTCGCCGATGCGCTCGGCCTGCGGCCGGCATTCCGCGAAATGGGCCGCCGCCTCGCCGCACAAGGTTACACGGTGCTGGTGCCGAACCCTTATTTCCGCGTCCGCAAGGCCCCGGTGCTGTCCGGTCCGTTCGATTTTGCCAAACCCGAAGATCGCGCCAAGCTGACGGAATTGCGCGCGGCCTTGACCACTGAGGCACGGAGCCGCGATGGCGCAACCTATATCGCGTTCCTCGACACGCTGCCGCAGGTCAACACCAAGGCGAAAATCGGTATCTCCGGCTATTGTATGGGCGGGCCCTACACGATGTTGACCGCTGCGGCCGCGCCAGACCGGGTCGGTGCTGCCGGATCGTTCCATGGCGGCGGTCTGGTGACCGACCAAGCCGACAGTCCGCATCTGCTGGCCACGAAAATCAAGGCGCAGTATTACTTTGCGGTTGCCGCTAATGATGATCAGCGCGAGCCAGAAGCCAAAGTGAAGCTGCGCGACGCCTTTGCTGGAAAGCCGGCGACTGTGGTGGTCTATGACGGCTGTCAGCACGGATGGTGCGTCAATGACGGCATGGTTTATAATGCTGAGGGTGCGGAACGGGCTTTTGCCGAGTTGATTGCGCTCTATAAAAAGGCGTTGGTCTGAGCGTCCGTGAGGAAAATTTTCTAGGAGACAGGTGCGTCGTTAGGCTGTCGTGACATTGTTTGTTACAAAATAGCGCTGGATAGTTTCGTCGTTTTTTTGTCATTATGAAGGGTGTCGGGATCTATAGAGCCGCCACAAGGCGTTGATCCCGTCTGACGTAGCGACAACCAAGGAAAAAGGGATCGATCCGATGTCCGTCAGCCGTTCACGCGCATTACTGTTGATTGCGGGCTTGCTTAGTCTTGCGTCAATAGTGACAGTCCAGCCAGCAGCCGCCCAGAATACGCCGACCGGACGCGCATCCATTGCGATCGATGCGCTGAACAAGTTTGAAACCGAAACCCCGACCACGATGTCGGCGGCCAACCGAACCAATGCAACCGCTGCTTTGCGCCAGCTGGAGCAGGTTGTCGCCCCACTGAAAGCCGATGCCAAGGCGCTGGCCACTAATGTCCGCAAAACCGGCAAGGTCGCGGAATTCGATGCCGGCTTGCGGGCCCAGGCAACCAAGGATCAGATTTCCCCCGCCTTGGTGCAGATGGTCGATCGGGCAGGCGGCCCGCTTGCCGTGATGGAAAACGCGGATCGCTATATCAATGACGATCTGGCCGCCCGCCGGCGCGTTTTGGGCCTGCCGCAAGCCAGTGCTGTCCGCAATTTCCTCGCGCAGTTCAATCCGATCAGCTCCGCCCAGGCAGGAACTGGTTGTTCGGTCGTGTTCTACATTGCCTATGGGTTGTGCCGGACGGGCGGCGGCAGTTGCTCGAGCTTCGAGTCAGCCAACAACCGGCATTGCATGGGCAGCAGAAAAACCTGACCTGCGCAGGTGGCGCGGACGGTCGGGCATCCCCATGCCCGACCGGTTCAGTCGGTCCGAGACCTGCCGCGAGCCAATTTGAACGTGACGAAGCGCCAGCAGGCGCAAAGATGCCAGCTTCAAACATTCGATGAGCGACAGGAAATAATGCCCCACCTATATCCCGCCCGGCGGCTCGCGGCTGTCGGGCTTTTGCTGCTGTCTGCCTGTGCCGCAGACAGCCCCACCAGCTTCACTTCCGCGTCGATGGGACAAACCAGCCTCTCCGACCTGCCCCGCCAATTTGCCGCCACCGACCGCTCCGATGTCCGCACCCGCATCGCCGGCGCACTGCGCGACGACCCCCGTAACGGCGACCTGCATTTCCTGCAGGGTCTGTCCTACCACCTCGATGCCGGTAGCGGGGACGCAGCCGCTGGCGAACTTGCCCAGGTCGGTTACCAATCCGCCGTACGTTTCGCCCCCACCAACGCCTGGGCACATTATTTCCAGGGCGTGCTGCATCTCGAGCGGCGTAACGCGCCTGCCGCCATGGAAGCGTTCGCGGTCGCGGCAGCTGGGGAACCCGACCGGCCCGAGCCATTTCTTGGTTTGGCATCGGCGGCTTACATGACTGGGGATCTAAGCGTCGCCCAACCAGCTGCCGACCGTGCCCGCGCGCTTGCCAGCAAAGACCGCGCGCCGGTCCGCCTTGCCACCCTGATCGCTGCCGCCCGCGCCGATACCCCTAAGGTTGAGGAAGGCATGCGGGCGCTCGCCGTGCTATCCGATGATCGGGCCGAACAGGACTATATGCGGCGGCGCATTGGCGAATTGCACCGCAGCGCCTTGTTCTTTGCCGAGCCCACCGAACAGCCGACCCGCAACGAACCGCGTCCCACCCGACTTGCTGCGGCGGGCTTCATGAGCGCGATTTTTGGCGATAGCGACCCGTTCGCCGGTTCGACCGCGGCATCATTGTTCAGCGGGTCCAACAGCATCACCACCCCGTCCAATCGCGAACCGGTGGCACCACTGCAACAAAACGCCGAAGGCGCCAACCAGGTGATGATTGAGGTAACGATTATCCTCAACTCGGATCAGACAACCGAAGCGATCGGCCTCAACCTGCTCGATGGGCTGCAACTGCAATACGGCTACGAAAACCGCAGCCTGGATCGCAGTGGGTCAGGCGCTGGCGGGTCGAGCTTTCTGCGCACTGTAACCTCGGTGCTGTCGGTCCCGACGATCAACTACAACCTCAACATTTTCAATGAAGCCGGCCGTCGTTATCAGGTGCTCGCGCGCCCGACGCTCACCGGTTATATCGGCCGCGAGTCGGAATTTTTTGCCGGGCGGACCATCAGCGTCCAGGTCAGCGGGGTTAATCTTGGGTCGCTGCAGCCGATTGATATCGGGGTCAATCTGCGGGTCACGCCGGAACGGATCACGCCCGACAAAACCATTTTCCGCGTCGCCGCCGGGCGGTCATTCCTGTCGCAGGAAGCAGCCGGCACGTTCCAGCAATCGCTGACCACCTTCAAGCAATCGGTGTCCGCCACGGCCGAAGTGCAATTCGGCCAGACCCTGGTGCTGAGCGGGTTGTCGGAAAACGTCCTGGACGCACAACGTTCACGCGTTCCAGGCTTGGGAGAAATCCCCGGGATCAACCTGCTATTCAGCCGACGCAGCCAATTGGAACGGCAGGAATCGGTGCTGATCCTGATTACCCCGGTGGCCGCCACACAGTTCGACAGCAGCACCCGCGACCCGCAACGCGGGCGCCAAGTGCAACGCCTGGTGGAAATGTGGAACAGCCTGATCGATCCCAACGCCGATCTATCTTCAATTCTGCGCGGGGCGGATCGCATCAAGGCCCTGCATCGCCCGAGCGATGGCGATGTCAGCCTCGCAGCCTTGCGCAGCCCGGCGACGGTGCAACTTGCGACCCAGCGCACAGCCCAGGCGCTGAGCTATGCGCACCGATAATTTCCGTTAGCTGGCCTGGAGCGTGATGACCGTAGGTGGAATCACGCGGAGGTCTGAATCACGCGATCAAACAAAGAGTTATACCAACCGTCGGCACTCTCGACTCATGCCGGACTATGCAGATCGGCTAAACATTGATTCGATACCTCCTTTCAGCGCTTCGCTGTAAAGGAGGTTTTGATGCCATCTGCGGTTAAGATCACGCGTATGGAGCACTCAGCATCGGCTTTGCGGGGTCTTGCCGCGAAAAGCTCGGATGGTGGCCAGGTTCGCCGTTTGTTGGCCCTGGCGCTGATCCTGGAAGGGCACCGACGCGAGGAGGCTGCGTCGCTTGCGGGGATGGATCGGCAGACGTTGCGGGACTGGGTGCATCGCTACAACGCCGCCGGCGTGCCCGGCCTTCGCACGATCCGAGCCGGTGGACATCCTGCTGGCTTGAACGATGACCAGATGGCCGAATTGAGGGCGCTGGTGCTCAAAGGCCCTGACGCTGAAAAGCACAACGTGGTGCGCTGGCGCTGTGTTGATCTGCGTGACGAGGTGGCGGACCGGTTCGCGGTCACGGTTTCGGAACGTACGATCGGCAAGTGGTTGCGCAAGCTCGGTCTGACGCGGCTGCAACCACGCCCCTTTCATCCAAAGAAAGACGAAGCCGCCCAGCAGGCTTTTAAAAAAACTTCGCTGACCTGGTAAGGGATGTCTTGCCGGCCGCCGGCGCTGGTAAACCCGTCGAGGTGTGGTTCGCCGATGAAGCCCGGGTAGGCCAAAAGGGCACCCACGCCTATATCTGGGCAACGATCGGGGATCGCCCGGCGATGGTGCGCGACAACCGCCACGACAGCGTTCACCTGTTCGGCGCCATCTGTCCCGCGCGCGGCGTCGGCGCCGCCATCATCATGCCGGCGGTCAATACCGAAGCCATGAATGAACATCTCCAAGAAATCAGCGCCCAGGTCAGCGCTGGCGCGATCGCGCTGCTTATACTCGATGGCGCCGGATGGCATCAAACCGGTGGAGCATTGATTGTCCCGGACAACATCGCACTGCTGCACTTGCCGCCCTATGCGCCAGAACTCAACCCAATGGAGAACGTCTGGGCCTATCTGCGCACAAACAAACTCTGCAACTTGGTGTGGAACACCTATGACGATATCGTCCTCGCATGTGCGAAAGCCTGGAAGTTCATGGTCGATGATCCGGAACGCATTCAATCAATCGGAAAAAGGGACTGGGCATCGGTCAATGGTTAGGGCGGTTGGTATTAGAGCATGATGACCGCGCCTATCAGCGGTCATCATGCTCTAAAAGGCGCCAAGCTGTTGTTCGACCAGTCGCGCGAAGCAACTCGCGCCGATTGGCAGCAAGTCGTCGTTGAAGTCGTACCGGCCATTATGCACCGGAACATTGCCGTGTTCCGGGGTTGCCTGCCCCAGCAGCATGAAGGCGCCGGGGGCTTTTTCCAGGTAGTAGGCAAAATCCTCGCCGGCGGTCAGTGCTGGCAGGTCGGTCTTGATCAGCGCGTCGCCCACCACATCGCGCGCGGCCGCCTCGAAGGCGGACGCTTCCTCGGCTGTGTTGATCGTCGGTGGGTAGGACCGCGCGTAGTCCAAAATCAGTTCCACCCCATGCGCCGCAGCCAGGCCGCGCACGGTCTGGTGGAACAGATCATCCATCGCCTTGCGCACCCCGGCCTTCAAGGTGCGGATGGTGCCGCGCATTTCGACGGTTTCGGGGATAACAATCTGCGAGGTGCCGGCGTTGAACATGCCGATCGACAGCACCACCGTGTCTTGCGGGTCCATCCGCCGGCTGACCAGATTTTGCAGCGCGCTATAGACCTGCACCGCACAGGGCAGCGGATCGAGGCCGTGATGCGGGGATGCCGCGTGGCTGCTGCGGCCCTTCAGGGTGATGGTGAAATAATCCACCGCCGCCAGCACCGTGCCGGACCGGATGGCCGCAGTGCCGAGCGGCAAATTCGGCGCGTTGTGGATTCCATAAACCTGATCGCACGGATATTTCGCGAATAACCCGTCGCGCAGCATTGCCGCAGCCCCGGTCAGCCCTTCTTCGGCGGGTTGGAAAATCAGATGCACGGTCCCGGAGAAATTGCGGGTTTCGGCGAGGTAGCGCGCCGCGCCCAGCAGCATGGTGGTGTGCCCGTCATGCCCGCACGCATGCATCCGATTGGTATTGGTGCTGCGATGCGCGAAGTCGTTCAACTCCGGCATCGGCAGCGCGTCCATATCGGCACGGAGCCCGATCTTGCGATTGCCCGGCCGCCCCTGGATCACCCCGACCAGCCCGGTGATGCCGAAGCCTTCCACGACCTCAATCCCCCAGGATCGCAGCTTTTCGGCGACGATGGCGCTGGTGCGCACTTCCTCAAAGCCGATTTCGGGATGGGCGTGGAAGTCGCGCCGCCACGCCGTCATCTCGGGGTGGAATGCGGCGATGCGGTCGATGACGGCCATGGCGGGCTCCTATTGGGCGGGTGCGGGTTTGGCGCTGGGTGGGCTTTCCAGCCCCAGCCCGCTGACCTTGCCGAACAGTGCGAAAAACCGCGCCAGATCGGCGGGTGGCAACGCGGGCTGGGACAAGGCGGCAACATTGGCGCGCAGATGTTCGGCGCTGCCGGTGCCGAACAGCACCACGTCGACCCCGGCGGCGTGTCGGGCGAAGCGATAAGCGGCTTCGGTCAGGCTCGCGGCGCCGCCTGGGTGAACCAGGAAGTCGAGCGGCGCATCGCTTGCCAACAACTCGGCCGGGATCTCGCCGGCGGCTGCGCGTTCACGAATGCTGGCGGCAAGGAAATCGGGCCGCGCGAAAATGCTGCGAACGGCATGCATCACCAGTGTGCCAACGCCCTGCGCCTGGGTATGCGGGAACAAAGTGTCGCTCGCAGTTCGATGCAGCATGTTGAATGCGACCATCACCACGTCCCATACGCCGTCTGCAGTGGCTTGTCGTAAAACCCCATGCGTCTGGTCTCCGCCGCCCGATTCCGTGATCCCGAGGAAGCGGATCTTGCCCTGGTCGCGCGCCTTCTGCATTGCCGGCACCAGCGACATCGCAAGGTCGTACTGGCCCGGCGCCACGCCGTGAAGCTGGAAAATATCGACATAGTCGGTGCCCAGCAGGCGCAAAGACGCCTCCAGCCCGGCGATCAGCTGTGCGGGTGTTTGGGCGACATCGCCCACAATCGGCATGAACTTGGTGGCCACCACCACGCTGTCCCGCGGGACGTCGCGGATCGCCTGACCGACGATTTCCTCGGTGCCATATTGCGCGGCGGTGTCGATCAGGTTGATCCCGCAATCAATGCCGAGCCGGACCAGCGCCACTGCTTCGGCCGGCGTCTTGCCGGTTGAAATGCCCAGCCGGCTGAAGCCGCCGCAGCCAAGTCCTGCCACGCTCACACGCAAGCCGGTGCGGCCGAGGGTCGTGTATTCCATGCCTGATCAATCCTGTTCTGATGTCTTTGGTTTGCGTGGGCGATGCCACACCACGCCGGGGTATCCCTTGAGCGGCCCGAGGCTTGCGCCGGCATAGGCCCAGTCCGGCAGCTCATCAATGCTAATATGGTAGCGTGGCTCGCGCCCGGTGCGGCTGTCAAACAGGGCATGCGGGATGTTGACCATTTTCGGCGAATGCCCGCGCCCGCCCTCCGATGGCCGCCATCGCATCACCCCTGCTTCGCCAGACATTGATTTGTCGCCGATCATCCCGAAATACTCGCTTAAACCATCGGGAGTTTCCATTGTGACCGAATACACCCCACCCGCGATCTGGACCTGGAATAAGGAAAATGGCGGCCGTTTCGCCAGCATCAACCGCCCGATTGCCGGCCCCACCCATGACAAGGAATTGCCGGTCGGAAAGCATCCGTTCCAACTCTATTCGCTCGCCACGCCCAACGGCGTGAAGGTGACGGTGATGTTTGAGGAACTTCTCGCCCTCGGCCACAAGGGCGCCGAATACGACGCCTGGCTGATCAGCATCGGCAAGGGCGACCAGTTCGGCAGTGGCTTTGTCGATGTGAACCCCAACTCGAAAATCCCGGCGCTGATGGACCGCAGCGGCCCGACGCCGATCCGGATCTTCGAATCGGGTGCCATCCTGGTGCATCTGGCGGAAAAATTCGGCGCCTTCCTGCCGACTGAGCCCGCCGCCCGCGCCGAATGCATGTCGTGGCTGTTCTGGCAGATGGGCAGCGCGCCGTATCTGGGTGGCGGCTTTGGGCATTTTTACGCCTATGCGCCGACCAAGATCGAATACGCGATCGACCGGTTTGCGATGGAGGTGAAGCGCCAGTTGGATGTGCTGGACCGTCGTCTGGGCGAAAGCGAATATCTCGGCGGTGCTGATTACACCATCGCCGACATGGCGGTGTGGCCGTGGTACGGCGCGCTGGCGAAGGGCCTTGTTTATGGCGCGGGTGAATTCCTGCAAGTTGACGGTTACAAGAACGTGCAGCGCTGGACTGACGCGATTGCGCTGCGCCCGGCGGTGCAACGTGGCCGGATGGTCAATCGCGCGACCGGCGAACTTTCCAGCCAGTTGCACGAACGCCATGATGCCAGCGATTTTGACACCAACACCCAGGACAAAATCGCGCCCGCGACCTGATCGATTGACAGTTTCCCCTGGCGGACGACACATATCCGCTAGGGAAACTGAAATTAGGAAACACTGGTGAAAATCTTTCACGCGCCCAACACCCGTTCGGTACGCATCGTTTGGCTGCTGGAAGAACTCGGCCTGTCCTACGAAATTGAGAAGTTCAAACTTGGCGACGCCAAGATGCGCGCGCCGGAATACCTCAAGACCCACCCGATGGGGCGGGTCCCGGCGCTTGAAGACGGTCATGTTACGATCTTCGAATCCGGCGCCATCGTGCAATACGTTCTCGCCCGCTATGGCAACGGGCGCCTCGCACCCGATGTGGCGTCATCCGAATTCCCCGCTTATCTGCAATGGCTCCACTACGCCGAGGGCATGATCATGCCACCGGTCAACATCATCGTCGTCGAAACCATCCTGCTGCCGCCGGACCGGCGCAACCAGGTCAATGTCGATCGTGCGACGAAACTGCTGTCCCGCATGATGACCGCGGTTGATGCGGGTCTTGTCGGCCGCGACTACCTCGCTGGCGAATTCAGTGGCGCCGACATCATGACCGGGCATGCCTGCACGGTTGCCGCGCGGCTTGGGGCCGATATTTCCGCACTTCCCAATGTGTCCGCCTATATCCAGCGCCTGAATGCGCGCCCGGCGATGCAGCGCGCGTGGGCGGCCTAGGGTCTGTTGAGATTGAGGGTTCCGGCGCGGCTTGGAGTGTGATTCAAGCTTTGTATGGAACGCTTTATATTGACTGATGCCCAGTGGGCGAAGATGGAACCGCACTGCCTGGGCAAGCCCACGGACCCAGGACGCAGCGGTGGC